>JBEKYM010000001.1:0-183116 GCA_049510975.1 Acidimicrobiales bacterium
GGGCTACCGCATCGAGGGCGGGCCGGGCCACTGGCGCTGGGTGGCACCACGCCGGCCGCCGGCTGACACCTCTGCGCCGGGCACGCAGGCCCGAGCACCGAGGGCGGGACGACGACGACCGGCACCGTCGGGGCCACCGGCGCCCACCGCCGGCGGGGCCGAACCCGATCCCGACCACGAGCAGGGGCGCCTGCAGCTCGAGTGAGGCGCGAAGGCCTCCCGTCGGGGGTGGCAGTGGGCCTCCAGCCGGGGGTGGCAGGCGCCGCCGGCGGCACCTAGCGTGGCGGTCGGCGCCGTCCAGCGACCGCTTCGTGCCGGCAGAAAGTTCACTCGTGAGCCAGACAAACCTCAAGGTTGTGCCCCGAAATGCCGTCACAAGGAGGGACGCTCGAAGGCGGTCATCGGTGGCTCGGATCGCCCGATACGCTTGCGGAGCACCTCGTAGGGAGAAGGTGGGCGGGTGAGCGACCAAGAAAAACTGCATCGTGCCGGCCGATGACGCCGTGTCGATAGCTGGCGACGCTCGCACGAGCGCCTCTCGTTGGGCGACGCCGGGCGCGTCGGGCGCCGCCTCGGGCGCACCGGGCGCCGGCGCGCAGGAGGCGGACCGCGCCTCGGAGTTGGACTACGTATCCGAGGCGGACTACGCACCCGCCGCCGCGCCCACGCCCGCGCATGCACACGCACGCGTCCACACCGGGCCCCCGGCCCACGCCCACACACGGGCGGGAAGCGATATCGGTGCCGGCAGCGACACCTCTGCTCGGACCGGTCAGCGCACGAGTGGCGCCGCCGGACGAAGCCGAGACAGCGCAGCCTCGGGCGCCACAGCCGAGGACGCGGTGCGGGTCGCGGCCGAGATCTTCGCCAATGTTTCGTCGGTCGTGCGAGGCACGCCGTATGCCTGTGCCATCGCGACGACTTCGGTTCTCGCCGCCGGGCACCTCCTGATCGACGACGTCCCGGGCGTCGGCAAGACCATGCTCGCCAAGGCCGTCGCCGTCTCCATCGGAGCGCACCTCGCCCGCATCCAAGGCCACCCTGATCTGCTGCCCTCGGACATCACGGGCGTCAGCGTGTACAACCAAGCGACCGAGACCTGGGAGTTTCGCCCGGGGCCAATCTTCGCCCATGTCGTGCTGTTCGACGAGCTCAACCGCACGCCGCCCCGCAGCCAGGCAGCCCTGCTCGAGGCCATGGAGGAGCGCCAAGTCAGCGTGGATGGCGAGTCATGGGCACTCCCCGACCCGCATCTCGTGCTCGCGACTCAGAACCCGGTCGACCAGGCGGGGACGTACCCGCTCGTCGAGAGTCAGATGGACCGGTTCCTGATGGCGACTCGCCTTGGCTATCCCGACGCCGACACCGAAGCGTCGCTCGCCCTCAGTCACGGGGCCCAACCTCGCCTGACGGATCTCCGGCCGGTGTGCTCGCCCGAGCTGCTCGCCGAGCTCCAAGCGGTCGTGGCGCAGCTCCCCGTGTCGGACGAGGTGGCTCACTATGCCGTGTCGATCGTGCGAGCCAGCCGTCAAGCCCCGGGCGTGCGACTCGGTGGCAGCCCACGGGCAACGATCTCCCTGCTCGCCGCCGCCCGGGCCAACGCCGTCGTGCGTGGCCGCACCTACGTGCTCCCCGACGATGTGAAGACGGTTGCCATCCCCGTACTCGCTCACCGGCTCGTGACCGAATCGAGCGGCGCCGGCGTGATCGAAGCCGGAGCCACTGCGGTCCGTCACCTGCTGGAAACCGTTCCCAGCCCTCGACCCTGACGCCGGGTCCGGTGGGCATCCGGTCGCTCGACGCGACCCTTCTCCGTCCGCTGCGCATGACGCCGATCGGTGCGACCCCGCTCCGTCCGATGCGCGCTACGCCGGCACGAACGCCTGCTCGCCGAGACCGCAATGCCTCGAGAGCCGTAACATGACAGCTGACCGCCACGAAGCAGAGGCACAACCAGAGGTAGAGGCGCGTTCCCCCGCCGACGCCGCCCTGCGTCTCCAGATGGCAGCGCATCCCTCGCCGCCGCCCGAAGAACGCCGGCAGTCGCCGACGACAAGCACCGAGGAGCACGACTCCAACCGCCGGCCACGAGGCATGCGACAACGGCGGCCCGGATCCCGCACCGCCAGCAGGACCAAGCAGACCCGCCGGCGCACCCATCCCTTCCCAGAGCGCTTCCTCGGTACCGTCGTCTCCGCACTCTTCCTGTTGCTCGCCTTCGCCGCCGTCGCTCACGCCAGCGGTTCCGGATGGGTCCAAGCGATCGGAGCCGTCACCGCAGGGCTGGCGTTCGTCGGCATGATCGGACCGGCCTTCGTGGCCGCTCGACTCCAGGTCAGCTGCACCGAGGTGCCCCGCGACGGCACGACCGGTGAGCCGCTCGTGATCGAGCTGGTCGCCAACCACCCGCTTCGATGCACGCTGCTCAGGCCCGAGAGCCCCTCCATCGTGCTCCCCGCCGCAGAAGCGGTCCGCGTGACCTTGACACCACCGACGAGGGGCGTCCTCTCGTCACTCCGCGTCCGAGTTGCCACGGCAGCGCCCCTCGGCCTGCTCTGGTGGTCGGTGGACCGGATCGTCACGCTCCCCCAGACGATCGAGATCGCCCCGACGCCCAGCCGTGGCCTGGTCTTCGGCACCGAGACAAGCGGCGACGACGAGGGCCACGGGCGACCGATACTTGCTCAAACCGGCGAAATCCGTGGCGTGCGCGCCTACCAACACGGCGACAGCCGCCGTCGGGTTCATTGGCGAGCTACCGCTCACACGGGCACCCTCATGATCCGCGAGACCGAGCAGATGCCCGACACGCCGGTGCGGATCGTCGCCGACCTGTCGGACGAGCCGCTCCGAGCCGAGCAGCAGGCTTCGGAGATCCTGGCGGCCGTCTCCGACCTCCTCGCCAACGGCAAGCGGGTGATGCTCGAGACCGTCGAAGAGGGACAGCGAATCTCGGCGATCGTGTCGGACCGGCGCTCGGCTGGGCGCCGCTTGGCCCGCACCGGGCGCAACCCCTACGACGACCTTCCGACGACCGCACCGGGAGCACACGACCGAGCACGCCCACGCCGATGACGACCGACCGCGGGCGACACCCTCACACCGCACGCACGAGCCACGCCGTCGATCGACGCGCCGGTCGTACCGGCCTGATCGAGGCCGTTCGCCGGGCGAACGCGCCCCATGCGCCCGAGGACTCCACGCTGTTCCGCGCCGCCACGCTGATCGCCGTCCTCGTTGGCATCTTCGCCTGCTCGTCGGTCGGCGAGCTCTCGCAGGTATCGGCTCTCATTGCCGCCATCGCCATCGCCATCGGGATGACGTTCTCCGCCATCACGCGCAAAAGACCCTGGCAGTGGGTGAAGATCCTGCTGGCGATCGCCGTCATCGGCGTCTTCGTGCAATTCGTCATGTCGGTGTTCGGGGCCGCCCGCACCGGTGAGCTCAGCTCGATCGAGCTCCCGCTCGCCGGGCTGTTCACCTGGGTGCAGGTCGTTCACTCCTTCGACGTGCCGGCGCGCCGCGACCTGCTGTTCTCCGTAGCCGCCGCAGGCGCCCTCGTCACGGTGGCGGGGGCGCAGGCGGTGTCGGCTGGGTTTCTCTTCTTTGTCTCACTCTGGCTGCTCAGCTCCATCGTTGCTCTCGCCTGCTCATGGCGGTCGATGTCCGGTGGCCGAGGCCGCCTGCCCGCGGCGGGCCTCGTCGGTGCCACGATCCTCGTCCTCGTGATGGCGGTCCTGCTCGATGCCGTCCTCCCGCCGCCGAAGGCCTCCCAGGAAATCACGCTGCCGAGCTCGTTGACGTCGTACCTGGCGCTCCCCACTGGAGGCGGCCTGACCGAGGGCGGCGCCAACGCCAGCGAGCCGGCGCAGGCGGGAAAGCCGGGAGGCGTCGGCGGATACGTCGGGATGGCGGGACCGCTGGACACGGCCCTTCGGGGAACACTCGGGAACGAGATCGTCATGCGGGTGCGTGCCGGGATCCCCGGTTATTTCCTCGGGATGACCTATTCGAGCTGGAACGGGCAGAGCTGGACGAACCCGACGGCCTGCACCAAGCTGACCGAGGACACGGGATCGCCGTTCCAGATGCCGGCCGAGCCCGCCACAGGCGGATCGCCTCACTACGGAACGAGCACCGTACCGCCGCCGGGGCGCCAGAACATCCAGACGTTCTACGTCGAGCAGTCGCTCCCGAACCTCCTGTTCGCCACGTCGGCACCGGCGCTCATCTACTTCCCTGACCACGCCCTCGTCTTCGCATGCGACGACTCCATCCGCTCGACGATCGCCATGACGCCAGGCACGGTGTACACCGTCATCTCGCAGGACGACGAAGCGACGCCGGCACAGCTCGCCGGCGTTGCCACTGCAGCGATCACGCCCGCCGTCCGTGCCGCCTTCAGCCGGTACCTGCAGCTGCCTTCGCCGAACCCGTATGGGCGAGTCGCCGCCCTGGCTCGATCCATCATCGCCAAGGCCCACCCCACCACCGTCGTCGGCGAGGTGCAGGCGCTCGAGACCTGGATCGGCGGCCACACCCAGTACTCCACCGACATCCCGCCCTTGCGCCCCGGTCAAGATGCCGTCAACGAATTCCTCTTCGGCAACCGAGTCGGGTACTGCGAGCAGATCTCCACGGCGCTGGCGGTCATGCTGCGGTCGATCGGAGTGCCCGCCCGCGAGGCCACCGGCTATGTGCCGGGGACGTTCGACCCACTCAGCAACCTGTACGACATCCAGGCCAAGGACGCCCACGCCTGGGTGCAGGTGTGGTTCCCGGGCGGCTACGGGTGGCAGAGTTTCGACCCGACCACCTACGTGCCGCTGGCGCCGGCGAACCCGGGCGCTGTCCTGCTCTCCGACCTCGGTCACATCTTCGCCGGCCTGCCCTGGGTGCCGATCGGTATCGCTGCCGGGGCGGTGGCGGCGGTGCTGGCGCGCCGTTTCGAGGTCCGCCGGCGCCGGGCGCTCCCAAAGACCTGGGCCGGGCGCCTCGCCCTCCGCCTCGAACGAGCGGGCGCTCGGGCCGACGTGCCTCGCCGGACCGCCGAGACGCTCGCCGAGTACGCCGCGCGACTGCGCGCCCACGCACCTGGGCCTGGCGTCGCCGGACTGCAGGGCGTCGTCGAATTGCTGTCGATGGCCGCCTACGCCGGGCGGGAGCCGTCGCCCGAGGAGCGCGCCGCCGCCGAGGCTGTCGTGAAAGCGATGGCGCCGGCGCTCGGTGCCCGCTGGTGGCGGCGCTGGCCCCGGCCGCCGGCGAGCACTCGCCGCGGCAGCCTCGCCGGGCCCTAGGACATCACCCGAACAGCGACGCTGCCTCCTCCAGGCTCGCCGCCCGATCGAGCAACGGCCGCAGGCTCATCACGTGTCTCGGCCGCGCGAAACCCACCACCCCGACCAACCGCCCGCCCCGCCCGTGCAGGGCGACGAACCGACGGTCGGCCGGGTCACCTTCGACCACGACCACCTCGTCGTCCGGGCGGGGTAGGCCGAGCACCTGAATCTTGACGTTGTACTGGTCCGACCATACGTAGGGCACGGCGTAGGAGGGCTCTTCGGTGGGCGTCACCGCCGGCGCCAGCCCGAGGTGTGCGAGCAGGGTCTGGGCCGCATAGCCGCCCTGCTCGGCGGCGTTGGTGCGGTGCTCGACCCGAATGGTCTCGAGCGCCTGTGCCGGCGCCGGCGCCGGCCCCGACGCCTCGGCGTGCAGCGGCAGCGGCCAGCGGGCGACGTCGCCGGCCACGACGATGCCCGGACCGGCAAGGAGGCTGGCGTCGCAGACGATGCCGTCCGGGCCGGCGGCCAGGCCCGACCCGTCCAGCCACCCGAGCGAGGGCGCCGCCCCGATGCCGACGAGGATGGCGTCGCACTCGAGCGTGTCGCCGCTGGACAGGCGGCACCGCAAGGGCTGCGCATCGGGCGCATCGGGCGCATCGGGCGCATCGGGCGCGCCGGCGTCAACCGACTCGATCACGGTCCGGAGGTAGAAGCGCACGCCCTCCTCCCGGTGCATGATCTCGCAGGCGCCGCCGGTCACCGGCCCGAGCACCCGCCCGAGCGGCACCTCGAGCGGCTCCACCACGGTGACCTCCGCCCCGAGGCGGCGAGCCGTGGCGGCCACCTCGAGGCCGATGAAGCCGGCGCCGGCGAGCACGAGTCGGGCGCCCGGCTGCGTGAGCACGTTGCGCAGCGCGACGGCGTCGTCAAGCGTTCTCAGCACGTAGGTGCCGGGCAGCCCGCTCACCCCCGGCAGTCGGCGCGCCGCCGAGCCGGTCGCGAGGACGAGCCCGTCGAAGGTCACCGACTCACCGGATGCCAGCGACAACCGCCGAGCCCCCACATCCAACTGAACGGCCCGGTGCGACTCGCCGAGGCGCAGGTCGAGGTCGAGCGACGCCAATCGGTCAGGCGGCGACAGCACGACACGGCCGACGTCCCAGTCGCCCGCCAGGAACTGCTTGGAGAGGGGCGGCCGGTCATAGGGCGGGTGCGCCTCGTCACCGATGAGCGTGATACGCCCCTCGAAACCCCGCCCACGCAACCCCTCACACGCCCTCAACCCGGCCAGTCCCGCCCCGACGACGGCGATGGAGGGTGCGGGCATGGGCTTACCTCGTTTCTGTCGACTCCGATGCCGTGGCGGCGCCGCTCGGCGCCTCGAACGTAGCCGTAGCCGCAGGCCGGTCGGGCAGGAAGCGCTCGGCTTCGGCGGCCAAGGCGAACGAGCCCTCGTCGAGCTCGGCCGCCGATTCGGCACCATTGCCCTCCGGCCGGCGGACCCACTGCTCTTGCCTGGTCAACAAGTACACGGCGGCCAGACTGACGACGACGGCGATGGAGGCGAGCAGGTAGCGGTAGTTCACCTGGCTGACGAGCACTGCCCCGACGGCGATGGAGGCCGTCTGCGGGACGGACGTGAGCGTGTCGGCCGCCGACGACACCCGGCCCTGCAGCTCGTTCGGAGTGCGCCGCTGCAGGAGCGTCATGAAGGCCACGATGATGAGGGGCAAGCTCGCTCCGAGCACGATGGCGCCGGCGAAGACCGCCGGAAGGTCGGCGAACATCATGAGGACGGCGCCCGCCGCCAGCATGAGCAGCCCGATGCCGACGATCGGCCCCTCCCCGAGGCGCCGCACGGAGCGGGCCGACATGATGCCGCCGGCGAGGGCGCCGATGCCTTGCACGGCGATGAGCACGCCCAGGAACGGCGGGGTCCGGTGCAGGCCCTGGCCGACGATGGCAAAGCTGATCGACTCGAAGAACCCGATCACGAGGCAGGCGAGCGCCGTCGTGAGGACGACCTGGCGCAGCACGACGTGCCTCCAGATGTGGCGGACGCCGGCGGTCACCTCCGCCCAGCGGTGCTGCTCGGTCGGCGTGGGTTTGGGTTCGTCGACGTGCACCATGCAGAGCGCCCCTGCCGCGATGACGAAGGTGGCCGAGTCCATGATGGCGACGGTGCCGCCGCCGAATGCAGCAAAGAGAGCCGCGCCGGTGAGCGGCCCGAAGAGCCGAAGGCCCTCGCGGACGGTCTGCAGGTAGCCGTTGGCGTCGCCGAGGAGATCGTCGTCCAGCATCGTCACGAGCAGGCCGGACTGGGCCGAGCTGAGGAAGGAATACACGGTCCCGTAGAGGAAGGCGATCATCCAGATGAGCCACACCTGGCCGCGGCCGTGCACGAAGAGGAGGCCGAGGATGATGACGGCGCCGGCGATGTTCGCCCAGATGAGCACCGGGCGGCGGCGCAGGCGGTCGACCACGAGCCCTGCGAGCGGCGACAGCAAGGTCGCGAGGCCGAAGAAGAAGAACGTGAGGCCGGCCTGGCCAGAGCTCCCGGTCAGCTCCTTCACCCAGATGCCCATGGCGAGCCAGAGGGCGACGTCGCCGAAGAGCGAGAAACTCTGGCCGCCGAGGTACCAGCGGGCATTCGGGATGGCGAGCAGGCGTCTCACCGGTCAGCTCCCGGGAACGGGTACCCAAAGCTCAGGATCTCGACGGGGCGCGAGTGGGCCGGCCGCAGCGACGGATCGGTGTTGCGTGCCTGGAAGCGTTCGACGATGGCGAGCATCTCGCCCGCAACCTCGCGCAGCTCCGCCGGCGTGAGGTGGACGAGGGCCTCGCCGACCATGGCAGCGTCCTGCCATTCGACCGGGAAGTGGGTGCGGGTCCGCTGCCACTGCGAGAAGCGCTCGAACCAGCGTTGCACGAGCAAACCCTCCAGCGCGGTGGAAGCAGCGCCCATCTCCGGGTCGTCGGCGCCGGCGGAGAATTGCACGCCTTGGCTGGCGAGGCGCCACGGGCGCCGGCGGCCGGGCGCATCGCCCGCCTCCTCGACGAAACCGTACTTGGCCAGCTGGCGGAGGTGGAACGAGCACGTCGTCGGCGACTCGCCGATCAGCTCGCCCGCCTCGGTGGCGGTGAGCGCCTCGTTGAGGTTGAGGGCCTCGAGGAGCGCCAGGCGCACCGGATGGGTCATGGCACGCAACTCCCGCGGGTCGGTGAGCTTGCGTGGCCCTGACCCCGGGCCTGCTGCGCCCGCCGGCGGCGCTGCGGCGGGGGCGCCGGCGCCGGGCGCCTCCGTGTCGATCACCGCCGCGGCAGCGACGTCGAGATCAGCGGGGCCCGTGTCTCGGACGGCCACGGCCGGCGAAACTTGCCCTCGAGCACCCACCAGTGCTGGCCCTTAGGCCGGCGAGCTGCATCTTGTGCTTGCTTGTCCGAACGCTTCACGTGAGTCCTCCTCAAGGTCATCTCTCGTAGTATATCTCTCGATAGATAGTTGTCAAGAGATATCTCTCGACAGTTGGGACCACCTGGCACAACTACAGTTCGCAGGCACATGACTGACCCGCAGATCGACCTCACCGCCGGCAGCAGCAACGGGCACAACCGAAGCAACGCCGCGGCCGGCGCCACCGACTGGCCCGCCGAGGTACCCGAGCTCGATGCGCTCTTCCTCGAGACGATCGGGACGCCCGAAGGCCGCCAGGACCCCTACGGGCGCTACCGGGTGCTCCGGGAGGCCGCTCCGGTGTACCGGTCCGGAATCGGCATGGTGGTGTGTACCCGCTACGAGGAGTGCCAGCTCGTGCTGCGTGACCCCCGCCTCGGCAAGGAGGAAGTCGAGAGCGAGGAGCGCGTCCGGGAGCGTTTCGGACATCTCGAGATCTTCCCGAGAATCCTCGAGCTCACGACCGAGCGCCGGTCGCTGCTGTTCCTCAACCCGCCGGACCACACGCGCCTGCGGTCGCTCGTGTCGAAGGCGTTCACGCCCCGCACCGTCGAGCGCCTCCGCCCCGACATCGTCGCCCTCGTGGACGACCTGCTCGACCGCATCCCCACCGGCGAAGTCGTCGACGTCATGGAAGCGCTCGCCTACCGCCTGCCGGTCGCCGTCATCTCGAAGATGCTCGGCGTCCCGTCGAAGGACTGGCCACGCTTTCGCGAGGTCATGGGCCGCGCCACGGTGCTGCTCGAGCCCGTCATCGCCGACGACGAGATCGGGCCGGCGTTCGACGCCCAGGCCGAGCTCGAGGAGTACTTCGCCGACCTCGTCGCCCGCCGGCGGATCGAACCCCTCGACGACCTCCTGAGCGGCCTCATCGCCGTCGAGGAAGGCACGGACAAGCTCACCGAGATGGAGCTCATCTCGACGGCGATCCTCTTGTTCGGGGCGGGTTTCGAGACGACGACCAACCTCATCGGGAACGGTCTGCTCGCTCTCCTGCGCCACCCCGACGAGCTCGCCCAGCTGCGGGCCGACCTGGCGGCCGAAGGCGAGGCGGCCAACGGTGCGGTCATGCGCTCGGCCGTCGAGGAGCTGCTGCGTTTCGACAGTCCCGTGCAGTTCGACGGCCGCCACGTCTTCGAGGACATCGAGCTCGCCGGCATCCCGGTGCCGGCCGGCAGCGAGATCATCACCGTGCTCGGCGCCGCCAACCACGACCCGGAGCACTTCAGCGACCCCGAACGGCTCGACCTGCATCGCGACGAAGGCCCGCCGATGAGCTTCGCCAGCGGCATCCACTTCTGCCTCGGCGCCTCGCTGGCCCGAGCCGAAGGCCAGGTGGTCTTCGACCGCCTGCTCGCCCGCTACCCGAAGATCGAGCTCGCCACGGACTCCCCCACGTTCAAGAACCGCATCACGCTCCGCGGCCTTGCCGAGCTCCCGGTCGTCTTCTCGGCCTAGGTCCGCCCGTAGTCGTCCTGCAGGCGCACGATGTCGTCCTCGCCGAAGGACTCTCCGTGCTGCACCTCGATGAACATGAGGTCGATATCGCCGGTGTTCTCCGCCCGGTGAGCCACCTCGACCGGGATGTCGATCGAGTCCCCGGGGCCGACCTTGCTCACGACGTCGCCGACGGTCACCTCGCCGGAGCCTGCGACGACGAACCAATGCTCGGAGCGGTGCCGGTGCACCTGCAGGCTCAGGCGCTTTCGCGGGTGCACGACGATGCGCTTGATCTTGTGATCGGCAGCTTCGTCCAGCACGACGTAGGTCCCCCAGGGGCGCTCGTCGGTCTCGCGCTCGGTGATGGGTCCGCCGCTCAAGCCGGTGAGCGCCCGTACTCGTAGAAACCCCGCCCGCTCTTGCGACCCATCAACCCGGCTTCCACCATGCGCAGCAGCAGCGGAGGCGGGGCGTAGAGGGGTTCCTTGAACTCGTCGTAGAGCGAGTCCGCCACGGCCTGCATCGTGTCGAGGCCGATGAGGTCGCTGAGCGCCAATGGGCCCATCGGGTGGGCGCAGCCCTCCACCATGCCGGCGTCGATGTCGTCGCGGGTGGCAAAGCCGGACTCGAGCATGCGCACGGCCGACAACAGGTACGGGATCAAGAGTGAATTCACCACGAAACCGGCCCGGTCCTGCGAGCGGATCACCCGCTTGGCGAGGGGCCCGGTGACGAAGGTGGTCGCCTCCTCGAGGACCACATCGCTCGTCATGAGCGACGTCACGAGCTCCACGAGGCGCAGTACGGGCACCGGATTGAAGAAGTGCAGGCCGACGACCTGCTCCGGCCGGCGGGTGACGGTGGCGAGCTTCATGATCGGGATCGATGACGTGTTCGACGCCAGGATGGCGTGCTCGGACGCAACGACCTGGTCGAGGGTCTTGAACACGGCGACCTTGGCGGCGGCGTCCTCGGTGATGGCTTCGATCACGAGCTCGCGATCGGCCAGCTCGGCGAGGTCGGTGGCATACCGCACGCGAGCGATTGCGGCCTCGACCTCCTCCTCGGTGAGCTTGCCGCGACGTGCGCCCGTCTGCAGCGACTTGTGCAAGCGTTCCTGCCCGCGCTCAGCTGCGCCGGCGTCTGCCTCCACGACGGTCACGTCCAGCCCGGCCCGGGCACACACTTCGGTGATGCCCGAGCCCATCAGGCCGGATCCGACCACGCCGATGTGCTCGATCCTGTCTGCCATGTCGTCACACCGTAGCGGTGCCGAGCCCTTCGCTCTCGCCACGGCCGGCCGACTCCAGGCGAGGGAGGATGGCGCTCACGCGGTCGCGGGCGCCGCGGACGCGGCGGTCGAGCTCTTCGACGATCTCGACCGCACGGCCGAGACGCACCTCGAGCACGTCGACATCGACGACGCCGCGATCGAGCTCGGCGATGATGCGGTCGAGCTCGCCGGCGGCTTCGGAGTAACCGAGGTCCGCTACGGCCGGAAGCCCCTCGGTCCTCGGGTCATCGCTGTTCGTCACGTCGTCTCCTCGGTTCTCGACACTTGCTCCACACTCGAGGTCACGTTGCCGTCGGCAAACACCGTGACGATCTCGTCCGCCGGAGCGACCTCGGTGACCGACCGCAGCACCCGGCCGTCGGCCGTCCTCGTCAGCGACCAACCGCGTGCCAGCAAGCGCTTCGGGTCGAAGGCGGCCAGCACGCTGTGCAAATGGGCGAGGCGCTGCTCCTCGCCCTGGAGGCTGTGCCGGGCGATACGAGCGATCTCCTGAGCCTGCCGGTCGAGGGCAGCCCGGTTCCGCTCGATGCCGACGCTGGCGCCGTGCACGGCCCGGCTGCGCGCCAGCACGAGCGACGAGCTCGCCTGGTCGAGCTCGTGCCGGGCGGCGCTCGCCAGCCGGGCGCGGCTCTCGGCGACCCGATCGCCGGCGCGCTCGAGGGCGGCACGCCCGCGCGCACCGATGGCTTGTGAGCGCGCCTCGATCCCCTCGAGATAGGCGGTCACCGCCGCCACGAGGGCCTCCCCGCAACCGGACGGCGTGATGAGGGCGCGCTGGCAGATCTCGTCGGCGACCGAACGGTCACCCGTGTGGCCGATGCCCGTCCAGACCGGGTGAGGCGACGTGGCGATGGCGCGGGCGACGAGCTCGTGGTCGAAGGCAGCAAGGTCGCCCTTCCCGCCGCCGCCGCGCACGAGGACGATGACGTCCGGGCGGAACTGTTGCAGCCGCCCGATGGCGGTGGCGAGCTGCCGAGGCGCCTCCGTGCCTTGCACCGCGCAGGCTTCCAACCGGACCTCGAAACGGTACCCCGACCGCTCGAGCTGCCCGGTGAAGTCCCGATAGGCCTCCGAGCCGGCGCTCGTCACGACGCCGATCCGCATCGGCACGATCGGGACCGGCAGCCGGCGGTTGGCGTCGAGGAGCCCTTCGCGCTCGAGAGCGAGCAGCAGCTTGCGGCGGGCGGCGGCGATGCCCCCGAGCAGCGCCGCCACGTCGAGATCGGTCATCGAGAAGCGAAGCTTGGCCGCACCGTCCCAGACGCCGACCCTGCCGCGGATTCTCACGACGAGGCCAGCCGTGAGCTCGATGCCCACGGACTTGAGCTCGGAACCGATGAGCGGCCAGTCGCGCGACCAGCACGCCACGTCCAACATGGCGCCGGCGGCACGCCCGGGCGGCCCGTCATGGTCGGCGAGCTCGAGGTACCGGTTGCCCTTGTTGACACTGACCTTACGGATCTCGCCCGTCACCCAGACCTCGGCCGGGAACTCGGATCGGAGCGCCAGCTTCACGCGGTCGTAGAACTCGGCGACGGTGAGGGCGGCGTCGGGAGTCGTGCCGGGCAAGGGCGCCCGGCTGGCGGCCCGGTCGGTGTCGCAGTCGCGCTCCGGCAACCAGGTCGAGTCTGTGTCGGCCTCCCAGTCGTCGCCGGCATCTCCGTCCCACTCGTGCGCGACCGCCGGCGCTGTCGCGGGGAACGAGGCGCGCCGGCCCGTGCTGGCTGGCGCCGCTGGCACAGGCGCCGGCGCCGGCGGTGCCTCGACGTCGTCGCTCGTCAGCGAGAAGTCGAACTGCTGGGCTTCCGAAGCCCTCGACGACGCCATCTCGCGAGGGTACTCCGGGGGTGTATCACGGCCCGCGGCACCCCGCTCAGGTGCCTTCCGAGCGTGCGCGCATCGCCGCCTGCACCATCGGAATCTGGAGTGGCAACCGTCCCCAGGCCAGGAGGCGGTTGTTGGCGAGGCCCCGGTGGCGGCCGTGGCCGGCGTCCAGCGCCATCTGCACGTTCGCAGGAAAGACGGCCGCCAGCACGAGCGCCCCAGCCGTCCCCGCCCAGCGCCGCCGGCGCAGTATGCCGGCAGCACACACGAGCTCGGCGACGCCGCTCACGTAGATCAGGGCGCGGTGGGTCCGCTGCGGGAGCACCCGAGGCATGATCGCCTCGAACACCTGCGGCCGGACGACATGGGTGACGCCGCTCGCGAGAAAGACCGCCGCGAGCGCACGGGGCGACATGGACCGGTCCGAGAGGCCGGAGAGCTGGCTCATCTCCGCAGTCTTGCGCGCCGGAGTCGTTCGCAACGCTCTTCCCGCCGGCGTTGCCGGGCGGCAGACTGTGGGCATGCGCGGACGATCGTCATCCCACTTCTGGGGCGTCGTGCTTGATGCCCCCGACGCTCGTGAGCTCGGGCGTTTCTACGCTGGTCTGCTCGGCTGGAGGATCGACAAGGAGGAGCCGAACTGGGTCGCCATCGCGCCGCCGGACGGCGTCGCCTACCTCGCCATCCAGTCGGCGCCCGATTACGCCGCCCCGGTCTGGCCGTCGGAGGCCGGGCACCAGCAGATGATGATGCACCTGGACATCGAGGTGAGCGACCTCGAGGCCTCGGTCGCCGACGCCCTCGAGCAGGGCGCCACTCTCGCCCCACACCAACCCCAGGACACGGTGCGAGTGCTGTACGACCCGGTCGGGCATCCGTTTTGCCTGTACCTCGGCGGCACTGCGGACCCGCCGGCCTAGCCGCACCGATGACTCCCGCACACCCGATCCGTCGATCCAGTTGAATGATCTCCCGGACACCGACTTCAGCACCAGAAGGAGCAGCCATGCCCATCCGTGACAGCGCCCCCATCGGAGCCCCCTGCTGGGTCGACCTGTGGACCTCGGACGTCGAAGGCAGTGCCGCCTTCTATGGCGCCATCTTCGGCTGGGAGGCCCAGGAGCCGAGCCCGGAGTTCGGCGGCTACTTCATGTTCACGCGCGACGGCGTGCCCATCGCCGGCGGGATGGGCGACATGGGCGACCTGCGAGCCGACAACACGTGGAAGGTCTATCTAGCCACCGATGACATCGCCAAGACCGTGGCGGCCGCCGAGGCCGCAGGTGCCCAGGTGCCGGCGCCCGTGATGCCGGTCGCTGACCTCGGCCAGCAGGCCGTGCTCGTCGACCCGACCGGCGCCCCGCTCGGTGCCTGGCAGGCCGGTACGTTCCCCGGCTTCACCGTCCTTGGCGAGCACGGAACGCCGAGCTGGTTCGAGCTGTTCACGCGTGACTACGCCGCTGCGGTCGACTTCTACCGGTCGGTGTTTCGCTGGGACACGAACACGATGAGCGACACCGACGACTTCCGTTACACGACCATGCGCGATCCGCACAGCGACGGCGAGCTCGCCGGCATCATGGACGCCGGGGCGATCCTCCCCGATGGTGTGGCAGCGAGCTGGTCGGTCTACTGGAAGGTCGACGACGTCGACGCCACCGTGGCTCAGATCGCATCCCTCGGCGGCTCGATCCTGGCGCCAGCCGACGACACCCCCTACGGCCGCATGGCGACGGTGGCCGACCCCGCCGGCGCCCAGTTCAAGCTCCACCACCCCAACCGGTAGCAGCCGGCTGAGGCCCTCAGGCGTCCCGGCGCACGAGCAGGGCGCCACCGATCACGAGCAGTCCGAGCGCATAGGCGGCGAGCACGATCAGGCCGACCCATGGGCTGAACGAGTTCGCCTGCGGGGCGATCGACACCACGTTGACGCCGATGTTGATCGGCAAGAAACGCGAGATGTCGTTCTGGTAGTTCGTCGGCAACGCGTTCAGCAGCAGCGGCACGATCAACAAGAGGCCGACGAAAGCGCTGATCGATCCGGCGGTATGCCGGATGATGGTGGCAATGCCGAGGGCGAACAGCGCCAGCAACGTCAGGTACAGGCCGCCTCCCACCACGGCACGCAGCACGCCCGGCTGACCCAAGGTGGTGTGCGGGAGCGAGCTGCTCGAGAAGATCGCCTGCCCGATGAAGTAGGCGACGAACGTGACGACCTCGCTCACGACGATGGCGACGAGGCCGAAGACCGCCGTCTTGGAGGCGAGGACGACGAGCCGGCGAGGGATCGCCGAGAACGTCGCCCGGATGGTGCCGGAGGAGTACTCGGCCGACATCACGAGCACGCCGAGGACGCCGATCGCCAGCTGGGCGAAGATCACGCCCGAGAGGCTGCGGCGCGTCGGGTCGGCGACGACGAAACCGCCGCCCGGCCCGCCGCCGGAGGAACGAGCCTTCGCCGCCAGCACGGACAGAATCGAGAGACCGATCCCCAGCACGACCGTGACGAGCAGCGTCCAGATCGTCGACCGCACGGAGCGGAGCTTGATCCACTCGGACCGGAGCGCTCCGGCCACGTGCGAGTGCCCGGTGACAACGGGAGGCAGCACACGAGTGGACGCCGGCGCCTGGCCGGGCTGCGGCGTCTGGCTCGGCTGGAACGCCTGACCGGGGCGCAGCGGCGTGCCGGGCTGCTGGAGCGGCGTGCCGGACTGGAGCGGCGTGCCGGACTGGAGCGGCGTGCCGGACTGCTGCAGCGGCGTGCCGGGCTGCTGCACCGGCGTGCCCGGCGGCACGGGAGCGGTGGGCGGTGTGCTCATCGTGGGTACGCCTCGCTGCCGGCAGGCACCTGCGCCGGCGCCGGCGCCGGCGCCGCGTATCCGCCGTCCTCACCGTGGGGCCGGTACTCGACGGCATCGGCGGTGAGCTCCATGAAGACGTCCTCGAGCGAGGCGCGCAGCGCCGAGAGCTCATAGAGCGTGACGGCATTGGCAGCGGCCAGCTCGCCGACTCGCTCGATGGGTGCGCCGCTGACGATTGCGCCGCCATCGCTCGGCGCGACCGAGAGACCCTGGGCTTGCAACAGCTCGGCAAAACGCCCGATCTCCGGGCTCCGCACCCGCACACTCTGGCGCGAGTTCTGATCGATGAATTGCGCCATCGGCAGGTTGGCGATGAGGCGCCCGCGACCGATGACGACGACCTGATCGGCGGTCTGGGCCATCTCGCTCATGAGGTGGCTCGAGACGAACACCGTCCGGCCGCCGGCAGCCAGCCCCTTCAGCAGATCGCGCACCCAGCGGATCCCTTCAGGGTCGAGGCCGTTGACCGGCTCGTCGAACAACAGCACGGGCGGGTCGCCGAGCAGCGCCACGGCCATGCCGAGCCGCTGGCCCATGCCGAGCGAGAACTTGCCCACGCGACGGCGTGCGACCTGCTCGAGCCCGACGAGCTCGAGAACCTCGGTGACACGACGCTTTCCGATGCCATTCGTCGCAGCCATGGCGAGCAGGTGGTTGTAGGCGCTCCGCCCGGGGTGCACGGCGCGCGCCTCGAGCAGAGCGCCGACCTCTCGCAGCGGCCAGGTCAGACCGTGATAGCGCTGACCGTTGATGGTGGCGCTGCCCTTGCTCGGGATATCGAGGCCCATGATGCAACGCATCGTCGTCGACTTGCCCGACCCGTTCGGACCGAGGAAGCCGGTCACCATGCCCGGGAGCACCTGGAAGTCGAGGCCGTCGACGGCCACGGTGGAGCCGTAGTGCTTGGAGAGGTTGTGCACTTCGATCATGGGGCGGTTTCTTTCCGTCGTTCGGCCTCGCGCACGCCCATGAACCTAGGGCACCTGCGGCGCCATCTGGCCGCGGCCACAGCCATCGCCGTCTCTCAGGCCAAGCGCCGGCGAACCCACCAGAAGCACACGCCCGCCAGCACGAGCGCCGCCGCCAGGTACACGGCCAACTCGTCGGCCTGGAACGTCCAGTACCGGCTGGCCGGTTGGTAGCTGGTGAGTTGGTGGAACTGGGCGCTCAGCTTCACGACGCAGTCCTGCAACACGCGTTGGGCACCTGCCGGCACCGGCACGGCATTGCCGCCTCCGCCGCCCGGCGTCCCCGCCAGCAACTGCGGGCAGGCGGTCTTCAGGTGCTGGGCCGTGAGCCCATGGCCCGCCTTGTCGACGATCTGCGTCGAGAGGATCCAAGCGCCCGGGATGTTCGAGGGCTGCGGCTCGAGCACGAACGGGCCGCCGTTCGTGCTGCCGAAACCCATGGAGCCGGCGTTCAACACCCCGTTCAACACCTTGGGCGACATGAAGTTGGGCCGTATCCACTGCTTGGCTGCCAGCCTCACCGCCACAAAGACGACGAGCGTCGTCGCCATGGCCGGGAGCGTGCGGCGAATGAGCACGCCGGCGGTGACCCCGAGTACGAAGGCGAACGCCGCATAACCGAGGGGAACGATGTCGCGCTCGTCGAAGGAGCCGAAGGCATACATGTTGACGCGGTCGAGCGGGCTCGACCACCACGTCACCATGAGGCTGAGGAGCCCGGCGACGGCCACGGCGGCGAGGCCGGCAACGGCGAGCTTGACCGCCAGCCATCGCCGGCGGGTGACGCTCTGGGTCCATGCGAGGCGGAAGGACCCGGTTTCGAGCTCGCGGGCAACGAGCGGGGCTCCCCAGAAGATGCCCATGATGCCCGGGACGGCGACGACGAGAACGTCGAGCCACGTTGCGAGCGTGTGATCGGTCTGGAGGAAGGAGCTCGTGACCGTCGGGCAATCGGCATGCGACTGACAGGTTGCGACGGTCGTGTCGTAGAGGTGGGAGAGGTGCAGCCCGGTGATCACCAGGATGACGGCGGCGATCACGAGGGCGCCGGCGGCCACCGCCACCTGGGAGCGGGCCTGCATCCACGCAAAGCGTGTCATGGCGTCACCGCCAGCCGGCTCGGGCGGGCGGATGCGCCGTCCCGCGCCTGGCTCATATAGGCGAGGACGAGATCCTCCATGGTGACCGGTGTCACCGTCCAGACCGGGTCGAGGGTCGAGCCATCGGTGCGGACGAGCAGCACGCTGTGCTTGTCGGTGCTGCTCTCATCGATGATCTGCAGACCCGGCGGGAGGTCGTCGATGTCCCGCCGAGGGCCGGCCAGCCGGCGATGACTCCCCAACAGCTCGCTCACGTCGCCCGCCAGCTGCACGCGGGAGGCCACGAGGACGACGAGGTAGTCGCAGACTCGCTCGAGATCGGCGACGAGGTGGGAGGAGAGCACGACGCTGACGTCCTCTCGGGCCACAACCTCCATCAAACCCTGCAGGAACTCACGCCGGGCGAGCGGGTCGAGGCTCGCCACGGGTTCGTCGAGGAGGAGGAGCTCCGGACGCTTTGCCGTCGCCAGGATGAGTGCGAGCTGGGCCCGCTGACCACCGGAGAGCGATCCGGCTCGCTGCCGGGGGTCGAGGCCGAGCTGCTCGATCCGCTTGTTCGCCAGCTCGCCGTCCCATCTCGGGTTGAGGTACGCGCCCATCCTCAGGTGCTTGGCGATCGAGAGGCCGGCGTAGACCGGCGTCTGCTGGCCGACGAAACCCACCCGCCCGAGCTGCGCCGGGCCGGACGCCGGGCGCTCGCCGAGGACCGCGATGGTGCCCGACGTCGGTGCGAGCAACCCGACGGCGAGATGCAGCAGCGTGGTCTTGCCGGCGCCGTTCGGGCCGACGAGGCCGACGACCTTTCCCGCCGGAATCGAGAACGTGCAGTCCTGCAGCGCCCATCGCCTGCCGTACCGCTTGCCGAGGCGCTCGGCCTCGAGAACCTCGGTCATGCCACTCCTTCGGCGAAACAGTTTCGAAAGGCGTTGCGATAAACGGCCTCGATGTCGTCGGGACCGAGGCCGGCGGCACGCGCCGAGCCCAACCATGCCGTCATCGAGGCGAGCAGGCGCGCCTGGGTCTTCGGGTCGGTGCGAGGGAGCGAGCCGACGACGAAGGTTCCCTGACCCGGCCGAGCACGCACCAGACCCTCGCGCTCCAGATCCCGGTACGCCTTCAGCACGGTGTTCGGGTTGATCGCCAGCTTGACGACTACTTGCTGCGCCGTCGGCAGCTGATCGCCGGGCTCGAGGAGGCCCAGGCGGAGGGCTTGGTGTACCTGCTGCACCAGTTGCAGGTAGGTGGCGACGCCGGACGCCGTATCGAGCTGGAACTCGATCATCACCCTCCTTCCACTAAGTAGTTAGTGGAAGCGTAGATATATTGGCGGGCGAGTGCAAGTCGACCTGGCGTGGCGCCGGGGGGCAGGGCCTGGCGGCGGCCGCACGACGGTGGAGTGCGTCCCCAACCTCGACGGCGTTCTCGCCGATCTCGACTCGGGACGCTTGCGGGCCGCCGGTATCGATATCCCCATCGGGCTGCCGGCAGTCGGACCGAGGGCGTGCGACCTGGAGGCGCGGCGCCTCATCGGACCGAGGGCGAGCTCAGTCTTTCCGGCTCCGACGACCTCCTCGATGCCTTCGTTGCCGCCTGGAGCGCTCGTCGTTGGTGGGCCGACGAGTACCGCCGGCTCGGCGGCGAAGTCGACGAGCGTGGTCTGCGCATGCAGATCATCGCCTAGCCACCCTCGGAGCGTGGCGTCGAGCGAGCCGGGGGTCTTAGTTCGGCGAGGGCTGCCGGGCGAGCTTTCGTTGAGCGGACTTGCTCAGCACCAGGGACGCTGTCTTGCCTCGCGTGGCGCCGTTCGCTGACGACGTCTTGTTGAGCGCCGCCTTGAGCGCCTGCGTCTCTTTAGGGGTCCGGTTCAGTCGTGTCGCCATCAGCCTTTGATTCTACCGGCTTGCCGGCGAGGACGACGTCCAGCGCCCTCCAGGTGAAACCATCGTCCTTCGGCGTGGCAGCGACCGTGAACGACGCCTCCACGCGGTAGGCGAGGACCCCGGCTTTCGGTGTCCCGAGCCACACGAGGGCGACATCCTGCAGTGTCTCACCGGCCTCGATGTAGTCGTCGTCGATGAAGAGCTCGGTGGCGCCGAGCGGCTCATCCCAGTCGTCGGGAGGGTGCTGGATCATCTCGGCGGTGAGGGCATAGACACTGACGAGTGGCGGGAGCAGGCCCTCCTCGTCGTCCTTGACGAACACGAGCCGAGCCTGCCCGACGGCGGTTGCCGTGACGTCGACGCGCATGACTTGATCCGAGACGAGCGTGGCTTTCACCGTGAGATTGGAGCGAGTGACATAGGGGCGCTCGTGAACGAATTTGAAGTACGCCCAGCCACCCCCGACAACGACGGCAGCCACCGAGATCAACGACGCAACGGCGCCGACGGCGTCCCACACGCTTGCCAACACAGCCGACAACGTATCCCTGGCGATCGACCGGATCGCGTCCCGTCTTGGTGGAGCCGGGAACGCTCAGAGGCCGAGAGAGCCGCCCCTCCCGTACCGGACCCGAGACCGCTCCTGCTCACGGCCCGAATCGTGGCGAGTCGGCCTGTAGGCGGGGTTCTGTCCGCCGGTTCCGGTTGCCCGGCGCCGGCGAGGTGACCATCCATCTATGCGGCCCACCTGGGGACATTGGGCGGGCAGCCCGTCCCACGTTTGGCCTTGCTCCGGGTGGGGTTTACCGAGCCGTCCGGGTCACCCCGGGCGCTGGTGCGCTCTTACCGCACCGTTTCACCCTTACCTGTGCACGGAGAACCGTGCCATCGGCGGTTTCTTTTCTGTGGCACTGTCCTTCGAGTCGCCCCGACTGGCCGTTAGCCAGCACCCTGCCCTGTGGAGCCCCGACCTTCCTCAGCCCGGCGCCGGTGACATCCACCGCCGCAGAGCCGCGGTCACCCGGCCGACTCGCCACGGCGCCATTGTCGCACGCCGCAACGCCGGCGCCTACAAGCCGGCGAGGTGCCCCGTCTCTCCGAAGCTCACGAGCGACGGCGACGGTCCGGACAGCGAGATGCGGGTGATGGCAGCCACGCCGAGCGACAACCTCCAGGCGAGCTCCGGGCCGGCTCCGATCGCCCACGCCACGGCGGCCTTGATCGGCGAAACGTGGCTGACTGCGATCACATCTCCCTCCGCAGCCTCGTCCGCCAGGGACGCCCACAAGGGGTCGAGGCGGGCATGCAAGTCGGGGAACGATTCGCCTCCGGGAGGTCGCCACGTCGAGTCCGCCCGCCACGACGCCCATACGCCGCCGGCCAGGTCGGACGGTCGCTTGCCTTCGAGCTCCCCATAGTCCAGCTCGATCAAGCGGTCCTCGACCTCGGGTGCCGGAGCGTTCGGGCCGAGCGCCTCGCTGACGATCTCAGCGGTGAGGCGCGCCCGGGCGAGCGGGCTCGTCAGGATCCGGAGCGGCAGCGGCCTTTCGGCGGCAGCGAGCACCGAGCCGATTCGCCCCGCCTGCTCGACGCCGAGCTTGGTGAGGGCGGAATCCGTGCGCCCGAGCAGCAAGCCGGCGGCATTGGCTTCGCTCTGGCCGTGGCGCGCCAGGATCAGCACGACGCGAAGGCCGGAGTCACGGGACGAGGATGCGGCCGCACTGGTCGCAGTAGAAGACCGTGCCGGGCGGGGCATGCACGACCTGATCGCGCTCACGGGAGGGCAGCCGCAGGTGGCAGCCGCTGCAGGTGCCGTCGACGAGCTTGGCCGCACCGATGCCGCCGAGCTTGGCTCGCAAGCGCTCGTAGGTGGCCGACAGGTCGTCCGGCAAACCAGCCGCGAGTGGAGCACGCTCGGCGGCGACTTCCGCCCGCTCGGCAGCGATCGAGGATTCCGCTTCAGCCAACTGCGATGCTGCCGACGCCCGCTCGGCGGCGACGGCGTCCAGCTCCGATCCCAAAGCGGCCAGTTCTGCCTCGACCGGCTCGAGCTCCTCCATGATCTCGATCTCCCGGTCCTCGTAGGCCCGGCGCTGGTGGTCCAGTGACTGGGTCTCGGTGGCCATCGCCTCCTGGTCGCGAAACGAGCCGACTGCGCCTGACCGCAACCGGCCTTCGATGACGCCGATCCGGTCCACGAGCGCCTGCACGTGACCCTCGAGCTCGTCCTGGCGCCGGGCGAGCTCGCTCCGGGTCGCCTCGAGCGCGTCGAGGCGCTGGGACAGGGCAGCTCGCCGGCGGTTGAGCTCCTCCACCCGCGCCCGCTCCGGCAGCTCCCGGAGGCGGTAAGCGAGCCGATCGAGCGCCAGGTCGTGTGCCTGCACGTCGAGGAGCACCGGCAGCGGTCCAGCGCCGCCGACGGCGCCGTCAGAAGCACCCGCACTCTTGGGCGCTCGGTCCTCCGCACCCTCGTCGGGCACATCGCTCAGGGCATCGTCTTCCACTGGATCCGAGGGTAGTGGGCCGCCCGCGGGCAGTAGGCCGGCGTCGATCACCGATCCTCGAGGCTGCGGCGCGCCGCCCGCCGTGGCAGTAGGCCGGCGTCGATCACCGATCCTCGAGGCTGCGGCGCGCCGCCAGCAAAGATGCCAGCAGCTCCGGAGTCCCGGCAGCCACCGGCGCTCGCCGGTCGGCGTGCTGGCGGACGACGAGATCGCGACCGAGCCCGTCGGCGACGCCCGCCCCCGCCTCCTGGCAGACGAGCATGCCCCCGAGGTAGTCCCAGGCGCCGTGAGCGTTGCGCCCGCAATCGAGGTAACCGTCCAGTGTCCCGTCCGCCACGGCGCACAGATCGAGGGCGACGGCTCCGAGCGCCCGGTACTGCTTCCAGCCGAGGTAACGGCGCGGATATCCCGACAGGCCGATCACCGCCGCACCAAGGTCACCACAGAGCGAGGGCTGGATGGCGATGCCGTCCCGCCGCGCTCCCCCGCCGCGGGTCGCCTCGTAACGGCGTCCGGTCGCCTGGTTCACGACGAGGGCGGCCAGCGGGCCCTCCTCGTCGAGCACGCAGATGCTCGTGGCGAACCATGGCAGGCCCCGCGAAGCATTCGTCGAACCGTCCACCGGATCGAGGACGGCGAGATAGGGGCTGTGCTCGACTTCGGTGAGGCCTGACTCCTCGCTCATGACGGAGAGACCCGCACCCGTCAACGCCGCCACGGCCACCTGATCGGCGGCCAGGTCGGAGCGGTATTGACCAGGCCGAGTGCCCGCCAGCCCCCAATCGGACAGGCCCTCGAGAGCGTCCGAGACCCCTCGGGCAGCCTCGTCGAGCACGCGCAAGATCGACGTTGCATCCACGAGCGGGCACGGTAGCCCGCCGGCGGGGCATACACTCGCGACGACATGGCGGTCATTGACGTGGCCGGCTACGTGGCCGAGCTCAAAGATCATGCAGTTGATCACGGTTTTCACGTCCACGACGAGCGACACTTCGTCGAGACGTACTCCCTCCGGCAGTTCTGGGAAGTCGACCTGCACCCGGAGGAAGGCTGTGGCGGCCCGATCGACCTCCACCTGGCGCTCGAGGTCGAACCCCGCGTGCTCCTCGACTTCGAAGACGCCGTCGTCGCCTTGCCCGAAGACGCCGACCCGCCCGACAAGTGGTTCTTCCCGCTCACGTTCAACTGGGGCGTCCCGCCGCTGCCGAACGCCCCCGACCTGCTCCGGCTCACGCTCGACCTCTCCGGGGTCGGCGGCCTCGAGCTGCCGCTCGAGATCTCGGCGACGGACTCGTTCGGGTCGGTGACCGAAGCCGCCGTGCGCCGCCTCACGATCGTCGCCCGCAGAGAGGTCTCCCTGGCGCGGGTGCTCGCCGGCGAGGAGCTCCTCTGCGACACCTTCGACCGGGCGCTCGCGGTCACGAAGTTTCTCCTGGATGCGTCGCCCAGCTGGCTCGGCACCTGAGGGGCGCCGGCGGCGTGCTCAGTGCCCGCCGTGCACCCAGAGCTTGATGCCACCGACGATGCCGGCCACGTTGTCGACGATGGTGATGGCCGGGTCGACGTGCCCTTGCATGTGGCGAGCGTTGCCCCCACCGAGGTAGAGGCTGTCGTAGTTCACGAGCCGATCGAAGTTGCCGATCGCTTCCACCACCCGCTTGCGCCACTTGGCGACGCCGATGTGCTTCAAAGCGGCGTCGCCGAGCTGGTCGTTGTAGGTCTCGCCCTTCCGGAACGGATGATGCGCGAGCTCGAGGTGAGGAGCGAGCCTCCCTTCGGCGAACAGCGCCGTCCCTACGCCGGTACCGAGGGTCACCACCATCTCGATCCCGCGCCCGCTGATGACGGCCCAGCCCTGCAGGTCGGCGTCATTTGCCACCCGCACGGGTGTGCCGAGCCTCGACGACAGCTCCCCCGCCAGATCGAAACCCGTCCACCGCGTGACGAGCTCCTTCACGACCCGTGAGCCCGGTCCGGACTTCGTGACGAAGTGGGGCGCCGTCAGCACGTGCCCGCGCCGCACCACCCCAGGAAACCCGACCGAGGTTCGATCAGCCGCCGGCAACGGCTGCACGAGCTTCACGAGCTGATCCACCATCGCTTCAGGCGTGACGGGGTAGGTCGTCGCCACGCGGACCCGATCAGCCAGGAGGCGTCCCTCGGCGTCGAGCACGGACGCCTTGAGTCCCGTCCCACCAATGTCGATGGCGAGTGTGGCCGGGTGTGCCGGCACGGGAGCAGCCGGCGGCACGGCCGCCGTGCGGGCGGCCGGCGACCTCGACCCAGCGGCCGGGCGGTTCGGTGTCGTCCGCGCCGTCGCCTTGGCCGTGGCGCCGGCACGCCGGACGGCGCCTGCCTCACCGGCGGTCGCCCGCCCGGCTCGCCCGCCGGCAGAAGGTGTCGCCGCCGCCGAACCGGCCCGCTGGCGGGCGGCACTGGCGGCGGCCGTCCGCTTCCGAGCGCCGGCGGCGCCGGCGGCACTCGCCGTCGCGCCCTTGGCTGCTGTCGCACTGCGCACCGAGGCCGTCTTGCGCGGCGGGGCGGCCGACGGAGCGGAGGACTTCGGCGGAGGACCACTCATCGCACGCTCCCATCTGCTGCGTGATCGGCCGGGGCGCCGATCGCTTCGTAGTTCCTCAACAGCTCGATCAGCGTGCGGACACCGAAGCCGGTTCCGCCCTTGCGCTGGTCGTAGGAGTCCTCGTCGGTGAACGACGGTCCGGCGATGTCGATGTGCGCCCAGGGCCGATCGCCGACGAATTCCTCGAGGATGAGACCGGCAAGCAACGCCCCGGGACCGCCCGGGCGGCCAATGTTCTTCATGTCGGCGATGGTCGACTCGTGCATTCGCTTGTAGGCCTGCGGCAGCGGGAGGTGCCAGACGGGCTCGCCGGCTCGCTCGGCCGCCTGCTCGACGGCGGCCATGACCCGCGAGTCGTTCCCCATGACGCCGGCGACGTCCGGCCCGAGCGCGACGACGCAGGCGCCGGTCAATGTGGCGACGTCGATGATGGAATCGGGCTCCTCCTCTACCGCCAGCGCCAGCCCATCGGCCAAGACGAGCCGTCCCTCCGCGTCGGTGTTGAGCACCTCGATGGTCTTGCCGTTGCGCGTCGTGAGGACGTCGCCCGGTTTGGTGGCCGTGCCGCTCGGCATGTTCTCGGTGCACGGAGCGATCCCGATCACGCGCACGTTCACCCCCGCCGCCTTGCAGGCGCCGAGCGTGGCGATGACGGCGGCGGCGCCGCTCATGTCGTCCTTCATCGTCATCATGCCTTCGCCGCTCTTGAGCGAGAGCCCGCCGGAGTCGAAGGTGATCCCCTTGCCGACGAGGACGACGGTAGGCACCGCCGCCGTCGAGGCTCCCGCCGGCTCGTAGGTGAGCTTGATGAGGCGAGGGGGCTCGCTCGACCCACTGGCGACACCCCAGAGGCCGCCGAGGTGCTCGGCGCGGATCTGTTTCTCGTCGAGGACGCTGAGGACGAGGCCGGCGCTCTCGGCGATCTCGCCGGCGATCTCGGCGAGCCGCGACGGCGTCATATCCGCTGCCGGCGTGTTGATGAGGTCGCGGGCGAGGGCCACCGCCTCGGCGACGGCGACGCCGCGCTCCAGCCCAGCCGTGGCGGCCTCCACATCGCCCTCCTCCACGACAACGGTGACAGCGCTCAGCTGCGGCGCCGGCTCGGCGCTGCGGTACCTCGAGAAACGGTACGTCGCGCCCCCGATCCCCTCCGCAACTGCCTGGACTGCGGCGCCGGCGCTCACCTCGCCGCCGGCGGCCGTGCCGAGCTGCAAGCAGGCAGACTGGCAACGCGAGACGGCTCGGGCGAACGTGGCAGCCGCCTGCCGCAAGCTCTTCGGAGCAAGGGCCGACCGCTCCCCCGCCCCGACGAGCACGCGCAGGCCGTCGCCGTCGCGCTCGACCAACGACTCCCCCGCCTTGCCGGCGAACCCGCGGAGCTCGCAGGCGCCACGGTCGATCTCGAGCCCGCTCGAGGACGGCACCAGTCCCTCGAAGACGAGGTGACCGGAGGCGCTGACGCCTTGCGGCGCGGCCGAAGCGACGGAGAGTTCCACGTTCATGCGCGCCATCATTGCCCGCCGAGAGGCGTGCTGTCGTTCGAGGAGAGGCGGGGCGAACGTCGGGTGCGCGTCGCCGGCGTGCTGCGCGCGGCGAGATGCTCCCGTTCGACGGCCCGCGCCAGCAGCCAGCACAGGTCCGAGAGCCGGTTCAGGTAGGGGACCACGAAGGACGCCTTCGGGAGCTCGGCGGCCACGGCGAGGCGCTCGGCTCGCCGCACGACGGTGCGGGCAATGTCGAGAGCGGCACCGGCTAGGTTCTCGCCCGGCACGACGAACTCCTTCGGGACGACTTGCTGGGCTTCGAGGGCGTGCACGCGGCCCGTGAGGACCTCGACCATGTCGGTGGTCACGAGCGACGACCCGGCGACGAGCTTCGACCGGTTCGTGTCGGAGGTGGCCACTTCGGCCATGAGGACCCAGAGGTCGCGCTCGATCGAGACGAGCATCCCGTCGAGGGCGTCACCGCTCAAGTTGCCGGGACCGCTCACACCTGTGGAGAGGACGACGGCACGGGCGTAGCCGAGCGCCGCCTGGGCTTCGTCCACGGCTCCGTTGCACTCGATCCGGACCGAGTCCTTGCGAACTCTCCCTCCGTAGAGGAGGCCGGTGGTGCCAGTGTCGCCGCGTTTCGTCGAGATGCTCACAGGCCCGCAATCTACGGTGCGCGCCCGTCGCCTGGCGCCACTCGAGTCACGACCGGGTCGGCTCGAAGGCTCGCCTCCTAGGATGACCTCGATGATCCCCGACCTGAGCAAGCACGTCCGCGCCCGACGAGGGGACCTGTGGTCTGCGACGCCCTTCAAGATTGCAGCCATCGCACTCGTGGCGCTGGCTTTCGCCGCCTGCAGCAGCAGTTCGAGCACACCGACGACGACGAGCACCTCGACGCCGCCGGCGACGCTGCCGCCAGCTTCGGTCTCGAAAGCCGATATCGAGCACGCCTACTCGACGCTGTTCGACCTCGCCGACCCCGCCGTGCCGCCCAAGCTGCTCGTCGTGCAAGACGGAAGCTCGCTCAAGGCTGCCTTCACGGCCGCCATCCACTCCGCCCTCGCCAAGGAAGCCGCCGGCGCCAAGGTGCTCTCCGTCACGGTCCACCAGGGCTCCGACTGCTCGGCGAAAGTCTTGCCAAGTCCGTGCGCAACCGTCATCTACGACATCCTCGGTCCCAACAAGCAGCCGGTTCTCACCGGCTCGGCAGGCAGCGCCGTCTACGTGAGCGGGACGTGGCTCGTCGCCAAGAGCACCATCTGCACGCTCTTGACGCTCGACAACGGCGGTTCCACGCCCTCGGGCTGCTAAGGACCGCTCCAGCGTCGCAGTTCGACCACCATCCGGGTCCCCCCGCCCGTGCCCGTGGGAGATTCGGCCCTCACACGACCGCCCATCGCCCGAAGGAGCTCGGCCACGATGGCAAGGCCGAGACCGAGGCCCCGCCGTGCCGCCACGCCACGATCCGCCTGATAGAAGCGGTCAAAGACGCGTTCCAGATCCGCCGGGGCGATGCCCGGACCGTCGTCCTCCACGACGATGAGGACGGCGCCTTCGCCCGCAGCCATGATCGATCCCCCTGACCCAGCCTGCCCCGCCGGCGCCAACCCCGCCGGCCCGCCAGGCCCCACGACGGGCGCGAGCCCTCCTGCGGCCGCCGGCAGAGCGACCACCCGCACCGCCACCGAGCTCGAGGCGAACGCCAGGCTGTTCTCGACCAGGTTGGCCACGACCTGTGCGAGACGATCCGGGTCGGCCGCCACCAGCACGCCCGGGTCGGGCACCGACACGCTGAGTGCGATCCCGCCGCTCGACGCCCTCGGCCGAAACGCCTCCACGCCGGTCCCCACGACGGCTGCGACGTCAGTCGGACCGATGTGGAGCGAGAGGCGGTCAGCGCCGAGCCGGGCGAGGTCGAGGAGATCGGCCACGAGGCGCTCGAGGCGCTGAGACTCGCCGACGATCACGCCGGCGGCACCGACGACGTCGGGAGCTACGCCTTCGGCGATCGCCTCGGCGTACCCGCGGATCGACGTGAGCGGCGTCCGCAGGTCGTGCGACACCGACAGCAGCAGCTGCCGCTCGCGGTCACGGCCACCCTCGAGGCGCTCGGCCATGGAGTTGATCGACTGACCGAGCGAAACCAGCTCGGGATAGTCGCTGGGTTCGGTGACGACACGGGCGCTCAGCTCTCCGCTGGCGATGCGCTTGGTGACTTCGCTCGCCTGCACGAGGGGGCGCGTGAGGCGCCGCGCCAGCCACGCCGCCACGGCGGCGGCAACCGCAAGAGTGATGCCGGAGATGAGGAGGAAGTACAGCCAGCTCGGCCCGAGAGCCCCGACCTGGCGGGTCAAGAGGACGGCGAAATGGCTCCCGGGAGGGAAATGGGCGCCCGTCGCCGGGTTGACGTCGGCGGGCACCGCTGCGTACGCGGTCCCTCCGACCCAGCCGCTCACGTCGTCGCCGGCGCTCAGTCGAGCAGGCATGAGCGAGGCCGAGGTCAGACCGGCCGGAAGCACGGCCGAGGTCAGACCACGACCGGTGACGGTCATCACAGCTCCGGCAGGCGTGATGGTGATGATGCGGCCGCCTTCCGGCGCCAGCACGTCGCTCACGACGGCGAGGACTCGCGGCCCCACCCTCGAGGCGGCCGTCGTGAACGTCGACGCCTCCCGCAGCAGCTGCCGCTCGGCGTCGTTGCGGGCTGCCTGGCGGGTGATGATCAGCGAGCCGGCGCCGGCCGCGAGCAGCGTGCCGGCGATGAGCAGCACGAGGACAACCGTCAGGCGCCGCCGCATCGGGCCTCCCGAACCGCGTCGGGCCCCTCAGCCCAGGCGATAGCCGACTCCCCGGATCGTCGTGAGGGGGAGGTCGTCGCCGAGCTTGCGCCGAAGCTGGGCGACGTGCACGTCGACGGTTCGGGCATCGCCGAACCAACCCGGCCCCCACACGCCGTCGAGCAACTGCTGGCGGCTCAAGACGAAACCCTTGTGATCTGCCATCCACGAGATCAGATCGAACTCCCGCGTCGTGAGGGTCACGAGGGCGCCGTCCGCCCTGACCTCCCGGCGGGACGGATCGATCGTGATGGGCCCGATGGTCACGAGGGCATCGCTGACGGTCGCCCGCTCCGTGCGCCGCAGGACGGCCCGGACGCGGGCGACGAGCTCACGAGGCGAGAAGGGTTTCGTGAGGTAGTCATCCGCACCGAGCTCGAGGCCGAGCACCCGGTCGATCTCGTCGTCGCGAGCGGTGAGAAAGACGACGGGCCAGCTGCCTTCGGCCCGGAGCACCCGGCACACCTCGAAGCCGTCTCGCTCACCGGGCAGCCCGACGTCAAGGATCACCATGCGGGGGTGCTCGCGGCGCACGAGCTCGAGCCCGCTCTCGCCGTCGCGTGCGATGAGGACGCGGAAGCCGTCACGCCGCAGGTAGAGGTCCACCAGTTCGGCGATGTTGCTGTCGTCCTCGATGACCACGACGGTGGCCGGATCGGGCGTCACCGGTCCAGCCTCGCGCCGGCAGCCCCGCCGGTGGAGGAACTCGTCCTCCGGAGGCGGGGCTGTCGGTCACCGGCTCCCATCATGGGAGCGGCTGGCTGAGCAGCAAGCTCAACTCTTGGCGTTGCTGGCGCTGGTCGGCGCACGGGCGGCCACGTAGAGGGCGTAGCCGGCGTGCTGCACGAGGACGACACCGTCACCGGGGGCGAGCTGTGACTCGCTGAGACCGATGAACTTCGTCTTCGCCGTGATGGTGGCACTGACGCTCGGACCGTCCGGGCGCTTGATGGTGATCGTCGAGGACGAAGCGGTCGTGAGCTTGCCCCGGTCGATGTCGATGGTGACGTAGCCCTTCTTCGTGTCGACGACGAGCTGGGCGTGAACGGTGTGGCGCGCCACCCAGACGATGTCGGCCCGAAGCGTGCCTCGGTGGGCGCTCGAGGCAGAGGCGCTCGTGCTCGTCGTGGCACTCGCCGGCGCCGATGTCGACGGCGTGGAGGCGTAGGCGACGCCCCCGGCGGCAAGTGCGACGACGACGGCGCCGGCCGTCACCGGAAGCAACTTCGTTCTCAGCAGGTCCTTGATCCTCATGGTTCGCTCCTCCTCCCGGAGCTCATCCGGGGGTTGTTGGTAGGTCAACACTCAGTAGACGCCACCACGGTCAGGGCACCGTGAGCGGATTGTTAGGGCTGTGTGAGCTCATCTGAGCATCGCCCGTGCGCCTCGACGGCGCGCCCCGGCGCCTCACGGGACGACGGGCAGCAGCTCCGCCGCCAGATCGGGCGGCAGCTCGTCGGCGGCGACATCGTGGGTCACCCGTCCTTTGCGGAGCACGATCACCTGGCTGGCCAGCGCGAGGGCACGTGGCACCTGCTGCTCGACGACGAGCAACGTCGTGCCGGCCTCGTTGATGTCGCGCAGGGCGGCGAACACCTCGTCGACCGCTCTCGGAGCCAGACCGAGGGAGAGCTCGTCGACGACGAGAATCTTCGGAGGCACGGCGAGCACGCGCGCGAGAGCGAGGATGCGCTGCTCACCGCCCGAGAGCGTGCCGGCGAGCTGCCGGCGGCGGCCCTGCAAAGCAGGAAAGCGCTCGTAGCTGCGTTCGAGGGCGGCAGCCACCTGGCGCCGCGGCATCTGGCGGCAGAACGTGAGGCGGAGGTTGTCCTCCACGTCGAGCGTGGCGAACACCGGCCTGCCCTCCGGTGCGAAAGCGAGGCCCTTGTGGACGATGCGCGCGATCGAATACCCGGTGACGTCCTCGCCGCCGAGGAACACCGACCCGGAGCTGACCGGCACGAGGCCGGCCACGACCCGGGCGATCGTCGACTTGCCGGCGCCGTTCGGGCCGAGCATGGCGACGACCGACCCGGGAGCGATCGAGAACGAGACGTCGAACAGCGCCCGAAAGCGCCCGTAGCCGGCGCTCACGTGCCGCAGCTCGAGCGCCGGGATGGCCGCGACCGGCGGGATTGGCGGAACCGGCGGGATTGGCGGGATTGGCGGGACCGCCGGGACGATCGGGACCGGCGCTGCTGGCTGGTCTGGCGGGACTGCCGGGACCGGCGGAACCGGCGGGATTGGCGCGACCGCCGGGACGATCGGGTCTGGTGGGACCGCCGGGACCGGCGGTTGGTCCCGGGCGCCGGGCGGGTCGGGGACGTTCGGGTTCACGAGCTGTCTCCGAGGTAGGCCTTGCGCACGCCCGCATCGGACAGCACTTCGCTCAAGGTGCCCGCAGCGATGAGCCGGCCGAAGTCGATCACGTAGGCACGTTCGGCCACGGCGCGCACGAGGTCGAGGTCGTGCTCGACGATGAGAACGGCGGTGCGGCGCTGCTGGCGCACGCTGTTCACGACGGCGGCGAGACCAGCGCTCTCTCGCGAGTCCAGGCCCGACGAGGGCTCGTCGAGCAGCAGCAACTTGGGTTCGGTGATGAGCGCTCGGCCGAGCTCCACCAGCCGGCCCTGGCCGAGGCTGAGCGACTCGATGGCCGAATCCGCGAAGGGCTCGAGACCGAGCTCGGCGATCATGGCGTCGACGCGGGCGACCTCGTCGCTGCGAGGAGCCGCCCGCCAAAGGAGGTCCTTCCAGAGCCTCCCGTCGCCCCGGTGCTCCCGTTCGGCCACGAGCAGGTGGTCTCGAGCCGTCATGCCGGCGAACAGCTCGATGCGCTGGAACGTCCGCCCGATGCCGAGGCGGGCGCGGCGGTAGATGGGCAGGCCGTCGATGCGGGCGCCGCCGAAGCGGACCTCGCCGCCATCGGCCCGTTGCACGCCCGTGATGCAGTCGAACAGGGTGGTCTTGCCGGCGCCGTTCGGACCGATCAACCCGACCGCCTCCCCCTCCGACACCTCGAGGGAGATGTCGGTGAGGGCTCGGATGCCGCCGAAGCGCTTGGAGATGTGGCGCACCTCCAGCAGGGCGCTCATGTGCCCGCCTCGGACTCGATGGGGCGGCGCGGCAGGTGGTCGAGCACGAAACGTTTCGCCACCTCGACGACACCTTCGGGGTGAAGGACATAGACGATGACGCCGGCACCGAACACGAGCTCGAGCAGGCTCGAATACTGCGAGGACAAGTCACTCGTCAACACGGTGTTCACGAGGACGTAGGCGATCCCTGCCTCGATAGCGCCCTCGACGCTGGACACGCCGATCGTGGCCACGACGACCACGAGGACGAGCGAGATCAACGTGTTGAAGTCGCTCGACGACACGCTCTGGTCGAGGGAGGCGTACAAAGCACCGCCGACGCCGGCGATGCCGGCGCTGAGTGCGAACACGATGATCTTCAAACGAGTGAGGTTGACGCCGATCGAGGCGGTGGCGAGCTCGCTGCCGCGCATCGCCGCCAGCTGCCGACCGGTCGTGCCGCGAGCGATCGCCGTCACGATGGCGATGCAGATTCCGAGAACGATGCAGACGAGCACGAAGAACGCCCGGTCACTCGTGAAGTTGATCGAGCCGAGCTGCGGGCGCGGCACGGCGATGCCGCTCTGTCCGTTTCCCGACCAGGAGTATTGGAAGCCGATGTTGTCGGCGAGCAGCCCGAATGCGAGCGTGGCGAGCGCCAGCGCGAGGCCACCGAGCCGGAGCGCCGGCAGCGCCACGACGGCGCCGACGGCTGCACTTGCCACTCCGGCGATCACGATGCCGAGCAGGATCGAGACGCCGAAATGGTCGGCCAGCTGGCCGGCGGTGAAGGCACCCACGCCGGCAAAGCTCGCCTGGCAGAGCGAGATCTGCCCGCTCATCCCGGTGAGGAGCACGATCGACAGGAAGATGGTGGCGAATACGAGCACCTCGGTGATCGTGAACACCCAGCTGCCCGAGATCCAGGTGAAGGCCGAGACGACGAGCGCGCCGACGAGGAGCAGCATCGTGCCCCGTGACGCACGGCGGAAGAGCGGCCCCCCGACCGTCGAGACCAATGGCGCCGGCGGGGGGTCGCTGGCGGCAAGCGGGTCGTCGGTCCGTGCCCACCGCCGGCGCAGCCCTGGCAGGAACACGAGCAGGCCCAGCAGCACGATGAACGGGAAGGCCGGTCGCAACCCGGAAGACAGGATCTGGCCCGAGGGCAGGTAGCCGCTCAGGATCTCCTCGGCCACGCCGAGGAAGATGCCGCCGAAGAACGTCCACGGCAAGCTCCTCAGGCTGCCGGCGGCAGCCGCCGCCACGGCCGCCACGAGCAGCTCGGTGAAATTGGTGGACTGCAGCCCCCCGAAGGCCGGTGCCAGCAGCACGCCGGCGAGCCCGGCAAGAAAGCTCGAGAGCATCCAGCTCGCCAGCCCCACGGCTTCGGCGTTCACGCCGGCGAGGGCGACCATCCGAGGGCTCTCGGCCATCGCTCGCATGCGCAGGCCGATCTGGGTGAAGTGGAACATGAGCGACAGCAAGAGGGCGACAGCTGCGGTGACGATGACCGTCGACAGCTCGGTGCCGTCGATGGCGTCGCCGCCGATGTGGAGATAGATCGACGACGGCGCCAGCCACAGCGACGGAGGGTTGATGAGCTGGTCGGCGCCGAATGCCACCTGCATGACAGCGGGGATGGCGATGAGCATGCCGAGGGCGGCCACGAGCTTGACGAGAGGCGGCCGCCGGCGGACGAAGCGGTAGAGACCGAATTGCAACACGGCGCCGAGCGCAGGAGCGCCGAAGACGACGGCGAGGAGGAAGGCCGCCCATGTCGGCCAGCCATTCTTCACAGCCACGAAGAACACGACCGCCGAGGCGTAGGCCTGTGCCCCGAACGCCAGGTTGAACACACCCGAGGTCTGATACGTCAACACGAGGCCCATTCCGAGCAGGGCGAAGACGCACCCGTACGGCAAGCCCGGAAGGGCGTAGGAGAGGAGGTGGCTCACTGAATCGGGTCAGCCACCGGGTATGGACGCAGGCGGTGGGATGACCACGACCTTGTTCGAGGAAGGCTGCGGGTATTGGAAGCACGTGAAGACGGTGTGCGCCGAGCCGAAGATCGGAGTGAAGTGCGTGCCGACGGCCCGGACGAACACGTTGCAGTCGAGCGGGCCGACTTCGTGGTGGGCAACCGTCCAGTCGATGGGAGCCATGAGCCCGTCGGTGTAGTCCGACTGCGAGTTGAGCGCGGCGACGAGGCGCGCCCTCGTGACGTCGCGGCCGATCTTCTGCAGGCCGTCGGAGAACATCTCCGCGCTCACCCACCCGGCCAGCGACGGCTCGCTCGGCTCGTCGTTGGGGAAGTACTTCCGCAGCTCCCTCAGGTAGAGCGCCATCTCCGGGTACCGGCCCGGCTGCAGCTGTCCCGACTCGAAGGGCACGTGGCTGATGAGGAAGTAGACGCCGTCCATGAGGGAGGCGCTCGTTCGGATGGCGCCCTCGTCGTAGCCGTCGAGCCAGTACTGGGTGACCGAGCTCATGCCCGCCGCTTGCAGGGCGCGGGCGAGCACGAGGTTGCCGGCGAGGTCCAGGCAGCTGGCGACGAAGTCCACGCCGTCGTCGTGCATGCGGTTGACATCGGCGCTCAAGTCGATGGCCGGCGGGCTGATCGAGAGGTCCTCGAATGCCACCGGGATGTGGAACTTGGCCATGGTGTTGGCAACGCCCACGCAACCTTGCGAGGACTGCGAGAGGTTGTAGGACACGATGCCGACCTTCGTGTCGTGGAGCTGCTCGGCGAGGTAGGCCGGCTCCGGACCCGGGTGCTCGAAGTCGATGTAGGAGCCGTCGTAGCCGTACAGGCTCGGCCCGGCGTCCCACTGCGGGTTGACGTTGTAACCGAACGTCGGCACGTCGTTCGAGGCCAGGTACGACGCCCCGACGAAACTTGGAGTGCCGACAGCGACGACGGCAAAGACTTTGTCGGACTGCACGAGCGTGCGGGCCTGCTGCACGTCGACGGAGGGATCCGACTCGTCGTCGAGCTGATTGGACTGCGGAAAGTCGATCGTGCGGCCGTTGATCCCGCCCTTGGCGTTGATCATGTCGAAGTAGGCGCTGGCACCGTCGAAGACGGGAGCGAAGGCCTGCGGGAGCGGGCCGGTGAGCGAGGCGATGCCACCGACGAGGATGCGATGGGCGGTGACGCCGTTCGTATTGCCCGCGTTCGACACCGTCGTCTTGGCGTTTCCGCAGGCCGCCAGCGACAGGGCCAGCAGGGCGGTGACCAGCACAACACGGGATCGCATGGCTCTCATTCTTGCGGCCGCGCCGACCAAAGCGGCGCATGCCCGGTGGGGTCGCATAACCTTGCGAGGTGCCGGTGATCCTGCTCAGCCTCGCCGCGGCCCTGGCTTTTGCCGTGGCTGCGGTATTGCAGCAGCACGCGGCGGCGGCTCAACCGCTCGAACACAACCTTCGGCCGATCCTCGTGCTGCGGCTCCTGCGGCGTCCGATGTGGTTGGCAGGTCTTTCCGCCAGCGTCGTCGGCACGGCACTTCAGCTCATCGCCCTGTGGCACGGTTCGCTCGTCACCGTCCAACCGCTCCTCGTGTGCGGGCTGCTCTTCGCCCTTCCCATCAATGCCATCTGGATGCACAAACGACGCCCGGGCGCCCGCGAGCTCCTGGCGGCGGCAACGGTGTGTCTCGGCCTCGTGATCCTGCTCGTGGCGACCGATCCCCGCGCCGGGAGGGGAACCGGATCGCCGGAAGGCTGGGCCATCGCGCTCAGCTCGCTCGCCGTGGCGGTCGTGGTGCTCGTAGGTTTTGCGCTGGTCACGAAGAAGGCGACACTGCGGGCTGGCCTGCTCGCCGCCGGGGCGGGCCTCATCAACGGCCTCTCCGCCGCCTTCACCAAGGGTGTCGCCCGCAATATGGAGAGCAGCTGGCATCACGGCGTCGTCTCGGTCATCACGGGCGTCCTCGGCAACTGGGAGCTGTACGCCTTCGGTGGCACGCTGCTGTTGGCCGTGCTCCTCGTGCAGAGCGCATTCCAGAGCGGTCCTATCCGCTGGTCACTGCCGGCGCTCACGGCCGCCAACCCGATCGCCAGCGTGCTGCTCGGGGCGCTCCTGCTCGGCGAGCACATCCGCTCCGGCGATGCCCCCATCATCGGCGCCGTCGCCGGCCTGGCGCTCGTCGTGGCTGGCATCATGGCGCTGTCCTCCTCCGGCCTGCTCACCGGCGGCCTCGAAGTCCCCACCGAATCGACGGCCGGCGCCGGCGCCGGCGTGCCCAAGCGCCTGGCCGGCGCCTCCGCCACGCTGGCCGTGACGTCGGCGGCCGGGCCGGCGGTCCCTGCACCTGCACCTGCAACGCCAGTCGGTGCCGCGCCGGCGGCCGTGGGCCCCGTGCCGGCGCCGGTCGGTGCAGTGCCAGCGCCCGTCGGTGTGCCGGCGCCAGTCGGTGTGCCGGCGCCAGTCGGTGTGCCGGCGCCAGTCGGTGTGCCGGCGCCCGTGAGTGCAGTGCCGGCGCCCGTCGGTGCAGTGCCGGCGCCAGTCGGTGTGCCGGCGCCGGCGGGCATCGTCGGGCCGTCACGGGTCGTCGCATCGGGCGCCGGCCTCGCGTCGGCGACGCCCGATGCCGTCCCAGCCGGCGTCAACGTCTCGATGAGGGTTGCCCCGCCCGGCGTCAGCTGAGTGTGCCGGCCGGCGTGGGGCGCCGGCTTGCCTGCGGCACTGGTCGCCGGCGGGGCACCACATGGCGGCGGGGAATCGGATAGCTGCTGGGCTCGCGCCGTACCATGGAGACGTGAAGGTATCGACGCGGGGCGACTACGCCAGCCGGGCACTGCTGTCGCTCGCTCTGCGCGCCGGCGAAGCGCCGCCGACGTCGGTGCGCGACATCGCGGAGCGAACGGGCCTCCCGCAGCCGTACCTCGAGCAGATACTCCTCGCCCTGAAAGGCGCCGGACTGGTCCGCTCCAAGCGCGGCGTCGGTGGCGGCTACGTGCTGGCTCGACCTCCCGATCAGATCACACTCGGCCAGATCGTCAGCGCCGTCGACGGGCCGATCATGGCGGGCGACTTCGGCCAGCCGCACGAGAACGGTGCCTGCGACCACGAAGGCCAGTGTGTCCTGCTCACGGTGTGGTCCGAGGTGGGCGAGCACATGCGCCATCACCTGGACTCCTTCACCTTGGCCGACATGGTCACACGAGCCCGAGGCGGGCTCGCGCCGGTCGGTCCGCTGGACTGAGCGACCGGGGCCGCATCCCCCGCCGATCGGCCGCCTGCGATGAGGCCGGTTCCTGAGAGCGGCGCTGGCACAGATTCGCCAGCCGGCACACTCGACCCGGAGGATTCAGAGGTTCCAGCCGGCGAGCACCGACCACTCGTGCTCCCAGTCGAGCCACCCGAATCTGGCGGCGCCGAGGGCGAGATGCCGTCCCTCCCTTGCGGGGAGACCGAGCCAACGCGCCGTGAAGGCCCGCAGGATGTGACCGTGAGCGAACAAGAAGACGTCACCGCCCGCCAGGCTGGAGTCGGTCTGGAGGCGCTCGATGAGGAGCTCGGCACGTTCGCCCACGTCCTCGATCGTCTCCCCACCCGGACATCCGTCGACAAAGAGGTCCCAGCTCGGGCGTTCCTCACGTATCTGAGCAGTCGTCAGGCCCTCGTACTGGCCGTAATCCATCTCGAGCAGCACCTCGGTCGTCTCCATCTGGTCACCGAAGCCGGCCAGGCGACACGTCTCCGACGCACGCTGCAGCGGGCTCGCGAGCACGAGAGCCGGGCGTAGACCGGCCAGGCGAGCACCGAGTGCACGAGCATCGTCCTCGGCATCCGGTTCCAGTGGCAGATCCGTACGACCAGTGTGCCGTCCGACCTTGCTCCACGCCGTGGCAGCATGTCGTGCGACGAAGATCCGACCTGGTACCTGCGATCCGCTGGACTGCGAAGGTCTTGACACACCCGTCTGCGAGAATGGGTCACGCTGAGACGGCTGGGCGTGCACGGGCGCACAGGCTACCGGGAGCGAAGGAATGAGCTGCCCCCTCGGCGTGTTGAGTCATACGAAGAGTGGAAAAGACGAGAGGAGAGCAGAAAATTCCCGCCAACGCCACCAGTGAGTACCCCGCAGCGGAGATTTCCCCTGAAAGAGGGATGGGTGGGAGTGGTTCCAACGCGCCCGATTTGATGAGGCTGTTCCTCGACGACCTGGGCAAGTACCCCCTGCTCAGCGCGGACGCGCAGGTCGAGCTCGCCAAGCGCATCGAGCTGGGTGACGAAGAAGCGCGTCAGCAGATGATCGGTTCGAACCTGCGTCTCGTCGTTCACTGGGCGCGGCGCTATCAGGGCCGCGGCGTCGACCTCGTCGACCTCGTGCAGGAAGGCACCTTCGGCCTGATGAGAGCGGTCGAGAAGTTCGACTGGCGAAAAGGTTTCCGTTTCTCGACGTATGCCACCTGGTGGATTCGCCAGGCATTGCAGCGCGCCGTGCAGTCCAAGGGCCGAGCGATCCGCCTTCCCGAGGACGCCCTGGCCGCAGAGCTCGAGGGTGACCCTGACCAGGCTCGCCTGCCTCGCGTCGTGGCCAGCCTCGACCAACCCCTCACGAGCGAAGCCACCGCCACCCTCGGCGACGTGGTTGCCGCCGACGACATCCCCTTCGAGGACGACCTCGTCCATTCGATCAGCCTGAGCCGCCTCGACGCAGCCATCGACCGGCTGCCCGAGCTCGAGCAGTCCGTCGTCAGGCTGCGCTTCGGCCTCGATGGCACGCCTCCGGCCTCGCTCGAGTCCACAGCCCGCTCACTCGGCATCGGTGTCCGCCGCGTCCGGCGCATCGAGGCCTCCGCTCTCGCCTTCTTGGCCGAGCAGCCCGAAGTCGAGGGCGTCAACGACGCCGCCTGAGGCATCCCTCAGCTGAAGCGTTCGACCGAGGCGCGGTAATCCTCCGGCGGTGGCGCCTCGAACTCGAGGAACTCGCCGCTCGCCGGAGCCAAGAAGCCCAGGCGCACCGCGTGCAACATCATCCGGCTCACCCCGGATGATCGCCGCGAGCCCCCATAGCGCGTGTCGCCCAGCACCGGGTGGCCGATGGCGGCGAGGTGCACGCGAATCTGATGCGTCCGCCCGGTCTGGAGCTGCAGCTCGAGCTCTGTCGCTTCCATCGGTTCGGAGAATCGCCGCAACACGCGGTAGGACGTCCTCGCTTCCCGGCCCGTGTTGGCGACGGCCATCCTCGTGGGATCGCGCGAGGAACGGCCGATGGGTGCATCGACGACACCTTGGGCCGCCGCCAGGGAGCCAAGCGCCAGGGCGACATAGGTGCGTTTTGCCGTCCGCGCGGCCAGCTGCTCGGTCAGCGATCTGAACGCGAGCGGTGAGCGGGCGACGACGAGCAGGCCGGAGGTTTCTTTGTCGAGACGGTGGACGATCCCGGGTCGATCGGACGTCCCGCACCCCTGCGCCGGCAGGCCTGCCAATTCCGGATAGCGCTCCAGCAGGCCGCCCACGAGGGTGCTGGCGTGCACGCCGGCGCCAGGGTGGGTGACGAGGCCGACCGGCTTGTTGACAACGAGCACGTCGTCGTCGGCGTACACGACCTCGAAACCCACCTCGCCGGGCGCAGCCGCCACCGCGCCGGCAGGAGCGACGACGAGTCGCTCGAGAGCCACCGTGACGAGCTCGCCCTGCTTGAGGCGGCGGCTCCGGTGAGTCGCCGGTTCTCCGGCGATCGTGACCCCACCGGCGTCGATCGCCCGTCCGATGTCGGCTCGCGGGTGGCCGGTGAGCAGTGCCAGAGCTCGATCGAGGCGCTCGCCCGCGAGGGCTGCCGGCACGACGAGGGACTCGGTCGTCATGCCGGGTCCCCGGGGCCGGGGCCGGAGCCGGCGCCCGGGACGGGGCCGATCCCTGGCGCCGGCGCCCCGGACGTGATCGATCCGCCGGCGGTCGAGCCAGGCCCATGGACGTGTTGGAGGCTGCGTCCTTGCCGCATGAAGGCAATCGCCAAACAGAAGCACCCGATGACGATGCACGAGTCTGCGACGTTGAACGTCGGCCAGAACGACGTGTAGATGAAGTCGACGACTCCTCCGTGATGGCCCCGGAAGAGTCGGTCGCTCAGGTTCCCGAGCGCCCCCCCGATGATCAGCCCAAAAGCGATGGCGGCCGCCGTCGTGGGCACCCCGCGCGCCATCCAGCCGATGGCCAGCACGAGCGCAACCGCCACGATGATGATCGGCCCGGTGAGGCCGGTACCGACCGAGAAGGCGACGCCGGTGTTGTAGGCAAGGCGAAACGAGAACGGCCCGATCACATGCACGTCGTGGCTCGCCAAGTCCGCGACGGCGAGCGACTTCGTGATCTGGTCAGCAGCGACGACGACCGCTGCGATGACGGCGACTGCCGCGATACGGCGCCGGCGCCGGCGCCCGGGCGGAGCCGCCGACTGCTCGCTCAACGGCGCGACAGACCCCCGCTCTTGCAGTCGATGCAGAGGCGGGCGTACGGCAGCGCCTCGAGACGGGCCTTCGGGACGAGGCGCCCGCAGTTCTCGCAGATGCCGTAGGTGTGCATCGCCATCTTGTGAATGGCGTGGTCGATCTCGTCGACGGCCACGAGCGCCTGAGCAGAGAGTGCCAGATCCCGCTCGCGGTCGACCGTGACCGTACCGCCCTCGCCCGACTCGTCGTCGAACTGGATGTCGCCCGGCTCCATCTCCTCGACGAGCGACTCGGCCTCGGCCCTCAGACTCTTGGCCTGCTCGAGGTAGGTGGCGCGCTCGGAGTCGAGAGCGTGGCGCTGATGAGCGAGGAAACGCTCCTCGGTGTAGCCCTCCGTCCGCTTCACGGGCAGGTCGCGCCGACGCGACGAGAGCAGACCCGTGCCGGTCCGCGGCGAGCTGGGGACATGGTTGGGTGCGTGGACGTGGGCTGCCGCCGGTACCGGCGCTACCGGTGCGGCCTTGGCGGCGTGAGCCTCCTTGGTTGCGGTTGCCTTCTTGGCTGGCTGGTCTTTGACGGCGGAATCCTTCGCGTTCGTGGTGTGGTCCTTGGTGCTCTGGTCCTTCGCTGCCGCTTTCCCGGCAGGTGCTGCTTTGGAGGCTTTGGAGGCTTTGGGGGCGGCGGCGGCGGCTTTCGAGGCGCTCGTCGGCGCCGGTGCGTGCGACTTCGCCGCCCTCGCTGGCGTCTTTGCCGGCTCGGGGGTCTCGGGAGCCTTGGTCGACTTGACAACCTTGGTCCCGGCGCCGGCGGCCTTCGTGGTCGTGGAGGCGGCCCCGTGTGAGCGAGCCGCCTTGCTCGGTGTGGCAGCGGTCTTCGCCACCGGACCTGCGACCTTGACGGCGGCCTTGGCCGCCTTCTCGGCGGGTGCTTTTGCCGACTTGGAGGCGCCGGCGTCCGTCACGACGGCACCCTTGGACGATGCCGAGGCACGAGCCGCCTTCCTCCTCGGGCCGCTGTCGTGTTCTTCGACCTGCTTCGGAGCCGCCTTACGGGCGGGGGCGGGGCTGTGCTTGGCCGACGAGTTCGCCGCGGTCGTCGGGCTCGTTGTTGTCGCCATCGGATTCGGGGTTCTCCTCTCCCGAGGAAGGGTGCCTGACGATACTGCCGGTGGTCGGCGCGAGCCAAGGACCATCACCAGCACCACAGAGCGGTCCGCGAGGATAACCACGGCGCGCCCCGCGTCATTCCGCGGCCTCGGCGCTCGTGTCGGTTTCCTTGGCCGGAATTGGCCGGCACCCGTCCTCGACAGCTGCCGAACCTCCCGGCGCGAGGCCCTGAACAGGAACGTCAGAGTGGCAGGCGGCGGCAATACGCTGGCGGCATGCCTGATCCGGCCGGAGCCCAAAGCCGAAGTGCGAGCGCCGACCCGTACCCCGAGGTGCCCGCCCAGCCTCGCTACTCCGCCCTCGAGGAGCGGACCCTGGCGTTCTGGCGCCAGGACCGGACCTTCGAAGCATCGGTCGAGCTGCACGCACCCGACACCGAATTCGTCTTCTACGACGGCCCGCCGTTCGCGAACGGCCTCCCCCATTACGGACACTTGCTGACGGGTTTCGTGAAGGACGCCGTGCCTCGCTATCAGACCATGCGGGGCCATCGAGTGGAGCGGCGCTTCGGCTGGGACTGCCACGGCTTGCCTGCCGAGATGGAGGCCGAGCGCGAGCTCGGTGTGGCCGGCCACCGCGCCGTGACCGAGTACGGCGTCGACCGGTTCAACGCCGCCTGCCGCGCCATCGTGCAGCGCACGACCGACGCCTGGGAGCGGTACGTGACCCGCCAGGCTCGCTGGGTCGACTTCGAGGACGACTACCGCACCATGGACCTCACGTTCATGGAGAGTGTCCTGTGGGCCTTCCAGCAGCTTCACGAACGGGGCCTGGCCTACGAGGGCTACCGGGTGCTGCCGTACTGCTGGGAGTGCGAGACGCCCCTCTCCAACTTCGAGACCCGCCAGGACGACTCCTACCGGGACCGCACCGATCCCGCCGTGACGGTGCTGTTCGATCTCGAGCCGGCGCCGGGCGGTGCCGACACGGGCGACATCGTCGCCGGGTCCCTCCGGCTCGTCGTCTGGACGACGACGCCGTGGACCCTGCCGTCGAATCTCGCCGTCGCCGTCGGCCCCGATCTCGACTACGTCGTGCTCGAACGGTCCTCCGCCGGCGGTCCGGAGCGCCTCGCCATCGGCGCCGCCTGCCTGGACGCCTACGCCGCCGAGCTCGAGGGTGCCACCGTGGTCGCCACGCTGAAGGGCTCCGACCTCGTCGGGCGCCGCTTCCGGCCGCTGTTCGATTACTTCGCGAGCACGGCAGGAGCCTTTCGCGTGCTCGGCGGCGACTTCGTCGTCACCGACGAGGGCACCGGCATCGTGCAGATGGCACCCGGGTTCGGTGAGGACGACCAGCGGGTGTGCGAGGAGGCCGGGATCGCGGTCGTGTGCCCAGTGGACGAGCACGGCCGATTCACCGACGAGGTGCCCGACTACGCCGGACTGCAGGTCTTCGAAGCCAACCGGCCCATCATCGACCGCCTTGCCGAGGGGGGTGCCCTGCTGCGCGTCGAGGAGTACACCCACAGCTATCCGCATTGCTGGCGCACGGACACGCCCCTCATCTACCGGGCGGTGAGCTCGTGGTTCGTGCGCGTGACGGCCGTCAAGAACGAGATGGTCGAGCTCAACCGCCAGATCGCCTGGACGCCCTCACACGTCGGCGAAGGGGCCTTCGGCAAATGGCTGGAGGGGGCGCGGGATTGGAGCATCAGCCGGAACCGTTTCTGGGGGACGCCGATCCCGGTCTGGAAGAGCGACGACCCGGCTTTCCCGCGCATCGACGTCTACGGCAGCCTCGACGAGCTCGAGCGGGATTTCGGCACGCGCCCCGACGACCTCCATCGGCCGGCGATCGACGAGCTCACGCGCCCCAACCCCGACGACCCTACCGGGCGCTCGACGATGCGGCGCATCCCCGACGTCCTCGACTGCTGGTTCGAGTCCGGGTCGATGCCGTTCGCCCAGCTGCACTACCCGTTCGAGAACCGCGAGCGGTTCGAGGAGCACTTCCCCGCCGACTTCATCGTCGAGTACGTCGGCCAGACCCGGGGCTGGTTCTACACCCTCCACGTGCTGGCGACGGCGCTGTTCGGCAAGCCGCCGTTCCGGTCCTGTATCGCCCACGGCGTCCTGCTCGGCGACGACGGCCGCAAGCTCTCCAAGCGGCTGCGCAACTTCCCAGATCCCGAGGAGATCTTCGCCGACCAGGGCGCCGACGCCATGCGGTGGTACCTGCTCTCGTCCCCGGTGCTACGGGGACAGGACGGCATCATCGAGCGGAAGGCGCTGTCCGAGCCCGTGCGGCTCGTGCTCAACCCGCTCTGGAACACCTGGTACTTCCTCAGCCTGTACTCGAATGCCGACGGCATGCGGGGGCGCTTTCGGACCGACCAGGGCGGCGTGCTCGACCGGTACGTGCTCGCCAAAGCTCGCCAGCTCGTCGAGCAGGTGACGGCGTCGATGGAGGCCAACGACCTCGCCGGGGCGACAGCGGCGATCTCCTCGTTCCTCGATGCCCTCACGAACTGGTACGTGCGCCGCAGCCGGGAGCGGTTCTGGCGATCTACCGTCGATGTCGACGGGCCCGGCGCCACCGCGCCCCAGGCGGCCGCCGACCCGAGCGACCCGCTTACGACGGCCTTGGCCGACAAGCAGGACGCCTACGACACCTTGCACACCGTCCTCGACGTCGTCTGCCGCGTGGCGGCGCCCTTCCTGCCCTTCCTCAGCGAAGAGGTCTTCCGAGGGTTGACGGGCGCACGCAGCGTCCACCTCATGCCATGGCCGGAGCCCGCCGAGCTCCCGGCCGACGATGCGCTCGTGGCAGCCATGGACCTCGTCCGTGAGGTCGCCTCGGCCGGGCACTCGATCCGCAAGGCGTCCGGTCTGCGCGCTCGCCTGCCGCTGCGCTCGCTCACCGTCGCCGGCCGCGCCGACGATGGCCTCGTGGCGTTGTCCGATCTCATCGCCAGCGAGCTCAACGTCAAGGACGTCAGGTTCTCCGACGACGTGCGCGGGCTCGCCGACGAAGTCCTCGCCATCGTTCCGTCCGTGCTTGGGCCGCGCCTCGGCAAGGCGACCCAGACCGTCATCGCGGCCGCTCGCCGAGGCGAGTGGACCCAGTCGTCGGACGGGACCGTCGAAGTCGGCGGCGCCCCCCTGCTCGCCGGCGAGTACTCCTTGCAGCTCCGCCCGGTCGACGAGAAGGCGGCGCGGGTCCTCGCCGGAGGAAAGGGCATCGCCGTGTTGGATCTCGAGACCGACGAGGCGTTGGAGGCCGAGGGCGTCGCCCGAGATGTCGTTCGCCTCGTGCAGCAAGCACGGCGCGGGGCCGGCCTGAACGTCTCGGACCGGATCCGGCTGCGCCTCGGCGTCACGCCGGGCACGGCGGAGATACTGCAGCCCTGGCTCGGCTATGTCAGCTCACAGACCCTCGCCGAGAGCATCGAGCTCGACACGGTCTCCGGGCGCACCGGCGCCAGCGCCGGCGGCGCGAGGGGCGCCGACATGACCGGCGACGCCGAGGAGCTGGAGCGGGCGGTGAGCGAGACGGCGCTCGACGGCAGCGACGGGACGATCACGATCGAGCTGGAACCCGTCACCGCCGCCTGAGGTTCTCGGCCGAGGCGGCCCTCAAGCGGGCCAGTCTGCTCCGTTGGTCCGGAGCTTCATGGCTGCCGTGTCCTGCGACGGCTCGTCGAGCGACGGCAGCGCCGTCAGGTTGGGACGATCCGCGCGGCTGCGATCGGAGAAGACGGGCTCCGGCCGGCCCCGGATCACCGAGTCCCAGTCGTACTGGTCGGGCTCTGACTGGCGCGGGTAGGCCGACGACGTGGGAGCCGCCTTGGCGGCGTCTTCGGCGATGGCTGCCTCGAGGTCGTCGACCTCCGGCGGGCTCTTCTCGTCGCCGTCGGCCTTGTCCGCCTTGTCCGCTTTGTTGGCCTTGTCAGCCTTGTCGGCCTTCGGAGGCTCGGCGTGGACCGTGGCCGTGGCCGTCGCCGTCTCGCTCGTGCCAGGCTCGGCATCGCTCGTCCCGGCACCCTCCGGTGAGCTACCGGTACTGGCACCGGAACCAGCTGTCGGCGCACCGGATTTGCCAGCGTCCGGACCGGCGCCCGGCCCGCTCGTCGCAGCGCCGGCAGTGGCCGCTCCGACAGGCGAGTCCTCGCCGGACTCGAGCGGCTCAGGCTGATCGAGGTCGCCGTGGCCGTCTCCTGCTGGCGAACCGGCGGCTCCTCGTGACGGGGTGGGCTGGATAGCAAGCAATGCGGTGGACGGGGCCAGGCTTCGCTCGACATAGCCGAGGGCGGCACCGAGCGACTCGATCAGACGCTCGCGCTCGGCGCCGAGCAGGCTGACGAGCATGTCGACCTCTTTGCGGAGGTCGTCCCTCGCGCCCGACAGGCGAGCGACTTCGTCCCGCAGGCGCTTCTCGGCCTCGGAAGTGATCCGCAGCGCCGAGTCTCGGGCGTCGCCCACGAGCGTCTCGGCCTCGCTCCGGGCGCGGTCGAGGATGACACCGGCCTCCTCCTGGGCCTCCCGGATGGCGAGATCAGCCGTGCGCTGGGCGAGCACGAGTGTCCGGCGGATGCTCTCCTCGTCCTCGAGCCCCGTGCGGTCGCGGGCGGTGTGCTCGGCCGCCTCGGCCCGATCGGCGGCGACCTTGGCCTCCTCGCGGAGGCGATCGACGGCATCGGCGACTTGCTCCAGGAACTCGTCGACCTCGTCGGTGTTGTAGCCGCGCAGGCTGCTGTTGAACTCGACTTCCCTGAGGACGCGGGCGGAGATCTCCATAAGGGCTGATCGTACCGGCACCACCGGCCTCTGGCGTGGATGGTCGAGACGCGGATCCGCCCGTGAGCGAGCGCCGATCCAGGCTCAGATGAGGCTCAAACAGATGAAGATGACGACGAACAAGATGACCGGCGACATATCGAGGACTCCGCCGCCGCCCAGGGTCACGGGGGGGACGATGCGCCTGATGGGGGCAAGGACGGGGTCCGTGATCGAACCGACCGCCCGTTGCACGGCTGCCATGGGCGTGCCGTAGGAGATCGGGAAATACGACAGCAGCACCCGAGCGAACAGGCACAGCAGGAACACCGACAAGATCAACCGCACCACTTCGACGGCCAGGTCCATACGCCTGTCCTAGCAGGTGCGGACGTACGGCATGACGCGCCGCCTCAGGACCGGAACGTTCCCGCCTCTGCCAGACGGCGCCGTTCCTCCGGCGGGATGTCGACGTTCGAGGGCGTGAGGAGGAAGACCTGGTCGGCCACTTTCTCCATCGTCCCCGAGAGGGCATAGGTGAGACCGGAGCAGAAGTCGATCATGCGTCGGGCAAGGTCGCGCTCGCTCGACTGCAGGTTCACGATGACCGGATGGTTCGCCTTGACGAGGTCGCCGATCTCCTGGGCGTCGGAGAAGCGCGCCGGCGCCACGACTTGTGGCTTGGTCTGACGCTGGGTCACGAGCGGCCGCACGACACCTCGGCCCGCAGACGCCGGGGGATCCCGGTAGTCGTCTCGCACCAAGGGACGCACCGTGGCAACGGTCCCGGTCGGCGGCATGTCGCCGCTCGTATCCGGGTAGGTGGTCCGGGTGTTGCCCGGGCCGGGTTCACCGAGCTCGTCGTCTTCGTAGAAGCCATCGTTGTCGATGTCCTTGAGCCCGAGGTACTGCAGCGCCTTCTGCATGAACGAAGCCATCTAAGCCCTCCTCTGGGCTTTCCATTGTTGCAGCCCACGACGGAGCTTGCGGGGATCACCGTGCGGGTCGCTCCCCGAAGAGCGCAGTTCCGATCCGGATCATCGTCGATCCGGCCGAGACCGCTTCTTCGAGGTCGTGTGACATCCCCATCGAGAGCTCGTCGAGACCGAGTGTCGCGGCAAGCCCGGCGACTGTAGCAAAGGCGTCAGCGGCCGTCGCCCTGGCGGGAACGCCCACCACGAGCGGCGCCACCGTCATGAGGCCCCGAACCCTGCAGCCGGCCTGGCGGGCGCTGTCGACGACCCGCTCGGCGTCGGCCGGCGCGCAACCTCCGCGACCGGCGTCGCCGGAGAGATCGATCTCGACGAACACCTCAGCACCCCTCCGGCGCCGACCGATTGCCTCGGCCTCCTCGCAACGGGCCACGGCCTGCCAACACGCCACGACGGGAGCCAGCTTGGGCACCTTGTTGCGCTGCACGGCGCCGAGAAAGTGCCAGCGCGGCGCTGGGCGGGCGGCGACGTTGCCGTCATCTGCGGCCTCGTGCAGGCGAGCCACCTTCTCCAGCAGCTCGGCGGCGTAATTCTCCCCGATGTCGAGCAGACCGACGTCGAGGGCGGCCAACACGGCGTCGAGACCGTGCCCCTTCGTCACCGCCACGACGGCGACGCGATCGGAGTCACCGCCTGCGGCCGTGATCCTGGCCCGGATTGCGCTCAGCCGCTCGCCCACCACCGATCTATCGAGACCCGCCGGCACCTCGATCGATGGCAGGGTCGCCTCGGCGCCTACTTCAGGAACGACGGGACGTCGAAGTCGTCGTCGAGGTCGATGTCGTCGTCGCCACCGGCAAAGACGTCGCGCTCGTCGGACAGGTCGTCTCGCGACGGGAACACTTCGGGCAGGTCCTCTCGGGACTCTCGCGAGCCCTCGGCAGTGCTCTGCCCGCCTACGCCCACCTGCGACCCACGGACCGGCGGCCTGGCGGTGGCGAACCCGCCGGCAGGCGTCGTCCGCACGGCCGTCCGCGTCGCCCGCTTCGGCTCCTCACCTTCGTCGAAGTGGTCGAAACCGGCCGCGATCACCGTCACCCGCACCTGATCGCCCAGCGTCTCGTCGACGACGTTGCCGAAGATGATGTTGGCGTCGGGGTGGGCGACGTCATGAATGATGGCGGCAGCTTCGTTGACCTCGAAGAGCGTGAGGTCGCTCCCGCCGGCGATGTTGAGCAGGATCCCGCGGGCACCCTCGATGGAAGCCTCCAGCAGCGGGCTCGTGATGGCATGGCGGGCGGCGTTGACGGCCCGGCCCTCTCCCGACCCGGTCCCGATGCCCATGATCGCCGAACCTGCGTTGGCCATCACCATCTTCACGTCGGCGAAGTCGGTGTTGATGAGACCCGGGACGTTGATCAGGTCCGTGATCCCCTGCACACCTTGCAGCAATACCTCGTCGGCCATCTTGAAGGCATCGACGATGGAGGTGCGCTCGTCCGAGATCGCCAACAAGCGCTCGTTCGGGATGACGATGAGGGTGTCGACCTTCTCCTTCAGCCGCTGGATGCCCTGCTCGGCCTGATTGGAGCGCCGCCGTCCCTCGAAGGCGAACGGCCGTGTGACGACACCAATGGTGAGCGCGCCGACACTCTTTGCCACTTCGGCGATGATCGGGGCGGCACCCGTTCCGGTCCCGCCGCCTTTACCGGCGGTGATGAAGACCATGTCGGCGCCCTTCAGCACCTCCTCGATCTCCTCGAGGTGCTCCTCGGCAGCCTGGCGACCAACCTCTGGGTCGCTGCCGGCACCGAGGCCACGCGTGAGCGAGCGACCGATGTCGAGCTTGATGTCAGCCTCGCTCATGAGGAGCGCCTGCGCATCGGTGTTGACGGCGATGAACTCGGCACCTTGCAACCCGGCGTCGATCATCCTGTTGACGGCGTTGACACCACCACCGCCGATCCCGACGACCTTGATGACGGCGATGAAGCTCTGCCCGGGGCTGCTCATGAGCGCTCCGTTCCTGTTTGTGGGTCCGGCGGGACAAGCCAAGCCGTGTTGAGTCGGTCCAGATGAGTCGCCTCACCTGTTCCTCACCCGACACGGCCGGTACGACCTGCTGTGTGGATATTCGCCGGTGCTACGACGTTGCACGACGCAACTCCGGCCCCCCTCCGGCGTTTGGCCACACAGCTACGGCTCAGCCGCCGACGTTACCAGGAACGATAGGGCTCGATCCTTTCGGAAGCAAGACGGGCGCAGCCGGGACGCGCAGGTCGATGCTCGTGATGCCCTGGAGATCGCCGTGTGCGAGGACCGTGGCAAGCGAGACGAATTTCTGGCCGAGGGAGGCAGCGTCGCCGACGATCGCATACAGCTTGCCGGTGAGCCCGACGATGGCACCGAGCGAGCTGGCCGTGATCGCCGTCGTCGCCGGCACCATCGACTCGGGCATGGCGGCGGCCACCTGCAGCTCGAGCCGGTCCTCGACCGGGAGGGAGGTTCCCGGCGCGCCGGGCTCGCCGGCGCCGGCGCCCGACAGGACGATCACCGGCAAGGAGGCCGGCCGGGAGGCCACGACTTCGAGCACTCGCCCGCTCACGTCGCAGACGGCGTAGGAGCCGCCCGATCTCGGCACCTCGATGGCGGCGACCGGGATGCGCTCGGTGACCCGGATGGCCACGGTCGAGGGCCAGGCGATCCGAACCTCGGCGGTGAGCACCCAGGGGAGGCGTTCGACCCGCGAAGCGATGACTCCGGGGTTCAAGTCCACGAGCGGAGGGGCACCCCGCAGGCCGGCGACGGCAAGCAGCCGGGACGTCGGCACGTTGGGGGCTCCGGAGACGCGTACGTGCCGAGCCCCGAGAACCGAGGAGTGCACGAGGGCGACCCCACCGGCACACAGGGCGGCGACGATCAGGGCGGCGACGATGCGGTGCCGCCGGCGGCGGCCGCGCTGGCGGGCGACCGAGACCCGGCGGGCCTGTATCCGTGGGTCGGTCATCGAAGCCTCACGCCTCTGAGCATGACGGATCAGCGTGCCCAGATGAGGGATCCCGGCCCGCCAGCGGATCGCCGGGGACGCCCGGGAGATCGCCGGCAGGCGCGCCGGACGGGCGACCCCAGCCGACCATCTGCAACTCCACGTCCAGATGGACGCCGAGGCGCTCGGCGACGGCACGCTGTACGGCTTCGACGAGGCGGCGGACGTCGTCTGCCGAACCGGAGGGATCTGCCTGGATGAAGTTGGCGTGCTTCTCCGACACAGCCGCGCTCCCGATCCGGTAGTCCTTCAGGCCGGCGGCGTCGATGAGCCGCCCGGCGCTGTCGCCGGGCGGGTTCGTGAACACCGAGCCGGCGTTCTGACCACCGGGCTGGTTCTGGCGGCGCCAGCGCACGATCTCGGCGATGCGCACGGCCGACTCGGTCACGTCGCCCTGCTCGAGCCGAAAACGAGCGCTCACGACGAGATCGGTGGCGGCGATTGCCGAGTGCCGGTACGACAGGCCGAGCTCGTCCACCGGCGCCCACCGGCTCGTGCCGGCGGCGAGATCGGCGACACGGCAGCACACGAGGCGCTGGCGCGTTTCGGATCCGTGGCCCCCGGCGTTCATGCGGACGGCGCCGCCCACCGAACCCGGGATGCCGACGGCCCACTCCATGCCGGTGAGCCCGGCTGCCGCCGTCCGACGGGCCAGGACCGGGTAGGCAGTGGCGCCGCCGGCGATGACGTCGAGCCCGTCGAGCTCGATCGCCGAGAAACCCTCCCCGAGATGCACGCACAACCCGTCCCAACCCCGGTCGGCGACGAGGAGGTTGGACCCCTTGCCGACCACGAGCACGGGGACGCTCACCGAGGCGGCGGCCAGTCCCGAGAGGAGACGATCGAGCTCGTCGCTCGAATTCGGCTCGGCGTACAGCCGAGCCGCCCCGCCGACGCGATAGGTCGTGAGCGGTCCGATGGGCACCTCTCGGCGCACGAGGTCGCCGAGCTCACCGGCAAGCCGGTCGAGCTCGGCCGCGCTTGCCCCGGTCTCGAGGCTGCTCACCACGTCTCGTCCGAGAGCAACTCGTCGGGCAGGCCGGTGAGGTCGCCTGCTTCGAGCGTGATGCAGCAGTCGCCCGGCCGCAGCCGCTGCCGCAACTGCGCGAGGAGCTCCTCGTGAGTGGCGGTGTAGGTGACGTCGGCATCCGGATGGGCCGCCAGCACGGCGTCGGTGATGAGCCGCCCCGTCACGCCAGGGCGTGCCGGCTCGCCGGCGGAGTAGATGTCGGTGACGAACAGGACGTCGCAGTCGACGAACGCAGAGGCGAAGTCGGGGGCGAGGGCGGCGATGCGCGAGTAGCGGTGCGGCTGGAACACGCACACGACGCGCTCGTACCCCCCGCTGCGAGCAGCTCCGAGCCCGGCTCTCACCTCGGAAGGCAAGTGGGCGTAGTCGTCGACGAACGTGACGCCATTGCGCTCGCCCCGGAACTCGAACCGCCTCGCCACCCCGCCAAAGCGCGCCAGGGCTCGGCGGGCGGCGTCGGGCTCGGCGCCGACACTGAGCGCCACAACGATGGCGGCGGCGGCGTTTCGGGCGTTGTACTCCCCCGGGACGGCGACCTCGAAGCGCCCGAGGTCGCGAGGGGCCGCGGCAGTTCCTGCGCCGTGGTCGGTGAGCGAGAACGAGATGGCGCTGCGGGCACACACGAGGTCGCCGATGCGGTACCGGGCGCTCTCGAGAGCTCCGAAGGTCACTGCTCCGGGCGGTGCCAAGGCCCGCGCCAGCTCGTCGTCAGCCGAGACGACGGTGACCGAAGCCGAAGCCATGAACGAGGTGAAAGCGTCCCGGAGCACGTCGAAGGAGCCGTAGGTCTCGAGGTGATCCGGCTCGATGCTCGTCACGACGGCGACTTCGGGAGACAGCCGGAGGAAGGTCCGGTCGCTCTCGTCGGCTTCCACGACCAGCCACTCGCCGTTGTCCCAGACGGCGTTCGTCCCGATGTCGTTGAGGTCGCCACCGATGATGAAACTCGGCCGCAGCCCTGCCTCGACGAGGATGAGCGCGAGCATGGAGGACGTCGTCGTCTTCCCGTGCGTGCCGGCGACGGCGACGGTGCGACGGAGGCCGGCGATGCTGGCGAGCATGTCGGCCCTGGAGAAGACGGGGATGTTGCGGCGTCTTGCCTCCATGACCTCGATGTTGGACGGGGCGATGGCACTCGAGATCGTGAGGGCCGTGGCACCGGCGACGTTGTCGGGGTCGTGACCGATGCTGATGTCGAGGCCGAGGCCCTGGAGCCGCTGGAACATGCTCGATGCCTTGATGTCGCTGCCGGTGACCTGGTGCCCCATGGCAGCCAGCACCGCCGCCACCGCGCTCATGCCGGCGCCGCCCACACCCACGACGTGGATGTGCTGGGTGCCCGAGAGGTCGATCGCGCTCGCCAGGCTCGGCTCGCTCACGCCGCCCGCCTGGCGACCGACTCGGCGATGAGCGCCACCTGGTCTGCGGCGTCCCGGTAGCCGAGACCGGCGGCCGCCTGTGCCATGGCGGCACGCACCTCTGCCTCTGCCAGCAACGGCCCGACGACCTCGCTCAAGCGATCTCCCGTGCAGTCGGCGTCGGCCACCATGACGGCGGCGCCGGCATCGGCAAAGGTGCGGGCGTTCTTCGTCTGATGATCGGACGGCGACCCCGGCAGCGGCACGAGCACACTCGGGATCCCGATGGCGGCCAGCTCTGCCACCGTCGAAGCGCCGGCCCGCGCCACAACGAGGTCGCATGCCCCGAGCACGACCGGCATGCGGTGCTCGAACCCGACGAGCCGGTACTCGAGCCCCGCTCCTTCGTCCAGCGGTCCTGCCCCGCCGGCGGCGTCATCCAACGCCGCGGCCGTACCGGCGGCGTTCTGCAAGAGGCCGGCCCGATCGGCCGCCTGCTCCACCTCGGCGAGGTTGCGCTCGCCGGCGACGTGATAGACGGCCACGTCGCCGCGGTGGCGCCAGGCCGCGCACCACTCCACCGCCGCCTCGTTCACCCTGCGGGCACCGAGGGAACCTCCCGTTACGAGCACGATCTGACGTGCCGGGTCGAGGTCGAGCTCAGCACAGGCTGCTTTGCGAGCGTCCGCGCCGCGATCGACGGCGAGCACCTGCGCCCGCACCGGAGGCCCCGTGATCCGGGCATTCGGCAAGTCGCTCCCGGGAAAGGCCACGGCATTGGCGGCGGCGAAACGCCCGATGAGCCGGTTGGCTGCACCCGGAACGGCGTCATAGCTGACGACGACGACGGGAATCCGCTCGAGGAGGGCGGCAAAGGCGGGCGGGAAGCCGGCGTAGCCCCCCACGGTCACGACGACGGCCGGACGCCGGCGGCGCAGCACACCGAGCGATCGCCAGCACGCCACGGCGATGCCGGCACCGGCGCCGAGGTTCGCTGGGGTGATCTTCCGCTGGAGGCCACGGCCCGGGAGCAGCGTCACCTCGAACCCGGCCTCGGGCACCAGCGTCGCCTCCATGCCCCGCTCGCTGCCGACGAAATGGATGGTATCGGGGTCATGGCCGCGAGCTACGAGCGCTTCGGCAACCGCCAGCGCCGGCTGCACGTGTCCGCCGGTGCCGCCGCCGGCGATGACGGCGAAGCAGCTCATCGCACGGAGGGGTGCTGCCGCCGGGCGATCCCGAGCAGCAGGCCGGCCCCCGCCATCTCGGCGACGAGGGCGGAACCCCCGTAGGAGATGAACGGCAGCGGGATACCGGTGATCGGGAGGGCGTCGATGACGCCACCGACGTTGATGACGGCCTGGCAGATGATCCAGCAGGTGATCCCCACGGCCACGTACCGGCTGAAAGGGTCGGTCTCGCGAGCGGCGATGCGGAACCCCGCCCAGGCGAACAACCCGAACAGGGCGATCACGACGATCGAGCCGACGATGCCGAGGTTGCCGCCGATGACGGCGAACACGAAGTCCGTATGGGCGTTGGGCAAGAAACCCCACGTCGTCGCGGACCCGCCGATGCCGTTGCCGCCGAGCCCACCCATTCCGAGGGTGGACAGCGCCTGCACTTCTTGGTACCCGGTCCCGCTGGCATGGGCGAACGGGTTGATGAACGAGAGGAAGCGATCCCGCCGGTAGGCGGCGTGCAAGGCGTAGTAGCCGACGGGGAGCGCCAGGGCGCCAAGGGTCGTGCCGAGCACGCGGACGGGCACGCCGGCCGAGAACATCATGACGAATGCGATACAGCTGATGACGATCGTCGTACCGAGGTCTGGCTGCGCCATGATCAACCCGGCGGCCACCGCGAGGACGATGAGCAGCGGTCGGACGATGGCTGCCCAGTAGTCGCTCCGGTGGGCGCGCCGAGCGAGCAGATCAGCGGTGAAGACCACCATCGAGATCTTCATCAGCTCGGACGGCTGCACCTGGATCGGCCCGACACCGATCCAGCGGCTCGATCCGCCGGCGTCGTGCCCGATGCCGGGGAGGAAGACGATGACGAGCAGGACCATGACACCGAAGGGCATCACGAAGCGAAGGCGTCGAAGGCGCGCCATCGGCATCCACCAGTAGACGGCGAGCCCCACGATGGCGGCAACGAGCAGGAAGAGGAACTGTTTCTCGAACAGCGAGTAGGCCGACGCGCCGGACAGCACCGACAGCACGGCCGAGGCCGACAGGACCATGGGCAGGCCGATGAGACAGAGCCCTGCGATCGACAAGAGCAGCACGCGGAACTCGATCGAGGTGTGCGGGGTGGCGAGGGTCCCGGCGTTGGCGGCAGTGGGTGTGGACTTGGTGGACGCCTTGTCGGGCGGGCGGGGTTTCGACGGCTGCACGCGGGCGTTCGAAACCCTGAGGGCCCGAGATGCCGACCGAGCAGGCCGGGCCGAGCGAGCAGGCGGCGCCGAGCGCTTGTTGCCAGCGGCGCCGACCGCTCCCGGGCGCCGGCGGCGCGAGGCAGGAGGCCGTCGCGTGATCACGCCCACCTCAGCGACTCACCGAGATGAAGTCGGCGTAGAACAAGCCGAGCGCGATACCCGTGCAGAGGCCGGAGAAGATCCAGAAGCGGATCGTCACCGTCGTCTCCGGCCACCCCATCAGCTCGAAGTGATGATGCAGCGGGGCCATTCGCAGCACCCGCCGGCCGAACACTCGGAAGCTCACGACCTGGGCGACGACCGACAGTGTCACGATCACGAAGAGGCCGCCGATGATCGGCAGCAGCAGCTGCAGGTTCATCGACAAGGCGATGCAGGCAAGACCCGTACCCAGGGCGAGGGATCCGGTGTCCCCCATGATGATGCGGGCGGGAGCTGCGTTCCACCACAGGAAGCCCACGCAGGCACCCGCGCACGCCATGGCGACGACGGCGAGATCGCGGGCGTTGTTGACCGTCAAGTGGTAGATGGAGACGTGGCGGATCTGCCAGTAGCCGATGATGGCAAAGCACGAGAAGGCGAACGTCGACGAGCCCGCCGCCAACCCGTCGAGCCCATCGGTCAGGTTCACGGCGTTGGAGGCTCCGACGATGATGACGACCGCCCAGATCGCCCAACCGACCCTGCCCAAGGCGAACCCCGGGAGGTCGTAACGGGTGAACGACAGGTGGGTGTTGATGTGCGCCCAGTAGAGGCCTCCGAAGGCGAAGCCGAGGGCGACGGCGACCTGCAACCCGAACTTCACCCGCTTGATGAGACCGAGGCTCCGCTGGCGGCTGACTTTCAGCCAGTCGTCGGCTGCTCCGATGAGACCAGTGGCGATGACGGCGAGCACCACCAGCCACCCGGACACGGTGAACCTGGCGCCGGTTCCGATGTGGCCGAGGACGTAGCCGACGAGGATGGCCACGAGCATGGCGATCCCCCCCATCGTCGGCGTCCCCTGCTTGGAGGCATGCTGGGCGGGCCCGTCCTCTCGGACCTGCTGGCCGATCCGCCACCGGATGAGCCAACGCAGGAGCAGTGGCGTGCCGAAACCAGCCACCAGGATGGCGACTCCCCCGGCGGTGAAGAGGGCGATCATGTCTGGCCAGCCAGGAGCGAGGCTTCGGCTCGCACGACCTCGCGGTCGTCGAAATGGTGGACGTCGTCGCCGAACTGCTGGGTCGTCTCGTGACCCTTTCCCGCCACCACGACCACGTCGCCCAATCGAGCGCGCTCGAGGGCCAGGGCGATGGCGCGGCGGCGGTCAGGCTCCACGACGAGCTCCGCCCCACCGTCGGCGCCGCTCTCGACTTCGGCGATGATGGCGAGGGGATCCTCGTGGCGGGGGTTGTCGGAGGTGAGGACGGCGACATCGGCGAACGACGTGGCGGCACGGCCCATGAGCGGGCGTTTCTGACGGTCTCGGTCGCCTCCGGCCCCGAAGACCACGATGAGGCGGTGCTCGCCGGCCAGTCGCCGGAGCGCCGCCAGGGACTCCTCGAGTGCGGAGGGAGTGTGGGCGTAGTCGACGACGACGCGGAGCCCGAGAGCATTGGCAACGCCCTCGAAACGGCCCGGGATGCCGTGGGCCGCCGACAACCCTGCCGCCACGCTGGCGGCGCTCGCCCCGAGGGCGCGGGCAGCAGCCGCCGCCGCCAGGGCGTTGCGGACGTTTGGCTCGCCGGTCAGCTGCAGCCGCACCGGGTGCCCGTCGAGGACGAAGCGGGAGGCGTCGAGGTCCATCTCGAGGTCGGCCGCCTCCGCCAGCCGAAAGCCGCTGGCGGGGATCTCGGACTGCTGAAGCAGGCGTTGGCCGTACGGATCGTCGGCGTTGACGACGCCGGAGCGGGCTCGTTCCGGCGTGAACAGCAGGGCCTTGGCCCCGAAGTAGCGCTCCATCGTGACGTGATAGTCGAGGTGGTCCTGGCTGAGGTTCGTGAACACGGCCACGTCATGGGTGTAGCCGTCGACGCGGTGCTGGACGAGGGCGTGCGACGTCACCTCGAGGGCCACCGCCTCGTCGCCTGCCTGCACGGCGGCAGCGAGCTGTCGCTGCAGATCCGGGGACTCCGGCGTCGTGCGGGCGCCGCCCAAGGTGCCGATGACCGCCGTCGGCCAACCTTGCGCCTCGAGCACGCTGCGGAGCAGGTACGTCGTCGTCGTCTTGCCGTTGGTGCCGGTGACGCCGACGGTGCGCAGCTTGGCGGCGGGATCGTGCTGCACCGTGCAGGCGGCTTCGGCCATGGCGGTGCGAGAGCGGCCGTCGCCGACGACGAGCTGTGGCGCCCTGCCGGCCTTGCCGGTCAGCGGTCGCTCGCAGACGAATGCGACGGCGCCGGCTTCGAGGGCGGCATCGGCGTAGTCGTGCCCATCTCGCGTCTCGCCAGGCACACAGCAGAACAGGTCGCCGCCCCCGTTCGCCGGCCGGACGCGGCGGTGATCGAAGTGGACGTCGCGTACCCGCACACCGGCGGCGGAGCCGACGACCGAGCGCGGGCGCACGCGCGTGACAACGGCATCGAGCGCCACCGGACTCACGTCGTCAACGCCGTTCACGGTTGGGCGGCGCTCCCGGACCCGGAGCCTGTGGGCGGTGAGATGTCGAAGTGCCGGAGCGCATAGCTCATGATCGTCCGGAAGACGGGCGCAGCCGCCGCGCCCCCGTAGTAATTGTCGGGGTGGTTGATCACCACGATGGCCGTGAGGGCGGGAGCCTGCGCGGGGGCAAAGCCCACGAACGTCGCCATCCAGGCGCCGGGCGTGTAGCCGTCCCTTCCGTTCGGTATCTGCGCCGTGCCGGTCTTTCCCGCCACGGTGTAGCCCTTGACCTGGGCCTCGGTAGCAGTGCCGGCGGCGGCTACGAGCTCGAGCATCGGGAGCAGCTCCGCCGCTGTCGAAGCCTCCAGCACGCGGTGAGTTGCCGCCATCGGCAGCGCCCGCTCCGAGCCGTTTGCGGCAACGGTCGCCTGCACGAGTCTTGGCGGTACGTAGAGGCCCCCGTTTGCGACGGCGTTATATGCCTCGACGACCTGCATCGGCGTGACGGCTTCGCCCGTCCCGATCGGGATGCTGCCCATCGACGATGCCCACCAGGTCGACAACGGAGGCACATATCCGGCCGTCTCGCCCGGCCACTTGAGCGCCGTCTCCTGCCCGAAGCCCAGCTTCAGCAGCTGGTCGTACAGACGTCGCGGACCGAGCCTGGCAGCGATCTCGATGGTCCCGACGTTGGACGACTGGGCGAGGATCTCGCCGACCGGAAGGACTTCGGTCGGGTGGTAGTCGGCGTCTTGGAACTGCGAGCCCCCGACGGTGATCTGGTCGGGCACGGTGAGGTGCGAGCTCGGCGTGATGATCCCGTCCTGCAGAGCTGCAGAAAAGGTCGCCAGCTTCATGACCGAGCCCGCCTGGTACTCGGTCGTGGCGGCAAGGTTCTGGGCGGCGGGGGTCACCAGTCCGCTCTTGCTGCGGACGAGATTGACCATGGCGAGGATGCCGCCGGTCTTGGTGTCGAGCACGACCACCGTGCCGCTGTGGGCGCGGGTCGACTTCAGCTGGGCACTCAAGGCCCTCGTGGCTTCGAACTGCAGCGGCTGGTCCAAGGTGAGGACGAGGCCGTCGCCTTGGTGGGCCGGCTCGATGTCGTGCGCCGCTTGCGGGAGCGCTTGCCCGCCGGGCCCGATGGCGACCTCTTCGCTGCCCGCCGTGCCCTGCAGGGCCGACTGCTCTTGGTACTCGAGCCCGGACAGCCCCGTGCCCGAGAAACCCACCTCGCCGAGCAATGGCGAGAACAGCACGCCGTCGGGGTCGAGGCGAGCGGGGTCGGGGACGAAGGAGACGTTCGGCAGTCCGAGAGCCTGGATCTTCGCTTCGGTGGAGGCGTCCACTTGGCGGGCGAGGGTGACGTAGCCGCGTTTCTCGGTGAGGTCGGCACGTAGGGCCGGCTTTGCCAGGCGGAGCAGGCGCGAGAGCGGGCCGAGCTCGGCGCTGACGTCGCTCACGAGGAAGTCGTCGCTCACGACGTCCACCCGCGGGACCGAGATGGCGATGAGGTTCCCGTTGCGGTCGTAGATCGAGCCGCGTAGCGCCGGGAGGGTGACCTTCTGGTACAGCTCGGAGTTTCCATAAGCGGCGTACTTGGAGGCACCGAGGCCCTGGACGTCGACGACGCGGGCGACGAGGAGCGACACGAGCAGCAGCGCCGCGAAGACGAGCCCGTGAATGCGGCGGCGGTGGTGCGGGTGGGGCGGCCTCGCCGTCCGCCGAACGGCCGCACCGCCTGCCGCCCCAGTTCGGACCCGCAACCGGGGTGTGCCAGTCCGGGGCGTGCCAGTCCGCGGCGTGCCAGTCCGGGGTGTGCCGGGGCGGGGCGTGCCAGTACGCGGCTCGGCGTCCCGATCAGCGCGGCGCTGCTTGACGCCACCTCGAGCGCGGCGGCGGTCGGCCGACGGCCGAGACGTCGACGCCGACCTGGCCGGGCTCGCCGCCGATCGCCGGCCAGCGGCACCCGAGGGCGGGCGGGCCTGTCCGAGCCGACCCGCCGATGCTTGCGGGCGGCCGCCGCCCGCTCCGAGGCGATCACCGCCTGCACTGGTGGCGCTTCGACGAGCACGTCCACCTGGCTGCTGGCGTGCCCTCCCGGGCGCCGTGCGACCGGCCGGCCCCGTGCGACCGGCCGGCCCCGTGCGACCGGCCGGCACGGTGCGGGCAGCCGGCGCCGTGCGGGGCGTGTCTGCCGGCCCGCGGGCGACGCCACGGACGACGGGGTCGAAACGCCAGTTGCGTTCGCGCCCAGAGCCGGTCGCGGGCCTGCCCCGGCTCACCTCGGTGGCTGCGACGCGGTCGTCGAACGGCTCGAGCCCCCATTGTCGCCGGCTCTGGTGACGCTGGCACCGAGGGCCGAAGCGGCGACGCCATCGTGGGCCTGCGCCACGGTCTCGCCCGGGTTCACCGGCGGCAGGTACGTGACGGCGGCGGGGTTGACCATGTGGAGGTGGGTTTCTGCGATCGTGAGAATGCGGGCGGGGGCGACGAGCTCGGCCTTCTGCAGCTGGTCGTCCTGCTGGACCTGCAGGGCGGCGGCGATTTCGGACTGGAGCGTGTCGGAGCGCACCTGGTCGGACGCAACGAGCGCACGACCGCCGGCGGCCAGCACGAGCGACGCCGCCAGGACGATGCCCGTCAAAGTGATGAGCGCCCGAGATTGGCGCCGGTGGGCGCGAGCGAGGACGTGGCGTCGGTCGAGGACGCCGAGATCCGGCGCCTCCTCACGATCTGGGCGTTCCGGCCGAGCGTTCCCGGACTTGTTGGCCGGGGCGGTGGTGGCACTTCTGTTGGCCATTATCCCTCCCTCGAATTCGCGGGATCGGCGGTGGAGGCTCCTGGTCGGCGATATGGAGCATCGAGACGCTCGACGGCTCGCAGGCGTGCACTTGCCGCTCGGGGGTTGCGCGCCGTCTCCTCACCTGACGGCATGCGGGCGCCTCGAGTGAGGAGGCGAACGGCGGGGATCGCCCCGCACACGCACCCGATCTCGGGCGGACAGGCGCACCAGCCGGCGGCTGCGCCGGCGAAACGATCCTTCACGAGCCGGTCCTCGCCGGAGTGGTACGACAGGACGACGCAGCGGCCGCCGGGTGCGAGCGACTCCATGGCGTCGTCGAGGGCGGGCCCGAGCAGGTCCAATTCGTCGTTGACGGCGATTCGCAGCCCTTGGAAGACGCGCTTTGCCGGGTGGCCACCACGGTGCCGGGCTGCCGCCGGGATGGCGTAGCGCACGACTTCAGCGAGCTGAGCCGTCGTCGTGACCGGTCGAGCGGCCACGACCGCCCGGGCGATCCGACGGGCGAAACGCTGCTCGCCGTTCTCGGCGAACAGCCGCGCGAGGTCGCCCTCGGCGCTGTTGTTGACGATGTCGGCCGCCGTCACGCCGTCGCCCGGATCCATGCGCATGTCGAGAGGCGCGTCGAAACGGTACGAGAACCCCCGGCCGGCCTCGTCGAACTGCCAGGAGCTGACCCCGAGATCGAAGAGCACGCCCGACACCGGCTCGCCCGGGGCGACTTCGGCGAGCACGGCGCCGAGCCGATCGAACCGGGCGTGCACGACGACCGCCCGCGCCCCGAAGGCGACGAGGTTGGCGCGGGCGGCGGTCACCGCCTCCGGATCACGATCGAGCCCGACGAGGCGGTGCTCGCTCGACGCGGCAAGGACCGCCGCCGCATGCCCGCCGCCGCCGACCGTGGCGTCCACGAGGACACCGCCCGGCGTGGCGGCGAGCAGCTCGACGACTTCGAGCATCATGACGGGCGAGTGGGCGAACTGCCCACCCGCGCCATCGTGCAGTTCCCGGGTCATCCGCAGCCCCCTAGCCGCTTCGAGGTGCGAGGGTCGCACGTGCAAGCGGGGATGGCGACTGCTGGCGGAGAGGGTTGAACCATCCTGCATACCGGCCAAGGGGCTGCGGATGACCCGGGAACCTCTGCTGGGCAACACTTGTTCGGAGGGCGCACGGCTCACGACCCCGTGCTCCCGAAGGACGCTTCGCGCCGCTCCCAGACTTGCTTCGACCAGAGCTCGACCCGGTCGAAGACGCCGAAGAAGTAGACCTCGGTGCCCAACTCGGCGTAGTCGCGCAGGCCCGGAGGCACGATCATGCGGCCCTGGTGGTCGAGAGAGAAGTCGCTGCACATCGAGAACCAACGCCGGACCTCGTGGCCGACGGTGGTGCTCTCCTTCGCCCTCACGTGCTGGCGGAGAGACTCCTCGGCGTACTCGGTGGTCGTCCAGAGGGCGATGCAGCCGTCCTCGTGGGGCGCGAGGACTCCTTCGGGCACGAACAACGGCCGGAACCGTTGCGGCACGATGACCCTGGATTTCGGGTCGAGTGAGCGCTCATCGCGACCTTTCAGCGACTCCAACTGTCCGTGGCAACCTCTCAGCCATTCCGGGCCTAGCTCCCCTAGCCCCCACTTGGCCCCACCATACCTCTTTTCATCCCCACCCACCACCACTTTGACCCACCAACACTGGTTCTGACCCGCCCGAGTGCCCGCGCTCCCCCACCGTTTGGGCCATCGGGTGCGCCGAGGTGCACTCGGGCGGCAGCTGCCACCTCGCGCCGGGTCATGCCGCCAGGACCCGGCCGCGGGCGCTCTCGGGTCGTGACGGGCTCAGCCGAGACGTTCGAGAACTGCCAGGGTGACCGCCGGTGCCACGTCCCGCCCACCTGGCAACGGCGTCACCGACGTCGCCAACAGGGCGGCCGCTTCTCGCTGATCGCCCTCGGCAAGTCCGAGCAGGCGCGGCAGCTCGCCGGCGTCGAAGTCGAGCAGTGCCATGGAGTGGAACCACGCTCCCGACCGGTCGCGCCGCTGCGAGATGCCCACGATCTTGCGGCCCCCAAGGGTCACCTCGCCGGCCCCGAGGCCGGCGAAGCAGATGGCGCGCGACCACCTCGTCGAGACGGTGGCGCCGCGTTCCACGACTTCGAGGGAGCCGGCAGGCTCTCCCAACACCGCCAAGAGAGCCGATCGCCAGGCGGCGCCCAACCATCCGAAGGACGCCAGCACGTCGTCGTCGAACCGGCCGTGGAGGCGGGGGACGAACACGTCGATCCAGATCTGCGCCCCCGGCCGGACGACGACGGCGCCCCCGCCACTGCGGCGCCGGCAGATCTCGAGACCGGCCGCCGTGCACTGAGCGATGTCGACGTCTCCTCGAGTCTGCGTGCTCCCGAGGACGACCGCCCCCGAGGTGGGCGAGCAGACGACTGCCGTTGCCACCGAGGCCTCCCCGACAGCCAGCAGCACCCGAGGTGGACCCGCTCGGTCCAAACGGGCAAAGGGCGCTGCGGACGGCTCGATCAGACGGCGACCGCCTGATCGAGGACGGGAGCGACGTAAGGTGCCCACTCGAGCTGCACCTCGCCGCTGGCAGCGAGCAGCCAGAGCCGCGACCGCGGCGCCCTCGGTTGGCGCGTCAGCGAGAAACCCGCCTCCTCCACCAACCGATCCTCCTTCCGCGTATTGCACCGCCGGCAGCAGGCGACGACGTTCTCCCACGAGTGCGTCCCCCCGCGGCTGCGCGGCACGACGTGATCGATGTTCTCGGCTTGTGCCCCGCAGTATTGGCAGCGATGGCCGTCGCGCACGAAGACGGAACGGCGTGTCACCGCCACACGCGTCTGATGGGGCACGCGCACGTAATGGACGAGCTTTACGACCGAAGGCTCGGCAAAGGAGCGGCGAACCGAGCGCATCTCGCCACCGCTTCCTTCCACGAGAACCGCTTTCTCGGAAAGGACGAGCACGAGCGCCCGACGGGCAGTGACGACAGAGAGCGGCTCGAATGATGCATTCAATACGAGCGCGCGACCGCTCATTCGGGCCTCGGTCCACCTCTGGGCCGCGGGTGTCGTCCCCCACGTCGCATCCAGCGACGTTAGCCCAACCCGGCCGTCGCTCCGTGCACTCGTCAGTCGCCGGCCCGGCGGTGACGGGAGGCCGCACGCCCGTCGCGGCACCACCGGAGCCAGGTGACGACGTCATGCGACGGTGGGCGAGCATGACGGTCGCCGTAGGCGGTCTCCATGCGGAACTCCAGCCACTGCCTCGCCGGTCGGGGCACGGGCGGCCACGTCCGCCACCAGCGGCGTACCGACAGCGCCCGCGCCTGGCTGAGCGCTGTGACCCAGAGATCCGGCCGTTTCGCCACGGCGACGGCGGCTCGCAGCCACCACCGGCGAGGTCCGGGTGGCTCACTCATAGCGCCGGGACGCCTGCCACGAGGCTCCCCCACCCGAGGGCTGCCGCACCGACGAGCGGCGCCCGGTCGTGTAGACCCGCCACCTCGATGCGGCATCCGCGGGAGAAGCTCAGCTGCGCCACGCGGTCGAGTTCTCGTTGCGCAGCCAGGAAGAACGCCGTGCCGTACCCGAGAGCCACGCTCCCGGCCACGACGGCGAGCGGCAGGTCGAGCAAGTTGGCGACGGACCCGACGGCTCGCCCGACGAGGCGGCCCGTCCGCTCCCTCACCTCCCGCGAGGCCATCTCCGCCGGGGCGCCCGTGGCTCTGGCGATGCCGGTCCCGGATGCCTCCGCCTCCAGGCAGCCCCGCGCTCCACAGGCACAAGGCTGCCCGTCCGGCTCGACGATGACGTGGCCGATGTGGCCGGCGTTGCCGGAAGCCCCCCCGAGCAAGCGACCGTCGAGGACGATGCCGCCACCCACGCCGGTCGACACCACCATGGCAAGGTAGTTGCGCTCGCCCTTGGCGGCGCCGACCCAGCCCTCGCCGAGCGCCAGCGCCTTGGCGTCGTTATCGACTCGGACGGCGACTCCAGCCGTTGTGGCGTGGCCCTGGAGGGTTTCCCGAAGACGGCGGCGGAGAGGAAAGCCGCGCCACGCCGGGATGTTGAGGGGCGACACCTCCTCGCCTCCCTCGCTCATGGGGCCGCCGCACCCGACACCGCAGGCAGCTACGTCGCCGCGGGCGGCTGCCGCAGCCACGGCGATGTCGAGGAGATCCGCCAGCACCCGAAACAACAACTCGGGGTCCGTCGCCGCCGGCGTCCGCGTCCGATCGTCCCAGACGACTGAGCCGGCGGTGTCGACGAGCCCGACGGCGAGCTTGGTGCCGCCGATGTCGATGGCGAGGCAGAGGTCGCCGTCGCGAGCGTGCTCAGCCAGGGCGGAGCTCAGTCGTGGTGGCCGAAGCGCGACCGCATCCGCCGCCTGACCTCGGACCAGTCGTTGCCGGCGCGAGGCCGTCCCGGTCGCGACGTCCTCGGCGGCGACACGTTGGCCTGCCGGAGGTGCTGGGCGAACAACAGGGCGGAGGCGAGCATCACGAGAAAGCCGACAGCTCCGAGGGCGACGGAGAAGCGGAACGTGCACAAGACGAGGACGAAGCCGGCGACGGCGCCGACGATGCTCCAGCGGGCGCTCTTGGCGGCGTCGAGGCGGTGTGAGCCGTGATCGACCCGCGCGACGAACTCTCGATCGTGCTCACGGAGCGTCTGCTCCATCTCCTGGAGGATCCGCTGTTCATCTTCGGAAAGTGGCACCGTTCACCCCCTTCCCGACCGCTCGGGACACGCTCTCACTTTGCACTCCCGACCATTCCTGCAAGTACCTCGAGATTAGCGCCCCGCCGATGCATCCTCGGCGACCACACGAGGATCTTTTCATAGCGGCGCCCTGGGGACAATGGCGGGTTCATTCCTTGCCAACGGCGCCGGCACCCTCGGCGCCGGCATGAGTCGCCGGTCCGGCCTCCGCCGTGTCGGCATCGGGAGCCGAAGGACCCCACTGGGCGTCCCCGAGGCGCTTGACGTGCAGCCCAGCGGGCCCGGCGATGGCAGCCGGGCCGACCGCGGCGGCGCCGTAGCGCTCGCGGATGGCCCCGATCGCCATGTCGACTTCGCCCCGCGCCACCGCCATGGCGGCACTCGCCGAGTCGAGGGCGTCGCCGCTGTGCGCCGGCGTGGACTGCGCTGCGGCGGTCGGCTCGCCGAACATCGACGGCGACTCGATACCCCCGGCCGCGCCGGCCCCGCGGGCCCCGAAGGAGAGGAGCTCGAGCTGGCGGCCGCCGGCGGTGTCTCGGGGCTCGAGCGAGGACACGCTCACGCCGATGAGGCGGACGCCCGGCGAGACGTCCACCGCACGCAGGAGCGATCCGCTCACCTGGGCGATCTCGGACGCAGACAGCAACGGACCCGGCAGCGAATGCGAGCGGGTGATGGTCGAGAAGTCCCCGAAACGAACCTTCAAGGTCACGGTCCGGCCGACCATGCCGGCAGACCGCAAACGCGAGCCGACCGAGTCCGACAGCCGGACGAGCTCCCGCTGCAGGACGGCAGCGTCGTAGCGGTCCGTGGCGAACGTCTCTTCGTGCCCGATGGACTTGACGGCGCGGTCGGCCACGACCGGGCGTTCGTCCCGGCCGGCGGCAAGCGCATACAGCTGCGCACCGGCCGCCTGCCCCACCACACGGCACAACGCCGCCAGGTCGAGCATCGCCAGCTCGCCGATCGTGTGAATCCCGTAGCGGCTCAGGCGCTCGGCCGTCTTCGGCCCAACGCCCCACAGATCCGAGACCGGCCGGGGGTGGAGGAAGGCCAGCTCCTCCTCGGCCCCGATCGCAACGACGCCGGCGCCTGGCTGCGGCCCGTCCTTGGTCGCTCGAGGCTTGGCGGCTCTCGACGCCAGCTTGGCGATCAGCTTCGATCGGCCGATGCCGACCGAGCAGTCGAGTTGCAGGGCGTCTCGGACCCGTGCCCGCATGGCGTGCCCGATCTCGACGCTCGTGCCGAAGAGGCGGTGGCTGCCGGAGACGTCGAGGAACGCCTCGTCGAGAGCGATCGGCTCGACCACGGGTGTGAATTCGTGGAACACCGAGTGCAGCTGTGCGCTCACTTCGCCGTAACGGTCGTGGCGCCCGTCCAGCACGACCGCCGAGGGGCAACGCCGTCGCGCCTCGCTCATCGGCATGGCTGAGTGCACTCCGGTCGCCCTGGCTTCGTAGGAACACGCCGCCACCACACCTCGCAGCCCGGTGCCGCCGACGATGACCGGCCGGCCGGCGAGCGACGGGTCGTCGAGCATCTCGACAGCGGCGAAGAAGCAGTCCATGTCGACGTGCAAGACATCGAGGGCGACGCCGGCATCGACGCCCGGCGCCACGCCGAGCGGGCTTGCATCCAGCAACGCTTCGCCCGGAAGCAACGGCGCTGAACCGCTCACGTCAAGTGCACACGCCGGAACGCCTCGGCGTAGGTCATGCCGGCCTGGCGTCCGGCGTGCTGGGCCCCGTCGCGAAGCGCCGATGCGAACCAGTCGTTGGCGTCCAGGAGCTGGCTCTCGTGGCAAGCAACGGCGTGCAGCTTGTCGTCGATGGTCGCCTCGATGTCGACCCAGACGTTCGCTTCGAGCGAGCCGGACAACAGGGCCACGGGAATCGCATGGGCCGGCCCGGTTCCGGGAAAGTACAGTGCCGAGCCGGCGGCGGGAGCGGCCGCATCGAGCGTTGCCCACCCCACCGTCCGGTGATCACGGTGGTTGTAGTGATGAGCCCCGAAGAACACCGCAGTCGGGTCGGGACAGATCACGACGTCGGGCCTGTGTGCGCGCATCAGCGTCACGAGCTCGCGGCGAAGGGCGAGGTCGTTCTCGAATTCGCCGTCGGGCCGCCCGAGCAGGTGGAGCCCGGCGATGCGGAGGATGAGGGCGGCCTGGCGCGCCTCGTCGGCGCGGCGGGCGGCCACGACGTCCGGATCGGCGTCTGGGTCGGCCGAACCCTTGTCGCCGGCTGCACAGATGACGACGTGGATCTCGCTGCCAGCCCGCGACCACTTCGCCAAGGTGCCGCCACAGGAGATGTCGGGGTCGTCCGGATGGGCGTAGACGGCCAGCACCCGCTGCGGCACGGCCTCGAGGAGGTCAACCATCGCCAGGAGGGCCCTCGTCTCGGCCGTCGCGGTCCTCCCGGAGCAGTCCGAGCTCCCGCGTGAAGTCGCCGACGTCTTCGAAGCCCTTGTAGACACTGGCGAAGCGGACGGAGGCGACGTCGTCGAGGAGACGAAGCCGCTCCAGCACGGCGAGTCCGACACCCTCGCTCGTGATCTCCGGTCCGCTCGAGCGCACGACCTCTTCGACGTCGGAGGCGAGCGTCTCGATGGCCTCCGGCTCGACCGGTCGGTTCTTGCAGGCGGCGCGGACGCCGGCGACGACCTTGCGGCGTTCGAAGGGTTCTCGCTGCCCTGACCGCTTGAGCACGACGACGACTGCCCCGCTGGCGCGCTCGTAGGTCGTGAAACGCCGGGAACACAGCAGGCACTCACGCCGGCGCCGGATTGCCGAGCCCTGCTCTACCTCTCGGGAGTCGACGACACGATCGTCGGCCGCCCCGCACCACGGACAACGCACACCTTGACCGTAGCGTCGGCGACATCCTCGTGCCGCTAGGGCAAGTCCAGGCGCGACCCCGGAAGGAGCTCCCCGCCGTGCACCTGACGCGCCAGCTCTGCGACGAGCGGCCGCGGGTCACCGGAGGGATCGAGGCGCGTGGCGATGGACCAGAGGGTGTCTCCCGGCCTCACGACGTACATGTAGCCGCCGGGCGTCTTCACCGAGCCGGGAAGCACGGCGAGGGGATGCGTCTGCGCGGACGAGAGCACACCCGCGCCCGCCCAGATGCCCGCGAGGGCCGCGAGGGTGGCGACGCCGGGGAGAAGGCGTCGCAACCCTCGCGGCTTGACGGCGGCGGCGTGACGCAACGGTCGCGCCTCCACATCGGCGGCACCCGGGCGCCGCCGAGACTCTGAGACATCCGATTCGCGTGCTTGGCGACGCTGGCGCGGTCCTGGGACGTGCACGGGCGCGAGCTCGTCGCCCTGCGGCAACGGCAGCGCCAGCGCCGACGATCCGTCCGTGGCGTAGTCGTCACGGAACCCGGCGGTGGCGGACGGCGACGAGCGCCGGCCGCTCGCGGCCGGATAGCCGGAGTCGGCGAGGTACCGGATGGTGAGCAGCTCTCGCTCCAGCCACGCCTCGCCATAGCTGCGCGAACCCGCATGCCCGGAACCGGGCTGCGAGGAGAGAGCCGTCGGGCGGTCGAGCGACGCGTGGCGCCCAGGACGCGGGAACGACACCAGCTCGGCGGCGAGGACGTTCCACGACGGGTCGCGCTCGGCTTGGGGCTTCGGCAGGTGACGACTGGCAGGGCGTGCACTGGCGCGGCCGGCGTGCCCTTCGTTCGCCGCTCGCCGTGCGGCCGCCCTCCCCCGTCCGCCGTCGGCCCGTCTGCCATCGGCCCGTCCGCCGTCGGCCCGTCCGCCATCGGCCTCGAACGGTGCTGTGGTCCGTGCTGCCGCTTCGGCACTCATTGCGACCCTCCTTCGCTCGATGTAGGACTGGTGCTCGACCTCGGACTGATGCTCGACTTCGGACTGCAGGTAACGTGCGACGGCCGGACGTACGCTTGTTCGCTGACACCATCGAACCACGAACGACTGTTCGTTGTCAACCGGCGTTCGAACGCACGTTCCACGAACGAATGTTTGCAATTGACCTCGGTCGTCGCTACCGTGGTCGCAACGACGGCCGATACCAGGAGGTCTGGATGTCCGAGGCGAGCTTGACCGGCAAGCGCCGAAAGATTCTCGAATTCATCGCCGACTCGATCAGAGAGCGCGGCTATCCGCCCTCGGTTCGGGAGATCGGCGAGGCCGTCGGTCTGACGTCCCCCTCGACGGTGCATGCCCACCTCAAGGTCCTGCAGCGAGACGGCTACCTCAGCAAGGATGCCGAACGGCCGAGAACGATCGTGGTGAGCTTCGAACCTCAATCCGGTGCAGCGCTGGCGGTCCGGCCGGCCGCACACGTGCCTCTCGTCGGCCACGTGGCCGCCGGGACCGGCGTCATCGCCGAGGAGTCGGTCGAGGACGTGCTCCCGCTGCCCGAGGACTTCACCGGCCCAGGTGAGCTCTTCATGTTGAAGGTCCGCGGCGAGTCCATGATCGACGCCGGCATCCTCGATGGCGACTACGTCGTCGTTCGCCGCCAGCCGGAAGCCGAGCCGGGGGAGATCGTCGTCGCCGGCATCAACGGCGAGGAGGCCACCGTGAAGACCTTCAAGCGCCGACGCGGCAAGGTTGTGCTCGTCCCGGCGAACCCGAGCCTGACCGAGATGGAGTACCGCCCCGACGAGGTCGAGATCTACGGGAAGGTCGTCACTGTTCTTCGCCGGCTCTGAGACGCCTACGACGCCGGCGGGGATCGGCCGAGCGGCGCGGCCACCGGTTCCGCCGCTCGCCTCCCACGACCGATGTGCCATGGGGACAACCGTAAAGATGGGGTGTGTCAACACCAGATCCCCAGCTCAGAGCCTGCCCGAACGCAGAGACGGGAGGCTCACCCGAGTCCGCGGCGGCGGGGTGGCACGCCCGCGACGCCAAGAGTCTGACGCCGCCGCGCTGGCGCAGAGCGTCAGGTGTCGGCTGAGGTCAGCACGCTGCGGAGCGTCCGGTAGGCCAGCTCCAAGTCGCTTCGATCGACGCACTCGCCGGCAGAGTGCGCCAAGGTCGGCTCGCCCGGTCCGAAGTTGGCAGCCGGGGTGCCGCGTGCGCTGAAGAAGCTCACGTCCGTCCAGCCCAGCTTCGCTCGTGGTGGCGAAACCGACGCCGCCACGAGGCGAGCGAGCAACGGGTGGCCGAGTCCCGGCGCTGCCGCCAGCGAAGACGCCCCCAGCGTCAACCGGTCGCCTCGGGCCGCGTCGAGACCAGGCGACAGCAGCGACTCGATGCTCGCAAAGGCCTGTCCGACGCTGACGTCTGGCGCGAACCGGTGATTGAGCACGAGCCGCGCCGAGTCGGGCACGACGTTGTTCGCCACGCCTCCCTCCACCGCGACGGCCTGCAGCGCCTCTCGGAATTCGCAGCCGTCGATGACGGGCCGGCGACCTTCGTAGGCCGCCACGGCCGCCAGCACCGGGGCCAACCGTTGGATGGCATTGACTCCCATCCAGGGTCGGGCCGTGTGAGCGCGAGCGCCGCGCAGCTCCAGGTCCACCCGCAGCACGCCCTGACAGCCGGCTTCCACGACCGAGGCGGTCGGCTCGCCGAGCACGGCGGCATCGGCCTGCAACCAGTCCGGTGCCTCCGACTCGATCTCGCCCAAGCCGGAGTGGCGTTGGTCGACCTCCTCGCAGACGTAGGCGATGAACGTCACGTCGACGCTCGGGGCCTCGAGGTTGCGGGCGAGCTCGGCCATGACGGCGAGTCCGCCCTTCATGTCGGCGGCGCCGAGGCCATGGCACACGCCGGCGTCGACGACGGCGCGCTCGTTGCCGTTCGCCGGGACCGTGTCGAGATGGCCTGCCAGCATCAGGCGCATCGGGCGACCGAAGCGCGTGCGGGCCAGGACGTTGTTGCCGAGCCGCAGCACCTCGAGATGGGTGGCGCCGGACAGCATCGCCTCGATCCGGTCGGCGATCGCCTGTTCGTGGTGGCTCACCGACGGGATGTCGACGAGCTCGGCGGTGAGGCCGAGCAGATCAGGCACCGGAGCGACGTCGGCGAGCACCGTCACGCTGACACTCCGTGGCTCCGGAGGATCTCGTTCAGCTGCGCCTTGTCATGACGTTCGCCCTCGGTGAGCCGGCGGAGCACGAGCACGCACGGAAGGAAGAACTCCCCGCCTGGGAGCTCCTTGCGGCGCATCGCAGCCACCGCCACGCTCCAGGGTGGCACGATGCCCCGGCTCAGCTCCTCTCCCGTCTCGCCGTCGACGACCGGGATGGACGGGTTGAGGATCGTGCCCTCGCCGAGCACCGCCCCGCGCCCGACGCGAGCGCCTTGGGTGATCATCGAGCGGCTCCCGATGAGGACATCGTCCTCGACGACCACCGGCACGGCGTTCGCAGGCTCGAGCACGCCGCCGATGCCGACACCGCCGGAGAGGTGCACTCGCTCGCCGATCTGAGCACACGAACCGACGGTGGCCCAGGTGTCGACCATCGTGCCGGCGCCGACTCGCGCACCGATGTTGACGTAGCTCGGCATGAGGATGACTCCCCGCCCGAGAAACGACCCCCATCTGGCCGAAGCTCCCGGGACCACGCGGACTCCGGCGGCGGCAAAGTCGTGCTTGAGGGGCACTTTGTCGGCGTACTCGAAGGGGCCAAGCTCGACGGTCGAGACTTCGGCGAGAAGAAACCACAGCAGGATCGCCTGCTTCAGCCACTCGTTCACGACCACCGGTGAACGGCCGGTCTTGCCGGCGTCGTCGCTCGCCTCGGCGACGCGGCACTCGCCGGAGTCGAGGAGATCGATGGCTTGCGCCGCGAGCCGGCGGGCGTCGCCGTCGGCCGGCGAGAGCTCGGAGCGTCGCGACCACAGCTCCTCGATGCCGGAACGAAGTGTGTTCACGCCGCCGAAGCTACCGGCCGCAGCAGCCGGAGAGGAACTTGTCGGGGGCACGACCGCCACCTACGCTCCGCCCATGCCAGACCCCCATCCGGACTCGCCGTCGTCTGGAGGAAGTACCGAGGGCATGCCGGCACCGCTGCACGGCTACGCCCGTTCGCCGTTCACGGCCCTCGGCGCCACTCGCGACGTCTATCGAACCGGCAGCGGTCCTGCCGTCATCGTCATCAGCGAGATCCCGGGCATCACCCCGAACGTGGCCGAGTTCGGCCGGAGGGTCGCATCGATCGGCTGCACGGCCGTGCTGCCCCACCTGTTCGGCATCCCCGGCGCCGAACCGACGGTCGGCAACGCCCTGAAGGTGGCCGCCCACGCCTGTATCTCGCGGGAGTTCTCGACGTTCGCGCTCCGGCGCACGAGCCCGATCACGGCGTGGCTGAGAGTCTTGGCGACGGCATCCCGGGACGAGTACGGCGGTCCTGGAGTGGGCGCCGTGGGAATGTGCCTGACGGGGGGTTTCGCGCTGGCGATGATGGTCGATGAGGTTGTGCTGGCACCTGTGCTGTCACAACCGTCCCTCCCTTTCGCCCTCGGTGCCGCCCGCAAGGGCGATGTCGGCGTGAGTGACGGCGACCTCGACCGTGCTCGGCAGCGTTGCGACAACGAGGATCTCTGCGTGCTCGGATTGCGCTTCACGGGCGACAAGGCCGTGCCGGCGGAGCGTTTCCAGAGGTTGCGGGACGCGCTCGGCGATCACTTCGTCGCCGTCGAGATCGACTCCTCGACGGGCAATGCCGACGGCTACCGCAAAACCGCACACTCCGTCCTCACCGAGGACCTCAAGGACGAGCCGGGAACGGCGACACGAGCGGCGCTCGATCAGGTGCTGGATCTGTTCAGAGCCAAGCTGCTGGTGCCCTGAGCAGGCGTTCGGCCGCCAGCTGGAGGCGTGCCATCGGCTGCACCATGGCGAGGCGAAGGTGGCTCGTCCCGGCGGGGCCATAGGCGTCCCCGGGGCTCCCGAGCACGCCCGCCGCCTTCGCGAGGTACCGGCCGAGGGCAAAAGCTGGGCTGCTCGCCGGCTCGGCGTGCAGCGCCGGCGGGACCGGCACCCAGAGATAGAACGAGCCGCCCGGCAGCTCGACCGGGATGCCGGCCTCGGCGAGCCAGGCGGCAAATCGTTGCAGTCGTTCGAGGTAGACCGCCCGCTGGTCGTCGACATGGATGTCATCGGAGAAGGCGACGGCGGCGGCGTGCTGCACGGGCCCGGGCACCATGAACCCCGCATGACGGCGGACCGCGGCCAGGTAGCCGACGATGTCCGGGTCGCCGGCGATCACGCCGACGCGAAGGCCGGCGAGGTTGGAGCGTTTCGACAGCGAGTGGACGGCGATGAGCCCGCTGTCGCCGTGCTGGAGGATCGTCCGGCGGGGCGAGGCCCAGGTGAACTCGGCGTAGCACTCGTCGGAGAACACCGGAACATCGTGCGCCTGACCCCAGGCCGCCACGGCACTCAGATCCTCGAGTTGGCCGCCAGGATTGCCAGGGCTGTTGACCCACAGGCACAGCGCTCGCTCGGCATCCTCACCGTCGATGGCTGACACGTCCATGCGACCGTCGGCCGTCGCCGGCACGGTGACTGCTCGGCAGCCGGCGAGCACCGCCCCCATCTCGTAGGTCGGGTAGGCGAGCGATGGGTAGAGCACGGTGTCACGCTGTGGGTGGCGCAGCCTGAGCCAGTGGGGCACGCCGGCGACGAGCTCCTTCGTGCCGATGCAGGCCGCAATGGCCGCCGGCGAGATGTTCACGCCGAGGCGGCGCTCCATCCAGCCCGCAGCGGCCTCCCGCAACTCCAGCGACCCGAGAGACGTCGGGTAGCCCCGCTCCGTGCCCGAGTGTGCCAGCGCCTCGACCACGGCGGCGGGCGGTGGGTCGCACGGCGTCCCGACGGAGAGATCCACGACCCCGCCTTCGTGCACCGCGGCCAGCTCGGAGAGCTCGGTCAGCTTGTCGAAGGGGTAGACAGGCGGCACGAAACCCGCCTCGGTCCGGGCGGCTCTGCTCGTCACGCTCATGGTCTTCTGAACTCCTCGAAACGTCGGATCCCTTCGTCGTCCAGCCTCGCGCGAACGACGACGTCTTCCCCTACGTATCTCTCGTCGAGGACCTCGCCCTGGCGGTGCAGAGCCGCCAGTACGTCGCCTCGCCCGACCGGCACCGACAGCTCGACGGTTCGGTCGTAGGCGCGCAGGCGGTCGGCGACGGTGCGCAACAGCTCGGCGACGCCGCGCCCCGTGAGGGCCGAGAACGACACGGCACCCGGGTAAGCGGCGGCGAGTCTGGCTGCCTCACGGGGTGCCCGGTCAGCCTTGTTGATCGCCAGCAGCTCAGGCACTTCGTTGGCGCCGATCTCGTTGAGCACGCTCCGAACCGCCTCGATCTGCCCGACCGGATCGGTGGCGGCCCCGTCGACGACGTGCACGAGCAGGTCGGCCGTGCTCACGACTTCGAGGGTCGCATGAAACGCGTCCACGAGCAGGTGAGGCAACTTGCGCACGAAACCGACCGTGTCGGAGAACAGCACCGTCTCCCCACCCGGCAGCTCGAGGCGGCGCGTGCGCGGGTCGAGCGTCGAGAAGAGCCGGTTCTCGACGAGGACGTCGGCGGCGGTCAACCGGTTGAGGAGCGTCGACTTGCCGGCGTTGGTGTAGCCGACGAGCGACACTTCGCGGTTGGCGCTCCGGGCCCTCGAGCGCCGCTGGGTCCGGCGCGTCTCCTCCAGATCCCTGAGCTCGCTCTCGAGCTTGCGCATCCGGCGCATGATGCGGCGCCGATCCTCCTCGAGCTGGGTTTCGCCCGGGCCTCTCGTCCCGATGCGGCCCGCCTGCTGGGAGAGGGTGATGCCCCGGCCGCGAAGCCTCGGCAGCCGGTACTGCGAGAGCGCCAGTTCTACTTGTGCCTTGCCCTCTTCGGTTCGGGCGTTCTGGGCGAAGATGTCGAGGATCACTGCCGTGCGGTCGATGGCGGTGCGGCCGAGCATCTTCTCGAGGTTGCGCTGCTGAGCGGGAGAGAGCTCATCGTCGAACACGACCGTGTCGGCGTCGACCGCCTCCGAGAGCTGGCGAAGCTCTGTCGCCTTGCCGTGGCCGATGTAGGTGGCCGGGTCCGGCGCTTCTCGGCGCTGGATCACCCGCCCGACCTCGTCGGCCCCGGCGGTGTCGACGAGCAGAGCGAGCTCGTCGAGGCTCGCTTCCACCTCGGCCGTGGTGCGCGGCCACATCACGACGCCGACGAGGACGATCTTCTCCCGGAAACTCCGCTCGATGAGGCTCATCGGCCCCTCGACAGTTTCGTCAAACGAGGGCGACGATCTCGCTCGGAGCGAGCTCGACCGAGAACACCCGGCGTGCCGGTCCGGACAGGAACGCCTTCGGAGCCAAGGGATCGGCGCCCTCGAGCTCGACCACGAGCGTCCCGCCTGGGTTGCGAACCGGAACGCAGTCGCCCACGAGCCCTGCGGCTCGGGCAGCTGCTGCCGCGGCGCAGCTCCCCGAGCCGCAGGCTCGAGTCAGGCCGGCGCCACGTTCCCAGACGAGAAGATCGAGCCCGCCCGAGCGATCGGGCGCAACGACTTCGACGTTCTGGCCTCCGGCGCGGTCGCCCTCGAGCGCCGGACCGATCCGCGCGATGTCGACGCCGTCGAGCGATGGTCCGATCATGACGAGATGCGGGTTGCCGACCTCGACGCGGCGGGCCTCGAAGGCATCCCCGAGCGCGGGCGCCGGTTCCGCCGGCCCGACCGTGACGGCTCCCATCTCGGCTCGCACCATGGTCGATCCGGCACCGAGGCTGTCGAGCACGGTGACGAGGCGAGGTCCGGCATCGGTTCCGATGAGGATCTCCGGGCCGGACGTCACGCCCGCATCCACCAGAGCAAGCGCCAAGCAGCGCAGTCCGTTGCCGCTCGTCTCGGCCCGCCCGCCGTCAGCATTGCGCAGCTCCATCACGACATCCGGTTGCCGGCCGCTGCCCGCCGGGGAAGCCCGTCGCACGACCATGATCCCGTCGGCGCCGATACCCCGATGGCGGTCGCAGACCGCCGTCACGAAGTCAGCATCGAGCTCGTCCCCGCCCGGCAGGGCGCCAGGATCGAGGGCAACGAGGAAGTCGTTGCCGAGCGCCTCGTATTTGAGCAACAGAGCCGTCATCACTTCGAAGCAGTCTCCCATGACACCGACCGTGCGGAGAAGGAGACGGTGCCGGGGGCGCCTGCCGTGCCGAGCCACCAGTCGAGCACCTTGTCGGCCAACCTGGGATCGTCGGCGGGGAACCAGGTCACCCGCGGGTCACGGCGGAACCAGGCTTCCTGGCGCCTGGCGAAGCTCTTCAGACGCTTCAAGATGATCGTCTTGGCCGTCGCCAGCGATGCCCCGTCCTCGACCACGGCCAGCAGCTCTCCGTAGCCGATCGCCTGGCGCGCCGTCCGCGAGAGACCGCCTGGTCGAGCCGACAGGGCAGCCACCTCCTCGAGGAAGCCGGCTTGGATCTCGCTCTCCAAGCGCGCAGCGAGACGGCGATCGATCTCCGCACGATCGAGCGCCAAGCCGGCCATCGCGACCGGCACGTCGCCGTAGTGCCGGAGGCCGGGACCGAAGGACGAGTACGGCCTGCCGCTTCCCACGGTCACTTCCAACGCACGCAGGATGCGACGGACATTGCCGGGTTCGATGCGCGAGGCGGCAAGCGGGTCGAGACGGCTGAGGCGTTCGTACAGCGCCCCGAGCCCTGCCGGCTGAGGCGAGCCGCGCAAGTCTTGCGAGTGCGGACCTTGCGTGCCGGCCGAATCCTGTGTGCCGGCGAGCTCCTGCGAACCGGCCAGCTCCTGCTCGAGAACGGCGCGGGCGGCGGGGTATCGGCCGGGCAGCTCGAGGCCGTCCACGACGGCACGGTGGTACAGGCCCGTGCCGCCCACGAGCACGCAGCGATGGCCGCGGGCGTGGATCCCCTCGAGGCAGGCGCGTGCGGCCGCTTGGAACTCGGCCACCGAGAAGTCCTCCGCCGGCTCGACGATGTCGATGAGGTGCCACGGGGCGGCGCAGTCCCGCGGCGTCTCGGTGCCGATGTCGAGACCGCGGTAGACAGCCATCGCATCGACGGAGACGAGCTCCAGGCCGGGCACCCGCCCCCAGATCTCCTGTGCGAGTGCCGTCTTGCCGGTGGCCGTCGGCCCGACGAGGGCGAGGTCGGTCGGGGGTGGTGACTCGCTCAGAGCTCGCTGATCCCGTCGTCGAAGAGCTCGAAGTCGCCCTCGCCGAGCTCGTCGGCGTCGGGCTCGTCCCCATCGATACCGGCCACCGTTCCGAGCCCCGTGCCACCGGACACGAGGCGGCCGGCGGCGCCGTGGCGGGGACGCGATCGCCCGACGAGCCTTTGCTTGAGACGCGTCAGTTGCAGCCCTGCCTTGTCGACGGCGGCGTCGAACGCGCTCGCGGGGCTGCCGCCGGCACCGACCGCCCGCACGACGTGGCGGTGTCCCTCGAGCACGATCTCGCAGGTGATGGGCTTTCCAAGGCGGCCCAGCGGCGTCTTCGAGAAGCAGACCTCAGCCCGTTCCATGCCAGCCAGATAGCGGCTCAAACGCTCCGTCTTCTTCGTTGCCGTCTGCTTCAAGGTGTCCGGCACCTCGAGGTGCCTGGCGAGTACGACGATCTCCATCGGCACTGCGTTCACGCCGGCTCCCTTCGACCTCTCGCCGGCGCGGCCGCCCTGCGTACGAGCAGCCCGACCACGACCGGCTCCGGCGTCGGCGACGCCGGATGCGATGGGCGCGCACGGCTGACCTGGTCTTTGGCCCCACACTCGCCTGCTGAAGAGTTGACACGCCAGGTGCGGGCGACGCGCTCAGGTGCCGTTGAGGGCACCAACCCCACGTCCTGCCACACCGTCACGGCGTGCTTCACCCCTTCTCCACCGGGCACCGACAACCGGTGCCTCACCGGGCAGGGCTTACCTCTAAGCCGCACCATGCTCAGCGACCACAAGTCGCCTTACGTGGGTCGTTTTGCCTGCGACTGGCATCGACTCGCAACCACAGACCCGTGCGCATCCCATCTCGCAGAAGTCTACGTGCGGGCAGGGACGATCGCCGCGCAGCAGGGGTTATCCGTTCCAGGAAGCCAGGTACGAGCGCTGGGAGTCCGTCAGCTCGTCGATCCCGACGCCCATGGTCGCAAGCTTCAAACGCGCCACCTCTCGGTCGATGGCGTCCGGTACGTCGTGCACCTCGGGTGCGAGGTTGTCGCGGTGGCGGACCAGCCACTCGCAGGCGAGTGCTTGGACCGCAAAGGAGATGTCCATCACCTGGGCGGGGTTGCCGTCGGCGGCGCCGAGGTTGACGAGGCGACCTTCGGCCAGCAGCAGCAGGCGTCGGCCCGTGCCGATCACGAACTCCTCCACCATCGGGCGAAGCACCCGGTGGGCGTCGCCCGCAAGCGTCGTCAGCGCCCCCACGTCGATCTCGACGTCGAAGTGCCCGGCGTTGGCGAGAATCGCCCCATCGCTCATCACGAGGAAGTGCTCCCGCCCGATCACGTCGCGATTGCCCGTGGCCGTGACGAAGATCTCACCCGTGGCGGCAGCCTCTGCCATGGACATCACCTGATAACCGTCGAGGGCGGCTTCGAGCGCTCGCAGGGGATCGACTTCGGTCACGATCACCGAGGCGCCGAGACCGCGTACCCGCTCGGCGATGCCCCGGCCGCAGTTGCCGTATCCGGCAACCACGACGCGAGCCCCGGCCATCAAGGTGTTGGTCGCTCGCAGGATCCCGTCGACGGTCGACTGCCCCGTCCCGTAACGGTTGTCGGCCAGCGTGCGGGCGGCCGAACCGCTCACGGCGACGATCGGATAGGAGAGTGCTCCCGCGGCCGCGAGCGAACGCAGCCGTATGGCGCCGGTCGTGGTGTCCTCCGTACCTCCGATCATCGTGGCAGCCTGCTCCGGCCGCTCGACGTGGAGCCGGGCCACGAGATCGCAGCCGTCATCGACGGTCAGGTCAGGCGAGCGGTCGAGGACGGCGGCGACGTGCTCGCCATAGGCCGTGGCGCTCTCTCCGCGGCGAGCAAACGTGGCGACCGAGTAGTCGGTGACGAGGGCGGCGGCGACGTCGTCCTTGGTCGAGAGCGGGTTCGAGGCGCACAAGCTCAACTCGGCTCCGCCGGCTCGCAAGGTGCGCAGGAGGTTGGCCGTCTCGGCCGTGACGTGCAAGCACGCTCCGATCGCCACACCGGCGAACGGCTGCTCGGCCTCGAATCGAGCTCGCACCGTCGCCAGCACCGGCATGTAATGGTCAGCCCACTCGATCCGGTCGCGCCCGAGACGGGCCAGGCCGAGATCGGCGACGTCGGAGGTCACCGCCGCCGAGGCGCCGGCGGCGAGCCCGCCTGCGCCGGTATGCCGCCTTCGACCTGACGACCGGAGCTCGCCGGCGTGAGCCGCTCCTTGAGCTCGACGAGCGTGGGGACAGGTCCCGGGTCGATCCCCTCGCGAGCGGCGAGATGGAGGGACACGAGGTCACCGATCATGACGAGGTCGAAGAACCGTGCCAGCTCTCCGTCACCCTCGCTCTGGACGTCCACGACTCGGGCCAGCGCCTCGGACGTCAGCTCGGCGAACAGCTCGAATCGTCTCGTGAGATTGGCATCCTCGGTGCCGAGGTGCAGGTTCACGAGCGTCAGCACCTGCCGAGTGACATCACCGTGCTGGCCAAAGCCGCACACCTCGTTGTGGCACACCTCCGGCTGCACGCCGAAGTAGGCGGGCGCCTTGGCATTCTCGTTCACCTGGGTCTTCCACCGACGGGCGGCGACCGCTCCAAGACCGCTTGCGCCGTGGAACACCGGGATGGTGCGGCCGATCTGCCGGGCGACCTCGGCGGCGATCCCGCCACCGGCGGCGAGCTCTCGGCTGCGGATCTCGAGCTGGCGGCAGGCGGCGACCAGATCGGCGGTGACACCGCCGATGAAGCCGAGCTGCTCGCAGACGAGCAGAAGCCGGGCGGCGACCGCTCCGGCGGCCGCCCGCGGCTGGGACACCTGCGGGCCGGGAGGGGGCTTCACGACCACTCCGGCGCCGTCCGACACCAGGGCCGCCAGCGCGCCGCCCCCGGTCAGGGCGACGACGGGAGCGCCGGCGGAGAGGGCGGCTTGGGCGACGGCGAGGGTTTCTTCGGTCTGGCCGGAAAACGAGACGGCGAACAGCAGGGTCGTCGGCCCGAGAAAGAGCGGGGCGGAGGCCGAGTTCACGAGTACGACCGGCAAGCTCGATCGGGATGCCGCCACTGCCTGCAGCACCTCGCCGGCGACTGCGCTGCCTCCCATGCCCGCCACGACGAGTGTCGTCGTCCCGGCGCCGAGCTCCGCCGGCAGCCGTTCGAGTGCGGCCATGGTCGCTGACAGGTCGTCTCCGAGACCGACGGCGGCCGCCAGGAGATCCTCGCTGTCGGGGGAGAGCCAGGGCACCGTAGGCCCTGCCGTCACGAGCCCGAGGTCGAAGAGCCGAAGTTCGGCCCGATCCCTTCCGCCTCGGCCTTCGCCTGCAGGCGGGCGTGCTCGTCCTCGCTCACCGTCTCCGCCTCGTCGACGAGCATGACCGGGATGCCGTCGAGGATGCGGTAGCGACGCCGCAGGCGCGGGTTGTAGAGCGTGTCCTCATCCGCGAAGTACAGCAACGGTCCCTTGTCCTCAGGGCAGGCGAGAATCTCCAGCAACAGCGAGTCAAGCGGCATGATCAGAGCTCCCAGTTGTCGTGTCCATGCTGGCGATGAGCCGGACCACGTCGGCGACGTGGGAGGCACATTCGTCGGGTGTGGCGGCTTCCAGATTCAAGCGCAAGAGCGGCTCGGTGTTCGACGAGCGCAGGTTGAACCACCACGACCCGAGGTCGACCGTGAGGCCGTCGAGGTGGTCGAGGGAAGCGCCCTCGGCGAGGTAGCGCTCCTCGACGCCCGCCAGAATGGCGGCGACATCGTTCACTTTCGTGTTGATCTCACCTGAGTCGGCGTAGCGGTCGAAAGGCTTGCGCAGCTCGGACAGCGGCACGTCGGCCTTCGACATGAGCTCCAGCACGGTGAGGGCGGCGATGATGCCGGAATCGGCTCGGAAGTTGTCGCGGAAGTAGTAGTGACCGGAGTGCTCGCCGCCGAAGAGGGCCCCGGTCTCGGCCATGGTCGCCTTGACGAACGAGTGCCCGACACGGGTGCGGATCGCCGTGCCGCCACGCTCGGTCACGATCTCCGGCACCGCCTTCGAGCAGATGAGGTTGTAGAGAATCGTGGCGCCGGGGTGCCGGTCGAGGATGGCCGCCGCCACGATCGACGTCGTGAGCGAGCCGGAGAGCAACTGGGCTTTGTCGTCCACGAGAAAGACGCGATCGGCGTCGCCGTCGAAGGCGAGGCCCACGTCGGCCCCGACCTCGAGCACGCGAGCCCGCAGCGTCACGAGGTTCTTCGGCTGGATCGGGTCGGCCGGGTGGTTCGGGAACGTGCCGTCGAGCTCGCCGAAGAGAATCTCCAGCTCGACGGGGAGACCCGCAAACACGCGAGGCGCGATGAGGCCCCCCATGCCATTGGCGGTGTCGGCCACGACGCTGAAGTGCGTCAGAGCATCGACATCGATGAAGGACCGCACGTGGGCGGCGAACGCCTCGACGAGATCGGTCGCCCGGTAACGGCCGTCGGCCGTCGGATCGGAGGCGACGATGGCCGGTGCCGCCGCCAGCGCCTCGGTCGCACCGGCTTTGATGTCGGCCAGCCCGGAGTCCTGCCCGACCGGCTTGGCGCCGGCGAGACAGAACTTGATCCCGTTGTAGGCGGCCGGGTTGTGCGACGCCGTCAGCATGGCGCCGGGCATGGAGAGGTGGCCCGAGGCGAAGTACAACAGGTCGGTCGAGGCGAGCCCGACGTCGACGACGCCGAGCCCTTCCGAGAGGATGCCGGCGGCCAGGGCTCGAGACAGCTCGACGCCCGACGCACGCATGTCGCGGCCGACGACAATCGACGTGGCGCCCTCGGCCGAGCGTGCGAACCTGGCGAAACCCACCCCGATGGCTGCCGCCATCGCGCCGTCGAGCTGGTCGGGCACGATGCCGCGGACGTCATAGGCCTTGAAGATGGCGTCGAACGGGTTGTGCGAGGACGCAGGAGTGGCGGGGGGCATTGCGATGGGAGCCTAACGGTCAATGCTGGAGCACGAAGGCGATGATCGTGGTCGTGTTGAAGGCGATGTGAGCCATGATCGTCGGGCCGAGCCTGCCGGTGCGGTAGGCGACGTAGGCGAGGAGCATGCCGAAGCCGGCCAAGCCGAGAAACTGGAGTTTCTCGAAATGGACGAGCCCGAAGACGAACCCGGTGACGACGATGGCAAGGGCCGGGCCAAGCCGGGGACCGAGCCCTTCGAACCTGCCCAGCAGCCCGCGGAGCAGCAACCCGCGGAAGAAGAGCTCCTCCACCACGGGGCTGCCGACGCAGACGAGGATGGTGAGCACGACCAGGCTGGCGGTGTTGTACTGAGCCGGCGAGAGGAGCTGCTGGGCCGGGTGACCGAGCTGCGAATTGAGGTTGCGCACGAACGGCTGCAGGGGCAGCTCGAGCAACGGGACGAGCAAGTACTGAGAGGCGACCCCGATGACGATTCCGAGGGGGACGTCGGGCCACAGACGAATGCGCCAGCCGTAGGCGTCCGCCAGGCTTCGCCGGCCGGAGGGCGCCGCCGTCGCCGAGGCGGCGCCGGCTGAGCTCTGCTCCCGTGACATCCTGCCGGCGCCGCTCGCCGATCGCGCTCCTCCGCCGCGGCCGGCTGTGGCCAGCCCGGCCGATCCGGCCAGCCCGCCGCTTCGGCTGGCGAGAATGGCGGAGCCGGCAAAGCCGATCCACAAGCCGGCGAACCCCGCCAAATCCGTGCCGACTTCGTTCGGGTGGCCGCCGGCGAGGGCGCTGTACAACGAACTGGCCACGATCGACAGCAAGAAACCCACGACCAGGCCGAACGCCGCCTCCCAGATGCCGAAGGGGTTGCCGAGCGCTCGGGAGCCGGCGTCGCCCATCGTGTGAGCGTCGCCCGGATGAGGGCCTTCGGTCAAGCTCGGCGGGACGATGTCCGCTCCCCGGGACGGCACGCCTACGATGTTGGGGTGAGTCGTCAACCCCAAGACCTGCGCCCCGGCGGTCAGGGACGTCCAGGTTCGGGATCCACCGGCAACGAACAGCCCTGGCGCTGGTTGCTCGCCCTCGGCGCCGTCGTCATTCTCGTCCTGCTCCTCACGTCCTTTATGCACGGGAGCACCGCCAAGTCGATCCGGTACTCGGAGTTCCTGAGCGACGTGAGCCACAACCAGGTGGCGAGCGTGAACTACGACAACACGAATGCCGCCATCACCGGCGAGCTACGCACGGGCGTGAACTACAGCACGACCGGGTCCGCCCAGGGGCTTCCGACGACGGTCGTGAACGAGCTGAAGAAGAACAACGCCGAGCTGACGTTCTCGACGCCTTCGACCAGCATCCTCTCCGAGCTCCTCATCTGGGTCCTGCCCGTGCTGCTCCTCGTGGGGTTCTTCGTCTGGATGAGCCGCCGCGCCCAGGGACAGATGACCGGCATCATGTCGATCGGTCGGTCGCGAGCCAAGGTGTACACGACGGAGCGCCCGCGTACGACCTTCAACGACGTCGCCGGATACGCCGGAGTGAAACAAGAGATCAGCGAAGTCGTCGACTTCCTGAAATCATCGGCACGGTTTCGAGATATCGGTGCCCGAGTGCCAAAAGGCGTCCTGCTCGTCGGGCCGCCGGGCACCGGCAAGACGCTGCTGGCACGTGCCGTCGCCGGCGAGGCCGGCGTGCCGTTCCTGTCGGTGAGCGGGTCGGACTTCATGGAGATGTTCGTCGGCGTGGGCGCGAGCCGCGTACGCGACCTCTTCCAGACGGCGCGCAAGCAAGCTCCGGCCATCATCTTCGTGGACGAGATCGACTCCATCGGGCGTAAGCGCGGCGCCGGTCTCGGCGGTGGTCACGACGAGCGTGAGCAGACGCTGAACCAGATGCTGAACGAGATGGACGGCTTCGATCCGACCGAGGGCGTCGTCATCATGGCGGCGACGAACCGTCCCGACATCCTCGACCCGGCGCTGCTCCGGCCTGGGCGTTTCGACCGCCAGATCGTCGTGCCGCTCCCCGATCTCGACGAGCGCCTCCCCATCCTCCAAGTGCACTGCCGCGACAAGCGCATCAGCGACGACGTCGACTTGTCGATCGTCGCCCGCGGCACGCCGGGCATGAGCGGTGCCGAGCTGGCCAACCTCGTGAACGAGGCGGCGTTGCACGCCGTCCGCCGCGGGAGCCAGTGGATCCAGATGCGTGACTTCGACGCCGCTCGCGACCGCGTGCTCATGGGCATGCCTCGCGAGTCGATGGCGCTCTCGCCCGACGAGAAAGAGCGCGTCGCCTTCCACGAGGGCGGCCATGCCGTGCTCGCCTACGTCCTCCCGCATGCCGATCCGCTGCTGAAGGTGAGCATCATCCCGACGGGCATGGCGCTCGGCGTCACCCAGCAGCTGCCGGCCGAGGAGCGGCACATCTACCCCCGCGAGTACATCGAGGACTCGCTCGCGGTGCGAATGGGTGGCCGTGTCGCCGAGAAGCTCGTCTATGACGGCCTCTCGACCGGTGCCAGCGACGACCTGCAGCGCAACACCGAGCTCGCCCGCAAGATGGTGCGCGAGTGGGGAATGTCCGATCGCATCGGGCCGATGGCGTGGGGGTCGCAGGGAACGGTGTTCCTCGGCGAGGACCTCATGCACACGCGGGACTACTCCGAGGACACGAGCCGGGTGGTCGACGAGGAGATCGAGCGCATCCTTCGCGCCCAGGAGCTCCGCGCCGAGCAAGTCCTGAGCGAACACCGGGGCGGTCTCGAAGCGGTCGCGAGCGCTTTGCTCGAGCACGAGACCATCGACGGGCGGGAGATCGCACATCTGGTCGACGAGGCGTACGGCCGGCCGGTGCACGAGCTGCCGAGCGGCGAGGACGTCGACGACTCGACCCGCTTTGCCACCTCGCTCGTCGGTGGTGCGTCGGATCCGCAGCCTGTCGGCATGGCACCGTCGTCCCCCTCGAACGGGAGCGGGCTCTCCGCCGACGGACCCCGCGTTCCTCCCGGCCTCGACTGAGCGGCCGGCGCCGAGCGCCGGGGCCGGCGATCCGTGTGCACAGGCTGACCGGAAACGCCCGCCGCCACCCGGCAATCACTTTGTGCTCACGGTTCGAGCCGAACCCGCCGGCGCCGGCGATCCGTGTGCACAGGGTGACCGGAAACGCCCCCCGGCGGTCACTTTGTGCTCACGGTTCGAGCCGAACCCGCCGGAGCCGGCGATCCGTGCGCACAGGGTGACGGGCAACGCTCGCGGCCCCGGCTCAGCCGGTGACGGCCACTCCAAGGGTCGGCACCGGCGCCACCGGAACCGGGTGCTGCACGGTCCCGAGGGCATAGAAGTCCTGTTCGGCAACGATTGGCGTGCCGGAGTCGACGATCAGGCCGGCGAAGTCCGCCCCGGCAATCGGAAGCCGCAACACGACCTTCGCCGAGCTCCCGCCCGCCAGTGTGAGGGTGCTGAGTTGCTGGAGGCTGGACGAGCCCGAGGCTGTCGTGAGCTCGGAGATGCGCAGCACTGCCGGCTCCGAGCCGGGGTTGGAGAACACGAGTCCCCCGCTCAGGCGTGGCACCGTCGTCGTCGCCGAACCGGCAGTCACCGGCACGACCCAACCGTCGCTCGGCTGCGCCGTCCCTGCGGCCAGCGCCACCGTCTCGGTGTGGGGCCCGAGGTGTTGCACGGCCACCCTTGCTACGACGACGCCGACACCTTCGGCCGTCCGGATGACGATCGGGCCCTCGACGGGCAACGGTTCGTTCCCTACCGGGGAGCCCGCCGTCGGGAGCGGCAGCTCGACCTCGCGGACGAGGCCGGCAGGGACGACAACGCTGATCTCGGTCAAGGGCCGCCCAAGGACCGGCGAGGCGATCGTCACCGTCGCCGGCCGGGGACCCGGGTCGTAGACGTCGACGGAGACGGTGCGCGTGATCTGGCCGAGACCGGGCGTCATCACCCAGGTGTCCTCGGGGACGGCGACACCGACGAGCAGGGCCTGCCCATTCATGGCCGTCGCTGCCGTCGGGTCGGAGGCGACCGTCTCGGCGGCACCAAGGGCGACGCGCCCGATCGTCGTCGACACCGCCACGGCCACGTCGGGCTGTTGCACCACCCAACGGGAAAGATTGAAGATCTGCAACGAGTATGGCTTCACGATCAACCCCTGCAGTGCCGGCGGCGTGATGACAGCGGACCCCGTCGATACCCGGATGGCGGCCACGGCCTGCGTCGCCGTCGGGTCGAAGAGCGAAACGATCACGTCGGACTGCCCCGCTGTGGATCCGGCCGCCACGTACGAGCTCGTCGTCGCCCCGGTCGTGCAGGGGGACTCCAGCGGGGCGATCGACAAAAGCGCCTGCCGAGCCGAGCCATGATGGCGAACGGGCGGCGGCAGCGGCACGGCTGCGACGGATTCGAAGACGGCGACCGCTCCGGCTGTAGCGAGGACGCTGACGGCATCATCTTGCGCCGGGCCGGTCGTCGCCAACGGGACGACCTGCTCGGAGCGGGGGCCCAGCGACATCTGGGTTCGCGAGGGCGGCAGAGCATGACCGCCCTTCCTCGAACCAACCGTGACGGCTTCGACCTGGATCTCCACGCTCGCGGGCTTGACATCGGGGTTCACGATGATGACGGAGGAACGATCCGCCGAGCTCCCGGCGGGGAGCGGGCCTGGGCACTCCCACTCGACCGCCGCTGATGGCGTCAGGCTGACCGACGGCAACTGGCCACCGGGCGCGCTGGACAGCACGGCGGCGGATCGGGGGTGGACGAACGCCCCGGCCAGGAGAATGCCGGCGAGCAGGACGAGGACGAGGGCGACCGCCCGCAGGCGCTGGCTCGCTTCGAGCCGTCCGGCGTCGCGCTTGTCCCTCGAACGGCGCTCGTGAGAGCGGAGCGGCTCGTTGCCCGTCGTCATCGCCACTCGCTCTCCTCGGGCGCGCCGGCGGACGGGACCGGGACGATCGGCGCAGCAACCTCCGACGCGCCCTCGTCGACGCCAACCGCCGGAGCCCGAGGATCCGGGCTGTCCGCCACCTCGACGTCCTCCGGCGGGCTCGCCTCGCCTGCCGCCTCCGGGACGGCCTGCTCAGGCGGGGACTCCGCCGGCGTACTCGGTGGCCCTAGCTCGTGAGCAAGGCCCTCCTGCTCCGCCGGCCCGGCGCCGAGAGGCGCCGCCGGAGGCGCCGCCGCCACGACACCGGCCCGCCGGCGCCCCGCCCGTCGGCGGCGCGTCACGCCCTCGGCGAGGCAGGCAAACACGGCGACCAAGGCCGCAGCCACGCCGATGAGCCGGCCCGTTTTGCTGCCGCCGCCGGCCGAGGCCACGGTTCCGGCGCCGTTGGCCGGGACCCAGGCGGCGTTGGCCCACACGAGCACGCCGTCTTCCGGGGGGAGCTGGCGGAGATCCGTCTGCGAGTCGAGCGCCCGTACCAACGCCGGCGGGGGCGGAGCCGGTGGAGGTGTCTGTACCCCGATGAGCACCGGTGCCGACGCCGTCGGGACGACGACGTAGCGGACTCCCGCCGGCGCCAGCAGTGCCCCGAGGCGAAGCGTCCGCCCGGCCATGGCAACGTCGATGTCCGCCGTGACAGCCGAAGCACGGCCGGGGTCGGGGTTCGGCCAGAGCGTCGCCATCGAGGGCAACCCGGTCGTGGTGACGAACTCCGAGAAACCCGGCCCGGCTTGGAACGCCGACCCAGGGAGTGCGCCTGCATCCCCGATCCACACGACGCGTGCGCCGGGGGGCGACGATGTCGTGAACTCGCCGGCGGTTTCTTCGAAGCCCACACCCGGCAAGTTGCCACGCCCCCCGAGCATGGCTCCGAGTGCCGGGAGGATACCGATGGCGAAGCACCCGACCGCCAGCACGGCGGTGATCTGACGCCAGCCGAAGCGATGATGTCTCAAGTCGAGCTCGAAGGCCGCCGTGGCGATGCCACAGCAGGCGGCGAAGGCGACCGCCGCCGGCGCCACCAGTACTTCGGCGTCGCCGCCGCCGGCGCCGAGCCATCCGGAGCTACCCGCCCATGCGAGCGCGATCGACCCGAGGGCGCAAACCCACCAGCGGGTGGCCCAAGCCAGGCGAGGACCGCGAGCCCACAGGAAGGCAAAGCCGGCCAGGACAACCAGTCCCGCTGCTCCCCACCAGGCGCCGACTGGGCCCGTATGCGCCCGCAGCAGGTCGGCCGGGCTGAGGGCCGATCCCGCCGGGGGTACCGAACCGGCGAACAAGCTCCAGCGAGAACCCGTCTGCAGCCAGGTGACGGACCAGGGAAGACAGCACAGGAACGCCACCACGAGCCCGCCGCCGCCGACGACGGCGCTGCGAACCATGGCGCCGGCTCCGCCCACGACCAGCGACGCCGCCAGCGTCGTGACGACGATGACGCCGACGTCGAGCAGAACCGGAGGCGCCAATGCGCCCAAGACGGCGAGGAGGAGCCCGAGGGGAGCGATCTCAGCGATGAGGCTCCGGAGGTCCCAGCGGATCTTGGCGGGCCCGTGGGACGGGACGAAGGGGCGCAACCCGCTGGCGCGACCGAGGCGTGCGAGCACGAATGGCAGCCCTGCGAGCGCGACCGACACCTCGACGTCGCCGCCGGCGAGGCCGTTCCAGATGAGCGGAGAAGCGGCGAAGGCGACCGAGGCGACGATGCGTGCCCGCGACGAACCGAAATCGCGCACGAGACGCCAGACGCCGGCCGTTCCGATGGCGAGGCCGCTCACGTAGGCCAGCTTGAGGGCGATGCCTGAGCTGTTCCCGAGCACCGTTCCGACGAGGCCGATCACTCCGTAGGCCGGCGGTCCGACCTGCGTCGCTCCCCACCCCGGGTCGCTGCGGCCGCCGAGCCACTGACCGAGGAGGTGGAGCGCGCTCGGTCCAGGAACGAGGTCGCCGATGACGGGAAGGCTCCCGAAGAGCAGGTTTCGTGTGCCGAACAGCATGAGCAAGCCGATCAACACGCCGGCGATCAGCTGCCCGACGGGCACCTCGCCGTGCTGGGCGCGCACGAGCCACTCGGTCAGCCGGTCCACCTCGAGGTGGCGCTCGCTCCGGCCGGCCCGCCCGGTAGCGGGGACGCCGGTCGAGTGGGCTGGTGCGGCCAGGCCTCCGGTGCCTTCGCTCTCCAAGCTCCGGGCGCTGCGCCGAGGCATGGCCGCCCGCCGCGCCGGTGCGGTATCGGCATGTGCGGGGATCGGCAGCCATCGGTGGAGGCGCCCACGAGGAGACATGCGGCCGGCGATGACCCGATCGCTCTCCTGGCGGGTCTCGTGGAGCAGCCGGCGCTGCCGGGAGAGCGAGCGCCGATGGGCGAGGTTCCACCTAAAGGCCTCTCGCGAGACGCGGGCACGCTCTCGGCGGCCCGTCAACGGAGCCGTCACGGAGTCGAGCAGGGTCAGCACGAAGACCTGCGCGACAGCAAACCAGCGTCGGACCAGGCCGTAGTTCTTGAGGACCGCTCGCAGCTCGTTGCGCCGCCTCGTCACGAGCTCGTCGCCGGCAGAACGAGCATGGGCGGGCACGGCCGGGACGTGGCGCACGATCGCCCGCGGTGCGGTGACGACTCGGGCCCCGGCAAGCTGCGCCCGCCAGCACAGGTCGACATCCTCCCCGTAGTCGCCCATCTCGGCATCGAACCCCTCGAGGGCGGCGAACAGGTCGACCCGGGCGAGGAGGCAGGCACTCGACACCGCGAAGACCTCCCGCACCTCGTCGTGCTGGGCCTGATCGAGCTCGCCGGCCTGAATGCGGGGCACGGGGACGCCGAAACGACTCACCCCGATGCCGATCTGCAGGAGGCGGTCGGGTCGATCCCAGTCGACGAGTTTCGGGCCGACGATGCCGGCGTTCGACCGGAACGCCTCCTCCACCATGAGCGCCACAGCACGGGGGCCAAGGGCGACGTCGTCGTGGCAAAAGAGGAAGAAGCTGGCGCCCTCGATCCCCTCGAGCACCTCGTTGGCCGCCTCGGCAAACCCGCCGGCGTCGGGACGTCGGCGGACGAACGCGCTCGGCATGACGCTGGCGACTCGGCTGGTCACGCCATCGGCTGCCCCAGCCTCGACGACAAGGACGTCCAAACTGGGATAGTCCTGCTGCTCGAGCGACTCGAGGCAAGACTCCAGGACGGCGCCCGCCCCGGCGGTCACGACGACGGCGACGACCGGTGGTACGTACTCCTCCGGCATCAGATTTGTCAGGCTAGTCGGCCCAAAGTGCTTGCAACTGTTAGCACTTAGTGTTACAGTAGTTCGCAGACGGAGGACCAGGAAACCGGGAAACCGGTGACCTGCCTTCCAAGTCGCCAGCAAGGTCCCGGCTCACTCCGGGGCCGAACAGAAAGAGAGATGCCATGCCAGGTATCAAGACTGATCTCCGCAAGACCAAGGTCGATGTCAGCAAGACTGCCACGGACCTCACCAAGGTCGCCCAGGATGCCGCCTACGTGGCCATCGGCCTCGGCGTCATCGGCTTCCAGAAGGCCCAGGTCCGCCGGCGCGAGCTGCAGAGCCAGTTCGAAGGGCTGCAGAACCAGGTCAACCAGGTGAGCCGGCGTGGCCAGGCTCCCGTCACCGACCTCCGCAAGGAGCTCGCCAAGGCGATCAAGGAGCTCGACAAGACGCTCACCCAGCTGATCGAGCGATGGGACGCCACGATGGAGCCTGTCTCCGAGCGGCTTCCCGCCGGGGCTCAGTCCGCGCTCCAGCAGGCCAGGGAAGCCCGCGATCACGTTCGCGGGTACCTGAGCTCGCTCGCCGCCTGAGCCTTGTCCGCCCGACGAGGGCCCGGCTGAGGCCGAGATCGTCCGGCGGTTCGCACGAGCGGTCCGGCTCCCCCTTTCCCCGGACCGCCGCATCGCCGGCACGTACGAGGCCCGCCTTCTCCCTTCCCCCTCGGAGGAGGCGGGCCTCGCCGCGTCCGGCGCCTGCTCAGATGTTCGCCGGCCGGCCTCGCCAGTACTCGAACATGTCGGCCAGGGTGGCGGCAAAGGGGATGTGCGGCGCCCATCCCGTGGTCGTCCGGAGCCGAGCGGCGTCGCCGAGGAAGACGGGGACGTCCACGGGCCGGAACAGCTCCGGATCCTGCACGAGCTCGACCGGCACCGAGGCGAGGGCGCACAGCTGCCTGGCCACCTCGGCCACGGTGACTGCGGTGCCGCTGGCGATGTTGAACGTGCTGCCGGCAAGCGTGCGGTCGGCTCCCACCGCCAGGGCCAGCAGACGGTAGGCGCGCACCACGTCCCGCACGTCGGTGAAGTCCCGGGAGGCAGCCAGGTTGCCGACGCGCACTTCACCACCGCCGGCCCGCTCGGCCTCGGCGATGCGCTGAGCGAGTGCGGAGACGACGAAGTCAGGCGACTGCCCGGGGCCGACGTGGTTGAACGGGCGGACCCGGACTGCCGGCACGCCCCGCCCGAGCCAGGCTTGCAAGGCCAGAAACTCCGCCGCCACCTTGCTCACGGCGTACGGCGTCACCGGCCGCAGATCGGCGTCTTCGGTCACTGGCGCCTCGCCGGCGGCCTGCCCGTAGACCTCCGCCGAGCTCACGACGACCACGACAGGCGGCACCGGACAGCGTGCGGCCGCCTCGAGGACCCGCAACGTGCCGAGCGCGTTCACCTCGAACGTACGGCCCGGGTCGGCCCACGAGAGCCCCACGTGCGCCAGCGCTGCCAAGTGGTAGACGACGTCGGGTTCGACGCCGAGCAGCGAGTCGGCGACGGCCTCGCCATCGGTGACGTCGACCTCGGCGTCGGTCCGAACGACATCGTCGCCCTGTTCCTCGAGGTGCGCGGTCAGCCACCCCCCGACGAAACCCAACCCTCCGGTGACATAAGCCCGCACCGCCCCACCCTACCGGCGCTCCTCGCACCGGCCCGAGACGGCTTCGGACTCAGCCCGCAGCCGCCCGGTACGCCTCGAGATGGGCGGCAGCCGTCCGCTCCCAGGTGAAGCCGGCGGCCCGTTCGATCCCCTCCGCCCGACGGCGCCCGAGCTCGCCCGCACCGGCACCGAGCGCTGCCTCGAGGGCGCCGGCGAGGGCGGGGGCATCGCCCGGGGGCACGGTCCAAGCGGCCGTCCCGGCAACCTCGGCCATCGCGGTGCTCGAGGTCGTCACGAGCGGCGAACCGCAAGCCAGCGCCTCCAGCGCCGGCAAGCCGAAACCCTCCTCGTAGGAGGGGTAGGCCACGACGCGAGCGCACCGGAGCAGGGCCGGCACGACTTGGTCGTCGACGTAACCGAGGCGACGCACCCGGCCGCGGTGAACGCTCGAAGCGACGGCGCGTTCCACCTCCTCACTCCCCCACCCGTCGATTCCGGCGAGGACGAGGTCCAAGCCTTCGTGCGCCGCCGCGATCCGGTCGAAGGCCGCCACGAGCGGCGCGATGCCCTTGCGGGGTTCGATCGTGCCGAGATGGAGGATGTACTCGAGGTCCCGTGGGCAGCCGGACCGCTCGAGGAGGTCGCCGTCCGGCATCTCGGCCTGCGGTTCCGGCCGGAATCGGGCGAGGTCCACACCGTGGGGGGCGACGACGACCTGGGCTCGTGGGGAGAGGAGTGCGCGGAGGCGGCCGGCAGTCGTCTCGCTGACGCAGACGATCACGTCGGCATCTCGTGCCGCACGCCGGATGGCGCGCCGGAAGAAGGGGACCTTGGCGCGGACATGCCATTCCGGATGATCGAAGAACGTGAGATCGTGCACCGTGACGACCGTCCCGACTCCGGAAAGCCCGTGCGGGAACGTGTAGTGGGGGCCGTGATGGACGGCGATGGCCGGATCGGAGAGATGCGTGACCGCCGGCCCGAGCAGCCATTGCTCGTAGCCGACGCGCAGCGGTCGCGAGGCCCAGACCCGGTCGACGAGCCGGCTCGACGGGGCCAGCCGGCGCCAGCGGTCGGCGTCGCCCTTGCGGGACACGAGCGTGAGCGCGACGTCCTCGATGCTGCCGAGGGCTCGCACGAGCTCGATCACGTACCGCCCGGCTCCGGCCGGCCGGCCGGGGATGGCGCTCACGTCGAGGCTCGTCGCCAGGGCGGCCATCAGCCGGCCACCTCGGCCCACCAGTCGACATGGCGCCTGGCGGCTGCTGCCCACGTGCGCTCGCGCACGCTCGCCGGCCCCGCACGAGCGAGCTCGGCCCGCCGGGCGTCGTCGGTTGCGAGATCCCCGAGCGCCCGTGCGATGTCCTCGGTCGAGCGGGCGTCGACCACCGCTGCGGGGCTGGCGTGCTCCATCACGCTCGGGACCGAGGAGCTCACGAGTAGGGGCGCCCCTGCCGCGAGCGCCTCGACTGCGGGCAGCCCGAAGCCCTCGACCAGGGGCACGTACACCGCCACGCGGGCGCCGGCGTACAGCGCGCTGAGCACGGCGTCATCGACTTTGCCGACCATGACGACCCCGTCGGTCTCCTCCAGCCCAAGGCCCCAGCCGGACGGCCCGACGACGAGCAGCGGCCACGGTTCGGGGAGCTCCGGTCGCATTTGGCGGTACGCCGCCAACAGGCGGCGGAGGTTCTTGCGCGGCTCGAGCGTGCTCACCGTGAGGAGGTACTCGCCCGTGACTCCGAGGCGCTGGAGCAGGCGGCGTGCCGCCTCGCCATCCGGCGGGGGCAGGTGATCACAGCCCTCGGAGATGACTTCGACGCAAGCGGGATCGAGCTCGACGGACGCTCGGAGCAGGGCGGACTGCACGGCTCTGGACGGGACGACGACCCCGCGGGCGCGTCGCCCGGCTCGCCGGAGCGCTGCCTCGTGCCACGACAGCCCGTGAGGCGGGTACGCCTCCGGCACCTGCCGCCAGGCGACGTCGTGAACCATGACGGTGAGCGGGACCGGTCCCGTAGGAGGGGCTGCCAGCGAGACCGAATGGACGAGGTCGAAGCGGGACCGGAGGCCGAGCAGCCCTCGATCCCACAACCGCGTGACGATCCGGTCGGGCAGGCTCTCGGCCCGAGGAAGGCTGCCGGCGCCGGCCAGTAGGCGCCCGCCGACCGCTCGGGTGGGAAAACCGAGGGAGGCGAGCGGATCCGAGCCCACCCGCCCGCTTCGCGCCGCCGCCACGACCGTCAGATCGGGGAGCGGATCGAGGGTCGAGAGGCCGGCCAGCAACTCGATCGCGAACCTGCCGATGCCGCCCGGCACGCGTCCTCGCACCTGCTCGGCGACAAAGGCCACGTGCGGCCGCCCGCCTGGAAGGCGCCGGAGCTCGCCGGCGGCGGACCTGTCAACCACGGGAGGCGGCCGCCCGTGTGTAGAGATCGAACATGGCAGCCGCGCAACCGTCCCACGAGTACCGGGCCGCCTGGGCACGCCCGCGCTGCACGAGTGCGGCTCGGAGCGTCGCGTCGGAGAGCACTTGCTCGAGGGCACCGGCGAGGGCGGCCGTGTCCCGAACCGGGACGACGATGGCGCCGTCACCGACGATCTCGGGCAGGGCTCCGCCTGCGGTCGTGACAACTGGCACCCCGGCTGCCATTGCCTCGAGCGGAGGAAACCCGAAGCCCTCGTAGAGCGACGGGTAGGCGAGCGCCCTCGCCCCGGCCAACAGCGACGACCGCAGGGCATCGTCGACATAGCCAAGGCGCACGACCCGCTCCCCCACCCCGGAGGCCGCCACAGCTTCGTCGAGGGCAGCGCTGCCCCGGCCCTCGGCGCCGGCGATGACGAGGCGAAGGTCGGGATGGGAGCCGGCGATCTCGGCGAAGGCCCTCACGAGCCCCGGGTAATCCTTGCGGGGCTCGATCGTCGAGATCGCCAGCACGTACGGACCGACGCCGGCCGCTCTGTCGCTGAGCGCTGCTCCGGAAGGGTCCTCGGGGCCGCCTCCGCCGGCCGGTCCGTCGGGGCCGCCTCCGCCGGCCGCTCGGTCGAGGGCCGGCGCCTGGACCGGCGGCAGGCCGTAGGGGATCACCGTGATGGACTCGAGGGGGATGCCGATCAGCTCGGAGAGCTCGCCGGCCACATGGCGGGAGGCCGTGTGCACAAAGGCGCCGCGCCGCACGGCGCTCACGACGAGCTTTGGATAACTGCGCGACGCCGGCGCGCACAGCTCGGGGAAACGCCAGGGCGTGACGTCGTTGACCGTGAGGACGGCAGCTGCTCGGCGAGTCGGCGGGACGGCGAAGTTCGTGCCGTGCACGACCTCGACACGGCCGGCGACGGATTCGATCGTGGGCCGGCGAGCCAGGCGCCAGGCCAAGTGGGCGATCCGCGTCGGGATGGCGGCGGAGCAGAATCGCACACCGCTCGGCACGAGCGCCCGCAAGGCGGCGGCTCGGCGGGCCACGGCAAAGGCGGTCACGTCGAGGTCGTCACGGCCCGCAAGGGCTCGCAGCAGCTGCTCGCAACACACGCCCACCCCGGTCCGGGGCCCTGCCAGGGGCAGTACGTCGAAGGCCACCGTGAGCGCCGAGCGCTCGCTCACCTCAGCAGCTCGATCACCGAAACAGATCCTCGTCGTACGGCCGCACGACGTCTTCTCGCACCGAGCCCGGCCCGAAGACCGAAGGGTCGAGCCCGCGAACGATGGCGACGGGCACGCCGGAGGCCTTCCCCATGACGAGCTCGGCAGCGCCGGCGATCTCGTCGACGACGCAGATCTCGGTGGCGACGAGCGTCCGTCCGAGGGCGTCGGCGGTGCCACGCAAATCCACGATGGCGCGAAGGCCGGCGCTGCCGATGGCGACGTCGGTCACGCCGCGGCGCCAAGCCCGGCCGAAGGTGTCCGAGACGATGACGCCGACGGCGCGGCCGGAACGGGCACGCAGCCCGTCGCGGATGCGGCGAGCGGAGCGGTCCGGGTCGATCGGGAGCAGAGCTGCAAAGCCCTCGGCCATGTTCGAGAGGTCGACGCCGGAGTTGGCGCAGACAAAGCCGTGGCGGGTTTCGGTGACGACGAGATCGCCGCGGCGCCTGAGCACCCGCACCGCCTCGCCTTCGGCCAGCTGGCGGCGAGCTTCGGCGTCGTCGCTGTCGACGGCTACGACACGCCCTTCGGCTTTGGAGACGATCTTCTGAGTGACGACGACGACGTCACCGTCGGCCAGGGCGACTGCCGCCGCGATCATGCCGGCGAGGTCGTCGCCGGCGTTCACTTCCGGCAGGTCGGTGACGGCGATGACGGTGAGGGAGAGGGGCGCTTGCACCTCGGGATTCTGACGCACGGGGTCCGGGCGAGCTGCCAGGGCTACCCGGCCGCTTGCATCCGATCGGGGTCGCGTGTCCCGCCGCAGGCAAGCACGGTGCGGGCGAGTGCGGCGGCGGTCTGTGCGTCCTTCATCACCGTTGGTGTCACCACGCACTCCACGCCGGCGGCCTCTACCCCTGCCCGCTGGTCGGCGTCGGCCTCGTCGATGACGAGCGTGCCGCACACGTCGCTCAACCACCGCGCCACGGCCGCAGCGCTCGCCTCGCTGCCGAGCTCGGAGAGCAGCCGGTCGGCCGGCCCTTTCAAGGCGGCGCCGGCAATGATCGGCGAGATGCCGACGACCTCTCGCCGGCGGGAGGCGAGGGCGGTGCGGATCCCAGGGACGGCCAAGATCGGGTCGATGGACACCACCGGGTTCGACGGGGCGATGACGACCGTGCTGGCGGAGCCGAGCGCCTCCAGCACCCCGGGACCCGGCTCGGCCACCTCGGCGCCGGCAAAGCGCACGGCCCGCACCGCCACGCTATGGCGCAGACGGACGAAGTAGTCCTGGAAGCTGACCTCCGCGCCGGAGGCGAGCTCGAGAACCGTACGGACCGGGTCGTCCGACATGGGCAGCAGCCGCAGCCCGAGACCGAAGGCGCGGGCGAGATCCGCGGTCACCTGCGAGAGCGGCGCCCCCGCCCGCAGGCGGCCGGTCCGGTAGAGATGGGTGGCCAGATCCAGGTTCCCGAGCCGGAACCAGGTGTCGCCCCCGAGCGTCTCGAGCGCGTCCATCGTCGTGAAGTCGTCGCCGGCAAGCCCCCAACCTGTCGCACGGTTGACGCGGCCCGACAGGGTGTAGGTGATCGTGTCGAGATCGGGACTGATCGACAGACCGTGCAGCTCGGTGTCGTCACCGGTGTTGACGATTGCCACGACCTCGCCGGCATCGACGACGTCGAGCAGGCCGGACAGGAAGCGGGCGGCGCCGACGCCGCCGCAGAGCACGGCGATCACGGCCGGCGGTCCCGGTGCTCGGCGATCACGCGGGAGACGCCGTCGCTCACGGTCGTCCAGTGCTTCCAGCCGAGATGGATACCGGCCCGATCGGGATCGAGGGCACTGCGCTGGATGTCGCCGGCCCGCTCGGGTCCGTGGCGGGCGGGCGTCGAAACGCCGGCGACTGCCGCCATCTTCTCGTAGAGCTCGGCCGTCGAGGTCTCCGTGCCGGTGCCGATGTTGAGCACGAGACCGCCACCTCGCTGAGCGGCGCGGGCGAAGGCGTCGACGACATCGTCGACGTAGACGTAGTCGCGCGTGCTGCTGCCGTCACCGAAGATGACACACGGTTCGCCGGCCACGAGGGCGGCGGCGAAGATGGCGACGACGCCGGCCTCACCGTGCGGGTCCTGGCGCGGCCCGTAGACGTTGGCGAGGGCGAGCGCTGTGAACTCCATACCGTGCAAGGTCCGGTAGGCGGCGAGGTAGTCGATGGCGGCCTTCTTCGACACCCCGTACGGCGACATCGGTCCGTGAGGAGCATGCTCGGCCACGGGTAGGTCGGCTGGGTCGACGTCGCCGTACAGCGTGCCGCCGCTGGCGGCATAGACGATCTTTCGCGTCCTGGCCGCCCGCGCCGCCTCGAGCACCCGGAGGCTGCCGAGCACGTTGATCTCGGCGTCTCGAATTGGATCGGTCACCGAGACGGCCACGGAGATCTGGGCCGCCAGGTGGAAGATGATCTCCGGTTCCCGATGAGTGATCACCTCGGCGACCGACTCCTCGCGGATGTCGATGTGGTGAAAGCGGAACGCCCCACCCGAGGCTCGAGCGTCCGCCAGGTTTGCCAGCGAGCCGGTCGACAGGTCGTCGACGACGTCGACTTCGTGGCCCTCGGCGAGCAGGCGATCGACAAGGGTCGAGCCGATGAAACCCGCTCCCCCGGTGACAAGCATCCGGCTCATTGCGGGTACTGCTCTCCGGAGAGCGCGGCCTGAGCGGGAACCTGCAAACCGCCGCGACAGACCGTCAGCTCCTCGAGGCTGGCGCCGGCCCCGACGGCGGTGCCCGAGCCGACGATGCTGTCGATGATCCTGCACCCGTCTCCGACGACCACTCCCGGCAACAGGGCCGAGCGCGTCACCTCCGATCGCTCGCCGATCCGGCAGCCGGCGCCGATGACCGAGTCCGTGACGACGGCACTCTCGGCGACGAAGGCGCCCGGTCCGAAGTACCCGAAACCCGACCGCCGGCCGAGCACGCTCGCCCCCGGCGCCTCGAACGAGCCAGAAGTCACTTCGTCGGCGAGGGGGCGAGACGCCGGCGTCCGCAGCCCGCGGAGGATGTCGAACTGTGCTTGCAGGTATTGGACGGGCGTGCCGGTGTCGAGCCAGTAATCGTCCGATGCCATGGCATACAGGCGTTCACCGGCGATGAGCGCAGGAAAGGTCTCCCGCTCGATGGACACCGGGCGCCCGGCGGGGATGCGCTCGAGCACGGACGGTTCGAGCACGTAGGTGCCGCCGTTGATGAGGTTGGTGGGGGCGGTACCGGGAGGGGGTTTCTCGAGGAAAGCCGTGACCCGCCCGTCGGCGTCCGTCGGCACGACGCCGAACGCGGACGGATCGGCCACAGGCGTGAGGTGGATCGACGCTTCCGCCTCGTGCTCGATGTGGAACTTGACGAGCGACGTGAGGTCGAGGTCGGTGAGCACGTCACCATTCAGGACAAGGAAGCGGCCGTCGACATCGCCCTTCTCGGCGGCGAAACGAACCGCTCCGGCCGTCCCGAGCGGCTCCGGCTCGACGGCATAGACGAGCCTCACGCCGTCGATCGAACCACTCGGGAACGCTTCGATGAAGGCGTCGGGACGGTAACCGAGCGAGAGGATGGCCCGGTCGAGGCCGTTGCGGGCGAGCCAGGAGACCACGTGGGTGACGAGCGGGCGGTCGACGACGGGGAGCATCTGCTTGGGCGTGTCGTAGGTGAGCGGGCGCAGCCGCGTCCCTTTGCCTCCGACGAGGACGACGACGTCCATCACGATTCGCTTCGGCGGGCGACGGCGATCTGCCCGGTCAAGGCTAGGTGGACGAGGTCGTCGACGATGACGACGACGTCGTGGTGCTCTTCGCTGCCGTCGTCGAGGTGGTGGAGCTCTTCGGCGCCGTCGTCGAGGTGGTCGAGCTCGTCGAGGTGGTCGCCAGCGTGCTCGGCACGGTCGTCGTGGCGATGCCGCCCGGGTCCTCGAAGGCGAAGGACTTGAGAGCAGCCCGATCGACCGCCGGCGGCTGCGGGATCGTGGCGCCCTTCGGGAGGAAGGCGATCGTGATCATCTGGCCGTTCTCGAGCCGGGTGTCGTCGGCCTTTGCCGCCGGCACGATCGTGCCCTTCGACGACGTCGTGTGCGGCCAGGTCTCCACCGAGATGTACCCGGGTTTCGAACCGCATTTCGTCACGCCGTTCTTGTAGTTCTTGGCTGGGCCGGGTTCGGTGGCGACCGTCGTCGTCGTCGTGCTCGAGGACGACGTCGTCGTCGACTTGCCCGTGGACTTGGCCGCCGTCGTGGACGTGGTCGTGCTCGACGAAGTCGTCGTCGTGCTCGAGGAGGTCGTCGTCGTGGTCGACTTGCCTTTCGGCACCGTCGTCGTCGTGGTGGTCGAGGTGGTGGTCGTCGTGGTCGGCACCGGTACTGGCTTGCCGGGTATGGAGAGGAGCGTCGAGCTGACCGAGGCGGCCTCGATGAGGAGGTAGGCGCCGAGTGTGGCCCCCTTGCCTTCGTAGGCGGTCGGCTGCGGAGAGAGGCTGGGTTCGATGCGGACGATGCCGTCGCCGATGGAGGCGAGCGGATCGGTGGCGAGATCGTCGATCGGGAGCGCCGTCGGGACGAACGTCCCGCAGATGTCGACCGCCACGGCTGCCTCCCACTCGTCGCTCGCCGTCGGCGGGACGGAGGCCTTCGCGGCAGCAGGGAGCGGATGGAGCAGTTCGTAGCGGCTGTAGGCCACGAGCGACACTCCGAGCAGGCAGATGGCGAGCAGGACGAGATACCAGCTCACCGGAGTCTGGGCTCGGTAGGTCCGCCCACCGCCCGAAGCGGCGGCGCGCGCGACCCTGCGGCTGAAATTGTCACCGGGCACGGTCGCAAACCTTAGTCGGGCCGGGGACGCAGTCTGGATCGCGGGCTCAGCACGTGCTCGAGCCAGGCCAGAACGAGCCGCGCCCCGAGCCCGACGGCGACGAGCGGCAGGAGCGCCCGCTCAGGACCGGTCGCCGTCTGCCGAGCGAAACGCCACATCGACCGGTGATGCGCCACGAGCATCCCGTACGGGTGGCGGGACGTCGAGCGACCCTGCTCGTGCACGACGGCGGCCGACGGCTCGTAGCGGACTCCCCAGCCGGCCCGCCGCAGCCTCCAGCACAGATCCACATCCTCGACGTACATGAAGTAGCGCTCGTCGAAACCGCCCACGTCGTCGAAGGCTTGTCGCCGGACCAGGAAGAACGCCCCGGAGACCCAGTCGGCGTCACGGGAGCGATGCTGCTCCTGGCCGATGCGCCGGTAGCGGCGCGTCCACGGGTTGCCGCCCCAGAACAGGCCGATGAAGCCGTGACCGATTGCCTCGCCGATGCTCGGGAACTCCCGGCCGGACGGGTAGACGACTCCAGACGGCTCGCGCAGCATCGGACCGACGAGCCCGACCCGGGGCGAGTCGTCGAGGACGGCTACGAGCTGGCGGACGGCCCCCGGGCTGACCACGAGGTCGGGGTTGGCGACGAGCAAGTAGTCGGAGCCCTCCGGCGGGATCGACCGAGCGGCCAGGTTGACGGCGCCGCCGTAGCCGAGGTTGCGTGGCGAGAGGAGCCGGGTCGCCTCCGGCACCCGCGTCGCCAGCTCGGCCATCGAGCCGTCGGCGGAATCGTTGTCGACGACGACGACGTTGCTCACGCCCTCGGCGAGCAGACTCTCCACGCAGGCGCTCAATGCCGAGCCGGCGTTGTAGTTGACGACGACCGCTGTCACCCGAGCCGCCGGGTCGTGCCGCGGCTCGGCCTCAGCCACCGAGTAGTTCCCCCACCAGCCGGGCGAGGGCGTCTTCCCAGGCGGGCAACAGCGCGGCGCCGTCGAGCCGGAGAACTGCGTTGTCGAGCACGGAACACGCAGGGCGGGGCGCGGCTCGGGGCGGGTCCAGCTCGGCGGTTGCGATGGGCTGCACGCGACCGGGGTCCTCGCCGGCGAGGCGAAGCACTTCGCAGGCGAAGCCGTACCAGGTCGTGCTGCCCTGGTTCGTGACGTGGAAGATTCCCCGACGACGGGCAACGGCGAGGTCGACCACCTTGACGGCGAGGTCGCTGGCGAGCGTCGGAGAGCCGTGCTGGTCATTCACGAACTTGAGCTGCGGGTGAGCGGCGGCGAGGCGGAGCACCGTCTTGGCCATGTTGGAACCGTTCCGGCCGTACACCCAGGCCGTCCTCACGATCGCCGAACCCGGATCGAGCTCCCGCTCGCCGGCCAGCTTCGATCGGCCGTAGACCGACGTCGGGTTGGGAACGTCCCACTCGTGATAGGGACGGTCGGCGGCACCGTCGAACACGTAGTCGGTGGACAGGTAGCAGACGTGGGCGCCGACGAGTCGGGCAGCTTCAGCGATGTGGCGAGTGCCGAGGGCGTTGACGGCGAAAGCCCGCTCGGGGTCGCCCTCGCAGTCGTCCACGGCTGTCCAGGCAGCCGGATGGATGATGACGTGTGGCTCGGCGCTCACGACGGCCGCCAGCACCGAGTCACGGGAGACGACGTCGAGCTCGCGGCGGGACAGGCCGGCGACGTGCCAGGTGGACCCGTGGTGCCGCTCGCCGGCCCGGCGTTCGAGCTCGGTCACGATCTCGGACCCGACTTGGCCGGCGGCGCCGGTCACAAGGATGCGCAACGTCGACTCAGGCGCCGTTCGTGCCGGGGGCTTTGTCGCCCTCGGACTCGTCATCGGAACCCCTCGACCAGGCATCTTCGACGACCGGCGAGCGCCCGATGAGCGGCTTCCACCAGGACTCGTTGTCGCGATACCAGGCGATCGTGGAGGCGATCCCGTCGTCGAAGGCGATCTCCGGCTCCCAGCCGAGCTCGGTGCGGATCTTCGTCGAGTCGAGCAGGTAGCGGCGGTCGTGGCCGGGCCGGTCGGGGACGATGGTCTTCAAGCTGGCCGGCTGGCCGGTCGCTCGGAGGACGATGTCGGCGATCTCCTCGATGCTCGCCTCCCGCCCGGAGCCGACGAGGTACGTCTCGCCGATGCGGCCACGGTCGAGGACGGCCTCGATGGCGGCGCAGTGGTCGTCGACGTGCAACCACTCTCGGCGGTTCTTGGTGGAGGCGTACAGGGGTAGCGGCTCGCCTCTCAGGGCCCTCGTGGCGAACAGCGGGATGACCTTCTCGGGGAACTGGTAAGGCCCGTAGTTGTTGCAGCAGTTCGTGATCGTCGCCCGCAGGCCGAAGGTCTCGACGTAGCAGCGAACGACGTGGTCGGCGGACGCTTTAGAGGCGTTGTAGGGCGTGCGTGGCCGATACGGCGAGTCCTCCGTGAAGGCCTCACCCGTCTCGAGGTCGAGATCCCCGTAGACCTCGCACGTGGAGATGTGATGGAACCGGTTCACCTCGCAGAGGCGGGCGGCGTCGCACAGTGCTTGGGTGCCGAGCACGTTCGTACGGAAGAAGAGCGCCGGGTCGAGGACGGCGAGGCTGTTGTGCGACTCGGCGGCGAAGTTGACGATCGTGTCGATCTCGTACTTCTCGAGCGTCCGGCTCACGAGGGGCTGGTCGCCGATATCGGCGTGTACGAACGACACCTGCCCGCCGGCCTCGAGGTCCGAGAGGTTGTCCCGGTTGCCGGCGTAGGTGAGGGCATCGAGCACGACGAGCTGGTCGTCGGGCCGGCGCAGGGACCAGTAGCGGGCAAAGTTCGAGCCGATGAAGCCGGCACCGCCCGTGATCAGGAGTCGCATGGCCGAGAGGCTACGCCGAAGCACGGTCGTGTTCGGCCCGGCTGCCGACGACTGCTTGCGGGGCGGTGATGCGAGGCGGCGTGAGCCGCCAATTCGTCGCCTGGTGTCGGTTTGGCGGCGCGAGGCGGGCCGGCGCACGAGGTGAGCCGCCAATTCGTCGCCTGGTGTCGGTTTGGCGGCGCGAGGCGGGCCGGCGCACGAGGTGAGCCGCCAATTCGTCGTCTGGTGTCGGTTTGGCGGCGCGAGGCGGGCCGGCGCCAGGCCGGCCACGCCGGCCGGCGTCAGCGAAGGTGGACGACGTCGCCGGCGGCGACGGTCCGGATGCAGGCTCCGACGTTCACGAGCAAGTGGCCCTCGTCGTCGACGTCGAGGGCGTCGCCGGTGACGGTCTCGCCGGCGAGATCCACCCGCACGGCCTGGCCGATGGTTGCGAGGTTGCGCCGATACTCCGTGGCCAGCGAAGCGGCGGCGCCCGGCGAGCCCTGCAGGACGCCGTACCGCTGCCCGATCCGGTCGAGCATGCGGTCGGCGACGGCGTCGCGGTCGACCGGCAGGCCGGCGAGGCGGTCGAGCGACGTGGCGCGAAGGGCGACGTCGGCCGCGTCCGGGTCGTCCGGCGGCGGCCAGCCTGCGGGCCAGTTGCAGTTGACACCGATCCCGACGACAAGGGCGGGACCGCCGGCGTCACCCGGAGCCGACGCCACCTCTGCCAGCAGGCCGGCGACCTTACGGTCCCCGGCCTGCAGGTCGTTCGGCCATTTGAGTCTGAGCTCGACGCCGGCCACATCGGCGCAGGCGTCCCGGGCGGCAAGTGCCACGACCCACGACAACAAGTGCCAGCGGTCGAGCGCCAACTGGGGCCGAAACAACACCGAGCACAAGACCGAGCCCCCCGGCGCATCCAGCCATCGCCGGCCGAGCCGGCCCCTTCCCGCCGTCTGTGCCTCGGCGAGCACGGCAGTGCCTTCCGGCGCACCCGATCTCGCCAAGTCCACGAGATAGCGGTTCGTCGAATCCACGACGGCCAGGCGCAACGGCGATCGCCACCCGCCGTCGCACCCTTGCCTCGTGGACTCCTCGGCGCGGCGGGTAGCCTGCTCCGCTGAGTGCTGCTGGACGGGAAGATCGCCCGAATCCGGGTCTTCGTGCATCAGGGGCGAGGTTAGGCGTCGAGGAAGGGGAGCTGTGTTCGAGAAGGTGTTGATCGCCAACCGGGGCGAGATCGCCGTGCGGGTCATTCGAACCTGCCGCGAGCTCGGCATCGCCACGGTCGCTGTCTACTCGGAGCTCGATCGGGACGCCCTGCACGTCCGCCTGGCCGACGAGGCCTACGCCCTCGGTGGGCAGACGGCAGCCGAGAGCTACCTCAACACCGATGCCATCCTCTCGGTCATCGAGCGGAGCGGAGCTGACGCCGTGCACCCCGGGTACGGTTTCTTCTCCGAAAATGCTGCGTTCGCACGCGCCATCGCCGGCGCCGGCGTCACTTTCGTCGGCCCGCCTCCGGAGGCCATCGAGGTGATGGGCGACAAGATCTCGTCGCGCATCGCCGCCGAGCAAGCCGGCGTCGAGGGCGTGCCCGGTCGCAGCGAGCCCCTGACCGACCCGTCCGAGGTGATCTCCTTCGGCGAGGAGCACGGATGGCCCGTGGCCATCAAAGCTGCCTTCGGTGGCGGTGGTCGCGGCATGAAGGTGGTCGCCGGTCCTGAAGAAGCGGCCGAGGCGATGGAGTCGGCCCAACGCGAAGCGTCCGCCTACTTCGGGCGCCCCGAGGTCTACCCGGAGCGGTACCTGACCTGGCCGCGCCACATCGAGATGCAGGTCTTCGCCGACCGGCAGGGCGACGCCATCTGGCTCGGAGAGCGGGACTGCTCCTACCAGCGTCGGCACCAGAAGCTCATCGAGGAGTCACCCGCCCCCAACTTCCCCGACGAGGTCCGCCAAGCGATGGGCGCAGCGTCGGTGCGCATCTGTAAGGCGTGCGGGTACGAGGGCGCCGGCACGGTCGAGTTCCTCTACGAGGACGGCTCCTTCTACTTCCTCGAGATGAACACCCGTCTCCAGGTCGAGCACCCGGTCACCGAGCTCGTCACCGGCATCGATCTCGTGGCGCTGCAGCTCCAGGTCGCCGCCGGCGAGCCGCTCGGCATCACGCAGGACGAGATCGCCGAACGTTGGCGGGGGCATGCGATCGAGTGCCGGATCAACGCCGAGGACCCGGCCGGCGGGCGGTTCCTCCCGAGCCCGGGTCGCATCTCGCGGTTCCGTCCGCCTGGGGGCTTCGGAGTCCGCACCGACAGCGGCTACGACGCCGGCGACACCGTCAGCCAGTTCTACGACAACCTCGTCGCCAAGATCATCGTGTGGGGCGCCGACCGCGACACCGCTCGCCGGCGCATGCAGCGGGCCCTGTCCGAGACCGTCGTGGAAGGGATCCACACGACCATCCCGGCCCACCAGCTGATCCTGTCGCACGCTGACTTCGTGGCCGCCACGCACTCGACGCGGTGGGTCGAAGAACGCCTCGACTTCTCCGCACCGGCCGGAAGCGACGCCAACACGCCGGCAGCCCCAGCGCCGGCCGAGGCGCCAGCTGCCGACCCGCCCGAACACCGGGTCCTGCGAGAAGTCGACGCCGAGGTGGACGGCCGTCGCTACCGCGTCAAGCTGTGGGTGCCCGAGGACGTTCACGCCGGCGGTGCATCAACCGGCGGAGGGGCCAGCGGCGGCGCTGCATCGAGGGCGGCGGGCAGACCTCGCTCGTCGGGTGCTCCGGTCACCGCCGGCGACGGCAGGGTGACGGTTCCGATGCAGGGAACCATCGTGAAGGTCCTCGTGAGCCAAGGAGACAGCGTGGAAGCCGGCCAGACGATTTGCGTGCTCGAGGCGATGAAGATGGAGAACCCGATCAACACCGATCGAGCAGGCACGGTGCAGGAGCTGAAGGTCGCCGTCGGCGACGCCCTCGGCGCCGGAGACGTCGTGGCGGTGATCGCATGACCTCCACGGGCAACCCCCTGAAGGACCGGGCGGCCGCCACCGTCGCCGGCGACCGGGACACACTGGTCGGTCTGTCGCACCGGATCCATGCGAAGCCGGAGTTGGGTTTCGAGGAGGAGAGTGCCGCCGCCTGGTGTGCCGAGCAGCTCGACGGCGCCGGTCTCGCCGTCGAGATGGGCATCTGCGACCTCCCGACCGCCTTCGCAGCGACCGCCGGCTCCGGGCCGTTCGTGCTCGCCATCTGCGCCGAGTACGACGCCCTCCCCGGGATCGGCCACGCTTGCGGCCACAACGTCATCGCCTCAGCAGCCATCGGAGCCGGGCGTGCGCTCGCTCCGCTCGCCGACGATCTCGGCATCACGATCAAAGTGCTCGGGACACCCGCCGAAGAAGGCGGTGGGGGGAAGGTGCTCATGATGGAGCGAGGGGGTTTCGACGGGGTGAACGCCGCCATGATGGTGCACCCGGCGCCCGGCGAGCTCGACCGCATGCCGTGCCTCGCCGTCGAGCACTTCGACGTCGTGTACCGCGGCAAGGAGGCTCATGCGTCGGCCTTTCCCGAGCGCGGCATCAACGCCGCCGACGCCCTCACGGTCGCCCAGGTCGCCATCGGACTTCTGCGTCAGCACGCCGATTTCGGTGACCAGGTGCATGGGATCGTGACGCTCGGTGGGGCAGCCCCCAACATCGTGCCGGCGCACACGGAGGCGAAGTACTACGTTCGGGCGCGCACGTTGAAGGCTTTGGAGTCGTGGTCGCCGAGGGTGAGGCGGTGTTTCGAAGCGGGGGCCGTCGCCACGGGCTCGTCGCTCGAGATCGTGCCGCAGGGACCCACCTACTCCGAGTTCCACACCGACGAGATCATGGCTCAGCTCTACCGCGTCAACGCCGAGGTGCTCGGGCGCGTCTTCCCGCCGCCGGGCGACCGCACGATGAGCGGCTCGACGGACATGGCGAACGTGTCCCTGTCCATCCCGTCGATCCACCCGATGCTCGGGCTCGACTCGTTTCCCGCCGTCAACCACCAGCCCGAGTTCACCGCCGCCGCCGGCTCCCCGAAAGCCGATCAGGCTGTCGTCGACGGGGCCACCGCCATGGCTTGGACCGTGATCGACCTTGCCTCCGACGCCGGCGAGCGGGAGCGGTTGACCGGAAAGGCGTACCGGCACGACGGCTGATGGACGGCTCAAGCAGGGTCTGCGGAGCCCCACTCGGCCACGGAGCGGACCACGCCGGCGAGGTCCGGCGGGTAGACGGATTCGGCCGTCGCCTCGAGCTCGTCGAGACTCCACCAGCGGTATCGGGTGATGGAGCGACGCTCGATGTCGGTCCACCCGCCGCGGTCGAGCCGGGTGATCGGGCCGGCCACCGGTACCGATACCGCGAAGAAACGCTGCCGCTGCCGATACGTCACCCCTTCGAAAGCGAACTCGACTTCGTCTTCGTGCACGACGTCGCCGAGGACTCGTAGCTCGTAGCCTGCCTCCTCGCGCAGCTCTCGGGCGGCCGCCTCCTCGAAGGTCTCACCGGCATCGAGGCCACCGCCGGGCGTGAACCAGAACCGCACCTCGGGCATCGTGGGATCGACGCCCTCGAAGAGCAGCAACAAGCCGTCGCGGTCCCTCACGATCACGCGGGCGCCCTGGCGGGGCTGAACGGCCGTCATCGGCGGGATGCTGGGGATGCTCGCGGTGGTCGGGGTGCTCGGGTGCGCGCCGTCAGCGGGCGGGCTGATACTCGCCGAAGGCATCGCGCAGCACGTCGGAGACTTCGCCGAGCGTCGCCTCCGCCTTCAGTGCCGCTCGCATGGGGACGAGGAGGTTCTGGGTCCCGCGGGCAGCGGCGGCCACGTCCGCCAGCAGGGCGTCGACGGCCGCCTGGTCGCGGCGGGCTCGCACGGCACGAACGCCGTCGATCTGGGTCTGCTGGAGGGCCGGGTCGATGGGGAAGACGTCCGGTTCCACCGCCGCCGCCTCGGCGAAGCGGTTCACGCCGACGACCACCTTCTCGCCCGAGTCGACACCTTTGGCGAACTCGTAGGCGGCCTGCTCGATCTCGTCTTGGAGGTACCCGGCTTCGATGGCGGCCACCGCCCCGCCCATCTCGTCGATGCGCTCGATGTACTCGACGGCGAGGCGCTCGACTTCGTCGGTCAGCCACTCGACGTAGTACGAGCCAGCCAGCGGATCGACCGTCTCGGTCACTCCGGACTCGTAGCCGATGACCTGCTGAGTGCGCAGCGCCAGCTTGGCCGCCCGTTCGGTCGGGAGCCCGAGCGCCTCGTCGAAGCCGTTGGTGTGGAGCGACTGCGTGCCGCCAAGGACGGCGCCCAGGGCCTGAACGGCCACCCGCACCATGTTGACCTCGGGCTGCTGGGCCGTGAGGGTGGAGCCCCCGGTCTGTGTGTGGAAACGGAGCCTCAGCGAGCGGTCGCTCTTCGCACCGAACCGGTCGCGCATGATCCGTGCCCAGAGCCTGCGGGCGGCCCGGAACTTGGCAACCTCCTCGAGGAGGTTGTTGTGGGCGTTGAAGAAGAAGCTCAGGCGGCCGGCGAAGTCGTCGACCGCCAGGCCGGCGGCCACGGCCGCCTCCACGTAGGCGATCCCGTCGGCGAGGGTGAAGGCCAGCTCCTGGACGGCCGTCGACCCTGCTTCGCGGATGTGGTAGCCCGAGATGGAGATGGTGTTCCAGCCAGGGATGTGCTCGGCGCAGTAGGCAAAGGTGTCGGTCACGAGTCGCATCGACGGCCGAGGCGGGTAGATGTAGGTGCCGCGGGCGACGTACTCCTTGAGGATGTCGTTTTGGATGGTTCCGCCGATCTGGTCGGCCGTGACGCCTTGCTCCTCGGCCACGAGCTCGTAGAGCAGCAGCAGGATGGCGGCGGTGGCGTTGATCGTCATCGATGTCGTCACCTGGTCGAGGGGAATGCCACCGAAGAGCGTGCGCATGTCCTCGAGCGAGTCGATGGCGACGCCGACTTTGCCGACCTCACCCTCGGCACGGGGATGATCGGAGTCGAAGCCCATCTGCGTCGGAAGGTCGAAGGCGCAGCTCAGGCCGGTCTGGCCGGCGCCGAGGAGGAACTTGAAGCGCTCGTTCGTCGCCTGCGCCGTCCCGAAGCCGGCGTACTGGCGCATGGTCCAGAGGCGGCCACGGTACATGTCGGCCTGCACGCCCCTCGTGAAGGGGTAGGCGCCCGGCTCGCCGAGCTGGCGGGCCGGGTCCCAGCCCTCGAGATCGGTGCTGTCGTATCGCCGGCGGATCACGATGCCCGAGTCGGTCTGGCGCTCCGGTTCGTCGTGGCCTTCGTGCACGGGCATGGCTGCAGCGTATGGAGCCGGAGCACTCACTGTCACCCCGGGGGACGGGAGGTTCGGCGGGCGGGGTGGGTTTCGGGGCGGAGTCAGCGCATTCTGGGTGCACGGAAGGGACACATGTGTCCCCAATTGTCACCCAGAATGACCCGCCCGAGCGCCTCAGGCTGCCGTTGAGCGCCGAAGGGCCGCCCGCACATCCGAGACGACGAGCTCGGGCGAGCGGCGGACGGAGGCCGGCGTCGTCCGGAGCAGCAACCAGCCAGCTGCCACAATCCGATTGCCTCGCTCGCGGTCGCTCACAAAGGCACGGGCATCGGAGTGAAATCGGTACCCGTCGAGCTCGAGGGCGACGCGCCTGCCCGGCCAGGCAAGGTCGACCCTTCCCAGGAACGAGCCTTGCGCCCGGATCACGAACTGGGTGACGGGACGTTCGACGCCGGCGGCAACGAGCACCCGAACGAGCTCGGCCTCCGCCACGCTCTCCACCTCGCAGAGGCCGCCGACGACCCGGCGCAGGCGGGCGAGACCCGGCACACCTCGCCCTTTCAAGGCCAGGTAGCGCTCGAGGCTCCGGATCGTGAGGAGGCGCCCCACCACGCAGAAGTCGAGAAACCCTTGCAGCTGCCGGTCATCGAGCTCCTGTCCCGAGACGTCGAGAACGGTCCGGAGCGGCCGGGTCACCTCCACCCCGGCACGTGTGGTCGTGAAGGCTTCGAGCGACCGCCGAGTGCGGTGGACGACGATCCCGGCGCTGCGGGACGCCCGGCAGGCGTGGCGAACCGTCAGATGAACCGTCTGGCCGTCGAATCCGGCGCCGCTGTAGCCCCAGAGCTGAGCGGCGGTTTGGTGAGACACCACACCCGCGACTCGTTGCCTCGCGATCGCGGCCCGGTGGGCCAGTACGACCTGGGAGCCGACGAGGCGATACGTCCCCCGAGCCTCCCGGATCAGCGCACCCGCAGCTGTGAGGCGCTGGAGCTGCTTGTTGTCGACGCCGGCAGCTTTCGCTTGGGCGGCGGTGAAGAGGCCGCCTGAACCCAGGGTGAGGTGCGAGAGGACGGCCAGCGGGCGGCGGCGGGGACGGGGACGCTCGGGCTCCACAGATGCATGATCTCGTTCGGGTGTGTCAACGCCATTCTGGGTGCACGGAAGGGACACATATGTCCCCAATTGTCACCCAGAATGATGGAACCAGAACGAAGAAACCCAACCCGCCGGCGAGGCCTACACCGTCGCCGGCGCCTCGATGACGTGCGGCATGCACAGGTCGTCGTACTCGGCGATGACGATCGGGCCGGCGTTGTCGCCGCAGGACGGGCACGCCGGGTCGCGGCGCACCTTGAAGGTGCGGAACGACGCCTCGAGGGCGTCGTAGGCGAGCAGGCGACCGACGAGCGGGTCGCCGAGGTCCAGCAGCAGCTTGATGGTCTCCATCGCCTGCAGTGAGCCGATGATCCCCGGAAGGACGCCGAGCACGCCGGCCTCTGCGCACGACGGCGCCAACTCGGCCGGCGGCGGCTCGGGGATGAGGCAGCGGTAGCAGGGCCCGTCGTACGGCTTGAAGACGGTGATCTGACCCTCGAAACGGAAGATGGAGCCGTGCACGACGGGAATCCGCTTCAGGAGCGAGGCGTCGTTCACGAGATAGCGAGTCGGGAAGTTATCGGTGCCGTCCACGATGACGTCGTAGCCGTCGATGACGGACTCGATGTTGTCGGCACCGAGGCGCGTGTCGTAGGTGACGACGTCGATGTCCGGGTTCATGGCCGTCAGCGTCTTCTTCGCCGAGTCCACTTTGCGCTCGCCGATGCGGTCGAGGTTGTGGAGGATCTGGCGCTGCAAGTTGGAGGCGTCGACCACATCCATGTCGATGATTCCGAGGGTGCCCACGCCGGCGGCGGCGAGGTACAGGGCCGCCGGCGAACCGAGGCCGCCCGCTCCGAGGAGCAGCACCTTCGACTCGAGCAGGTGCTGCTGACCGGCCTCGCCGACCTCGGGCAGCAGCAAATGGCGCTGGTAGCGGTTGCGCTGGTCGGCATCGAGGGTCCGGGGCGTCGTCCAGGGGCGGCCCTCGTCCTTCCACTTGTTGAAGCCGCCTGCCATCGACACGACGTCGGAGTAGCCGAGCTCTCCAAGCGCCTTGGCCGACAGTGCCGAGCGGGTGCCGCCGGCGCAGTACACGACGATCGGCGTTGACTTGTCGGGCAACCGACCTTCGATCTGGAGCTCCACGTACCCCCGCGGGATGTGCATCGCCCCCGGGATCGCGCCCTGGGCGTACTCGTCCGCCTCACGGACATCGAGGAACACCGGCTGAGGGCGCTGCGCCTCGGCGCCCTCAGGGTCGACCTCTCGAATCGTCTGCTTGACCTGGCTCAGCAGGTCTCTGAAGCTCGCCACGGACCGAATGCCTCCTGGTCAGGTACCTCGTTGATCCACCCTTAGAAACCCTACCGGTCCGATCAACATTCCCGACGCGGCGCCGGCACCTCCGCCGAGAAGAAAGTCACCAGAAGGGCTTGAATATACTGAAAGGATATGAAACTGTAGAAGAGACGCAGCCCAGCAACGCTTGGAGATGACATGACCCTGACGCCTTCGGCCGCCCTCATCACGATGACCGGCCAGTCAATGCTGCGGATCGAGGCGTGGCTCGACCCGGTCGTGGACGAGGTCGGGCACGACCCTCGATCGGCCTACGTGGAGACGTACTGGTTGCCAATTCTCGGACCATCGACGACCTGGCTGCTCAGGCGTCTGGCCGCGCACCTCGAGGAAGGACCCGGCGGCGTCGTGCTCGATCAGGAGGAGCTGGCGCGGGCCTTGGGGCTGGGAGAGCGTTTCGGGCCGAACGCGCCATTTGCTCGCACAGTCAAACGATGCGTCGACTTCGAGATGGCACAGTGGCGGGAGGAGTCGCTGGCAGTACGGCGTTACCTGCCGCCTCTCGCCCGCCGACACCTGCGCCGGCTCCCCGACACGCTTCAGGTCCGCCATGCCGCCGAGGTCGAGGCGACGCGGCCGCTCACCCTGACGGACCGACTCCGCCTGCACGGCCGGCGCCTGGCGCTCAGCCTGCTGGACTACGGCGAGGATCGGGCGGCCGTCGAGCACCAGCTCATTCTTTGGGCGTTCCACCCGGCGCTCGCGAGCGAGTGCGCTGCCTGGGCCGCCCTCGAGCACAGCCGCCGGCAGACAGCCCGGGCCGCCCACCCGGCGACGGCCGCCCAGGCCGAGCCGAAGGTCGAGGCACGAGCACCCGACTGAGGGCCAGAGAGCGGTCGTGAGGCGAGGACTCCCGCGCCGCTCCAAGTAGAATCAGGAGGAAGGTGTCTCCTTCCTCTCTCTACCTGGAGCTCGCGCGCGAGCGCGTCGTCATCTTCGACGGCGCCACCGGTACGAATCTGCAGCGCCGCGAGCTCGGCCCCGACGATTTCGGTGGCGAGGCCTACGAGGGATGCAACGAGTATCTCTGCTTCACCCGTCCCGAGGTCGTGAAGGACTTGCACCGCTCGTTCTTCGATGTCGGTGTCGACGTCGTCGAGACGAACTCGTTCGGTTCCCTCCCCTACGTGCTCGCCGAGTACCGCCTCGAGGCCCAGGCCGAGGAGATGGCTCGGCGGTCCGCCGAGCTCGCCGTCGACGTCGCCCGCAGCTACTCGACGGCCGACCACCCGCGATTCGTAGCCGGCTCCCTCGGTCCGGGGACGAAGCTGCCGACGCTCGGCCAGATCAGTTTTGTCGACATCCGTGACGCCTACGAAGTGCTCGCCCGCGGGCTCCTCTCGGGCGGCGCCGACCTGCTCCTCATCGAGACGAGCTACGACACATTGCAAGCCAAGGCAGCCATCCAGGCCTGCCGGCGGGCCATGGCGACGGTCGGACGCCAGGTCCCCCTACAGGTGCAGGTCACCATCGAGCTGACCGGGCGCATGCTGCTCGGAACCGAGATCGGCGCCGCCCTCACCGCCCTCGAGGCGATGAAACCCGACATCATCGGAATGAACTGTGCCACCGGGCCAGTCGAGATGCGCGAGTCCCTCCACCATCTGTTCGAGCACTCCCTGCTGCCGATCTCGGCGCTGCCCAACGCCGGCCTGCCTTCGGTCGTCAACGGGAAGATGCACTACGACCTGACCCCGGACGACCTCGCCGAGCACCTTGGCTCCTTCGTCAGCGAGCTCGGTGTGACCGTGATCGGCGGGTGCTGTGGCACCACGCCCGAGCACCTCGCGAGGGTCGTCGAGACCTGCAGGGATCTCGCGCCTGCCCGGCGAAAGCCGGAGCACGAAGCAGGCGCCGCCTCCTTGTACGCCGCAGTCCCCTTCGAACAGGACCTGAGCTTCCTCGTCATCGGGGAACGGACGAATGCCAACGGTTCCAAACGCTTTCGAGAAGCCATGCTGGCCGGCGACTGGGAGACGACCGTCGCCATGGCCAAAGACCAGGTGCGAGAAGGCGCTCACATGATCGACGTGTGTGTCGACTACACGGGAGCCGATGGGGTGGCCGACATGACTGAGGTGGCGTCTCGTTTTGCCGCCCAGTCCACGATCCCGCTTGTCATCGACTCCACCGAGCCGCCCGTCGTGGAAGCGGCCTTGCAGTGGATCGGCGGCCGCGCCGTCCTCAACTCGGTCAACCTCGAGGACGGAGACGCCGAGGGAACTCGGCTCGACCGCTTCCTCGCGCTCGCCCGCGACTATGGCGCGGCGGTCATTTGTACCTGCATCGACACCGACGGCCAGGCGCGCACGGCCGACTGGAAGTTTCGTGCCGCCAAAGCCATCCACGACCTGGCCGTCGAGCGGTACGGCCTTGCCCCCGAGGATCTGCTCTTCGACGCCCTCGCCCTGCCGCTGTCGACAGGCATGGAGGAGTCGAGGCGCGACGGCATCGAGACGATCGAGGGCATCAAGCGCATCAAGGCAGAGCTGCCAGGCGTCCACACGGTGCTCGGCCTCTCCAACGTCTCGTTCGGGCTCAGCCCGGCCGCCCGCCAGGTTCTCAACTCCGTCTTCCTCCACGAGTGCACGCAGGCCGGCCTCGATGCCGCCATCGTGCATGCCGGCAAGATCCTTCCGCTCAACCGCATCGGCGAGCGCGAGCGCGAGCTCTGCCTCGACCTCGTCTACGACCGTCGGCGCGAGGGCTATGACCCCCTCGCCGAGCTCATCGACTTCTACGAGCAGGCCGGTGGCGCCGTCGCCAGCACGCGCGAGGACCGGAGCGACTGGACGATCGAGCGACGTCTCGAACAGCGCATCGTCGACGGCGACCGCAATGGCCTCACCGACGAGCTCGACGAGGGGCTCGCCGCCGGGCACAGCGCCCTCGCCATCGTGAACGACATGCTGCTGGCGGGGATGCGCACGGTCGGAGACCTCTTCGGCTCGGGGCAGATGCAGCTGCCGTTCGTGCTGCAGTCGGCCGAGACGATGAAAGCCGCAGTCGCCCACCTGGAGCCGCACATGGAGAAGCTCGAGTCCGGTGGTCGCGGCCGGATCGTGCTCGCCACCGTCAAGGGCGACGTTCACGACATCGGGAAGAACCTCGTCGACATCATCTTGACCAACAACGGATACGAAGTCTTCAACCTCGGCATCAAAGTCCCCATCGCCGAGATGGTCGCCAAGGCCGACGATGTTGCCGCCGATGCCATCGGCATGAGCGGGCTGCTCGTCAAGTCCACTCTCATCATGCGGGAGAACCTGCAGGAGCTCAACCGCCTGGGCAAGTCGTCCTACACCGTGCTGCTCGGTGGGGCCGCGCTGACGCGGACCTACGTCGAGAAGGATCTGCGCGACAGCTACGACGGCAAGGTCTTCTACGGCAAGGACGCCTTCGAAGGGCTGGCAGTCCTCGACCGCATGATGGAGATCAAGCGCAGCGGCGTGGACGACCCAACCTGGGGCACCGAGCGCTCCGGACGGGTGCTCCCCAAGCGACAGAGCCAACTCCTCGCCGAAGTCGACCCCTCGACGCTTCCGGCGCGCTCGCCCGAAGTCGAGACGGACAACAGAGTTTTCGTGCCGCCCTTCCTCGGCAGCCGGATCGCCAAGGGGGTCCCGCTCGACGACGTCGTGTCGTACCTGAACGAGACGGCGCTGTTCCGCAACCAGTGGGGTTACCGGCCCGTCGGCGGCGAGACCGACGCCGACTTCAAGGAGCGCGTGCGCGCCGAGCTGCGGGCGCGGCTCGACGAGGCCAAGGCCGAGGGCGTCCTCATCCCGTCGGTGGCGTGGGGCTACTTCCCTGCCAACGCCGACGGCAACGACCTCATCATCTACACCGACGACGAACGCACGACGGAGCGCACGCGCTTCAGTTTCCCGCGCCAGCGCAAGGAGCCGTATCTGTGCATCGCCGACTTCTTCCGCTCCGCGGAGTCCGGCGAGAAGGACTACGCGGCGTTCCACGTCGTGACGATGGGGCCGGAAGCCTCCCGGCGTACCGCCGAGCTGTTCGCCGCCAACCGATACCTCGACTACGTCAGCCTGCACGGGCTCTCGGTCGAGATGGCCGAATCCTTGGCCGAGCTGTGGCACCGGCGCATCCGGGAGGAGTGGGGCTTTGCCGAGGAGGACGCGCCGACGCTCACGGGTCTGTTCCGCCAGCAGCACCGCGGCGGCCGTTACTCCTTCGGGTACCCGGCCTGCCCGGACCTCGAGGACAACGCCAAGGTCGTCGACCTGCTCGGTGCGGAGCGCATCGGTGTGACCGTGAGCGAGGGTTTCCAGCTCCACCCGGAGCAGACGACTCTGGCGATCATCTGCCACCACCCGAAGGCGAAGTATTTCGTCGCCTGAGGCGCCCGACCGCCTCGATCAGCGCGCCCGGTAGCGTGCAGGACCGTGTCCGCTCTCGACGTCACTGACGCCAGCTTCCAGGCCGATGTGCTGGAACGCTCCATGGCCGTGCCCGTGGTCATCGACCTCTGGGCTCCCTGGTGCGGACCTTGCCGCTCGCTCGGCCCGATCCTCGAGAAAGTCGTCGACGCGACCGCCGGCGCCGTCACGCTCGTCAAGGTGAACGTCGACGAGAACCCGAAGATCCGCGCCACCTTCCAGGTGCAGTCCATCCCGGCGGTCTTCGCCATCAGCGAGGGCAAGATCGTCGATCAGTTCCTCGGCGCACTGCCCGAGCGCGAGGTGCAGGAGTTCGTCGATCGGCTGTCGCCGGCACCGTCGGAGACCGACCAGCTGGTTGCTCTCGGTGACGAGGCCTCGCTGCGGCGGGCGCTCGAGCTGGATCCGGCCCACACCGGGGCCATCGAGGCGCTCGCCGATCTCCTCGCCCCAACCGAGCCGGAGGAGGCGCTCGCCCTCCTCGAGCGGATCCCCGAGAATGCCGAGACGCGCCGGATCGCCGCCCGCGCTCGGTTCGCTCGTTCGGATCACGACGCCGGCGCCTGGTCGGCTGACGAGGTGGCGGCGCGCATCACCGAGTTGCTGGAGAAAGTGCCGGGCGACGACGACGCCCGCCAGGAGATCGTGGATCTCATCGAGACGATGGATCTGGACGATACGAGGCGCGCCCAGTATCGGCGGGCGCTCACGTCCAAGCTGTTCTGACCCCGGACATGGAAGCGGCGGTCGATCGGCGTTCGGCGGCCACGAGGGTCGATCTCGGGCCGCATGCCTTCGACATCGGCGCACGCGCCCTCGTCATGGGGATCTGCAACCGCACGCCCGACTCGTTCTTCGACAAGGGCGAGCACTTCGCCTTCGAGCGTTTCCTCGAGCGGGTCGAAGCCATCGCCGCCGAAGGCGCCGACGTGATCGATATCGGTGGCGTCAAGGCCGGTCCCGGCGCGGAGGTGACCGAGCCGGAGGAGATCGATCGCGTCATCCCCGCGATCGAGGCCGTTCGGCGACGGTTCGACGTCTGCATCTCGGTCGACACCTGGCGCGCGTCGGTCGCTCGCGAGGCGTTCGCAGCCGGGGCCGTCGTGGGCAACGACATCAGCGGCTTTGGCGATGTCGCCTACCTGGCGGCGGCGGCCGCGGCCGGCGCCAGTGTCGTGGCAACTCACATCCGCCTGCAGCCCCGTGTGCCGGACCCGGAGCCTCGCTACGACGATCTCCTCGGAGAGGTGGAGGCGTTTCTTCTCGATCGGGCGCGTCGCGCCGAGGCGGCGGGGATACCGCCGCAGCGCGTGATCCTCGACGCCGGCCTCGACCTCGGCAAGACGGCTGCTCAGTCGCTCGAATTGCTGCGCGCCTCCGCCGGTCTGGCCGGACTCGGCTACCCGCTCCTGCTGTCGGCCTCGAACAAGCGCTTCCTCGGTGAGGTGCTCGGCCTCGAAGTGACCGAGCGGGGCACTGCATCGCTGGCGGCGGCAGCGCTCGGGATCGCCCGCGGCTGCCGGATCGTGCGCGTGCACGACGTCGCCGGCACCGTGAAGGTGCGGGACGTTCTCGAGGCCGTCTTGAGCTCCGCTCCGCAGGGCCAGCCCGGGCGAGAGGGCCAGCCCGGGCGAGAGGGCCAGCCCGGGCGAGAGGGCCAGCCCGGGCGCGGAGCCGCTCAGCTCGGCAATGCGCCCGCGCCGCAGGTGCCGCCACCTGGAGGACCCCGATGACCGGGGCACACGCGGCCCACGCCGCTCAGGCCTACCTGATCACCGGAGACGACCCCAGCCTGCTCTCCGAAGAGCTCACGAACCTCCTGACAGGGCTCTGCGGCGACAGCTTCGTTCCGGTCGAGGAGCACGGTTCTGACGGCGACGAGGACGTCGACGTCGGGCCGGTGCTGGAGGCTCTGGCGACGCCGCCGTTTCTCGCCGACCGGCGCATTGTCGTCCTCCGGGGCGCCGAACGGCTCGACGCCGGCCAGGCGGCACAGCTGGCGGCGCGGGTCAAGGAGCCCGTCGAGTCAACGATCCTCGTGCTCGTCACGAGCGGGACCGGCTCCAAGTCGGTGCCAGCAGCGCTGTCGAAGGCGGTCAAGGCCACGGGCGAGGTCATCGACAGCTCCGCCGGTCAAGGGCGCCAGCGATCGGACTGGGTCGGACAGCGCATCCGCCACGCCGGCATCCGCCTCGACGCCGAAGCGACACGCATGTTGAGCGAGCACCTGGGCGAGGACGTCGCCCGCCTGCACTCGATCCTCGAGATGCTCGAGGCTGCGTACGGCGCGGGCGCCAAAGTCGGCTCGGGCGAGCTCGCGCCCTTCCTCGGCGACAGCGGCAGCGTGCCGCCTTGGGATCTGACCGACACCCTCGATCGTGGCAACACGGCCGATGCCGTCAAGGCGCTGCACCGGATGATGGACGCCGGCGGACGCCATCCGCTCCAGATCATGGCTTCGCTGCAGCGGCACTACGGAGGCATGCTCCGCCTCGACGGGGCAGAGGTGCGGACCGGGGACGAGGCCGCCGCCATCCTCAAGATGTCGCCGTTCCCGGCGAGGAAGGTGCTCGAGCAGAGCCGCCGCCTCGGTCATGAGCGAGTCGCCCGCGCCATCGACGTGATCGCCCAGGCGGACAACGAGTTGCGAGGTCGTCTCGGGTGGCCGGACACGCTCGTCATGGAAGTTCTCGTGGCCCGGCTCGCCCAGCTCGCCCGCTCGCAAGCGGCGCCGGCCGCACGCTCGCGATGACACTGGGCGAGCCGTCACCAGAGCTTCTTCTCGAGTTGGCCACCGCCATCGCCGTGGAGGCGGGGCAGACGCTGTGTGAACGCTTCTCCGGCGCGGGCCCCACACAGGCGGTCACCGACAGCATCCGATCGAAGTCGAGCCGGACCGACCTCGTCACCGAGGCCGACCAAGCAAGTGAGCGGTTGATCGTTTCGAGGTTGGCGCGCGAACGGCCGGCCGATGCCATCCTCGCGGAGGAGAGCGGTGCGACGGGAGGTTCGAGCGGCCTCACCTGGGTGGTCGATCCCCTCGACGGGACGATCAATTTCGTCTATGGCTTCCCCGTCTTCGGCGTCTCGATCGCCTGCCGGTCCGGCACGACCACGCTGCTCGGTGTCGTGCACGACCCGCTTCGCAGCGAGACCTTCACCGCCATTCGAGGGGCTGGAGCTTTTCGCAACGGCGCCCGCCTGCGGCTCGAGGCGGGACCGGAGATCGGTGAAGCCCTCGTAGGTACGGGTTTCTCGTACGAGAGCGCTCGGCGCCAGGCACAAGGGCGGCTCGTCGCGAGGGTTCTTCCGGCCGTTCGCGACATCCGGCGGGCCGGGGCAGCCGCCATCGACCTCTGCTGGGTGGCCTGCGGACGTCTCGACGCCTTCTACGAGGCTGGGCTTGCTCCCTGGGACCTCGCCGCCGGAGCCCTGATCGTGGCAGAGGCGGGCGGGACCGTCACCGAGGCCGGCGGCTTGCTTCCGGGGTATCCAGACCTCACGACAGCGGTGGCGGCTGCCCCCGGGCTTGGGGGTCCGCTGGCGGCGCTATTGCGGGGCGGGCTGTGATCTTGGCCCACCTTGGCAGCAGCGGACCGGCTCGGGCTCAGATGACGCCGCCCATCGCGAGATAGCGTCCACGCGATGGAATTCGAAGTCGTCGTGGAGATTCCGAAAGGCCAGCGGAACAAGTACGAGATGGACCACGAGACCGGACGGATCTATCTCGACCGGATGCTCTTCACCTCGACTCGTTACCCGGCTGACTACGGGTTCGTGGACGGGACGCTCGGGCAGGACGGTGACCCGCTCGACGCGCTCGTTCTCGTCGAGGAGCCGACCTTCCCCGGTTGTGTCATCCGGGCGCGCACCATCGGGATGTTCCGCATGACCGACGAGAAGGGGCCCGACGACAAGGTCATCGCCGTGCCGGCGGCAGACCCGCGCCAGGAGCATCTGCAGGACCTGCGGCATCTACCGGAGTTCGAGCGCCTGGAGATCCAGCACTTCTTCGAGGTCTACAAGGACCTCGAGCCCGGCAAGTCCGTGGAGGGCGCCACCTGGGTCGGACGCGAGGAGGCCGAGCGCGAGATCACCCAGGCCCGCGAGCGGTACAGGGCGACCGAGCGGCCCGGGGCGACGCCGCCTCCTGCACCTACTGCGCTACATGAAGGTTGATGCGCCAAGCGTGCTCCATGGGCTGGATGAGCGCGTTGGCCAGCAGATCCCAGCCGGCCGGGTCGAGGTGAAGGCCGTCGGACGTACGCACCTGGACCTCGGAGCCGTTGATCTTGAGGAACTCCTCGAATTGTCCCTTCGGCCCGGCAAACAGGGACCATGACGGCACGAACGTGACGCCGGGGTGGTGGTGCGCCTGGGTCTCGAAGATCGTGTTGACCCGCTTGACGAAGGCGTTCGTGATGTTCCCGCCGCCCATGGGCGGCAGCCCCACCCAGATCACGCGGGCGCCCGCAGCGAGGGATTCCTCCATCAGGTACTGCACGCGCTTGGTGTAGGCGGCGACCCAGCCGCTCGACAGTGGCGTGTAGACCTGGCCATTGACGTTCATGTTCTGGTCGTCGTTGGCGCCCATCATGATGACGACCGCGCCCGGGTGGAACTTGTTGAGCTCGAGCTGCAGGTGACCCGGCCAGTTGTAGTAGTTCTGCTGCACGAGACCGGTGTCCACCTGTCCCTCCTGCAGCACGTGGACGTAGGAGTCGCCGCTGAAGACGTCGCCGACTCCGAAGCCGAGGTCCTCGCCGATCGAGTCGCCGATGTCCAGCAGCACGAGTGGGTGAGCAGTGGTCGGCTGGGCGATCGGAGGCAACGAGTTGGGCGGTGGCGGTGGTGGAGGCGTGCCGTGGCCGTACTCGCCATGGGGCAGGTAGCTCTCTCCACCCGGCAGACGCGTCGAGGGTGCGGGTGGTAACGGTCGCGTGAGGACAGGTGCGGGCAGGCCCTGGTTGCTTCCCGGGCCGCCGTTGCGGTTCAGGGCTGTGTCGCCCCAGTTCACGAGACCGGAGAGATGAAGGGCGTTGGACAAGTCGGCGATCGGCCGCAGTATCGAGATGGCGACACTGCGCCGAGTCCCGTCGGCGCCGCCGTTCTGCGCCTCGTTGTAGAGCTGGCTGGCGTCCAGCAGCAGCCAGATACCGAAGCAGATGAGCCCGACGCCGATGATGCGACCGGCGGAGGCATAGCGACCGCTCGAACGAACGAGCCGGCGCCCGGGCCGCGGTGGGGCCGCGGTGGCCAGGGCATCGCCGGCGGCGGGCTCCGCACGTCGTCCGTTTCGGGTGCCGGTTCGTACAGGCCCAACCGCCGTGGTCGTGGCGCCGCCGCTCGGCTGCCTCGATGCCGGCCGCTCGCGGTGGCGAGCAGCGCCGGCAGCCGCCTTCAGCGGCACCGCCCCGTCGGGGCGTTCGCTGTCGTCGTGTCGCTCCGATCCGGCGGCCGGCATCGGTGCCGCCGCCTCCTCGGCGCCGCGGCGAGCAGCGCGAGCACGCGCTTCGACCGCCCGGACCCGGATCTTCTCGCGGGCCTGGGCGCGGGCATGATCGGTCCGGGTGGCGTTGTCGGCTCGGGCGACGTCACGGTTCCGCTCACGGGTCATGCGCGCCTCGGCGGCCTCGCCGGCCTCGCCGGCCTCGCCGGCCTCGCCGGCCTCACGCGCCTCACGCGAGTCCCCTGAGTCCGGCGGGTCGCCGGCACGGCCGGCGTCGTCCGACGGCTCGCGTCGCCGGGATGACGCAGGGGGCTGCCCAGCAGCAGGATCGAGCGGCGGTGGTGGGGAGGCTGGGGTCATCGTGTCGAACCTTCGTTAACCATCACATCAGAACTTGAAGTAGATGAAGGGCGCGACCCCGGGTGGTCCCATCGTAGTGATCACGAGGAGCACGGCGGCGAGCGCGGCGCCCTGCAACACGGGGCGGAGGCGTCCAAAGACGTCCTGGATGCGAGCAGAGACCTGCTCGGGAACGTACTGGGTGCCGATCCCGACGACGACGGTCAGCACGACCGGAAACGTCACGTCCGGCGAAGGCAGGCTCCAGCCCGACACGAGGCGGTCCAGCATGGCGAAGGCGTTGCCGAACGAGGTCGCGCGGAAGAACACCCAGCCGAGACAGACGTATTGAAAGGTCGCGAACCGCTGCCAGGCGACGGCAAGCGGCGCATCGCTTTGGGCGGGCAGCCCGCGGGCTGTACGCCGCTGGCGCCGGTAGTGGCCGGTGCACTGGCCGAGGCCGTGCAAGCCGCCCCAGGCGACAAACGTCCAGGCGGCGCCGTGCCACAGACCGCCGAGCAGCATCGTGATCATGATGTTGCGATACATCACCCAGCGCGAGCCCTTGTTGCCCCCGAGGGGGATGTAGAGGTAGTCCCTCAACCAGAACGACAGCGTGATGTGCCAGCGGCGCCAAAAGTCCTGCAGGGAACGCGCCGTGTACGGCGAATTGAAGTTCTCCGGGAACCGGAAGCCGAGCAGGAGGGCACACCCGATGGCGATGTCGGTGTAGCCGCTGAAGTCGCAGTAGATCTGGACGGCGTAGCCCCACACGGCGAAGATCACCTCGGGTGCCGAGTGGAGCCCGGGGTTGGCGAAGACGGGATCCACGATCGCCGACGAGATGTAGCTCGACAGCACGACCTTCTTGAACAAGCCGCCGAAGATGAGGTAGGCGGCCCTCGGGAGGTCGATGTGGCGGGGATCTCTCCGCTGCGAGCGGGTGATCTGGGGCAACAGCTCCGAGCCGCGAACGATCGGCCCGGCGACGAGGTGCGGAAAGAAGCACACGAACACGGCGACATCGAGCCAGGGGTACGGCTCGAGCTCTCGGCGGTAGATGTCGAATACGTAGGACAGCCCCATGAAGGTGAAGAACGAGATCCCGACGGGAAGCATGACTTCCATCGGCGCAGAGAGCGGCGCCAGGCCGAGGCGGTGGAGGGCGTTGTCGACGCTGTTGTAGACGAAGCCGTAGTACTTGAACCAAGCGAGGAGGCCGAGCTCGAGCACGGTCGTGACGATGAGCCAGGCCCGCCGGGCGCGATCGGAACCGGCCTTGTGCACCAGCTTGCCGCCGGCGATCGTGATCGCTGTCGACACCGCCAAGAGGAAGATGAAGCGCCAGTCCCACCAGGCGTAGAACACGTAGCTGGCGACGATGATGAAGAGCTTCCAGCGCGTCGGAAACGGCGCGAACAACCAATTGAGAATGAAGACGATCCCGAAGAAGATCGCGAAATCGATGGTGGGAAACAGCATTGGTTGCCCCTAGGCGCCGCACCCCGTGCGCGGTGACGGCCGCACCCTAGCCACATGGGCGGGGTGCTGGGTCACCGCGGGCGGGAGCACGGCAGTTATCACGGTTCTACTGACGACCCAGCTGGGCTCCGCCTTGCGTCCGCTCATGGACGCGGGCCGATTCCGGTTATTGGAGAAGCGGGAAGACGGCGATGGACGACTAGAGACTTAGGACTGGCGGCTCTTGATCGCCTCGATCAGCTTCGGGACCACCTTGGCGGCATCACCGACGACACCGAGGTCGGCGATCGAGAAGATCGGCGCATCGGCGTCTTTGTTGATGGCGATGATGTTCTTCGCGCCCTTCATCCCCACCATGTGCTGAGTGGCACCGGAGATGCCGACGGCAATGTAGAGGGTCGGCTTGACCGTCTTGCCGGTCTGACCGACCTGGTGGGAGTAGGGCACCCAGCCGGCGTCAACGATCGCCCGTGACGCCCCCGCGGCCCCACGCAGGAGGCCGGCGAGCTCCTCGATCCAGGCGTAGTTCTCCGCGGATCCGAGGCCACGCCCCCCGGAAACCACCACGGGCGCGTCGTCGAGCTTGGGCCCGCTCTGCGCCTCCACGTGGCGCCCCTGGATCTTTGCGCCGTCCGTGGCGCCCGTCTCCGGCAGCTCGATGCTGACGACCTCGGGCGCCCCTGCGCCCTGCGCCGGCTCTGCCGCGAACGACTTCGCCCGCACGACGTAGATGCCGGGACCGCCTCCGCTGAAGCGTGCCTTGAGCACTTGGCTCCCGCCGAAGATGGCGTGCTCGGTGAGCAAACCGTCGCCGTCGGCTTCGAGCCCGACGATGTTGGAGAGCACCGGCCGGTCGAGGCGAGCCGACAAGCGGCCGGCGATGTCGCGACCGTCGTAGGTCGTGGGAACGAAGATGGCGTCCGGCGCTCCCGCCGAAGCGATGAGAGCGGCGATGGCAGCGGCGATCCGCGGACCCGGCAGCGAGCTGCCGATGTCGCCGGCGTCGTACACCTTCGTCGCCCCGTACTCGCCGAGCACACCGGCAGCCTGCGCGGCGCCGGCTCCCCAGGTGACCGCTGCCACGGACCCGCCGCTGGCGAGGGAGCGAGCGGCAGTGAGGAGCTCGAGAACGATGCCGAGGGGTGTTCCTTCGCTCTGCTCGGCGAGCACCCAGATGCTGTTCACGATCTCCTCCTAGAGAACTTTGATCTGCTCGAGGAACGCCACGATTCGCTCGTGGGCGTCCCCTTCGTCGACGACGACCTCACCGGCGCTGCGAGCCTCGGCAGCTTGCACGGATACGACTTCCTGGCGAGCGCCGGCAAAGCCGACCTCCGACTCGGGAACCCCCAAGCTCGAGGCCGTGTGCTCGGCAACCGGCTTGGAGCGCGCAGCCATGATCCCTTTGAAGGAGGGGTACCGGGGCTCGACTACACCGGCGGTGACAGTCACGACCGCCGGCAGCGGCGAGGTCACCTCGTCGTAACCGGCCTCGGTCTGGCGTTGCACCTTGACCTGCCCGTCTGCGACCTCGACGTGTTTGGCGAAGGTAACAGATGGCCAGCCGAGCAACTCCGCCAGCTGGGCCGGTGTCGTGCCCGTGTAGCCGTCGGTCGCCTCCGTGGCTGCGAGCACCAGATCGGGCCGCGGATCGAGCGACCCGATGGCGGCGGCGAGCACCTTGGCGGTCCCGAGGGCATCACTGCCCTTGAGGGCCGGGTCGCTCACGAGCACGGCGCTGGCCGCCCCCATGGCAAGGGCTGTCCGCAGCCCGCTCGTCTCGTTGTTCGGCGCCATGGAGATCAGCACGACGTCACCCCCGCCGCTCGCCTCGACCAGCTGCAACGCCATCTCCACTCCGTAGGAGTCGGAGTCGTCGAGGACGAGCTTGCCGTCTCGAATGAGTGTGTGGGTACCGGGATCGAGCTTGTAGGGCTCGACCGGGTCGGGTATCTGTTTCACGCAGACGGCCACGTTCATGACCTTGATTGTTCCCGAACAACGGCCTCTCATACCAACTGAGGCGCTCGGCGAGGCGGGAGCTCAGGTCGGCCAAGACTCCGAAGTCCTGCTCAGCACGCTCGAAGCGGCCTCAGGAGGGTGACGATCCGGGCGAGGGTTGCAACGGCCCAAGCGCCCGCTTCGCGGTTGCGACGTCATTGGTGATCACGCCATCGACCCCGAACCGGCCGAGCTGGGCGATGCGCTCCGGGTCGTCGACCGTCCAGGCACGCACGGCAAGCCCGTCGCTCCGGGCGCGAGCGACGTAAGGGGCGTCCAGCATGGTGTCAAAGGGGTGCACGCCCTCGAGACGAAGCCTGGCAACCGACGGCTGCGCCCAGGGCGCCGCCGAGCTCCCAGCCAGCGGCCCCAGCAAGAGAGCAAGCGGCAGCCCGGCAGAGACGTCCCGAACTGCGCTCAGGGCGTCCACGGAGAAGGACGACACGATGAGGCGGCCCGGCATCTGCAGCGACTCGCAGACGAGCGCTGACTCCCGGGCGCAGCGCTCGCCGGCGTCGTGGGACGAACCGCTCGTCTCGCTCTTGACCTCCACGTTGACGACGAGTCCGAGATCGATGCAGACAGCGAGCGCTTCCTCGAACAACGGCACCCACTCGGGCAGCTCAGCACGTTGCGCTGCCGACACGGGACCGAGTCCCGCCACCTCGATGTCGTGGTGCACGACCAGGGCGCCGTCGGCCGTCCGCCGCACGTCCAACTCGACGCCGTCGGCGCCGAGCTGAGCGGCCGCACGAAACGCCTCCAGGGTGTTCTCACGTGCGCCCATGCTGACCGAACCACGATGCGCATAGACCGATGTCACGGCTTTCGACCTCCGCGAGCAGGAGCTTTTCCGTGTGCTCGTGCGCACATGCTTGCAGACGCGACCGTTTCGGCCTATTCTGAGATGCGCAGTTCCACTCGACCCGTCGCCTTCCCCCGTTCGATGTTCGTAACAGGTGGCGAAGCGGCAGGGTTTGTGACTGTTTTCACGAGTCAGGCCGGCGAGTGGACACCGGGCTTTGGAACAGAGGAGGCGACCTTGGCTCTCACCTGGACCCGCTCTATCGAGTGGGATACCGACGACTGGCGGCAGACCGCAGCATGCCGGGACACTGATCCCGACTTGTTCTTCCCGATCGGCACGACGGGCCAGGCGATCGACCAGATCGATGCTGCCAGGTCGGTGTGCTTCACGTGCGACGTGAGGGAGGCATGCCTGGAGTTCGCCCTGGCGACGAACCAGGAGTCGGGCGTCTGGGGCGGGACGTCCGAGGAGGAGCGTCGCAAGCTCCGCAAGGCCTGGCTGGCCGCCCGCCGGAGGCGGAGCGCCTGATCTGAGCCGAGCTCGCCGCAGGACCAGCTCGACCTTCGGCGCCGGCGGTGAGCTCGTGGATATTGGCAGCGGCTGTCGGATGGTGTCCGGTAGCCGCTGCCAATGTTCGCGTCCGGGCCGAGAAGGCCTCGGCGACGAGGCGGTCAGGCCTGAGACTGGCAGGCCGCAATCACACTCGTCGGGATGTCCCCGCCGACGGTGCCCGTTCGCACGCCGGCGCAGAACGTCGCCAGGCTGACGCGCCAGATGCCGGAAGCTCCCAACACCGCCTGGCCGGTCAACAGGACGCCACCGTTGACGCGGTACACGACTTCTGCGCGTGACGCCGACAGGAACGACACCTGGCGCACCGTCACCGAGCCGCCCGATGCAGCAGCGCGGGACGGGGTGGGCGGCGCAGCCGCGCCGGCCGGAGCTTCCTGCGTGCCAGTGGTCCCGGACGACGACGACGGTGCCGCGGTGCTCAGCAGGCCGCCGCCGTTCACTGCCGCGAGGTTGGCCGCAAAGCCAAGCAGCGGGTTGCCGGAGTCCGCCTGCTCGAATGCGGCGATGATGGCGCCGGCCGCCAGAGCTGGCTCAGCCGGCTGACTGGAGGAGGCCGACGACGGCTCGGCCGGCAGATCGAGAGCCGAGCAACCGGAGACGTCGCTGACGGTGGAGGACTCCCCCACCGCCTTTGGACCGGACCCCAGCACGAAACCCAGCGACTCGTCCCCAGCCCCTCCCTCGGCCACGGCACTCATGTCGTCGACGCCCGCACTCGGTCCGGACATCGGGCCGGCGACGACGGCGATGCCTGCCGAAGGCTGGGACGTCACGGGCGTGCCCCCCACATTCTCGGCGGCCACCCGCGTGACAGCCGAACCCACAGCTGCGGTGACCCACCATTCCTCGCCGCCGCCGGGAACCTGCAGAACACCCGAGTCGAGTATCTCGAGCCCTGTCGGCGCGAGCATGGGCAGCTGAGCGACGGACGTGCCGCCCCCGAACGACCCGCCCTGTCCGACCGTGGTCGTCACGATCTCGCCATGGGCGCACGACGAGGCCGTGCTCCACTGGCTCGTGATCGCCACTGGGGCGGAGAACGCCTGCACTGTGGCACTGATGCTGAGGCCCCCCGCCGGCTGGCGGTCGATGACGGTACGCGCGCCCATGGCCTCCGACGGGTTGGAGCCAGCCGGCGGCGCCGGCGTGTGGTGGCTCGTCGTCTTGGGGGTCGCCGAGGGCTCATCACGGGCGAGCAGACCGTTGTTCGTCTTGGCGTCGTGCACGCTCGCGAGCGCCCCGGCCAGCCCCCCGACCGAGGCAGCCAGCACGATGACGGCCGCCCCGAGCGCGATGCGCTCGCGGCGCGCCGCCCGGCGGCCCCGCGCCCGGATTCGGCCGGAGAGATCGTCGAGGTCGGGGGCCGAGCGAACGGCGGCGGCCTTGCTGCGCAGGTGGCGGCTGAGCTCGTCTTCGATGCTCATGGTTCGAGCGCCTTTCGCATCCGCTCGAGACCTCGGTGGATCAACGAGCCAACGGTGCCCGGCCGGCACCCGAGAATCTCGGCAATCTCGTTCTCCGAGAGATCGGAGTAGAACCTCAGCACGACGGCCGCTCGCTGTCGGTAGGGCAGGGTGAGCAGGACGTCGTTGAGCTCACCGCTCGCCCCCGGTGCGTCGCCGTCGCCGGGCACGACGTAGAGCAACGGCCGCTTGTCCCGTTCGCGTCCACTGCGTCGGAAATAGGACCGGGAGGCGTTCACGACGCACCGGCGGATGTAGCGGTCCGGCGTGTCGACGTCGGCGAAACGGTGGTGGAGGCGGACGAACGAATCCTGCACGAGGTCCTCGGCAACCTCGCGGGAGCTCGTGAGCACGTAGGCGAGGCGGACGAGGCTGTCGTAGGACGCGAGGTAGAAAGCCTCGAAAGAGGCTGGGGGCGAAGCACCGTCGAGCTCAGCGTTGGCCGTGGCTTCCTCCTTCGGGCCTGGCAACCCCCATCGGCGAGCAGGACTTGCCGACAGGGGAAAGAGGGACCGACTCTCGTCGGATCCCACAAGCACCTCCTCCGCCGGCACGACGTCTGCAACCTCCATCACTGCCCAGACGCTTGGCAGGCTCGATATCTTGCGCCTGATTGTGCCGCGGATCAGACCTCGGGGTGCGGCGCCTCCCGCCGGGTATCGAGACCACGGACGGGAATCTGCACGCGTGCGACGGCCCCGTGGTCGCTCGTCATCGTGATGGTGCCCGCCAACTGCGTCCGCACGAGATCCCGGACGATGGCAAGGCCCAGGCTGCGCGTCTTGTCGAGGTCGAAGCCCTCGGGCAGCCCCACCCCGTTGTCGCGGACGGCGACGCCGTAGTGCTCCGAAGTGTGCTCGAAGATGAGATCGATGCGCGGCGCACATTCCTCCGAGCCTCGGACAATTCCAACCGATTCGGGCTCCGTCTCGACGAAACCGTGCTCGATGGCGTTCTGGATCAACTCGGCAAGCACCACGGCAAGTGGTGTCGCCATGTCGGCCGGGATGTCGCCGAGGTGACCGTCGACCCGGACCGCCACTGACTGCGGCCCCTCACTCGACTCCTGCGCCATCCGCACGAGGGCATGGACGATCTCGTCGAAGGGGACCTGGTCGCTGGCGTCGCGCGAGAGGATCTCGTGGACCACGGCGATGGCCCGGATGCGGCGCTCGGCCTCGGCCAGGGCCGTTCTGCCGGCAGGGGCGTCGATCCGTCGAGCTTGCAGCCGGAGCAACGAGGAGATCGTCTGCAGGTTGTTCTTCACGCGGTGATGGACTTCGCGAATGGTGGCGTCCTTGGTCAGCAGCAGCCGGTCACGCCGGCGGACGTCGGTGACGTCGCGGATGAGGACGAGCGCACCGGTCAGCTCGCCCCGCGCGAGGAGGGGAATGCATCGCAGCAAGAGCGTCGTGTCCGAGCGGCGCTCGATCTCCTCGACGACCGGCAGCCGCGTGGCGAAGGAGTCGGTCACGACCGAGGTCTCGAGGCCGAGCGCAGCCAACGTCGTCCCGTGGATGGCGCTCACGATCCCGATGCGGTGCAGCGCACTGACGGCGTTCGGCGACGCGAAGCTGATCCGGGCCCGATCGTCGACGACGATCACTCCGTCGCCGACGCGAGGCGCCGTCTCGACGGGAAGCTCGTCATCGGCGAATGGGAAAATCCCGTCGGCCACCATGAGGGAGAGCCGCTCGAACAGGTCCAGATAGACACGTTCGAGGGCACCCCTGCGGCGGGCGACCTGGGGCGACCACACACGGCAGATCACCGCCACGATCTGGCCGGAGTAGCGCACCGGGATGCACTCGACGCGCTGATGACCGCCTCCGATGTCACTGCGCTGCTCGCCGATGGCGATGGCGCCGGTCCGCAGCGCCTCGAGGACGAGGGGCAGCTGGTGGGCCGTGACGACCTGCCCGACGAGGTCGATCTCGAACAGCGTCGGGTTCGTCGTCGGGCGGACCTGCCCGATGGCGACGAAGTGCGTGTTGCCTTGACCGGGCTCGCCGCCGGCGAGACGGTCAGCGGGAACGTAGAGGAGCAGGTCGGAAAAGCAGAGGTCGGCGAGGAGGTTCCAGGTCGCCATCAAGCGTTCGAGGTGCCGGCGCGCCGTCGGCTCGAGTCCCGCGTTGCGGTAGGCGAACTCGAGCGGGGAGGTCACGGCAAGCTCTTGTCGTCGGTGAGATCGATCTCACCGACGGGCGCCGGCAACGTCTCGGGTACGTGCCCGAGGGCGACGTCGTAGCCCTCACGACCTCGGAACGCCCTCAAGGTCGAGTACCCGGCAGCTACGGCCAGCGACTCGAGCAGTGGGCTGCGGTCGGCGATATGGCTCAGCCCGTGAGTGTCGGACGCCGTCGTGATCGGGACGCCGGCGGCGGCGAAGCGGTCGAGCAAGCTCCGCGAGGGGTAGGCCTCCCCGACCGGTTTGCGAAAACCGGCTGACGACAGCTCGGCAGCCATGCCGCTCGAGACAGCTGCGTTGCAGATGCGTTCTTCCACCTCGCCGACCACGCCGGCATCGGCCGTGCGACCCGTGACTTTGACGACATCCGGGTGCGCCAACACGTCACAGGTTGCCGTTCCAGCGAGCTCCTCGATGGCCTCACCGTAGGCCCGCCACGTGTCGTTGGTGCCCCGCAGGTCCCACTCGCCCATCTGGGCGGGCGAGCTGATGATGTCGAACATCCAGGTCCCGAGCCAGTGGATGGACCCGAGGAGAACGTCGAACGGGTACCCGTCGAGGAGCGTGCTCACCTTGTCCATGAGACCGGGGTAGTAGTCGACCTCGAGGCCGGCGACGATCGGCAGCCCGGCGGCCTTGGCGGCGACGACCACGTCGACGTAGCGGTCGAGGTCGACGGTGGCGTGATGGTCGAAGTAGTGAGCCATGTAGCCGCGGAGCTCCTCGTTGGGCTCCTTCGCCCACCAGCCCTCCACGACCTCTCGCCCCTGGGTGAATCGGTGATAATGCTCGGTGAGGGCGATCTCGGTCACGCCGGCAGCGAGCGCCCCTTCGCAGTATTGAGCGAGACGCTCGACCGCGAGGTCGGCATCGTCTGCGACTTCGGGGTGGGGCCAGAGGTGGACGTGGTAGTCGAGCACGGCGGACGGGGTCGTTTCGCTGCTCGGGCTCAGGCGCTGGCAAGGCGGCGGATGAGCGTGACCCCGTCGCGGACGGTCAGCAGCGCGCAGCGCACCCGCGGATCAGCCACGACCTGGTCGTTGAAGGCCTGAATGGCACGGGTGCCGGCCGACTCGGGGCTCGCCTCGAGCACTTCGCCGTCGCGGAGGGTGTTGTCCGCCGCGATCAAGCCGTGATCCGAAAGCTTCGGCAGCACAGCTTCGTAGTAGGCGGCGTAACCGGCCTTGTCTGCGTCGATGAACACCAAGTCAAAGGGCCCCTCCAGCGACGTCACCGTCGCGAGGGCCGGGCCCTCGCGCAATTCGATCCTGTCGGCCAGCCCGCTCGCGTCGATGTTGGCACGGGCATGGGCGGCGTGCTCCGGATCGACCTCGCAGGTGATGACGCGGCCTCCGGCAGGAAGCGCAGCCGCCATCGAGATCGCCGAGTATCCCGTGAACGTCCCGATCTCCAGCACGACCTTCGCCTTCACGGCGTGCACGAGCATCTCGAGAAAAGCTCCTTCGAGCCGTCCGACCATCATGCCTGCGTCGCGATGCTCGGCCCGCGTGCGCGTCGCCACTTGCTCGAGATTGGCCGACACGGCCGAGGAATGGGCGGTGGCGTACGCCTCGATTGCTGGGTTGACGATGTCCATCAGATCTCCTCCGGAGGGTTGAGGGGTGCTTTGCTCGGGGGCGGTGCAGCGTCGGCCGGTTTCGTGTCGCCGGCGCCGGCCGCACCACCGCGCCGGGGGGCGGCTTTGCTTGATCGCCGCACCGGCGATCCGGCGTTGGGCGCGGCGGGTCGCCGCCTCGGCCTGGCTGCTGAGGGGGCGCCAGCCGGCGGTGCCAAGGGCTCGGCGTCGCCCCAGATCCGGGCGCCGACCCGTAACAGCCCGGAAAGGTCGGTGATGTTGCCCGCCTGGTAGCCCACGGTGGCGGCGACATCGTGAGCCGCCGCCAGCTCGCTCAACAGCTCGGCTTCCCGGTTCGCTACGAGGCGGAAGTTCGAGAAGCTCTCGGACACCTCGCTCAGGACCGAGCCCACCACGTCGGCCGACACGCCCCCGTCCAACTGAGCCGCCAGCGGGCCGGCGAGCTCTGCCGCCTCACTGCCCAGACGGTCGGCGACCTTGGCAACCGCCGGGTCCGACAGGGCGGTCGGCAACACCTTGTTGCAGACGAGCAGACCGAGATGTAGGTGGCGGCTGGCAAGGGCTTGCGCCATCTCCTGGGCTTCACGCGCCGGAACGGCCTCGAGCGTGGTCACGAGGAGAAACGTCGTGCGCACGTCGCTGAGGAGCCGGTTCACCGCTTCGGCCCGCGCCACGAAACCGTCCCGCATCGTCTGGAACAGGATGAAGAAGTCGGCCAGATCCTGCAGCAGCTGGCTGCCGAGAATTCGGTCAGCGACCTGGTAGAACGGTCGCGAGGCGAAGTTCACGAGCCGCGAGCGGTACGGGACCGTGAGCCATCGGAGCAGTCGGGAGGAGAAGAAGTCCGACATGCGCGAGGGGGCGTCGAGGAGGTCGAGGGCGTTTCTCGACGGTGGCGTGTCCACGACGAGCAAGTCGTAGTTGCCGTCTTCGTGCAGCTCGTAGAGCCGCTCCATGGCGATGTAGTCATGGCCCTGGGCAAAACGACCCGTGATGTTCTGGTAAAGCGGGTTCGCGAGGATTTGGCGAGCGGTCTTCTCGTCCGGCGCGTGACGGTTCACGAGGGCGTCCCATGACTGCGACATGTCGACCATGGCGGCATACAGCTCGCCCTTCGGTGTCACGCCGGCCTCTCGAAACGCCGATTCCGGCACGCGGGTGGCGGTGTTGCCGAGGCCGGCGAGCCCGAGGGCATCGGCCAGGCGCCGCGCCGGGTCGACGGTCACCACGAGCACACGGCCACCCACGCGGGCGGCCGCCGTCGCCGCCAGCGCTGCCGCTGCCGTCGTCTTGCCGACGCCGCCCGGCCCGCAGGCAACCACGACCTCCTTGGCAGCGATGAGCTGCTCGACAAGCCGCTGGCGGTCCGTCGATGCCGGCGAGTCCACGGCGGGCGACATCAGAGCTCCTCGCCGAGCGACTGGGCCACCTGTCGGATGGCCCGCATTCCGTGGGCTCGTGAGAACAGATACGGCAGGTAGAGCAACGGGGTGTCAGCCCCGATTGAAGCTCGCAACCGCTCGAGGTGCGCGGATCCGTCCCGCCGGATCGTGACCGCCAGCCGGGCCGCTGCCATCACGGCTGCCAGGTCGTCGGTCGGCGCGGTCACCCGCTGCGCCAGCCAGTCGATCTCGCCGGGTTCGCCCAGACGATCGAAGACGCCCTCCTCGGCGCGGCCGAACAGCTCAGGCAGCACACGGTTGGCGATGACACAGGCGAGGTGGACCGGCGTCTCTTCCGCCAGGCGTCCTGCCAGGTCGATCGCTTCGCTCACGGGCATCTCTTCCGGTGTCGTCACGAGCACGACGCCGGTCTGCTCGGGGTCGCGGAGGATCTCGAGCATCCAGTCCGTCTGGTTGCGCACGAGACCGACGCGGACGAGCTCGTTGATGCCCGTCGGCGCCGCAAGCTGGCCGACGACGTGGCCGGTGGCTGCCGCGTCGACGACGACGAGGTCGAAGTGGTTCTCGCGTACCTCGTAGCAGAGCTTGCCGATCGTCAGGATCTCCCGGATTCCCGGCGCCGCCGTCGCGATGAAGTCGAAGGCGCGGGCCACCGGCCCGATGCGGCCGATGACCGGAACCTTGGCAACGTGGTGCAGGTACTCCCGCAGCGATGCCTCGGTGTCCATGGACATGGCGGTGAGATTGCGGGCGACCTGACGCCCCTGAAACGGCGTCGGCCCGCACTCGTAGGCGAAGCTGAGATCGCCCTTTGGCTCCACCTCGCAGACGAGCGTCCGCAGGCCCTGCTCGGCCGCCAGTAGCCCGAGAGCGGCCGCCACGGTCGTCTTTCCGACACCGCCTTTGCCGGTGACGAAGAGCAACCGCCGGCCAAGCAAGTCGGTCACGACCGGCTCGTTACCAGCCGTCCAGCCCGCCGCGGGCAGCTCGCCCACCGCACGAGGCGACTCACTCCCTGGGCGCTCCAAAACCGACGCGGCGGTCTTCGCTGGCCGCTCCGACCTCGACGTAGGCGATGCGCGTGGACGGCACGGCCACCCGGCGCCCACGCTTGTCAGACAGCCAGAGCACAGCCGCCGGGTCCTCGAGCACCCGCTCGACGTCGGCCAACACTTCGGCGCGATCGGTCCCGTCGGGAAGGTCGACGTCGATCTCTCTCGGAGATTGGATGATCCCGATACGAACGTCCACGCCCTGCTCCTTTGAAGTTCTTCGTCCGGTCAGCCGGTCCGACCGTCGCCGATCCGCCACCGGAAGTGGTGAATCCCAACTGCAGCGATACCTTGGCGGACCGGGTCAACCGGTCGCCGTGGGCGCCATCGTAGGGCGGAGCTGCACCGGCCGGTCCACCTCAGCCCGAATCGAAGCCCCTCGGCAGGCGGTCCGCCGTCCAGCCGAGCCGGGCGATCGCCTGCACGCAGGCGAAGCGGTCCGTCATGCCGGCCACGTACCCGACGGCCTCCCGCAGAGCCTCGGCGGAACGGGAAGTGGCCGCCGAGCCGCCGAGCCGGTGGTCGGCGGGCATCTCGGCCGGATGGGCGGAGTAGTGCTCGACCAGCGAGGCCAACATGTCCACCACGCGCCTCGACTGCTCGGCCGACGCAGGCCGTAGGTAGATGCGCTCGTAGTTGAACCGTCGCAACACAGCTAAGGCCTCACCCATCGGTTCACTCAGCGCCACCTGCCCACTTCGCGACGACACCTGCACGACATCGGTCACGAAAGCTCGCAATTGAGCGCTCCGAGACCGGCCACATCGATGGACGACCTCATCGGGAAGCTCGGCCGGATCGACGATGCCGGCGTGCGTGGCGTCTTCGAGGTCGTGGGCGGTGTAGGCGATCCGGTCGGCGAGGGCCACCACCTCCCCCTCCGGCGTCGATGGAGCCGGCCGCGACCAGGAGTGGTTGCGGATGCCGTCCAGGGTCTGCGCACACAGGTTGAGGGAAGCGGACGTGACGTCTGCTCCCCAGACGGCGTGGTCGAAACCACCCTCGAGGAAGGGCGAGAGAGCGTCCTCGCTGGCGTGGCCCCCCGGGCCGTGGCCACAGTCGTGACCGAGGGCGATCGCCTCGCAGAGCGCCACGTTCAGCCGGCTCGCCCGGGCGATCGCCGTCGCGACTTGCGCCACCTCGAGCGCATGGGTGAGCCGCGTCCGCTGGTGATCGGCCGGGAACACGAACACCTGGGTCTTGCCGGCCAGCCGCCGGAACGCCGGCGAGTGCAGAACCCGGTCCCGGTCGCGTTCGAAACAAGTCCTCAGCTCGTCCGGTTCCTCTTCGGCGGCCCGCTCGCCGGCGCCGCGGGCCCGCGTGCCACCGGGAGCCAGCCAGGCGTCCTCGGCCGCCTCGCGCTCGTCACGACCGAAGATCGAAAAGACGCCCGAGCGCGCCGCCTCGTCATGGGCACCTCGCACGTCCTGGGCCGGCAGCCGGACACCCTCCATCGTGGAGGCCCACTGGAGCGCCCGGGCGCTGAGCACGTTCTCCCGCTCAGCGATGCTCATGATTGGAGGATACGTGACGGGTGTGTCAGCGTGATGCCGACGAGGCGACGTCGCCGCTCCGCCCCCCGCCTCTCGACCAGCCAGCCCGCCTCTCGACCAGCCAGCCCATCTCTGGACCAGCGTCGAGGACCGGCTCTCAGCGGACCGACAGCTCGGATCGGTAGACCCGTGAGGGACCCAGCTCCACGACTCGTGTCGCCAGCGCCCGGAAGACGGAGGAAACGGCGCTGTCCGGTTCGGCCACCACGACGGGCACACCGATGTCGCCCCCACTCCGGACGGCTTGTACGAGCGGGATCTGGGCGAGCAGCCCGACGCCGAGCTCGTCGGCCAGCTGGTGTCCGCCGCCGGACCCGAACAGCTCGTAGCGCGTTCCGTCGTCGGCGACGAAGCCCGACATGTTCTCCACGACGCCGCGAACCGGGAGCCGAAGCTGGCGCGCCATCACCGCAGCACGCTGAGCCACTCGTTGCGCGGCTGCCTGTGGCGTCGTGACCACGATCAGCTCCGCTCGCGGGAGGAACTGGGCGATCGACAACGACACGTCGCCCGTACCCGGGGGCAGATCGATCAGCAGGAACTCGGGTGCTCCCCAATGGACGTCGACGAGGAACTGCTCGAGCGCCTTGTGCAACATCGGACCGCGCCAGATCACGGCTTGGTCCTCCGGCACGAAGAAACCCATCGAGATGCACCGCACACCGAACGCCACCGGCGGCACGAGCAGCGGTCCGAGCATCGTCGGCGCCTCGGTCACCCCGAGCATGGACGGCACGGAGAAGCCGTAGACGTCGGCATCCAGCAGGCCGACCGAGTGGCCGGACTGGGCGAGCGCAACAGCCAGGTTGACGGTCACGCTCGACTTGCCGACGCCTCCCTTGCCCGAACCGATGGCGAGCACCCGAGTCGGTGACGCCTTGTCGGCAAACGGGTTCGGCCGCGGCGTCGGCCCTGCAGCGCCATGACGGCCGTCCGGGCGCTCGCCGGCACCCGGCAGCGGGCCGCCGGCGGGACGCCCGCCGAGCCCGAGCTCTTGAATCCGTGCCGCCAGTTCGGACTCTTCGTCCGCGGTCATCTCGACGAAGCGAACGTCCGCCTGCTCGCCGCCGGCTTGGGTGACGGCGACGGCGATCCGGGCGGAGAGCTCTTCGAGACCGGAATGGCCGGAGCGAGGGATGGCCACGGTCACCTGCGTGCTCCGCGGCCCCGGCTTCAGCGCCCGCAACAGGCCGAGATCACCGATCCGATGGAACAGGCGCGGGTCCTCCACACCGGCAACGGCGGCCGCCAGGCCGTCTCCCTCGGTTCGCTCGTTGCCTGCCATGGCGTGGTGGTGGTCCGATCCGTGGGGTCCTCGGGGCGCTTCCGAGTGGTGGTTGGGATGCCCCGGTACGATATCGGCGTGGCTGGACGCGTCGGTGTAGTGGACGAAGAGGGCTTCTCGGCCGCCGTCGAGGCAATCACGTCGGCGTTCGGCGACTCGACGCGCCGGGGCATCTACCTGTTCGTGCGGGACAACGAGGGGGTCACTGCCGGCGAAGTTGCGGAGCACTTCGCCCTCCATCCGAACGTCGCCCGGCACCACCTGGACAAGCTCGCCGCCGGCGGTCACCTGCAGGTGACGGTGGATCACGCCGGCGCCGGCGTCGGCCGCCCGTCGAAGCGGTACAAGGCGCGACTGGACGATCGCTCCACGGTTCCGTCGCATCGCGACGATCTCCTCGTGCTGCTCCTTGCCAGGCTGCTGCCCCTCGTGGACCCGGTCGAAGCCGAGCGGGTGGCCCATGAGGTCGGAGCCGAGTACGGACGGACTCTCGGTGTGCAGATGGCGCCGGGCGACGCCTCGCGATCGGTGCGCTCGGCCATGCAAGCCGTCGCAGACGCGCTGACCGCACACGGCTTCGCAGCCCACGCTTCGAGCAAGGACGCCGGCAATACTGTCGTCCGCGGTCACTGCCCCTTCGGTGCGGCGGCGCTCGAGAACCCGGTGCTGTGCGCCGCCGATCGCGGCCTGGTGGAGGGGTTGCTGTCGGTCCTGTGCGGGGACACCGTCTCGGTGCAGCTGTCCTCACGCGCCAGAGGTGACGACGGTTGCGTCACCGTCGCCGGCTGAGGTGAGTCGCCGGTTGAGGTGACGATCCACCGCCACTATCTCGACCACGCCTCCACAACGCCGGTACGCCCGGAGGTGGGCGAGGCGGTGACACGATGGCTCGAACGTGCCACCAGTGCCGACGGCGTCGGTGACCCCGGCCGAGTTCACGAGGAGGGACGGCGTGCCCGCGCCCTCGTCGAGTCGGCCCGCGAGTCGGTTGCCGAATTCCTCGGGGCGGATCCTTCCCGAGTCGTCTTCACGAGCGGCGCCACGGAGGCTGCCAATACCGCTGTCTCGGGCGCTGCCGGCCTGCGGCCGGGCATGCCCCTCGTCAGTGCCGCCGTCGAGCACTCCTGTGTGCAGGCGGCCTGCCGGCGCTCGGGCGCCCTCGTCGGGCTTGCCGTCGATCACGCGGGGCGAGTGTCGGTCGAAGCACTGGAGGCGCTCCTCGACCGAGAGCGGGTGGCACTCGTGAATTGTCAGTTCGCCAACCACGAGACCGGCAACCTGCAGCCGGTGGCCGAGGTCGTCAGCCTCTGCCGGGAGCGCGGCGTGCCCGTGCACTGCGATGCCGCCAGCGCAGTCGGCCACGTCCCGCTGTCGTTCCGCGATCTCGGCGCGGACCTCATGTCCGTGAGCGCTCACAAGTTCGGCGGGCCGCCCGGCATCGGGGCCCTGGTTGTGCGACGCGGGTTCCGCCTCACCCCCCTTCTCGTCGGAGGTTCGGAGGAGCGTGCGCGCCGGGCCGGCGCCGAGAACGTCCTCGGCATCGTCGGTTTCGCGGCGGCGTGCGAGGCACTCGGCGGCGGGCTGCTTGAAGCAGGGGCCGCAACCTCGATGGAGCAGACTCGTCGACTGCGTGCAGCGGCCCTGGCGGTTCCCGGCGTCGAGTGCCTCAGCGACGACAGCAGGCGCCTGCCCCACATCGTCTGTCTCAGCGTCGGCGGCGTTCTCGGCGAGGCCGTGCTGCTCTCTCTCGACCAAGCCGGCGTTGCGGCCCACTCGGGCTCTGCGTGCTCGTCAGAAGTGCTCGAGCCCTCTCCGGTGCTCGCTGCGATGGGCGCCGACCCCGACCGGTCGCTGAGGCTCTCCGTCGGCTGGTCGACGACCGATGATGACGTGGACGCCTTCGCGGAGTCGTTCGGCCCAGCCGTAGCTCGGCTACGGTCGCTCGCCGCCGAGTAGAGCCCAGCACCAGGTTCCGCCTACCAGGTCAGCCCGAGAACCTCTCGCATCGTGGCCTCAAAACTGGCGTCGTCCAGCGACCGGCGAGTCGCGAGTACGAGCTCTGCATCGGCGCCAACCTCCACGCGAAGCGGTGTCTCCGGCTGCTCGATGGCATCGGCAATGACCCTGGCGACCGTCTCCGGGCCGGGGCGGCCCTGCGGGTTGAGCACTGAGTCGTTGTTGGACCACTGGCGGCGGAGCTCGTCGTAGACGGGTGGGCCTTCGAAGCCGCTGCTTGGCTTCATGCCAGGGGCGATGTAACCGGGCTCGACGATGACGATGCGGATGCCAAAGTGTCCGACTTCGAAATGGAGGGACTCGGAAAGGGCTTCCAGGGCATGTTTGGTGGCGGCGTACGGACCTTCGAGAGGAGTCGCCACTTTGCCCTGCACGGAGCTCACGTTCACGATGACGCCGCTGCCGCGTCGGCGCCAGCTCGGCAGAACCGCCTGCATGAGCCGCAATGGGCCGAGGGTGTTCGTCTCGAGCATCTCTCGCATCGTCGTCATCGGGAAGGACTCGAGCGGACCCTCGTGGGCGATGGCGGCGTTGTTGACGACGGCATCGAGCTCGCCGGCGGCCGCGACGGCGGCGGCGACGGATTCGTCGTCGCAGACGTCGAGAGCCAGCGCCATCTTGGCGGGCAGATCCCCCAGGATGCCGGGATCGCGAGCCGTCGCCACGACTTCGTGGCCGCGAGCGGCCAGCTCCATCACTGTGGCCGCACCGATCGCCCGTCCAGCACCCGTCACGAGCACCCGCATCGATGTCCCCTTTGTGTCGTCTGCCCGAAGCCTGCCAACCAGGCGTCCGAAGTCTGCCAGTCGGCTGGGGCCCGGGGTCTGCGCTTCAACTGGCGCCCTGAGTCTGGCGGTCAGGCGCCCGAAGTCGTCGTAGGCGCCGTAGTCGTGGTCGTCGCCGGCTTGGCCGCCAAGATCGCCGGCAAGCTGACGCCAGCAGCACGATAGGCGGCCCGAGCCGTCACGCCGATCGAGTTCAGCAGCGTCGTCGACGGATGGTCGGCGAGCATCTGGCGGAATTGCTCGACGGCGGCGCCCGACTTGTGGTCGTCCTCGTACAGCGCCACACCGTCGTAGGCCCTCGCAAGCGCATAGGAGGGCGCAGCGCGCACGGCGGCGGCGATCTCTTGGTCGCCACCGGAGATCACACGGGCGTTCTTCGAGGACAGGCCGGCGAGCCGGGTCAGCCAGCCGCCATCGGCAAGCGCCTCGGGTTGCTGCGGGTCGATCTCGAGGACGCGGTCGTAGACGGCGATGGCTTGCACCAGCTCCCGATTCGAAGCAAGCACACCTGCCTCCGCCAACTCGATCCGGATCTGGGTCGCAACCGAGAGCGTGGTGGGTGGCGAGCTCGAAAATGGCGCAACTCCGCCGAGAGAGAGCCCGACGAGAAGCGCCGCCAGTGCGAACGACACGAGCGCGGACCATCCGAGCACCAACCGGGAACGTGGGGTGGCCAACCTCCGGGCTCTGCCTCGCCGAGCGGCCCGGGCGGCGACGGGCGCCTCGGAGCCGGGAGCCGAAGCGCTGTCGCTCAGCTGGTCGAGGGCGTCGCCGAGCTCACGAGCGCGCTCGGCGTAGCGAGCGTGCAACGCCTCGTAGTCGGTGCCGTCGAGCTCGCCGGCGGCGCGCTCACGGTCGAGATCCTCGATCGATCGCTGCACGTACTCTGCCTCGTCGAGAAGCTCCTGGCGGGAGACCGCCGGCTTGTTGGGCACGCGGCTCACCCGACGGCGGCGCGAGCCGCCGTCGAACGTCGCTGACGGCGCCAGAGAAAGACGGCGAGGAGAACGACAGCGATCCCGATGGCGCCGAGCGGGATGAAGTAGAGGGCGGCGTCGATGCCGGAGGCAGCGGGCAGCAGCAGGCCGCCGGGCCCGTAGCGAGCGACAACCGCCTGCTCGATCCGTCGGTCGCTCCACCCGGCATGAACCCAGGTGGCCACGTCGTTTCGGAGCGTCACCGAGGTGGGGGCGTCGGACTGGGCGATGGAGAGATCTTCGCAAGCAGGGCATTTGATGATGCTGTCCAGGCGGGAGATGCGCGCCTCGGCGGAGCTGACCGACGGCGTGATGCTGCCGATCACGAGCAATACGACGGCGATCACGAGCAGCAGGGCCCAAGCGACACGAGAGCTGAGGAGCTTGGTCACGCGCCTCTCGCTTGCTCCTGCTCGATCCAGCTCACGAGATCGCTCGACGTCACCGCCCCGTCGATCGAGGCCACCACACGACCGGCGGGGTTGACGAGGTATGACCGGGGCAGCGATCCCACTCCGTAGCTCTCTGCGATGGCACCGTCGTCGTCCACGACAGATGGCCACGTGGCACCCTCGGAGGCCTGGAAAGCCTTGCCGTTTCCCTCCGTGTCCCCGTACAGCACCCCGAGCACTTGGGTACGCGAACCACCGGGATGGGCGTAGAGGAACTGTTCCAGTTGGGGTTCCTCCTGACGGCAGGCATCGCACCAGGAGGCAAAGAAGTTCACGAGAACCCAACGGCCCCGCATCGAGGCCAGCGAAACCGTCGCTCCGTCGAAGCTCTTGGCCACGATGGACGGGGCGGGTTTCCCGACGAGCGGGCTACGTGCGATGACCATGTTCGCCGGCGGCCGCGTCGCCAGCACCGCCACGAGGCAGACGGCGACCACGCCGACCATGAGCGCCGACCAGCGGGCCGCCCGGAATCGCCGCCGGTTCACTCGCCCACTCCCACCGGCAGCCGCTCGGGTCGCTGATCGCTTGAGGCCCCAGGAGCAGACGGGTTGTCGGAACGGCCGCCCGCTGGCGCCGCTCCTGCGAGCTCGGCCTGTTCAAGCTCGGCCGATGCGCCTCCCCTCGAAGACCGCCTCCTGCGACCGGAGGGGATGGCGGCCAGCAGCGCCCCGAAGGCCGTGAGGACCCCGCCGACCCACAGCCACAGCACCATCGGCTGATCCACGACTCCGATGGAGGCGGCACCCTTGCCAGTGCTCGAGACCGAGCCGATCGTCAGGTAGATGTCGCGGCGCCAGGACGAGTCCACCGCCGGCGTGGCGATGCCGTCATAGCCCGTGTAGTTGCTGATGGCGGGGTGGAAGGCCGCACCGTCGACATCGACCACGCCGACGATGCCGGTGCGGTTCGGCTGGGTGAACGGGGAGGCCCCTTCATAGGTGATCCGTTGGCCCTCGTAGGTGACCGACTGCCCGACGGCGAGCTCGAACGTCGCTCGGTGGCCATAGGTGGTGGCTGCGGCCAGAGCCACGGCGACGACTACAACCCCGAGGTGCACGATCATGCCGCCATTCGATCGTCCAACGAACGCTCGCCACCAGGAGGACCCGCCACGGTGTGCAGCCAGCGAGGCGAGCACGAGCTGGCGGATGGCTGAGGCACCCGCCACCGAAGCCATGCCGAAAGCCGCCAGCGGTGTGAGACCGCGGACGCCGAAGGCGACGCACACGCCCACGACGAGGACTCCGGCCCAGGCGGGCAGCGCCAGCCGGGATCGCAGGATCCCCGGTCCCGCCTTGCGCCACGGCAGCACAGGCGCCACCGCCATGAAGAACAAGAGGGCGAAGCCGATGGGGACCGTCATCGAGTCGAAGTAGGGAGTCCCGACGGTGATCTCCTGGTTGTTGAGCGCCTGCACGAACAGCGGAAACACGGTGCCGATGAGCACCACGAGAGCAAACGCCGCAAACAGCAGATTGTTGACGAGGAAGGCGCCTTCGCGCGACACGGGCGAGTCGATCGAGCCCGGCGACCGCAAGCGGTCGCCTCGCCAGTAGATGAGGCCGACGCCGGTCGCCACGACCGCACCGAAGAAACCCAGCAACGCGGGCCCGATCGACGACGAGTCCGAGAACGCGTGCACCGACACGAGCACGCCCGAACGGGTGAGGAACGTCCCGAGGATCGTCAAGGAGTAGGCGGCGATCAGCAGCGACAGGTTCCAGACCCGCAACAGTCCTCGCCGTTCCTGCACCATGACCGAGTGCAGGTAGGCGGTGGCACACAACCACGGCAGGAGGGCGGCGTTCTCGACCGGATCCCACGCCCAGAAGCCGCCCCAGCCGAGGACCTGGTAGGACCACCACGCTCCGAGCACGATGCCGACCGTGAGAAACGCCCAGGCGAACAGCGTGTAGCGCCGGGTGGCAACGAGCCAGCCCTCCCCGAGCCGGCCGGTCACGAGGGCAGCGATCGCAAAGGCGAACGGGACCGTGAACCCGACGAAGCCGAGATAGAGGAAGACCGGGTGGAAGGCGATGAGGACGTTGTCCTGCAGGAGGGCATTCGGTCCCAGCCCTGTCGTCGGCGCTGAGCCGGAGATGGTGACGAACGGGTTCGCCGGCCCGGCCATGAGACCGAAGAAGAACGCCGCCACGACGAGGCAGACGAGCAGGGCCCACGCAACGAGCGGGTCCGAGGCACGCGAACGGAACCGGTGGGCGATGACCGAGATGTAACCGGCGAGCACGAGTGCCCACAGCAGGATCGACCCCTGGAGCGCCGCCCACATGCCCGTGATCGAGTAGAGCAATGGCGTGACGCGGGCGTTGTTGTCGGCGACGTAGGCGAGGGTGAAGTCGTGGGTGATCAGGGCGTGCTGCATGGCCGCCGTCGCCAAGAGGGCGCCTGCGAGCACACCCCAGGCCGCCCGAGGGGCGGCCGACAGCCACCCCGGACGGCCCTTGGCGAGGCCCATTCCGATGACGACGACGCCGCACACCGCCGAGACGAGGCCGAGAGCGACCCCGATCTGGCCGAGGACTGCGTTCACGGGCTGGAGCCGGTGGCGGGCTTCACGCGGTTGGGGTGTTCCGCGATGTACTGGGCGGAGTGCTTCACCATGATCTCGTTCGAAGAGAAGAGATTGCTGGCGCCGACGAAATGGCCAACGACCACGACTGGCAGCCCCGGTCGGAACATCTGCGGCGGATCGCCGGCGTTCTCGACGTTCACGGTGACGCCGGAGGACTCGAGGGCGAAGCGATAGACGTCGCCGCTCAGGTGGTGGACGCTCCCGTTCACGACCGTCCCCTCCAGCTGGAAAGCGGAGTTGCCGAGGGTGGAGCGCTGGGCGATCGCCTCGTTGGCCGTCTTGAAGAAGACGACGGCGGAGGTCAACCCTTTGAAGACGAGAAACCCGATCGCCGCCAAGATGACGGCCCCGACCACCCACATCCGCCGGCGCTGGCCGCGGCTCGCCTGCGGGCGCCGGCGTGGTGGCGCCGGCGCCACGCTGGCGAGCGCTGCATCCAGCGATCCGGCGTCGACCGACTCGTCGTCCGGGGTCGACAGAGGCGCCGAATGCGTGTCAAGGCTCATGACTGCTCAGCCGGCTCGCTCGCGGGCGACGGCGGCGGCTGCGCCGGAGGCCCGGCTTGAGGGCGAGCCTGCGGTAGCCGGCCACGGACGGACCGCTCGCGACGCACCAGGCTGAGCGCGTAGGAGCCGAGCGCGCCGAGGGCGATGACGTAGCCCGCCTCGATGTAACCGCTCATCGGACCGCCTCGGCCCAGCGCTCTGCGAGGGCGGTTTCGAGACCTTGGTCGTCTTCGAGGTCCTTCAAAGCGGCCAGGCGATACCGGTGCGCCATCAGCCAGACGTACGTGAGCGTGAACGACACGAAGCCGAGCAGCAACGTCCATGCCATCGACCCATGGACGTAACTGTGCCGGGTGGCGAGGTCGATCGTCGGCCCCTGATGGAGGCTGCGCCACCACGAGACGGCAAAGAAGACGATTGGGACGTCGAGAAAGGCAACGAGGCCGGCGATGGCCGATCTCCGGGCGACCGTCTCCGGATCACCGGGAACGTTGCGGATCGCCAGGTAGCCGAGGTAGAGCACGAAGAGCAGCGCCGTCGTGGTGAGGAGCGGATCCCATGCCCACCAGACGCCCCAGGTGCTCCGGCCCCAGATCGAGCCGGTCACGAGCGTGAGGCCGGTGAAGATGACGCCGACCTCGGCAGATGCCCCCGCCAGGCGGTCGAAGCGACGATGGCGCGTCCTCGGCCACAGGTAGAGGAGGCTCGACAGGGTCGCCATGCCGTAGGCGATGAACATCACCCAGGCGAGCGGCGGGTGAATGTAGAGCAGGCGCACGGTCCCATCGGCGAAGCCAACCGCGTTGGGTGTGACGAACAGTCCGAGCCATACCGTCGCGACCATGCCGGCCAGCGCCGCCACGCCGAGCGCCCGCAAGGCGCGATCTGTTCTCATGCGTCCTCCAGCAGCGGTCCGAAGGCGACCGTCCCGACGGCGACGTAGAGGACGGCGAACACCGCAAGCAGTGAGAGCCAGACACCGGCATGAGTCGGGTCACCCGCAAGAGCATCGTCCCAGGCCTTCGTCGCACCGAGCAGGACGGGAGCGGCCACCGGCAGCAGCAGCAGCGGCAGGAGGGTTTCTTTCACGCGGGCGCCGGAGGAGAGCACTCCGTAGAGCACTCCGACGGCGGCCAAGCCGATCGAGGCCGACACGCAGGCTGCGAACAGCACAAGGCCACCCGACAAGCGCGCTCCGAACAGCAGGGCGACCCCGGCGGTGAGCAGCGCCTCGAGCACGAGGAGCTGGACGACGATGGCCGCCCCTTTGCCGAGGAAGATGCCGGCCGGATCGAGGCCCGAGAGCCGAAGCCCGTCACGCGCGGCGTCGGCCGACTCGACGGCAAAGCTGCGCTGCACTGCCAGCACGACTGATAGCAGCACGGCGACCCAGAAGAGACCGGCGGCGGCGGCCTGCAGAGCTGGGCGACTGGGGCCCAAGGCCAGGCCGAACAGGAGGAGGACGGCGGCGGCGAACGGTGCGACCTGGTTGATTCCGATCTTGGAGCGAAGCTCGATGCGAAGGTCCTTACCGCAGACGAGCAGGGCATCACGCAACATGGGCGGTCACCGGCTTCCGCGGTCCGAATGGCTGCTCGGGCGATGTCGCGTCCTGCGGCGCAGCGTGGCCGACGCCGTCGACTCCCTGGGCGCTGTCGTTCGCTGCCGGCTCACCCTCGCCGACGGGAGCGGCGACGACGCGGCCGCCGTCGAGATGGACGACCCGATCGGCGAGCGGCGAGCCACCGGAAGCCGCCAATTCATGGGACGAGATGACGAGAGTGGCACCGCCTGCTCGGGCCTCGAGGACGATTTCGTCGAGCAGCCCACGCGCTTCGGCGTCGAGCCCGGCATGTGGCTCATCGAGCAGCCAGAGCCGGGGTCGCCGGCCGACCACGACGGCGATTGCGGTGCGGCGCCGCTGCCCCGCAGAGAGCTTGCCGACCGCAGTGGTCGCGAGCCGACCGCCGAGACCCAGCCGAGCCATGGCCGCAGCCGCCTGGCGAGTGGCCTCAGGCGTTTCCGATCCGGAGGCCCGCAGTGCAAAGCGCAGATTCTCCTCCACCGTCAGCTCCTCGTAGAGGAACGTCTGGTGCCCCAGATAGCCCACGAGCAGGCGAACGCTACGACGGTCGAGGGACAAGTCGTGCCCGAGCACCATGGCCGAGCCGGAGCGCAACGGCACGAGTCCACAGCAGAGTCGGAGCAGGCTGCTCTTGCCGGCGCCGTTCGGACCGGAGAGGTGCACGATCTCACCTTCGCCGACATCGAGCGTTACTCCAGAGAGGAGCGGAAACCTGCCAGCGAGGGCGACTGCGTCACGAAGACTTACGACGGGCGCCATGGGATCGCCCAATGCTACGGGTCAAACCCCCCGCAGTTCCAAGCGGGCCGATCAGCGCTGCTGCGAGCGGAGCCAGTCGATGTCGGCATCCACCATCATCGCCACGAGCTCGGGGAAGCCCACCTCGGTCTTCCAGCCGATCTTCGCCCGCGCCTTGCTCGGGTCGCCCACGAGCAGATCGACCTCAGCGGGTCGCAGGAACCGGTCGTCCACGACGACGTGGTCCTCCCAGTTGAGACCGGCGCGCTCGAATGCCACTTCGCACAGCTCACGCACCGAGTGCGTCTGGCCGGAGGCCACCACGTAGTCGTCGGGTACGTCCTGGGCGAGCATCTGCCACATCGCCCGCACGTAGTCCCCGGCGTAGCCCCAGTCGCGCTTCCCCTCGAGATTGCCGAGGCGGAGCTCGCGATCGAGGCCCAGCTTGATGCGTGCCACGCCGTGGCTCACCTTTCGCGGCAAGAACTCCATCCCCCGGCGCGGGCTCTCGTGGTTGAAGAGGATCCCGGAGGAGGCGTGCAGCCCATAGCTCTCGCGATAGTTCACCGTGATCCAGTGCCCGTAGACCTTGGCGACCCCGTAGGGGCTACGCGGGTAAAACGGGGTCAGCTCCGTCTGGGGAACTTCGCGCACCTTGCCGAACATCTCCGAGGAGCTCGCTTGATAGAAGCGGATGTCCTGATCGGTCAGTCTGATGGCGTCGAGGATGCGGGTGACACCGAGGGCCGTCACCTCGCCGGTGAGCACCGGCTGGCTCCAGGAAGTCGGCACGAAGGACTGGGCGGCGAGGTTGTAGACCTCGGTCGGTCGGTGCTGGCGGAGAATCTCGATCATGGAGACCTCGTCGAGCACGTCACCGGCGACGAGCGTGAGATCGTCCTGGATGTGGGCGATGCGCTCGAAGTTCACCGTGCTCGAGCGCCGCAGCATGCCGACCACCTCGTAGCCTTGCGACAGCAACAGCTCGGCCAGGTAGGAACCGTCCTGACCGGTGATTCCGGTGATCAGCGCACGTCGCGTCATTGGCCCGTTCTACTACGACCGGGGTCGAGAGCCCAGCTCGGCTGGCGCCGCTCGGCGAACGCCGATCGACCTTCTGCCGCCTCGGGAGTCTGAGTGGCGACGGTCAGCAACGGGTGCAGATAGGCAAGCGCATCGGCAGGCGCCAAGTGGAGCACGCGATAGAACGAGGCGCGCCCGGCCGCAAGTGCCCGAGGCGGCTTGCGGGCGAGGAGCTGAGCGAGATCGTCCACGGCGCCGTCCAGCTCCTCGAGAGGCACCACTCGGTTGACGAAGCCGAGCCGCTCCCCTTCGCCGGCCGTGACGCGCCGGCCGGTCATCATGAGCTCGAGTGCGTGCCGGGGCGACATCGCCTGGAGGAGTGCCACGGTCACCATGTACGGCCAGATGCCGATGTCGATCTCGGGAGTGCCGAACACGGCATCGTCAGCCGCCACGACGAGATCGCAGGCGAGAGCCACGCCCATCCCGCCGGCGAGGGCGTAGCCGCGCACGCGAGCGATCGAGGGCTTTCCCAGCTGCCACAGGTCCTGGAACAGCCCTGCCAGCTCACCGCGGGACTCGTGCAGATCTGCGGCGCTCGGAGAACCCTCCGTCTGCTGTGCCGGGGTGCCAGCCGCCGGGGAGTCGGGACCGATCAAGTCGGCGCCGGCTGAGAAGGCTTTCTCGCCTGCCCCGGTGAGCACGACCACGCGTAGCGAGTCGTCCGCCTTCACAGCGGCAAGGCCGGCGCGAAGGCCCGCCAGGACCGAGGCGTTGAGGGCGTTGCGCCGCTCCGGCCGGTTGATCGTGAGCCAGGCCACCGGGCCGCGGCGTTCGAGGAGGACATCGTCTGTCACCTGCGGAGGCTACCTTGCCCGAGATGGCGCCTCCCAGAGTCCCTGCGCCCAAGCGGGTCCTCATCGTCTCGTACCGTCTCGGAGGGACCGACGGCGTGTCGGTCGAGGCCGGCAAATGGTCCGATGCCTTCCGCTCCTCGGGTGCTCACGTCACGACCATGGCCGGCTCGGGATCGGCCGACCACATCGTCGCCGGGTTGGCGGCCGACGCCACCGAGCCCCTCGACCGGATCTCGCTGCGGGCGGCGATCGATGACGCCGACCTCGTCGTCGTCGAGAACTGCTGCTCGTTGCCGCTCAACGCCGACGCCGGACGGGCGCTCGCCGAGCTGTTGGCGGGACGGCCCGCCATCCTGCACCACCATGACCTGGCGTGGCAGCGGCGTCAGTTCACCGAGCCGGCATCGCCGCCGGACGACGCCGCCTGGTGGCATGTCACGATCAATGAGCGTTCGCGCATCGAGCTGGCCGCCCGCGGCATCGAGGCCGTGACGTTCTACAACTCCTTCGACCCCGACGTCGTGCCAGGCGACCGGCAGTCGACTCGGTCGACTCTTGGCGTCGGTGACGGCGAGCTGCTCGTGCTGCAGCCGACGCGGGCAATCCCTCGCAAGAACGTCCCGGGAGGCGTCCTGTTCGCCCGATCGCTCGGAGCCACGTACTGGTTGCTCGGACCGGCAGAGGACGGGTACGGCCCTGAGCTCGAACGGATCCTCTCGCGGGCTGAAGCCCCGGTGCTGCGAGGCCTGCCCGCCGGTCGATCGATGGCCGATGCCTACGCAGCTGCCGATGTCGTCGTGCTGCCGTCCACCTTCGAGGGTTTCGGCAACCCGAGCATCGAGTCCGCCCTTCACCGGCGGCCGCTCGCCATCGGTTCCTACCCCGTAGCCACCGAGCTGCGCCGATTCGGGTTCTCGTGGTTCGACGCCGGCGACCCGGTCAAGGCTGCAGCCGACGCGGCTCGCTGGCTGGCGTCGCCGGATCCGAGGATGCTCGATCGGAACGAGGCGGTCGCAAGGGAACGTTTCTCACTGCGCGACTTGCCTGAGCGGCTGCAACGCCTGGTTACCAGCGGGTAGTCTTTGGCGAACATGACAGTGAATGCGACAGGAACGATGACCGGACACCCTGTCTCCGCTGCCGGACCGAGGCGCCGACTCACGGCTGCCCGCCGGCGCCGACAACTGATCGACGTGGCGCTCGAGACCTTTGCCACCCATGGGTTCAACGAGACGACGATGGAGGACATCGCAACGGCCGCGGGCGTGACCAAGCCGCTCTTGTACCAGCATTTTGCGTCCAAGCGTGCGTTGTACCTGGAGCTCATCGACGACGTCGCCGCACGTCTCATCGCCGCGCTGGCGGACGCTGCCAGTACCAGTACGAAGACACGGCGTCAGGTCGAGGCAGGCTTTGAGGCCTACTTCCGCTTCACGATCGACAATCACTCGGCAGTGCGCATGCTGTTCGACGCACCGCACGACGAGGAGCTCGCCCGCGGGTTGCGCACGATCGAGGACTCGATCGCGCTGTTCCTGGCCCCTTTGTTCGACGCCGACATCGACGAAGACCACCGCCGCACGTTGGCCGCCGCCGTCGTCGGCATGACCGAGGGCGTGACGAGGGACTGGTTGCGGGTCCGGACGGAACGGCACCGGAGCGACGCCGAAGCCCTCAACGAGGCGCAGGAACTGGCTCATCGGCTGGCGGGGTTCGCGTGGGGCGGGTTTCGATCGCTCAACCGAGCACCCGGCTGAGCGGGTCGTCTCTCGGGCGGGCAATCAGGCGTTCCCTCGCCAGGACCTCCACAGCGCCGCGTAACTCCCGTCACGCGCCAGCAGGTCGGCGTGTGAGCCCTGCTCGACGATTCTGCCTCCGTCCACCACAGCGACGACGTCGGCGTCGGCAGCGCTCTGCAAACGGTGAGCCACGGCGACGACCGTGCGGCCTTCGAGCACGCGAGACAAGCTGCGCTCGAGATGTCGAGCGGCCCGAGGGTCGAGCAGCGCCGTCGCCTCGTCGAGTACGAGCGTGTGCGGGTCGGCGAGAACGAGGCGGGCGAGTGCAACTTGTTGGGACTCGGCGGGAGAAAGCTGCACAGCTGCCGAGCCGAGCATCGTGTCCAGCCCGTCCGCCAGCCGGTCGACAAGGTCGTCGGCGTCCACGACGGCAAGGGCGGCGATCAGCTGCTCGTCCGTGGCGCCGGGCGAGACGAGCTCGAGATTGTCGCGGAGGGTGCCGTTGAAGACGTGATACTCCTGGGTGACAAGTGCCACTTCCTCGCGCAGCTGCTCGGTGGGCAGCCGGTAAGCGTCGACTCCGCCGATCTGCACGCTGCCGCGCCGCGGTGGGTACACGCCCGTGAGCAACAGGGCGAGAGTGCTCTTGCCCGCGCCACTCGGTCCGACGAGGGCGAGACGACTGCCGGGCTCTGGAGCGAGGTCGACACCGTGCAGGACGTCTTGGCCCTCTCGGTACGCAAAGTGCAGGTCCGAAGCCACGATGCGCTCGTCTGCGGGCAACTGCGCCGTCGTTTCGGGAGCCACGACTTCGCGAACGCCGAGCAAGCGGCCGAGCGACGCCGTCCCGATCTGCATCTCGTCCAGGTTCGACAACACGGTGTCGACAGGATCGATGAGCAGCTGGGTGTAGAGAGCCGCCGCCGTCGCCGCCGCGATGGAGAGGTGGCCGTCGGCGTGGAGGATGCCGCCGAGGGCCACAGACAAGACGAGCGGCACGATGTAGCAAGCTTCGGTAAGGGGGAAGTAGATCGTACGGAGCCGCAAGGTGTACCGCTCCCAGCCGATCCAGCGCCCGATGTCGCCATCGACCATGTCCGTCCTCAGCTGGCCGAGGCGAAACGTCTCGATCGTTCGGCCGGCGGCCGCGTTCTCCTGCACGCGGGCGTTCATCCGGTCGAAGGCAGCCATCGTCTCCTTGTAGCCGGGCCGGGCACGCTTCAAGTACCACTTCGTCCCGACCACGAGGGCCGGGACGACGGGCACGAGAACGATCGCCATCACCGGTGCCGTCCAGAGAAGTGCTGCCACGGTGAACACAGCTTGGGCGGCGGCGACGGCCAGGCGCGGCGCTGCTTGGCGGACCGACCAAGTCAGCTGCTCGACATCGGAGGACGCTCGCGTCTGCAGGTCGCCAGTTCCGGCAGCTTCGACGATGCCGATCGGCAGCTTCAACATCGCTCGCACGAATTCGACTCGGACCGAACTGAGCAACCGCGAGGTCAGCGTTCCGGCAAGGAGGCTGGCACCGCGGATGAACACGGTCTGCAGAACCAGAGCGATGAGAAAGATGAGAACCGCGTCGTCGACGTGCGCCAGGGAGCGAGATGTGGCGCTCGAGGCGGCATCGGCGACGACGCTGCCGAGCACCTGAGGCCCGACCAGCCCGGCGGCGCTGGCGCCTGAGTAGAGCGCCACGACGGCGGCCGCAGAGCGCCAATTCGTCCGCAGGACGGCGCCGGCGTAGGCACGGACGACACCGGGAGAGGCGACTGGCAACTCGTGAGCCGAAGTCGTGACAGTGGACTGGGTCATGAGCTTGCACCCGCCGGTCGGGTGCCCGTCTCGGCCGGGCTCGCACCCGGCTTCATGTTGGCTTCGGTGCCCCGTAACACGATGGCCCGGTAGCGCTGCTCATCCCGCAACAGTTCGAGGTGAGTTCCGGACGCCACGACCTCAGAGTCGAGGAGCAGGACGCGATCGGCGCGTTCGAGCAGCAGCGGACTCGTCGTCATGATCACGGTCGTGCGCCCTGTGCGAATGCGCCGCAGGCGATCGGCGATGGCCGCCTCGGTGTGGGCATCGACAGCGCTCGTCGGGTCATCGAGCAGCAGGATGTCCGGGTCGCCGGCAAGGGCTTGGGCGAGAGCCAGCCGCTGGCGCTGTCCTCCGGACAGCGTGCGCCATCGTTCTGGCAGGAGGGTGTCAAAGCCGGCGGGAAGACCCTGGACGAGCTCATCGGCGGCGGCGGCCTGCACGATTTCGGGGCGCCGGGCACCGGCGGGGGCGAGCACCTCGGCCACGGTCATGGACACCTGGACGGGCGATCGCTCGAGGAGCACGATGTGGCGCCGCAACGCCTCGAGCGGGATCTCCCCGAGGGGAGTCGGCCCGATCAGAACCGAACAACCGTGGCAGGACTCCTCGAAGCGACCCAATCGGTCGAGCAAGGCGCTCCCTTCATCGGGAGAGGCCGGGACGACGGCTGTCAGTAGTCGCGGCGCGATGACGGCACCGGTCATCTCGTCGGTCAGCGCAGCGGCGAGAAAGTCGGGCGGGACGGCTCCGACCCTGGACCGGTCCTCGATCGTTCGCCGCATGGAGAGCACGCCGATCACGCGGCGAGACGCCACCAGGGCAGCAGTCCACTTCGAGGACGCCTCGACGAAGGTCTGCATCGGGATGAGCAGGAACGCCGCCGAGGCGTAGAACGCCACGAGCTCCCCCGGAGAGATAGAGCCGTTGATCGCGAAATGGGCGCCCACCCAGGTGACCGCGACGACGAGGGCGCCGGGCAGCAGCACCTGTGCGCCGTCGAGGTACGACTGCAGGATCGCCGTGCGAACCGAGGCGTCGGCCACGGTGTTCGAAGCCCGCTCGAACCGGGCGCCGAAGACCGACTCACCACCGAGCCCACGCAGGACCCGCAGGCCCACGACGGTGTCGGAGGCCAGCGAGCTCGCCTCGGCCCTGCGGTCGCGCTCAGCCGTCTGGCGCCGCTCGAGCGGGCGGATGAGCGGGACGACCAGCGCTAGAGCGGCGGGCACGCCGAGCACGACGATGGCACCGAGGGCGGGAGAGACGACAAGCAGCACGATGCTCACCGTCAGGAACGAGGCGATGCCACCGGCCGTGCGGGCGGTCACGTCGAGGGCGTCCCCGATCCGTTCCACATCGCTGGCGCCGAGGTTCGCCACTTCGCCGCCTGCCACTTGTCGGGCGAGATCACCACCGAGGTAGCACGCATGACGGCTGATGAGCTGCTCGACACGGCTCGCTGACTGCAGGAAGTTGGCGACGGCGCGCCGGTGGCGGAGGATTCCCGCAACCGCCTGGATGATCCCAAGGGCCAGGAGAACGGCTGACCAAGCGATGATCTGACCCCGATCGCGCCGAACCGTGGCTCCGAGCGCAGCTCCGAGGGCGAGCGGGATGACGGCTTGGCTTGTCATCCAGAGCATGCCGAAGATCGCACCGGTGACGAGCACGCGCTGCTGCTGCCGGGCGACCCACAGCATGAATCGGGCTGCGGACCGGAGATCGGGCGCGCCAGGGTCGGCAACAGGCAGCTCAACCATGAGCCGGCCAACGGTAGCGGCACGCAGGACCGCGCCGGCGCGCTCTCAGGGCAGTGGTGTCGTGGCGTCCCCTCCCGCTCCGAGACGGGCCGAGGTCACCGGCGTGGTGAAGTCAGAGGTGAGGCACGGCAGCAGCGTATCTTCCTGACTTCAGCCGCGGCGGGAAACTCGGTCAGGCGGCCGCCAGAGACCACCTGAGTAGGGTGGCCGGGTGCCCGAGTTGCAGCGCCTGCGCGCCGACCATGCCCCGGCCGTGTTGGCTTTCGAACGGGCCAACCGCGCCTATTTCGCCGGTTTTATCTCCGACCGTGGCGAGGACTTCTTCGACAACTTCACCGAGTTGTTCAACGCCCTGCTGACCGAGCAAGAGGCCGGAACGTGTGTCTTCCACGTGCTCGTCGACGAGGATGGCAGCGTGCTCGGCCGGTTCAACCTGGTCGATGTCGAAGACGGCATCGCCGAGCTCGGCTACCGGGTTTCCCAGCATGTCGCCGGCGGCGGCGTGGCGACCGCGACCGTGCAGGAGCTGTGTCGGCTGGCGGCCGCGCAGTACGGCCTGCGCACGCTCAGAGCGGCGACCACCTTTGACAATGTGGCCTCGCAGAAAGTGCTGACCAAAGCCGGGTTCGTCGCTGCAGGGGCCGCCGAGCCCGGCGGCCGACCAGGCACCTGGTATCAGCGAGACCTGGCAGCCGACTGACGGTCCCCCGAGCCAGTCCGACTAACGAATGTGCAGGCCAGAGATGCTGCGGGCGATGATCAGGCGCTGGATTTCGGAGGTGCCTTCAAAGATCGTGTAGATCTTCGAGTCGCGGTGCCACCGCTCGACGGGGTAGTCGCGGACGTACCCGTAGCCGCCGAGGATCTGAATCGCCTGCTCGGTCACCCAGACAGCGGTCTCGCCGGCAAACAGCTTCGACATGGACCCTTCACCGGCGGTGTACGGCTTGCCAGTTGCCCCCATCCAGGCTGCCCGCTGATACAGGAGGCGTGCAGCGTCGATCTGAGTTCTCATGTCTGCGAGCTTGAATGCAATGGCCTGGTGCTCCACGATCGCCTTGCCGAACGTCGAGCGGCCCTTCGAGTAATCGAGGGCGAACTCGTAGGCCGCTCGGGCGATCCCGACGGCTTGGGCTGCCACGGTCGGCCGACTGGCCTCGAAGGTCGCCATCGCCGCCTGCACCTTGGCGCTCTTGCCTTCCCGGGCTCGAGCGATGCGAGCGTCCAGCTTCTCCTTACCACCCAACAGGCATGAGCCGGGCACTTTCACGTCCGTCAAGACGACCTCGGCGGTGTGGGAGGCGCGGATACCCATCTTCTTGAACTTCTGACCCATCTCGAGTCCTGGCGTCTTCGGCGGCACGATGAAGCTCGCCTGACCGCGGGTTCCGAGCCCCGGATCGACGGTGGCCACGACGACGTGCACATCCGCGATCCCGCCGTTCGTGATCCAGGTCTTGGTCCCGTTCAGCGTCCAGGTGTCAGATGCCTCGTCGTAGACAGCCCGCGTCGTCAACTGGCTCACGTCAGAGCCGGCGTCGGGCTCCGATACGCAGAAGGCCGCCAGCCTCAGGTCACCCGGGCTGCCAAAACACTGCGGAGCCCACTCGGCGATCTGTTCAGGCGTCCCGTTGGAGACGAGCCCGGCCAGACCGAGCGTCGAGCCGAAGATGGCAAGGGCGATGCCTGCATCACCCCACGAGAGCTCTTCGTTCACGGCGGGAAGCAGTTGACCGGTCTCGTCGGCGAAGCAGTTGGCGACGAAGTCGAACGAGTACAAGCCGATCTTGGCGGCTTCCTCGATGATGGGCCACGGCGTCTCCTCACGCTCGTCCCATTCGTGAGCAGCGGGACGGACCACGTTCTCTGCGAACTCGTGCACCCACTTGATCACTTGGAGCTGATCCTCGTTCAGCTCGAGTGAGAAATCGGCCATCGCGTCACCTCGTCTCCCCGCGACCCCGTGGCCGCGGTGTGGCCCAACCCAACTAGCGCTTCGGCGCAGTCACGGCGGCCGGAATTGCTGACCGATCGGTAACCTACGCTAGCGATAGTTTAGCAGGCGCCTGGGGCGTGGACGGCTGCTCGAAGCGCCACAGTCAAGGCGCGCAAGCAACGAACACCGCCGGTGTGTTGGCATCCGGGGCGCGTATGTCCCGCTCGTGAGACGAGTGAGAAAGAGATTTCGCCAACGACCGTGCCGGCCGGCAGCGACGACGCCAGGGTACGGCGCGGGTGGGTCGGTAGTTCTACAGCGAGCGAACGTTCGCCGCCTGGAGGCCCTTTTGGCCCTCCTGGACGTCGAACTCGACCTCCTGTCCCTCGGTAAGGGTGCGGTACCCCTGCATCTGGATCGATGAATGATGGACGAAAACGTCAGCTCCGTCCGACTGCGAGATGAAGCCGTAGCCCTTCTCCGCGTTGAACCATTTCACTACTCCGGTCGCCACGGTGGCGATCCCCCTTGCACTCGTGATTACAGCAATGCCGAACAACCGCGGGCGCCCAGGCTTGCTCCGAGGACCCATGGATGGACCGGGAGCCCCGGCCCGTCCCCTTCCCTCGGAGGCTCGCGTGGACAGCCACACGAATTGCTCGGATCGGAGGCTAGCAGAGGTTGCATCTTCGCTCACGGGAGAGTGACGGCCTCGTGACCGGCGATCCAGCAGGCGAAGCCGATGCTGCAGGGGGCGTCCCAAGAGCGGCCGATGGTAAAGGCGCTCGAGCGCGGCCAGCACCGCCCTTGGGCGAACGGCGCGGGCATCACAGCGCAACGCCTCCTTGCGTCCCGAGCGGGCAACGAGCCCGCCCCCGACCGCTGGCGGCCAGCAGCCGGCACGATCCCGTCAGCGATAGACGCGGGTGCCGGCGGGAGTGTCCTCGACCCGGTAGCCGCCGGCGACGATGTCGTCACGCAACCGGTCCGCCGCTGCCCAGTCCCGAGCCGCCCGAGCCTCGTCGCGCTCGTGCGCCAAGGCCAGTACCGCGTCGGGCACTCCCTGCCGGCCGCTGGCGACGATCCCGACGGCCTCGAAGCCCTCCAGGGCGGCCCCGGCCAGAGCTGCCGCCAGCGGCCCGTCGCTCCGATCGAATGCCGAGTTGGCCGCCGTCACGGCGTCGAAGAGAACGCCGATGGCTGCCGGTGTCGACAGATCGTCGTCCATGCGTGCGCGGAAGTCCGCAGTCACACGCTCGGCGACACCGTCTGCCGCCCCGACCTCGCGCGCCTCCTCGAGCCTGCGGGCGAGGGCATCGATCCGGCGGAGCGCCTGCTCGGCGGCTTCGAGATTACCCGTCGTGAGCTCCGTCGGGGCGCGGTAGTGCGACTGCAGCACGACGACGCGGTAGGCACGAGGGTCGTGTCGCTCCACGAGGCTCGCGAGGTCGACGACGTTGCCGAGCGATTTCGACATCTTCTCGCCGCCTTGAACGACCATGCCGTTGTGCATCCAGTGACGTGCGAACGGCCGGCCGAGGGCGACGGCCTGAGCGCGTTCGTTCTCGTGATGGGGAAACTTCAGATCCTCGCCCCCGCCATGCAGCGAGAAACCCTCCCCGAGCAAAGCCAACGCCATGACGACGCACTCGGTGTGCCACCCAGGTCTCCCCTGCCCGAAGGGTGCGGGCCAGGCTGGCTCATCCGGCTTTGCCTTCTTCCAGAGGGCGAAGTCGAACGGGGCGCGCTTCTCCTCGTTGATCTCGACCCGCGAGCCCGCCCGGAGCGAGTCGAGCGACTGCTGGGCGAGCAGCCCATAGCCGGCAACGCGGGCGACCTCGAGGTAGACGCCGTCCGACGTCTCATAGGCGATGTCGTCCCGAACGAGCTCGCCGATCATCTCGACCATCTCGTCGACGTAGGCCGTGGCGTGCGGGACGACCGTCGGCGGGGCGATCCCGAGCGAGTCCATCGCCGCCCACCACTCCGCCTCGTACTGCTCGGCCACCTCAGCCGCGCTGCGGTGCTCGGCGTTGGCAAGGTTGATGATCTTGTCGTCGATGTCGGTCACATTCGAGACGTGCCGCACGCTCACGCCGGTCGACTCGAGGTAACGGCGCAAGAAGTCATAGGTCAGGGCGAACCGACCATGACCGATGTGAGGGCGACCGTACACGGTGGGGCCGCAGACGTAGAGGCCGATGTGGCCCTCCTCCTGGCCATGGAGCACCGACTCGGATCCGGTCGCCGTGTCGTAGAGCCGCAGCACGCCAGTACGGTACTAGGCCTATGGTGACGCCCCGTATCCCCGAGAAGCCGTCGCTCGACGGTCTCGAGGCGAAGTGGTCGAAACAGTGGGAAGCCGACGGCACCTACCACTTCGACCGCACGAAGCAGCGGAGTGAGGTCTATGCGATCGACACTCCCCCACCGACGGTGTCCGGTTCCTTGCACACCGGTCACGTCTTCTCGTACTCCCAGACCGACATGGTGGCCAGGTTCCAGCGCATGCGCGGCAAGGCCGTCTTCTACCCGATCGGTTGGGACGACAACGGGCTCGCCACCGAACGGCGGGTGCAGAATTACTACGGCGTGCGCTGCGATCCGACGCAGCCGTTCGTCGCCGACTACGAGCCGCCGGCTACTCCGCCGGAACCGGCAGTGCCCATTTCGAGGCCCAACTTCGTCGAGCTCTGCCGCCGGCTGACGGCTGAAGACGAGCGGGTCTTCGAGGACACTCACCGGCGGCTCGGCCTGTCTTACGACTGGCGTCACCAGTACACGACCATCGGCGAGCGGGCGAGACGCACCTCCCAGGTTGGCTTCCTGAAGATGCTGGCGCGCGGCGAGGCCTACCGCCACGAGGCGCCCACGCTTTGGGACGTCGACTTCCGCACCGCAGTCGCCCAGGCAGAGCTCGAGGATCGCGAGCAGCAGGGCGCCTACTACCGCATCGCCTTTGCTGGCGCCGATGCCGGTGCCGCCGTCGAGATCGAGACAACGCGGCCCGAGCTCATCCCCGCCTGCGTGGCGCTCGTGGCGCACCCTTCCGACGACCGGTACCGGCACCTGTTCGGCACCGACGTCCTCACTCCGCTGTTCGGCGTGCGCGTCCCAGTCGTCGCCCACCACCTTGCCGAGCCCGAGAAGGGCTCGGGCATCGCCATGATCTGTACCTTCGGCGACACGACCGACGTCACGTGGTGGCGGGAGCTGTCGCTTCCCACCCGCACGATCGTGCAACGTGACGGCCGGCTCGGAGAGGCTCCCTTTGGGACCATCGGGTGGGAGTCCGTCGACGCCGATCGAGCGGCGGCGCTCTACGCTGAGCTCGAAGGCAAGAACCTGCGCCAAGCGCAGCGACGCATCGTCGAGCTCCTTCGAGACTCCGGGGACCTCATCGGCGAGCCACGCCCGATCACCCACTTCGTGAAATTCTACGAACGCGGCGATCGACCGCTCGAGATCGTTTCGTCGCCCCAGTGGTACGTGCGCACGATGGCGCTTCGAGAACGGCTGCTCGAGCGGGGACGTGAGCTGAGCTGGCACCCGGAGTTCATGCGGGCCCGCTACGAGTCCTGGGTGGAGGGACTGACAGGCGATTGGAACATCTCGCGTCAGCGTTTCTTCGGCGTGCCATTCCCGGTCTGGTACCGGCTCGACGACGCCGGCGAGGTCATGGCAGAGACGCTGTTGCTGCCGGCATCGGAGCGCTTGCCCATCGACCCTTCGACGGACGTGCCAGCGGGGTTCGCGGAGACCGACCGGGGAAGACCGCTGGGTTTCGTCGGCGATCCGGACGTGATGGACACTTGGGCGACCTCCTCGCTGACGCCGCAGATCGCCGGTGGCTGGCTCGACGATCCCGACCTGTTCGCTCGCGTCTTCCCCATGGATCTTCGACCGCAGGCTCACGAGATCATCCGCACGTGGCTCTTCTCGACGATCGTGCGCTCCGAGCTCGAGCACCAGGTCCTCCCCTGGCAGCACGCTGCCATCTCCGGCTGGATCCTCGATCCGGACCGCAAGAAGATGGCGAAGTCCAAGGGAAACGTCGTCGTTCCGACCGAGCCGATCGAGCGACACGGCACCGACGCGGTCCGTTACTGGGCCGCCTCGGCCCGCCTCGGGGTCGACACCGCCTACGACGAGCAGCAGATGAAGGTCGGCCGTCGGCTCGCGATCAAGATCCTGAACGTCTCCAAGTTCGTCCTTGCCCGCATCGACGGCGATCCGGAGATGTCCGAGGTCACCGAGCCGGTCGATGCCGCCATGCTGGCCTCGCTGGCGTCGGTCGTCGTCGAGGCGAGCGCCGCCTTCGAGCGGTACGACCACGCCCGCGCCCTCGAAGTCACCGAGTCGTTCTTCTGGACTTACTGCGACGACTACGTCGAGCTCGTCAAAGCCCGCGCCTACGGCGAGGCCGCCGGCGGGAGTGCCTCACCGGCTGCGACGTCCTCGGCCCAGGCGGCCCTCGGCCTCTCGCTCGGGGTGCTGCTGCGATGCCTGGCGCCGTTCCTGCCTTACAGCACCGAAGAGACCTGGTCGTGGTGGCACGACGGCTCGATTCATCGGCAGTCCTGGCCCGTCCCGGCGGAGCTGCTCGTCACCCAGCAGACACCTCGCCCGGAGATGATCGCCGTCGTCAGCGAGGTGCTCGGGGCCATCCGCCGGGCCAAGAGCGAGGCGCATCGGGGGATGCGCGCTCCCATCACCGCCTGCACCGTCAGTGGTTCGCCCGCACAGATCGAGCTGCTCGAGGCGGTAAGCGGCGACCTCGCGCAAGCTTGCACGATCGCCGATCTCCGCCTGCAAGCAGGCGAGACAACCGACTCGCTGTCTGTGGACGTCGAGCTCGCTACAGACCCGCAGTCCTGATTCCGGCCCGGCTGGCGCACTGCGACACCCCGAGGCATCGGTGCTTCAGGTGACCGACACCGGCGCTTCGGGACCGCCTCCGAGATAGGCGTCGTGCAAGCCGGCACGCACCTCTCCCGGGGTGCCAGCGAGGCGAATCCGCCCGCCGACGAGTACCGATGCCCGCGTGGCGATGCTGAGAACCATGTCGGCGAACTGCTCGACGACGATCACGGTGACACCGGAACGAGCCAGACCTGCGAGATAGCCGTACAGCTCCTCCACGATCTTCGGCGCCAGGCCCATCGACAGCTCGTCGCAAACGAGCGCCCGGACTCCTGGACGCAAGGACCGGCTCAGCGCCAGCATCTGTCGCTCGCCGCCGGAAAGCGATCCGGCCAGCTGCCGCCGGCGCGACCCGAGCACGGGAAACCGCTCCGCCACGGCGTTCATGAGGTCGCGCCGCTCCGCCCGACGGCGGCCGGACCACAGCGACACGTGCTCCTCTACGGTGAGGTTCGGGAACACGCCGCGGCCCTCGGGGATGCAGCACATCCCGTCGGCGGCCAACCGAGCCGGCTGTGGCTTGCGGATGGCGGCCCCGTCGATGACGACGAGGCCGCCGCCGATCGCCAGCCGGCCGGACACGACCCGAAGCGTCGTGGACTTCCCGGCACCGTTCGGCCCGAGCAGCGCGCACACGTCCCCCGGCCCGGCAAAGAGCCGCACGTCATGCAGCACTTCAATGCCCCCGTAACCAGCCCTGACGCTCTCGAGCGAGATGACCATCCCTTGAACGGTGCCGGCGCCGTCGACACGCTCTCGATCCGGGGGATGCACCGCATCGTGAGGCGGGATACCGGGATCGCTCACGACACCGCCATCTGACCGAGGTAGGCGTCACGTACCTCGCGTTGCTGACGGACAACAGCCGGCGGCCCGACCGCCAACACCGCGCCGCGGTCGAGAACGACGACTTCGCTGCAGATCCGCATCACCAGCTCGACATCGTGCTCGACGAGCAGGACCGAGATTCCGTCGGCCGTGAGGGCGGCGAGAATGTCGGCGAGGTGATCGGTTTCGCTGGCGTCGAGGCCCGAGGCGGGCTCGTCGAGCAGCAGGAGCCTCGGTCGTGCCGCCAGCGCACGGGCGACTTCGACAAGTCGAGACAGGCCAGTCGACAGCGTGTCCACCCGGGCAGCGGCGTGCTCGGTGAGGCCGACGCGTTCGAGCTGCTCCTCGACGACCGCTTTGGCGTCCGAATCGAACAGGTGCCATCGTTTCGGTCGCACCCGAACGCGGTGAGCGGCTTCGGCGGCGACGGCGACGTTCTCGCGCACCGTGAGGGAGGAGAAGAGCTCCAGCCGCTGGAACGTGCGACCGAGACCGAGTCGCGCCCGGCTCGATGGCCGCAATCTCGTGACATCGCGTCCATCGAGGATCACGCGGCCCCGAGTCGGGTGCGTGAGACCCGTGACGACGTCGAACAGACTCGTCTTGCCCGCCCCGTTGGGCCCGATGAGTCCGGTCACCTGCCCGGCGCGTGCGATCAGGTCGACCGACTCGAGGGCGACGAGACCACCGTAGGCGAGGTGGATCGACCGCAGCTCGAGTGCGGCGATCGCCTCAGCGCTCGGCATCGACCGCCGCCGGCGTCATCGCCACTCTGGCGCTGCCGGCGCCCAGGGAGGCACGCGACCGTCGTAGACCGCCGAAGCCCGACCCGCCAGGGCCGAGACGGGCGATCAGGTCGCCGATCACTCCTTCGGGCTGGCGGCTGATGCCGATGGCACCGAGGCCGGTGAGCAAGTAGAGCCACGAGTAGTTGTCGTTCAAGAGGTAGGGAATGAGCTCATAGACGATGCCGGCGACGAGAACGCCACTCACCGAGCGGATGCCCCACACCGTGACGAGCAGGAGCATCGAAAGGCTCAGGAGCATCTGGTAGTCGTTTGCCTCGGCGATGAAGCTGACTCCGGCGAGCAGGGCGCCACCGAGGCCGGCAAGGGCGGACGACAGCACGAACACGAGCAGTCGAGTGCGCGCCACTCGCACGCCCGAGATCGAAGCCGCCGCCGCGCTGTCGCTGCTCGCCACGAGCCTGCGACCGAATCGGCTCCGCCGCAGGGCGAGGATCCCGACGGCCGCCAAGGCGTAGACGATCACGAGAAACACCAGGTAACTGCGGTTGGAAGAGACGTTCAGCCCAGGTACCGGGGCCCGTCCGACGGCGAGATAGCCACCGTAGGAGCCGGCGAAGTGACTCGTCTGGAAGTAGCCGGCATCCATCGAAGCGGCAAACGCCAGTGTCGCCAGTGCCAAGTAGAGCCCCTGAAAGCGTATGGCGGGCAAGGCGATCAGTGCACCCACGGCGCCGGCGAGCACGACGGCGGCCACCAGGCCCAGCAGTGAGTCATCGCCGGCCGTCTTCGCCATCGCGAAGGCGCCCAGGCCGGCAAAGGTCAGCTGGCAACAGGAGATCTGGCCCGCATAGCCGGTGAGGGGCACGAGCGAGAGGGCGATGATGGAAAACGCCACACCCGACGACACGAGCATGACGGCGCTCGAGGACAGGACCTGAGACGCCAGCACGCCGAGGACGAGGAGCACGGCGGCCCCGGCGAGCGACGTGCGGGCGCTTGCGACCGGCATGCGCATGGCGGGCACACGCGCCGCCGTCCGAAGGCGCCCTTGCGGGACGACGAGCAGGGCTAAGAACAGCAGCACCATCGGCATCGTGGACTGCAAGTCCTGCCAGTTCTGAGGCAGATAGCCGATGCCCATGTTGACGGCGATGCCGAGGAGCACCGCCCCGAGGAACGTGAGCGGCAGGCTGCGCAGCCGGCCGACGATGGCAGCTGCGTACCCGTTCACCACGAGCAGCGTCAGTGCCAGGATGGCCAGATCCTCCCCGGAGTCGACCCAGAGGACACCGGCGAGAGCCGCCAGCGAGCAACCGAGCATCCAGCCGGCACGAGCTGCTCCCGCCGGCGAGATGCCGGACAACGCCACCAGCTCGGGGTCGTCAACGACCGCTCGCATCGAGATGCCGAGGCGCGTGCGGTGCAGCAGGAACCAGATCGAGCCTGCGACGACGACGGCGACCGCCATCACAAGGAGCTGGTCATAGCTGATGGCGACATCGAGGAACGTGACCGAGCTCGTCGGGCCGAAGAAACCCGGGACGACCCGGGTTTCGTTCTGGTTCCACAGGAACGAAGCCGCCCCGACAAGAGCCAGCAGCAGCCCGATCGTCACACCGATCGTCGAGAGGGTGGGGGCACCCTGCAACCGGCGCATGAGGAAGCGCTCCAGCAAAGCGCCCGCCACCGGACCGCCCACGAGCACCACGACGAGCAGCGCCGGTACCGCCGGCCACCCGAGTGCCACGTGCAGTGCCCAGTACGAGAACGCCGCCATCATGCCGAGGGCGCCGTGAGCGAAGTTGAAGACGCCCGAAGTGGCGTAGGTGACGACGAGGCCGCTCGCAGCCACGAAGTAGATCGCCCCGGCAACGACGCCGAGGACGAGGAACTGAAGGAACTCTTGCACGTCAGCCCGGGGGGCGGTCCTGCGCGAGCCTCACGGGAGCGACGGGTCGTACAGGTAGGTTCCCGAGCACATGAACCCCGAGGCCGGCGATTGCCGCTGCCATGCACCGTTGACGACCTTGGCGATGATGAAGCAATTCGGCGGACTCTTGGCAGCCGGGTTGTCCGGGGCGATGAGCCCGCCGGCATCGAAGTTCGTGATTTGCTTCAGTGCTGTGAGCAGGGAAGCCCGGTTCGGATCGGAGCCGGCGTTTCGCAGGGCCTGTACGAACAAGGCAGCCGACGCCCAACCGAAGACCGAGTAGATGTCCGGCGTGTAACCGGGATGGGCGACGTTGACCCAGTGGTCGAAGAGGGAGACCGCGGGCACCGTGGACGAGTCCTGGCCGAGGTAGAGCGCCTCGTGGATCCCGACGACGATGTTGCTGGCGGCCGCTCCGGCCTTCTTGATGAAGCTGCCGTCGTAGGCCGAGCCCGAGTTGAAGAAGATCGCCGGGTGGAAGCCTTCGAGGGCGGCGGCGTCGAGGAAGGATGCGATGGCGTTCACGTCGGCCTGGTCGAGGAGCACGATCTGGACTCCGTCATCCTTCATGCGGATGACCGAGGCCTGGAAGGCGGACTGACCGACGTCGTAGCTCTCCACGTCAGCGATGTGAAAGCCGAGCTTGTTGAGGGCGTACTCCTCACCCTTCCAGGAGTCCTGCACCGTCGTGACGTTGCCGACGAGGGCGCCGACCTTGCCGATGTCGGTCGGGTAGTGCTCCTTCAGCCACAGGAGCGGCCCCGTCCCCCAACCGTTCTGGATGGGCTGCGGGCTGTAGGTGTTCGGCAACTTGGTGACGATGGGGTCGAGCGAGTTCGAGATGTTGGCGATCGTTTTCGGGATCACGACGCCGCCGCACTCGTCGTCGATCGAGAACGACCCGACGAAGGCGATGACGCTGGGGATCAGCTTCTGCGTCGCCGACTTGTTGTCGGCACAAGAGAGCTCGTCGTCACCATCGTCCACGACGAGCTTGCGGTGGTCGATGCCGCCGGTCGAGTTGATGTAGTCGAGGTAGGCCTGGACCCCGACCTGGGCGCCGAGGAACAGTCCCGGCACCGGGCCACCGGTCGTCGACACGTTGCCCACGGTGATCGTCGTGGAGTTCACGCCGGGGCTCGGCGCCTGCGGAGTGGTCGTGCCCGAGCTCGTCGAGGTCGCCGCCGCCGACGTGCTCGTGGTCGTGTTGCCGGCGACACCCTTCGCACAACCGCTTGCAACCAAGACCAGCGCTGCGGCCGCCAACCCGGTCCTGAGCACACCTCTTGTCGTGATCACGCGCTGTCGCTCCCCCTGCTGCGCCCATCCCCCGCCTGCAAGCGCTGTACTGCGTCGAGACGCCCGCTCGAGGCGCCTCCCGAAGGACAAGAATGGAACGCGTTCTCGTTTTGCGGCATGGTACGCCAGCAGGGAGCCCCGCGCACGCCATCGTCGCGGAATGCCGCTCCGGCCAGCAAGCGGCGCGGGGCCGTCAGGTCACAAAGGCCAGGCGGTGCAGGAACTCGATGGAGTGCGGCACCGTGCGAAACAACACCGTGGCGACGACTTTGTCGTTGGACAAACCCATGACCACGACCGCTGCCCGATACGGGCCCGGCTCGGCGGCCCAACCTTGCGAGACGGTGCCGACGGTGAATCGACCGCGGTAGGCGACGAGGCACGTCGTCTGGGGGGCGATGTCCATGAGGGCGTCGGGAGGCGTGCCATGGGTGGATCGCAAGTCCTGGATTGCCTTGACAAGATCGTTGCCGGGCAAGGCACGAACGCCGGAGAAGTCGGCTGACCTCCCGACGGCGGCACGGGCTTCCGGAAGGACGCGAAAGCACTGGCTGTCATGGGTGCCGAGGCCGTTTCGGGCCGCCGTGCAGCCAGCCAGGGCCATTCCCATCAGCGCAAGGACCACTGCCAGGGCGCCGGTGCCACGCAACCAGCCGACGGATCGGACACCGCTCATGTGCGCGCGCCCCCCTCTCCAGCCGCGATGGCGAGCCCATCAGGTGCTTCGCTCAGCGCCGCCCTGTCACGGGCGCGGTCCTCCCGCCGGTCGCGGATCGCCATGGCACCCCAAACGACCCATCCCACTGGCAAGAACCCCCAGAAGCTGATGATCCGGTAGAGGATCACCGCCGCCACGGTGGACAGCTGCACACCCCCGTAAGCGACGAGGGCAACCGTCAGGCTGCCCTCGACGACGCCGAGCCCGCCAGGCGTAATGGGGAGGTTGGACGCGAGCTGGGCCGCTCCGTAGGCGAGGAGGAGACCCCGCCAAGGAATCCCGGCACCGATGGCGAGATAGCTCAAACCGAGAGCGCCACAGTCGAAGGCCCAGTTACCGAGGGACCAGCCGAGCGCCGGAAGGATGTCGCGAAGGGTGAGGTTGACCTGACCGAGCTGAGCAGCCACGTTGTTGAGGTGCGTCTCGGCGTCCCCGCGGGGGAACCCCGTGACCCGCTTGACGACCCGGATCCCGAACAGTGCCACGATGGCGACGAGGTTGCGCCGCGAGAAGACCGCCATCGCGGCGAGCACGATCACGAGGACGGTGGCAGTCACCCACACGAGGTCGAGTGCAGCCCCTTGGCGCTCGGCCATGAGCACGCCGGCAGCAGCCACGATCGTGAGGCCGAGAGCTGAGCACAACAGCGTGGCGATGAGTCCCCAGCCGGCGATGGACTCATCGGCGCCTGCCCGGCGGTACTGCCGGTAGGCGTACACGGTTGCGACCGCCGGCCCCGCCGGGATCGAGCTGGCGATGGCCGAGGCTGCCACCGTCAGCCCGAGGATCCGCCTACGACCGATGCCGACGCCACCGGCTCGCAGGAGACGTCGCTGCATACGGGCAAAGGCCACGAAGGAGACGAACTCCGAGACGATGGCCACGGTCAGCCAGCCGGTGTTGAGGCGACTCAGCTCGCTGGCCGCGCCCTGCAGCTCGCCCCGTTGACCGCTCACCGCCCAGAGGGCGGCGGCTCCGAGAGCGACGCCGATCACCCATCGCAGCCACGAGCTGAGGCGCTTGCGCCGGCGCGTACGGGCCAGCGATCGTCCGATCTCCCCGATGTCGTCGGCGACATCGAGCCCGCCTGGCGACTCCAGCGAGGACGGTTCGGACTCCGAGAACTCGGCGACGTCAGGCACCCGACCGCCGTACCCGCTCAGCTCAGAGCTGAAGCGACTTGATCTCGAGGAACTCCTCGAGCCCGAAGCGACCGAGCTCCCTGCCGTGGCCCGACTGCTTGAACCCGCCGAAGGGAGCCAGTGAGTTGAAGCTCCCGCCGTTGATGTCGACCTGTCCGGTGCGAATACGCCGAGCGACCTGCTTGGCCCGTTCGGGGTCCGCCGCCCAGACGGCACCTGCCAAGCCGTAATTCGAGTCGTTGGCGATGTCGATCGCCTCTTCCTCGGTGTCATAGGGCAGGATCGACAGCACGGGGCCGAATATCTCCTCCTGGGCGATCGTCATGTCGGACCGCACATCGGAGAAGACGGTCGGGCGCACGTAGAAGCCGACATCGAGCCCGTCGGGGGCTTCGGTACCGCCGGTGATCAGCTTGGCGCCTTCGTCGATGCCCTTTTGGATGTAGGAGCGGACACGATCGCGCTGGGCGGCGGACACCAGCGGGCCCATCCTCGTTCCGTCACCGAACGGATCGCCCGGCGTCGTCGCCTCGGCCTCGCGGGCTGCGATCTCTTCTACTTCGGCGAGACGGCTGCGAGGTACGACCATTCGCGTCAAGGCGCTACAAGTTTGTCCGGAGTTGAGATAGCACATGGTGACGCCGGTGGCGACGGCCTTGGCGAGGTCAGCGTCTTCGAGGATGACGTTGGCCGATTTGCCGCCGAGCTCGAGCGCCACGCGCTTCACGGTCTGAGCAGCGACCTCGCCGACCCTCCGGCCCGCACGCGTCGAACCCGTGAACGAGACCATGTCGACACCCGGATGAGCGGCGATGGCCTCGCCGACAACGGGTCCGACGCCCGAAACGAGGTTGAAGACTCCGGACGGGAGTCCCACCTCGTGAATGACGTCTGCCAGCAGGAAGGCGTTGAGGGGCGCCACTTCGCTCGGCTTGAGCACGACAGTGCATCCGGCCGCGAGCGCAGGCGCGACCTTGGCGGCGATCTGGTGCAACGGATAGTTCCACGGCGTGATCGCGCCGACGACTCCGACCGGCTCGCGCACGACCAGCGAGTTGCCGACCTGCTCCTCCCAGACGATCTGCTCGACGAGGCTCGCCATCGACATGAACGTGCTGATCGGCAGGCCCGCTTGGATGAGCATCGACAGGCTGAGCGGCATCCCGACCTCATGGGCGATGAGCTGGCCGATGTCGGCCATGCGGGCGCCGAGCGCCTCGCCGATGCGGGACGTGAACTTCGCCCGCTCGGACGCCGGCATCTGGGACCACTCGGCAAACGCGGCGCGAGCAGCCCGTACGGCTGCGTCCACGTCGGACACCCCTGCCAGGGGGACGGTGCCGATGACCTCCTCGGTGGCGGAGTCGATCACCTCGACGGTGTCCGATGTGGACGGCGAAACCCACGCCCCGTCGATGTACAGCTTGTCGCGTACGTCCATCTCCACACGTCCTCCTCGTCGACCGGTCCCCGATGAGCCTAGTGCTGGCCCCCCGGGCTCGTCGGCGAGATCGGCAGGCCCACAGGCGGGCGGAACCCAGGGGTTCCGAAACCGATCTGTGACGTCGGGCGAGCACCTGCAGGAGCGAGCGCCGTGGCGCCAGGGCCGTCGGTGACGGCGAACATCGTCGAGAGAAACCCTCCGAAGTCGCTCGTGAAGGTCGCCCCGCTCACCGAGTCGGTTGCCTTCGTCCCGACGATCTCGATCTTGGTCACCCGTCCGGAGGAGTCCGTCGAGGTGACCTTTACGGATTCGAGCGTGCCGAGGCTTGGAAAAGCGGCTTCGACGGTCGCCACCGGGATCGACACCGTCCAGGTGTGGACGGGGTTGCATCCGAGCGAGCCCTGCCCGCCGATGCAGACGGCATCGCCGAGATCCCGGATGGAATCGAAGATCGATTGCTCGTTCCAGTACGTGAGCGCCTCGGTGTAGCCGCCGCTCGACGATCCGTACTCGGTTGGCGCCGGCTGACCACTCTGCACGAGATACTGGCCGGCGGTGTCGCGGACGGCACGGGTGGCGAGGGGGGTTTCGTACTTGATGCCTTCGCCGTACCACTCGCAGCTGTCATCGCAGATGTCGGCATAGCCGTACCATCCGCCCACCGACCTGGAGTACAGCAAGTAACTCCGGGCGGCGACTGCCTGCGCTTCGAGCTCCTGGAACCCCCACGGCTCGCCCTGAGGTGCTCCCGTCGTACCGCCGAAGGTGCCCCAGCCAGATGGCGACTCGCCGGGCGTCACGTCGGAGAGGAACTGTTCGATGGCGATGATGTTGAGGGTCCGCTCAAGGTGCACGTAATTCGTGGACGACCCGTAGTAGTCGAAGGCCTCCAGGCGTCCGCGGTACGTCACGTTCTGCCCGTCGGCTCGACAGAGCGTCAAGAGTTGGCTCGTGGGCGCCGTCGCCTGCAACGACGCCGGCACGGCGGTGGGGTCGCTCACACCACTGGCGAGCGTCTTCCAGCTCGTGGCCGAGCATGACGAAGCCGTCTCGATCTGCCACAGGCCGGTGAGGACACCAGACTTGACGATCTCGACGGCACGCCCGACCTGACCGGCCGCGATGCTCGCGACGATCTGCCCGGCGGAGTCCACATAGGTGAAAGCGGACGGTGATCGAACCGTTACGGCGCTGTTGTCGTTCTCCTCGATGACGACCTTGATGAGCTCACCGTCAGCCTTGGGTTCGAGTGTGACGTCGGTGACGGGATAGGCCGTGTCGGAGTAGTAGTGGACGAGGAGCTGGTGATAGGTCCAGTGGTCGACGGCGGCAAAGCCGAATGCCCCCCATTGCCCCAACCCGTAACCAGGCCCCCAGCCGTGCCCGGTGAACGTGACGTTCGCAGAGGGGAACGTCGCCTCCGGCTGGGCGGCAGCTGTCGTACCGGCCACGGCACCACAGAGCCCCGCGACGAGAACCGCAACGACCATCGACAGCCTTGCCGCCGACAGCGTTGCCGCGCGGGCGCGGTTCACCTCCGAGGAGGCCGGAAGTCGAGCCGGACGGACGCCCAACCTGTGTCTCCTGAGTCTGATGGGGACAATGTTACCCCTGACAGCCCGCCGGGACCAAGGGGCGACCCGCTATCCGGGGGCACCGAGTGCCTGTTCGACCGCCGTCGAGAAGGCTCGGCGGGCCGCGTCCAAGGTGAAAGTGCCCGCTCGGGCGCGCCCGCGATCGATGAGCACGCTGCGCAGGGCGGCGTCGGAGAGCACGCGGTGGGCGGCTGTCGCAACCGTGACCGGCTCCTTCGAAGGAAGGACGATGCCGGCGTCGAGGACCGTTTCTGGGACTGCGGCCGTCCCGTAGGCAACGACGGGAACTCCATGATGCATCGCCTCGAGCAGGGGGGCACAGAAGCCCTCGTGGTCCGAACAGCAGACCAGGACGTCGGCGCCGAGGTAGTAAGCCGCCAGCTCCCCGCTGCTCACCGATCCGGCGAAATCGACCGCCTCTCCGATGCCGAGCGCCTCGGCGAACCGGCGGACGGCGAGCGCGTACGGCGAGCAACTGGGCCGCCCGACCAGATGAAGGCGGGCAGCGCCGTCAAAGAGCTCGAGGTAGCACGCGAAAGCTTTGACGACGTCTTGATGGGCCTTGTGAGGCAACATCTGGCCGACGAACAGCCAGTCCGAGCCGCCGAGAGCTTTGGCACCTTCGAGCAGCTCGCGAAGATCCGGGTCGACACCGGTGTCGAGGGCGGAGAGATCCATCATGAGCGGTGCCACGGCCGTCGACCGGTACCCCCACGCCTCCAGCTCGGCGGCGTTGTAGGACGATACGCCGATCCCGATCTCGCACACGGGCGCCAGTTCGGCGAGCTGGAGGCGTCCGAGCCGGACCTCCTCACCGAGGGAAGGCATCCAGGTCTCGACGAGCGCAGCGGGCGTGACGTTGTGGTAGTTGACGATCTTCGGCCCGGGGTGCTCGGCGAAAACCACGGCGGCAGGACTCCCGATCGAGGCCTGGTAGCAGACCCATTGGCCGCCTCCGCCCTCGCGCGGGAGCTCTCCGAGGGGGCGGACTCTGCCCTCGAGACCGGGGCCCCAGTTTCCGGCGAAGATTTCGGAGACGAAGCCCATCGCACGCAGGACTCGCTGTGCCTCGAGGGTGTGGTGGCTCACGGCGTCGCGCTCGACGATGGAGGGGATCACTTGATCGATCCGAACGGGTCGCGAGCTCACGAGGACCTCGTCACCGACGTCGTGCCGCGACGCCGTAGATTCCCTCGCCGATCGGGCTCGTCTGCTGACCTCCGGTGGGGTCGAAGACGGTGATCTCGCCGAAGCCGTAGCGAGCAAGCAGGTGGCACCAGGTCACCGGGTGGAGCGGACGCCGTACCGCCAGGTCGGACACGATGGGGTCATCGACCCGAGAACCGGGGTGCGAGCTGACCACGACGACCACGCCGTCGCGGCGCAAGCGGCTCGATGCCAGATGGGCGAGGGCCCGGGCGCTGGCGGGGCTCACGCGCTCGGTCACACCCGACAGGACCAACCCACCCAGGCAAGCCCGTTTCTCGCCTCCGAGGCACTCGATCGCCCCCGCACGCGCGAGCGAGGCAGACACCACACCGAGAGCCGGATCAGCGCCTTTGGCCTGGTATCCGAGCATGGCAAGCCGCTGCACGAGCACGCCGTCAGCGCACTCGAGATGCAACACCCGGCCGCCGGGTCCGCGGTCGAGTCGTCCGATCGCCCAGTCTGCCAGCGCTGTCAGCGAAGCGTCCTGTACTCCCGTGCCGAGCAAGCCCGAGCCGGACCGGCCCTCTCGAGGTCCGGAACCCGACGGCAACGTGCGGCCACCGGGGGAGAGGCGGTCGAGGCGACGGGAGCTGCCGCCCGAGGTGGCGATTCGCCGACCGTGGTCAGCACCGACCTGACCGCGAGTCGCAATCGCCTCGGCCAGGCGGCCGGCCTGGTCGATGGTCGAGCGCTCCATGGCGCGCCAGCGCGGGCCTGCGGTTCTTCGGGCGAGGCCGGCTGCTCGCCGAGACATCCCTCGTGCGCGCCGGAGCGACCGCCTGGACGCGCCGGCAATGCCGCTCCCGCCCTCGGCCGTTGACATCGCTTGGATCTGCGACTCCACCGTGGTGCGGGCAAATCGGTAAGTCTGCGGCTCGGACAACGCCCCGGCCGCAACCTCGCGAGCAAGTGCTTCGGGATCCGCTGCGATCTGGGCGAAGCGCCCGTCGAGCTCGAGCCCGCGCCCGGCCGGGACCCGGCCATCGTCTCGCAGCTGGGCGGCCTCGGCGAGAATCTCCGAGATCGCCGCCGCCACGACGTCAGCTCCCGATGCTGGGTCGCTCACGCGTCGGCGTGCTCCGTCTTCATGTGCACGGTGAACGGGAGCGAGACGACGCCGGTCGCCTTTCCCGGGTTCACAACCTCGAACGTGGCGGCCGGCTCCTTCAGCGCGTGCACGACGCCACCTCCGCCGTCTTGCACCCGCAAGTTCACCGTGTAACGACCGTCCAACAACGGGAGCTCCAGGAACTCGAGCATCACCGTGGAGGCACCGCTCTCGAGATCGAATTGGTCGCCGAGCATCGTCGAGTCCGAGTCGAAGAGCAGGGAACCGTTCTGAGACCAGATCGAGCAGCCGAAAGCCACGTTGGGGACGCGGGCCCGCACCTTCAGGTCGAAGACGAGCGTGACACCCTCCCCCGGTAGGACGTAGCCGCGGTCAGCCGACGGCAGCTCGAGACGGCAGTCGGTGATGGCAACGCGCCGCTCGGCGGCAACTGGCGCAGCGAAGGTTCCGTTGGCCCGCGCGACGGGATCGCGTTCGGCCTCGACCCGTGCCTGCTCCTCTTCGCCACCGGGCAGCGGACCCGCCTCGCCGGTCTCGATGAGGCGGTCGCGAAATGCTCGGATGGCCTCACCAGGAGGCCCGAGACTGATGAGCTCGCCGGCGTCGATGACAGCCACCCGGCTGCAGATGCTCCGCATGACATCGGCGGCGTGCGAGACGACGACGATCGTGCGGCCCTCTTCCTGGAACTGGTGGATGCGTTCGAGGCACTTGGCCTGAAAACGCTCGTCGCCCACGGCCAGCACCTCGTCGACGAGCAGGATGTCCGGGTTCACGTTCACGGCGACCGCAAATCCCAAGCGCACGTACATGCCCGACGAATAGAAGCGCACCTGGTTGTCGATGAACTGCTCGAGCTCGGCGAAGGCAACGATCTCGTCGAAGCTGCGCTCGATCTCCTTGCGAGACAGCCCGAGGAGCGAGGCGTTGAGGAAGATGTTGTCCCTCCCGGACATCTCCGGTTGGAATCCGGCCCCGAGCTCGAGCATCGCCGCCAACTGCCCACGGAGAAGAATCTGGCCCGAAGTCGGTTGCAGGATGCCGGCGATGCATTTCAGCAATGTCGACTTGCCGGATCCGTTGCGCCCGAGGATGCCCAGGGTCTCCCCTGGCTTCACTTCGAACTCGATGTCCCTGAGCGCCCAGAACTCCTCGAAAGGAAGATGGCCGGCGTGCAGCACGCGTTCCTTGAGGGACGTGTACTTCTCCTTGTAGAGGCGGAAGCGTTTCGAGACGTTCTGGACTTCGATGGCCGAGTTCACTCGGAGCTCACAGCTCCTCGGCGAAGTTGCCCTCGACGCGGCCGAAGATGACCATGGCGATGAGCAGGAGGCCGATCGAGGCCACGAACACTCCGGCGAGGCCGGTCCAATACGGGCCCGCACCCCAGGTGGGAAGGACGTGATAGGGACTCGGCGTGACGTGCGGTACGACCTTGCCGGCGGGCGGGATGACTTTGCCGAACAGGCACCGCTGGAACGACACGACGATCCACATCAGCGGGTTCGCCTCGTACAGCCACCGGAACCACGTGTGCTGCAGGGCGTTGTGCAGGTTGGCAAAGGCATAGACGATCGGCGGGCTGAAGAAGAGCGCCACGAGCAGTACCTCGACGAGGTGCTGAACGTCGCGGAGGTAGACGTTGACCGCCGAGAGGAAGATCGCCAGGGCGGCCGAGAAGATGATGTCGCAGACGAGGGCGAAGAGCATCAACGGTATGTATCCCCAAGCCGGCAGCACTTTGAAACCGGCCAGGAAGGCGACGAGGATGCAGGTCTGAAAGAAGAAGTAACAGATAGCCGTCCCAACCTGTGCCAGCGCAAGGATCTCGCGAGGGAACGCCACTTTCTTCACGATGCCGGCGTGGGCGACGAGCACGCCGGCGGCAGAGAGCATGGAGTTGTTGAACAGGTTCCACGGCAGCAGGCCGGCAAAGAGGAACAGTGCGAAATCGGGCGTCGGGTTGTGGAGGAAATATTTGAAGACGACGTAATAGATCATCAAGATGAGCGCCGGGTTGAGGAAAGACCAGAGGAACCCGAGCACGCTGTTCTTGTAGCGGACCTTCAGCTCCTTGCGGATGAGAAACCCCAGAAGCTCCCGCGAGCCCCAGATCTCGCCGATCCGCCGTCGCAAGCTGACCTTGGCCGAGACGACGCGCTGAGGAAGGTCTCCGCGATCCTTGGAGCTGTCGGCGCGATCTCGCCCCGGTCCGTACTCCAGTCCACCGTCAGAGCCGCCGACCTTCGGCTGCGTCGCGGCGCTGCGCGCCAGGCCCATCGTTTGTCTTGATCCTCCTGTGCACGCTGACGCGGAAGTCGCGATCGGCGGGTGGTCCCTGATCCTACTGGGAACAGGGCCAAAATGAGCCGCACGAGTCGCGAAGCTCGCAAGCCCTCCCTGCTCATGCCGTCTGATCCGAAGGGTCATGGCCGGCCCGAAGGTAGGCTGGGGCCTCCCGCTTCCGGGCTGGAGTTTGCCGCGAACTCCGGACCTGCGGAGACCCGAAGAGAAGGAGCCGTCGTGGCCTCGGTCACCCGATCCGCCTGGAATCGCATGTCCTTGGGCATCGCCGGACGATCGGCGAAGCACGAGGACGAGGTCCTCCGCCAGTTGTCGGACGTCTTCAAGGAGCTCGCCCATCTCTCCGTCGACGTGGGCGCGCTCTGGAGCTCTCTCGAGGAGACCAAGGTCAAGCTTGACGAGGCCAACCGCAAGCTCGATGCTCAAACGCGGCTCCTCAGCGAGTTGAGCGACACGGTGAACGAACAGATCGACATCGGCAACGAGTCCACGGAGATCCTCGGCCGCCTGCTGCGGTCGGCGCGCGACCGGCTCGACGTGCTCGAGGGGAGCCGGCCGCAGCCGGAATGAGCCGCTCCGACCCGCTCGTGAACCCCCTCGTCGTCGTCGACCTCGGTGCCGGCGCGCCCGGTGGCGGGGCGGGCGGTGGCGGGGCGGGCGCAACCGATGCTTGGACGTTCGCGAGGGCGGTCGAGCTGCACCGGCCCGGTCTCGTGGCTCGATACCTGGTCGCCCCTGGCACCCGCCTACCGGACGATCTCGCCGCCTCGCTGCAGGGCAAGATCGCCACTGCCGGGGAGGCTCACTCGATCCCGGCGGGGACGGGCGCCTTCCACAGCATGGCGGCGATGGACGTCACCCGATCGATCGAGAACGTGTGGCCGATGGACGTCGAACGCCTCGGTCTGGCCTACTCAGTGTCAGTCGACCGTCTCGATGAGCCGGCGAGGGTCGGAGGGCCGGCCGCCGCGCAGCGCGGCCGCCGTCGTTACCGGGCCCGTCTCGAGCTCCTTCGCCAGGCCGACGCGCTGATGGCGGGGTCCGAACAGATCGCCCGAGACCTCATCGATCTCCTTGGCATCGATCCGGCGCTGGTCACGATGGCCGGCAGCCAAGAGACGGACAGCGACTTCGTCGCCCGCATCTCAGCAGTGTTCGACCGCTTGATCGCGATCGGCCGGCGACCCTGGCGTCCAGCACCCCGGATCGCCTTCGTGTCCCCGTTCCCGCCAATTGCCTCCGGAGTCGCCAGCTACAGCTTCCGCCTGACCGAAGCGCTCTCCGACGGGCTCGCAGATCCGGCCACGGCTGGACGACTCGATTGTTTCGCCGACGGACGCGACCGTGTCCCGGCCGACCCGGTGCTGCCAGGCGTGAGCGGCGAGTGCTTCGATGCCCGCAGGTTCATCGAGGTCGAACTCGCGCTCGGCGGCTACGACCGGGTCGTGTACGTGCTCGGCAACAGCGAGTTCCACAGCGGTGCGCTGGCGGCGCTCCGGCGCCGCAAGGGCACCGTGATGGCTCACGACGTCCGGATGACCGGACTACTTCGGCACTCGGTGGCCCGGCGCGGAGCCGTCCCCGGGGGCCTCGAAGCCGCCCTTCGGCGAGCCAACGGAGGCGAGCTCCCGGTCGGCCTCGCGCCCGGTGAGCCTCTCCGCGAGCACGATCTCGAACAGCTCGGGCTCCTCCTCGTCGGCGACATCCTCGGCGATTCCGATCAGTTCCTCGTCACGAGCCGCGCAGCGCGCCAGCTCGCCCTCGCCGAAGCCGGAGAGGACTTCGCCGATCGCGTCGGCGTGCTGCCATTTGCCGTGGAACTGCCGGAACCCGAGCTCGAGCTCGTGAGCCGAGCACGGGTCGAGAGTCACGGCCAACGGCCGAGGATCACCTCCTTCGGCATCGTCGATCCGAGCAAGCTGCCAGCGTCGCTCGTGGAGGCGGTTGCGATCGTGCGAGCTGACCGAGACGTCGAGCTGGCCTTCGTCGGCCCCGTCAGTGACGCCCTTGCTGAGGAGCTGGCGCAGCTGGCAGCGAGCCTCGGCATCGGCGACCACGTCTCGATCACCGGGCATCTGCAGCGTGAGGAGTACTTGGGTGCTCTCGGGCGATCGACCGTCGCGGTGCAGCTGCGGGCCAGCTTCGGCGGCGAGGCCTCGGCGGCAGTCGGTGACTGCTTGGCTGCCGGAACTCCGACCATCGTCTCGAATTTGGGCTGGATGAGCGAACTGCCGGACGATGCCGTCGTCAAGTTCGACCCCGCCGAGCAACTCGCCGGCGCCGACGCCCTGGCCGGGCTCATCAGTTCGCTCCTCGACGACGTCAGCCGTCGGACATCGCTGTCGAAGCACGCCGTTGAGTTCGCGGCCAAGCAGACCTTTGCTCGAGCTGCCGCCGCGCTCGTTGCCGCCCTCGGGTTACCGGAGCAGACCTGAGCACAGCCTCGACGCGTCAGCCGGACCGGCGAACCACGGCGCGCACCTCGATGAGCGTCAGCCTGGCGAGATGTGCCAAGGGTCGCGTCACCGCCCACCGCTCGGCCGTCGCGAGCACAGCGCTGACGGCCCGGCGCATCGAGTAGCCAGCAGAAGCGGACGAGGCTCGACGGGCACGAGGCCGCCGGCGGCCGGCGCCCCGGTCCGCCTGCCGGATGGGGCCAAGATCGGGTACGCCGGCTCCGGGCGAGGGAAGCCATTGCCACTGAGGCACACGCGGGCCTGGGTGGAGACCCTCGATGGTGAGCCGGCCCCTCGCCGCCAGCGACTCCCGCTCGGCTGCCGCCCGAGCGCGTACGACGGACTGAACCTGGGCAGCAGTAGTGGCCGCCCCATCGCTCCACGACACGGACACAGCAGCGAGGCCGAGCCGGCTGCCCGCAGGGGGCTCGCTCGTGGCCGACACAGCGACGCTGTCACCGCTCGCGCCGAGCAGGTTGGCGAGCTGGGCGCGCATCTCCTCGTCCCCGACCTCGATACGGGCGACTGACTTCCAGAGCTCGAGACCGGCGCGACCTCCCAGACCTCCGGGGAGATCGTCGGGGTGCTGGAGCCGAACGGTGACTTCGGCCTTCGTTCGAAGAGCAGCAGCGAGGGCGAGAAGCCCGGCCATGCGCTCGATGCGACCTGCTGAGTGTCGGACAGGCAGGCCCGGCTCGATCTGCAGGACGACGGCGTCGAACTTACGTGCCGACAAGCCGATCTCGATAGCTGCCGCGATGCCGCCGGCGGGGAGAAACCGATGCGCGGCCGAGAGCGGGTCGAGGGCGAGGATCACCACGTCGTGACCCTCGTGCCGGAATCGTAGGACTTCGTCCAGCAGGTCCTGGCGGTGCCCGCTCATCGGCGGCGGCACGGAGCCGACCACGAGGATCTTCACGAGAGGCGCTCGAGCGAGGCTTCCATGGCGTCGAGCACTTGCGGCCATCGATAGTTCGCCAGCACGTACTCACGGCCGAGTCCGGCGAGCTCCGCCGCCAACTTTGGCGCCTCCGCCACGAACCGGAGGCACTCGCCGAGCTCGAGCTCGTCGCGATAGAGCAAGCCTCCTCCTGATCGCTCGCAGTGCCAGGTGACCACGTCGCTGGCGCCGTTGGCGATGACGACGGTCCCCGCCAGCCAGGCTTCCATGATGGTGCGCGAGAAGCTCTCGTTGGCACTCGGCTGCAGGTAGGCCGACGCCGCCGCGAAGGCGTCGGGCACCTCCGCGTCCTCGAGGTAGCCGAGGTCCACGACGCGACCTTCCAGCCCGAGGGGGACCTGCGGGTCACCCACACCGAACGTCACGAGGTCGATCGGGAGCCGGTGGCGCAGAACGGCGGCACCGAAGCCCCGAAGCACCTGCTGCCAACCCTTCCCTTCCTCGCGACGGCCTGCATAGAGCACGAACGGCCGCTCGAGGTCGTGCCGCTCCCGGAAGCCGTCAGCGTCGTAGGTCGCGGGTATGTCGACTGCGCATCCGACGACGGGGTGCTCGGCCGGCAACGACGCCAGGTGATGGCCGAGCTGATGTTCGGGTTCGCTCAGGAACCAGGTGGCAGCGCTACCGGCCAGAGCTGCCCGAACCGACGGGAGGCGGGCATAGGACTCGTCGTGGAGGCAAGGCATCATGATCGTTCGATCGGGCGCGATGGCGGCGCAGTACAGCGTCGACCAGAACAAGTAGGGGGCGAACACGATGGCGTCGTAGGTGCGGGCCGACTCGGCCAGGTACAGGTAGAGCTCCGGGACACGAAAGCGCCCGTTGACCCAGGTTCGATCCTCCGCCTCGTCGAGCGTGTCGTCTCGCATCAACCGCCCCTGCAGGTGGGCCCACGGAGCCAGATCGCGGACGGCCACCGTTTCGAAACGCCGCTGCGTGACGGCGCCGTCACGCTCGACTCCGGGCGCAAACTCGTTCGCCCAGGTGTAGTGGTCCCTCGCACAGGTCGTGAGGACCTCGACCGAGTGGCCGCGGGCGGCCAACCCGGCGGCCGCCTCGCGGACGGCCGTCTCGGCCCCCCCGACCACGCCGGCGCCGTAACGAGGCGTCACGAAAGCCAGTCGTAGCGATCCGCTGCCCTCGGGCACGTTGTGCTCCTCCGTGAGCTGGACGGCGCTGGGCGAGCGCCGGGTAGCGCCGATGCTACGCGACGGCCCCTCGCCGGCGGAGGCGGTGACCGCGCGGGAGGCTTGGCAGGCAGCTCCGATCATCGCAGCGGTACGTCGACTCCGGCCCACCGCTCGAAGATCTCCCGCGGCCGCATGACCCAGCGCCGCCGCAGCAACTCCCGCTCTCCGAGCGCCCGCGGCAGCACCCGCGGAAGGAGCTCGGCCACGCCGTCGTCGGCGCCGGAGCGATGCTTCCGCCACGTCTCGGCCAGCGCGAGGTCGAGCGGGGCGTTGCGGACGAGTGTGAGAATCCTGTTGCGTTCCGCCAGGTGACGCGCCCGCCGTGGTCCGACGCCGGCGGTGGTGGTGGTCTCGTGCCGCACCGTGGCGGCCGGGTCGTAGAACATGCGGAGGCCCATGAGACGGGCCCGCCAGCACCAATCGGTGTCTTCGTATCCGGCGACGTAGCGCCGCTCGAAGCCGCCCACTCTCCGCAGCACGTCCCGCCTCGTCGCCAGTGCCGTTGTGCCCAAAGAGAACCGCTCCTCGGCCACATCGAGGCGTCCTTCATCAGGCGCCTCGCACTGCTGAGCAAGTCGACGACGCGCGAGGGGCGTGTTGGTTCGCCATTGAGGACGAGCTCGAGGTCGTGATCCGTGTCGACAATCGGGACATAGAACGGCGCCCGTCCGGCCGTCCATCGCCACTGCTCGCCGGTCGGGCCGCGCTCGAGGGCGTAAACACCGGCGCCGGTGAGCTTGGCCAGCACGTCCACGCCACCGAGCGTCGCCGAGGTGAGGCGCCGGCCGCGAGGGCGAGAGTCGGCGCCGTCCAGCACCGACTCGTCCTGCGACGCGATTTCGAGATAACGCCCGGCAAACACGATCCTCGGGGCTACGGCGCCCACCGTCGGATCCTCCAGCAGCCGCGCAGCCGCCGTCAGCCAGCCGTCACCGGCGACGGCGTCGTCGGAGAGAAAGGCGACGACATCTCCTCGCGTCTCGGCCATCCCGAGATTGGCGGCGGCGCCGAACCCGTCGTTCTGTTCGGCCCGCACAAACCGCGCCCCCGCCTGCAGGGCGGCGATGGCGGCAGCTCCGCGCGGCGAGCAGTTGTCGATGACGAGCACCTCGTCGGCTTGATGACTGACCGATTGGAGACAGGACCCGAGCCGGTCGGTCGGCCGGCTCGAGACGATGACGACCGAGACGCTCAGGAGTGTGCCTTCAATGCCGAACGATCGATGACCTTGTCGATGAAGCCGTACTGGAGAGCTTCGTCGGCCGTGAACCAGCGGTCGCGGTCGGAGTCGGCTTCGATGCGCTCGAGCGGCTGACCGGTGTGGAAGGCGATGCGCTCGGCCATCATCCGCTTCAGGTAGATGATCTGCTCAGCCTGGATGGCGATATCGGCCGCCTGGCCTTGCATCTGACCGGACGGCTGGTGCATCAGGATACGGCTGTGAGGCAGGGCGTACCGCTTGCCCGGCTCGCCGGCGCACAGCAGGAACTGTCCCATCGATGCCGCCATGCCGAGGCAGATCGTCGAAATATCGCAGTTCACGTACTGCATGGTGTCGTAGATGGCAAGGCCGTCGGTGACTGATCCGCCCGGCGAGTTGATGTACAAGAAGATGTCCTTCTCGAGGTCCTCGGCTTCCAGCAGGAGGAGCTGGGCACAGATCAGGTTCGCCGACGTTTGGTCCACCTGGGTGCCAAGAAACACGATCCGTTCCTTCAGCAGCTGACGGTAGATCTCGCCGGCCGGATCCCCGAGACCGTTGGACGCCATCGCCCGTGGCGTCGATGCGCGCTCGATCTCGTGCATCTCGTGCCCGCCTGGTGTCCACACTGTTGACATCGATCCTCCTTGTGATTCCGTGCCTGCGAGGCTATCGCCCGATGGACGGACCCTGGCGCCCGCCGGTGCGACTCCTGGCGCCAAGCAGTACGACCCCTGGCGCCCGCTGGTGACGCCCCCTTGGCCGACTCCGAGCAGGCGCCGAGCGCCGATTACGCTTTCGTCGGGCGGCTGCGCCGCCCGTGCGGGCGTGGCGAAATGGCAGACGCGCCGGGCTTAGGACCCGGTCCCTTCGGGGGTGGAGGTTCGACTCCTCTCGCCCGCACTCATCGGGCATCCGCAGCGTTCGTCTCGAGAACCTCGGCGATGTCGAGGAGGAAGCGGCGAACGGCG
>JBEKYM010000002.1:0-172898 GCA_049510975.1 Acidimicrobiales bacterium
GCCGGCCGTGCCGGCCTCCGCCGACGTCTCTCCGGCGGCCGGCTCGTCCTCGACGGGAGCGAACTGCACCTTCAGCTCCTGGATGGCGGCGTCCATGGCGGCCTCGTCCGGCAGCTGCCCGGTCTCCCGGATCTGCTGCAGCAAGTCGGCGTGCCGGGCGCGGAAGTGTGCCCGCAACTCTCGCTCGAAACGCTGCACGTCGGCGATGGCGATGTCGTCGACGTGGCCATGAGTGCCGGCGTAGATCACGACGACCTGCTCCTCGACCGGGAGTGGTTCGTTGAGCCCCTGCTTCAAGAGCTCGGTGAGGCGATAGCCGCGGTCGAGCTGTGCCTGCGATGCTTTGTCGAGCTCGGATCCGAAGGTGGCGAAGGCTTCGAGGTCGCGGAACTGGGCGAGGTCGATCTTGAGGGTCCCGGCGACTGCTCGCATGGCCTTGATCTGAGCGGCCCCGCCGACTCGGGAGACCGAGTTGCCGACGTGCATGGCAGGGCGGACGCCGGAGTTGAACAGGTCCGTCTCCAGGAAGATCTGGCCGTCGGTGATGGAGATGACGTTCGTCGGGATGTAGGCGGAGATGTCGCCGGCTTTGGTTTCGATGATCGGCAGCGCCGTGAGCGACCCCCCGCCCATGGCGTCGGACAGCTTGGCGGCCCGCTCGAGGAGGCGGCTGTGGAGGTAGAAGACGTCACCCGGGTAGGCCTCGCGGCCCGGCGGCCGCCGGAGCAGGAGCGAGAGCTGGCGGTAGGCCTCGGCCTGTTTCGACAAGTCGTCGTAGATGATGAGGGCGTGCTGGCCGTTCTCCATCCAGTGCTGGCCCATGGCGCAGCCGGCGTAGGGAGCCAGGTACTTGAACGGCGCTGGCTCCGACGCAGGGGCGGCCACGACGACGGTGTACTCGAGTGCGCCGTGCTCGGCGAGGGTGGCCACCGTCTGGGCGACCGTGGAACCCTTCTGGCCGACGGCGACGTAGATGCACTTCACGTTCTGGCCGTGCTGGTTGAGGATGGTGTCGACGGCGATGGTCGTCTTGCCCGTCTTGCGGTCGCCGATGATGAGCTCACGCTGCCCGCGGCCGATGGGCGTCATGGCGTCGATGACCTTGATGCCCGTCTGCAGCGGCTCCTTCACCGGCTGGCGCTTCACGATGCCAGGTGCCTGGATCTCGACGCGGCGGTCCTCGACGTTCGAGAGCGACCCCTTGCCGTCGATCGGGTTACCGAGCGGGTCGACGACCCGCCCGAGGAGGCCGTCGCCGACGGGAACCGAGAGGATGCGGCCGGTGGCCCGAACGATCTGACCCTCGTCGAGCTTGTCGACCGATCCGAGCACGACGGCTCCGATCGTCTCCTCGTCGAGGTTGAGGGCGAGTCCGACGGTGCCGTTCTCGAATTCGAGCAGCTCGTTGACCGAGCAGTTGGGCAAGCCGGTGACCCGGGCGATGCCGTCGCCGACTTCTGCGATGCGGCCGACTTCCTCCGCCCGCACCTCGGCGCTGTACTCCGCCACGTGGCGGTGCAGTGCCGCTTCGATGTCTTCGGCGCTGATCGTGAGCTCTGGCATGTGCTGTCCTGTAGTCCCTTTGTTCGTGTCGTTCGACTCGTCGTCGTTCTGCGACTCGCCGTCGGACCCGTTCTCGTCCGACTCGTCGTCGTTGAATCTGGTCATGGCAGTCAGGCTCGCTGCATGAGCGCCTCTCGAAGCTGGTCGAGCCGGTGCCGGACGGTCCCGTCGATCACGGTGTCGCCAACGCTGATGCTGATCCCGCCGAGCACGGAGGGGTCGATCCGGACGCGCAGCTCGACCGGCCTGCGCACGATTCTCGACAGCGCCTCCGACAGACGACGCCGCTCGCCGGCGTCCAGCTCCACCGCCGCCCGCACGTCGGCAACCCGCCGGCCGCGCTCGGCGGCGGCGATCTCGACGAGGTAGTCGAGGGCACCGACGAAGTCGCGTGACCGGCCCGCCCGGAGGACGTATCCGGCGAGCAGGGCCGTTGCCGGCATGACGCGCCCGCTCAGCAGATCCGAGAGCACCGCCAGGCGCCGCTCGATCGGAGAGGCCGAGTCCGCCAGGGCCTGACGCAAGGACACCGTCTGCTGGGCGATGCGGGCGAGGCGGAAGAGCTCGTCCTCGATCTCGTCCACTTCGCTGTTCGAGGTGATCTGCTCGAAGATCCGCTCGCCGTAGCCACGGATGCGCTCGTAGGCGCCCGAGCGCCCGGCGGGCGGCTCTGCGCCGGAGGGCTCCCCGACGGCGACCCGCGAGCTCTCGAGCTCGGCAATCTCGACGAGCCGTTCCAAGGTCTTCGGCAGCTCGGCCGCCCGCTCGCTCGATACCGCGAAGGTGAAGGGAGCGAGCGCCTCGACGGACACCTTGTCCCCGAGCAGGTCCTCGAGGACGGCGCGCCGGCTGGCGTCGCTGATGGAGGCGTCGGTGACGACGCCTCGCAGCTCTTCGGAGGCGACGAGCAAGCGCGACATCTCGGCGAGCTCCGCGGCAACGGTGGCAATTCGACCGGCGCGCTCGGCGGCGTCGAACGTCGCCGTGGCATAGCCGCGCACGAGCTCCAGCATCAGTGGCCGCTCCCGGCTTGTCCGGTGTCGCTCGCCTGTGCCGCCGAGATCGCCTCCTCGACGAGGGCGCGGTGGCGCTCGTCGTCGAGGCCGGCGCCGATGACGCGCTCGGCAGCTTCGAGCACGAGCGAGCCGAGCTCGTTCATGACCTCGGAGCGGGCGCGGTCCCGTTCGAGATCGATGTCCGCCTGGGCGCTGGCGACGAGCCGCTCGCGCTCCTCGATCCCGCGCTGGCGACCTTCTTCTCGGAGCTGTTCGGCGATCTCGTTCGCCTGGTCCACGATCTCCCGGGCTTCCTGGCGGGCGCCTTCGAGCAGTTCACGCCGGCGCTTGGCCAGCTCGTCGGCCTCCCGCTTGGCGTCTTCGGCACCCTGAATCGAGTTGCGGATGTGGGCTTCGCGCTCGTTCATGACCCGCCGCAACGGTGGCAGCACGACCTTGGCGACGAACGCCAGGACGAGCAGAAAGGCGACGAGCTCGTAGAAGAACGTCGCGTTCGGGATGAGAAATATGCCAGCGAGCATGTGCTCTCGGGTCCCTACTTGAGGACGAAGACGAAATAGGCCATGAATGCGAGGTTGATGACGTACATGGCCTCGCAGAGTCCGACGACGAGGAACATCGTCGAGTAGAGCCGTCCTTGGGCCTCCGGCTGCCGGGCGATGCCGGCGATGGTCTGGCTGCCAGCGAGACCGTCGCCGACTGCTGCGCCAATCGCGCCGCCACCGAGGGCGAGGCCGCCGCCGATCATGGCTCCGGCGAGCTCGATCGCTTGTTGGGTGGTTGTTGCCATCGGGTTTCTTATCTCCTGGTTGGTAGGGGCGGTGGGGAACCTATGAGAGCGACGTGCAGTGGGGTTGGGGGGGTCAGTGGCTACCGGTGACGGCCGATTCGAGGTAGATGAGCGTCAACAACGCAAAGATGAAAGCCTGCACAGGCGCAACGAACAGCCCTGCGAACAGCTTCCAGACCACGGTGAGCAGCGGCAACGGGAGGACCCAGATCGCCGGCAGGGCTGCGATGAGCGACAGCAGGATAGCGCTGGCGAACAGATTGCCGAAGAGTCGGAGCGTCAGCGTCATCGGCTTCACGAGCTCCTCGATCACGTTGATCGGGGTGAGAATCTTGTACGGCTTGGCGAAGTGCGTGATGTACCCCTTGAACCCGTTCACCCGTATCCAGGTGAAGGTGACGACGACGAACACGGTCGCCGCCATCGCAAAGGGAAGGTTGATGTCGCCCGTCGGCGACGGCAGCACCTGGAAGTGCCCCGGGACCTCGGTCGGGATGATCTCGAACCAGTTGCAGATGAGGATGAACAGAAACAGCGTGACCGCGAGCGGCACGGCGAACATGCCCTTCGACCCCATCGACTGGTCGACCTGGTTCTCGACGGCGCCCACGATCGCCTCGAAGGCAAGCTGCAGCTTGCCGGGGACGCCGGCCGTTGCCTTCACCCGCAGCCACAGCCCGAGGGCGACGATCACGAGGCCGGCCAGCACGACGCTGAACAGGTCGTCGATGTTGACAGGCGAACCGAAAATTGTCCTGGTGACGTGGCGACCGATCTCGATGGTCACCGCGAGAACCGAAGGGTTCACGGCACTGCCTTGTGGCGAAGGATCGAGGTGGCGATGTTCAGCACGAAGATCAGGTAGAAGGCGCACAGCCCGACGGCCGAGCCGAGCCCGAGCTGCCGGTTGAGCACGATGAGCACGATGACGACGACGGTCGTGGCTCCGAGCCGGAACAGGGTCATCGAAGCCAGGGCGCGGAAGATCCGTGAGCCGTCGCCTTGCGCCACGCGCGCCGTCTGGCTCGTGATCGCCCGGATGTTGGCCAGCCCGACTGCGAGGCCGATATAGGCGCCGATCCCGAACAGGATGTGGCCGAGCAGCCCGGCGACCACCACCGCCACTGCTCCGGCGACGAGGCCTGCATACACGGTTCGCTTCAGGACGCGCGAGATCTCGGGCAGCGAGAACTGCTCAACCAGGGCACCGAGTCCGTTCATGTCGAGTTTTTCACTTCCTTGCAGCCGAGGCCGTCCGACAACGGCCGGCCACGCTGCTGGCTGTCAGAGATACTTCTTGAACTGTGCGTAGATCGCCGATGCGGCAACAGCGATCCCGACGGCCAGGCCAAGGAAGGCGAACAACACGCCGGTCTTGAAGGTCTCGTCGAGCCAGTGTCCCCCGGCAAAGCCGCCGACGACGCAGATCGCCGTCGTGACGCCCATCCCGAGGAACGCAGAGCCGTTGAGAGCCGGTTTGTCACTCACTTCCGCTGTCCTGCACCCCTATCCTCGCGTCGGAGGGTGGTGGCGAGCAAAACGGCGCCGGTGCTGGCCCCGATGACCTCCCGCCGCCGGCTCGCGCCGGACCTCGCCGGAGGCCGTCTCGGCACCGAGTGCCGCGCCGGCCACGGCGGCCCCGCCGGCGACCACCGGCCTTGCCACGGTGCCCTCGCCGACCCCGACCTGGCCCGCGTCGGCTCCCTGATCGGCTGTGCTCGCACTCGTTGCCGCTCCCTCGAGCGAGGGGTCGCGCCTCAGGCCGGGAAGGAAGAGCGTGTACAGCGCTGCTGCCATGACGAGGAATCCGATCGGGATGGCGCCTTTCCAGGAGGGGTAGAAGGTCGGGTAGAGCACGAGCACCGACAGCAGGAACGTCCAGATCCACAAGACGATGACCGAGCGGCGGTGCCCGTGGCCGAGCCGCATCAGGCGGTGGTGGAGGTGCTCGAGGTCCCGGACAGCGACGCCCGTCCGGCGCACGGTCCTGCGAACGATGGCAAAGGCGGTGTCCACGATGGGCACCCCGAGGATGACGAAGGGGACGAGCAACGGCACGAAGAAGAAGTAGGTCTGGCCCCAGGCTGGTTCGGCCCCTCCCCCGATGACCATCGTGCTGGCAGCCATGAGCAACCCGAGCACCATGGCCCCGGTATCGCCCATGAAAATCTTCGCTCGGTAGAAGTTGTGAGGAAGAAACCCGATACACAGCCCGCAGGTGGCCGCCGCGATCAGGGGCCCGATGTTGCCGTTCGGAAGCAGGTTCTGCGTCTCGAGACGCAGGCCGTAGACACAAAGCGCCCCCGAGGCGATCGCCACGACGCCGGCGGCGAGGCCGTCGAGGCCGTCCATCAAGTTGACGGCGTTGGCGATCCCGATCACCCAGACGGCCGTCACGAGCGGCAGGATGGACGGGGAGAGGATGAGGTAGCCGGCGAAGGGCACTTTGAAGTGCAGCATCGTGACGCCGGTGAAGTACAGGATCATGGCGGCGAGCACCTGACCGGCGACCTTGGCCGGCGCCGACACCTCCCGCAGGTCGTCGATGAAACCCACGAGGAACATGGCACCTGCGGCCGCCAACACCCCGATCGCCTGGTTCGGGTCGAGGAATTCGAGGTGGAAGCTTGGCCCGGGCAGCAATCGGGCCACTCCGAAGGCGATGGCGAAGGCAAGGAACATGGCCGTGCCACCCGCTGTCGGCGTCGGTACCGTGTGCACCCGAGCGGCGTCGGGCATCACGATGATCTTGCGCCAGTTGGCGATCGCCCGGACGGCGAACGTCAACAGGTACGTGGCAATGGCGGCTGCCCCGAAGACGACGAGGCAGCCCTGGATCTGCGTCAGAGCAGGCCTCCCACGCCCTCAGGATATGGGTCGAAGGTCTTGCGGAGGTCGCGAACCTCTTCCCGCACCGACTTGAGCTCGTCGGGGTCGTCCCGGCCCCGCAGCGCCCGGGCCAGCAGCCCTGCCACGACTGCCATCTCGGGCTCGCGCATGCCGGCCGTCGTCTCTGCCGCAGCTCCGAGACGCAGCCCGCTGGCCACGAACGGCGGCCTCGGGTCGTCAGGGATCTGGTTGCGGTTGCAGGTAATGCCTGCCCGGTCGAGCGCCTCCTGAGCAACTTTTCCCGTCAGCTCGGCATCGAAGTCCCGCAAGTCGACGAGGACGAGGTGGTTGTCGGTCCCGCCGGCGACGAGTCGGAACCCTTCGGCCTGCAAGGCCTTGGCAAAGGCACCGGCGTTCGACACGACCTGGGCGGCGTAGTCCTTGAATGCCGGCTGGGCGGCTTCCCGGAAGGCGACGGCCTTGGCGGCGATGGTGTGGTCGAGCGGGCCGCCCTGCAGGCCGGGGAACACGGCTGAGTCGATGGCGCGTGCGAGCTCGGTGCCGGTGAGGATGGCACCGCCGCGGGGACCTCGCAGCGTCTTGTGCGTCGTGAACGTCACGACGTCGGCAACCCCGACCGGGCTCGGGTGCACGCCGGCAGCCACCAGGCCGGCGGGGTGAGCCATGTCGAACATGAAACGGGCACCGACTTCGTCGGCGATCTGGCGGAATGGCACGGGGTCGATGGTGCGCGAGTAGGCGGTCGTTCCCGCCACGATGAGCTTCGGCCGTTCGCGCAGGGCCAGATCCCTCACCTGGTCGAGGTCGATGCGCTCGCCCGAGCCGTCCGGCTGCGCCGGAGTGACGCCATAGGCGACGAAGCGGTAGAGCTTGCCGGTGATCGACACGGGCGACCCGTGAGTGAGGTGGCCGCCCTGGTCGAGGCGCATCGCCAGGATCGTGTCACCCGGGCTGACAAGGGCGAGGTAGGCGGCGAGGTTGGCGGAGGCGCCGGCATGCGGCTGCACGTTGGCGTGCTCGGCCCCGAACAGCGCCGTCGCCCGGTTCCGCGCCAGGTCCTCGACCTCGTCGGCGACGAAGTTGCCCCCGTAGTACCGCTTGCCCGGGTAGCCCTCCGAGTACTTGTTCGTCAGCACCGAAGCCGAGGCCGCCATGACCGCCAGCGAGGTGAAGTTCTCCGAGGCGATGAGCTGGAGGGTCGTCCGCTGCCGCTCGAGCTCACTCTCGAGCAATGCACGAACCTCGGGGTCACCTTCGAGCGGGGAGGTGGCGAGCGGGGAGGTCGTCGCGAGCGGGGAGGTCATGGCAACGAGTCTAGGGCCAGGCCTGAGTACGCTCACGGCCATGACGGCTGCCATCACCGTCGCCGGCCTCCAGAAGCGTTTCGGCGCCCTGCAGGCCGTCAGCGGTGTGGACCTCGAAGTCGAGACGGGCACCGTGTTCGCCCTCCTTGGACCCAACGGTGCCGGCAAGACGACGACGGTGGAGATCCTGGAGGGGTTTCTTTCGAGAGACTCGGGGGAGGTGCGCGTGCTCGGGCTCGACCCGGCGACCGATCGACGGCCCCTGCTCGAGCGGATCGGCATCGTGCTGCAGGAGACGGCGGTCGAGCAGTTCCTCACGGTGCGCGAGACCCTGGCCCGCCGGGCGGCCCTCTACCCGCACCCACGCCGGCCCGACGATGTCATCGAGACGATCGGCCTCGAGGAGAAAGCCTCCGCACGCGTGCGCTCGCTCTCCGGTGGCCAGCAGCGCCGCCTCGACCTCGGTCTCGGGCTCGTCGGGGACCCCGAAGTGCTCTTCCTCGACGAGCCGACGACGGGTTTCGACCCGAATGCCAGGCGGGAAGCCTGGGACGTCGTGCGCCGGCTCGCCTCCGAGGGCAGCACGATCCTGCTGACGACGCACTACATGGACGAGGCGCAGGCGCTCGCCGACCACGTGGCCGTGATCGCCCGCGGCAAGATCGTCGCCTCGGGGACACCCGACTCGATCGGCGGACGCGACACCGGGGCGACGACGGTTCGGTTCCTCCTGCCGGCGAGCGCCGGCGGGTTGGCCGCCTTGCCGCTGCCCGCCACCGGGGTCGAGGCCGCTCTGCGGGCCTCGCCGGATGGGCAGATCGTCGAGATCCTCGCCGACCACCCCACTTCCCTGCTGCATGCCCTCACGTCCTGGGCGCTCGAGCGCAACCTGGAGCTGGAGCGGCTCCAGGTCACCAAACCTTCGCTCGAGGACGTGTACCTCGCCATCACCTCGGACGAGAGCGGTGCGGGAGCATCGTGAAGACCGCTCGCATGATCGCCTCGGACCTCAAGTACCAGCAGATCAGCTACTGGCGGAACCCGCTCGGAGCGTTCTTCACGTTCTTCATGCCGATCATGTTCCTGGTCATCTTCGGCAGCCTCTTCAACGGCCAGAAGGTGCCGAGAGCCCTCGGAGTCGGCTTGTCGCTCAGCTACGACCAGTACTTCGTGCCGGCCATCCTCACCCTCGGCGTGATCTCGGCCTGCTACTCCTACCTCGCCCTGCAGCTGTCGACCCAGCGCGACAGCGGCGTCCTGAAGCGCGTCCGCTCCTCGCCGCTGCCGGCGTGGGCCTACCTGCTCACGGTGATCCTCAGCTGTCTCATCCGCACGGCGGTCCTCGTCGGCATCACGCTCGGCGTCGGGTCCCTCTTCTACGGTCTGGTCGTTCCGGCGCACGCCACCGTGGCGCTCCTCGTCGTCCTCGGAGTCGCCTCGATCACCTTCAGCGCCATCGGGATCGCCATCACGGCCATCATCCCGAACGCCGATGCCGCCCCGGCCGTCGTGAACGGCATCTACCTGCCCCTCATGTTCATCTCCGGCACGTTCTTCCCGCTGTCGCAGGGCTCGATCCTGTACAAGATCGCCGCCTACTTCCCCGTGCAACCGTTCGTGAAGGCGTCCTTCATGGCGCTCGACCCCGAGGTGCACGGAACCGGCATCGCCTGGCACGACGTGATCACGATGCTGATCTGGTTCGTCGTGGCCATCATCTTCGGCGTGCGCAAATTCAGATGGGTGCCGGCTCGCAAGAGCTGAGCGTGCCCGTTTCGGCTCCGTGGCCAGCCCGGCCCAGAGCCAGCCTCAGGGCCCTGTCGGGCCGCTGGCGGCGACGCGTTCGATCTCACTCAGCGCCAAGGCCCCCGCCCGCAGGCAGACGACGCCGCCGGCGCTGACAGCGACCACGGTCGAGGATTGGCCGTCGCAGAGACCGCCGTCGAGGATTGGCATCGAGCCGCCGAAGGCCGTCGACACCGCACCGGCACTCTGGCACGGCGGCTGGCTGTGGCGGTTGGCGCTCGTCACGGCAAGCGGGCCGGTCACCGCCAGCAGCTCGAGCGCCAGCGGGTGCGCCGGGCAGCGCAGGCCGATCGTCGAGGCATCCCCGCCCAGCTCGTAGGCCACGGCCGGCCGCCGGCGGACGACGAGCGTGAGCGCTCCCGGCCAGTAGCGCTCCAGCAGCCGGAGCTCGGCGGCATCCAGCTCCGCCAGCGCCTCCGCGGCGGCCGTATTGGCCACGAGCACCGGGAGGGCGACGTCCTCCGGCCGTTCCTTGAGAGCGAAGAGCCGGTCCGTCGCCCCCGGCATGCCCGGGTCGACGGCCAGCCCGTAGACGGTGTCGGTGGGGATGGCGACGACCTCGCCGGCAGCCAGGGCGGCAACGGCTTGCGCCGCCGTGACGATCACGCCGCTCGCCGCGCCACGAGCACCCGCGCCCGGCCGGCGAGGTCGTCGAGCACCTCGACGGAGGCATAGGAAGCGGCCCCTCGCGCCAGCGCGAGCACCTCGCTCGCCTGATGAGGGGCGATCTCGACCACGAGCACACCGGCAGCGTGCAGCCACGCCGGCGCGCCGGCGACGAGGACGGAGATGGCTTCGAGACCGGTCGGGCCGGCGACGAGGGCGTCGTAGGGGTCGTACTCGCGCACCACCGGATCGAGCCCCGGCCACTCGTCGGTCGACAGATAGGGCGGGTTGGAGACCACGACGGCAAAACTGCCCGCCAGCCTCTCCGGCAGCGCCGCCCACCAGTCGCCTCGGAGCAAGTGCACGCGGCCGCGGGCGTCCTCGTCCAACCGCTCGAGGTTCTCGGCTGCCAGGCTGAGCGCCTTCGGCGAGGCGTCGGTGGCAAAGACCTGCACACCGCGCCGTTCCGAGGCGATCGAAAGGGCGATCACGCCCGACCCGGTCCCGAGGTCAGCCACGCGAAACGGCGGGCCGGCGCCGTTCAACTCGGCCAGGGCAGTCTCGACGACCGACTCGGTCTCGGGCCGGGGGACGAGCGCCCGCCCGTCGACGGCGACATCCAGCCCTCGAAACCCCCACGCCCCGAGCACCCATTGCAACGGCTCCCCCGCACGCCGGCGTTCGACGAGGACGCCGACCTCGGTTGCGAGCGCCGGCGGGGCGGCCTCGTCGAGGTGTCCGAGCAGCTCCGCCGACGTCACGGCTGCGACATGCTGCACGATGATGCGGGCTTCGTGAGCTTCGGGCAGGCAGCCGGCCGAATCGGCCAGCAGCTGCCGCCAGGTCCGGTCGCCGGAAGCACTGACGTGGCCGGCAGGCCGACCGTTGCCGGGCGCCCCGCCCACGCGGCTGCTCACTCCCCGCCGAGCTGTCGAAACCGTTCGTCGTTGACGAGAGCGTCCGCGAGCTCGTCAAGATCGCCGAGCAGGACCTGGTCGAGCTTGTGGAGCGTGAGCCCGATGCGGTGATCCGTGACGCGGTTGTCCTTGTAGTTGTACGTGCGGATCTTGTCGGAGCGGTTGCCGGACCCGACCTGGGCGCGCCGCTCCTTCGCGAGTGCCGCCTCCTGTTTGGCGCGCTCCTGCTCGTACAAGCGCGCCCGCAGCACGACCATCGCCCGTGCCCGGTTCTGGATCTGGCTCTTCTCGTCCTGCATGGCGACGGTCACCCCGGATGGCACGTGGGTGATTCGCACGGCCGAGTCGGTCGTGTTGACGGACTGGCCGCCCGGGCCGGTGGAGCGGTAGACGTCGATGCGGAGGTCGTTCGGGTCGATCTCGATCTCGACCTCGTCCGCCTCCGGGAGGACGTTCACGGCGGCCGCCGACGTGTGCACGCGGCCCTGCGACTCGGTCACGGGCACTCGCTGCACACGGTGGGTGCCGGCTTCGTGCTTCATGCGCTGCCAGGCGTCCTCGCCCTTCACGACGAAGGTGACCGAGTCGATCCCGCCCAGGTCCGACGAGCGGGCATCGAGCACGTCGACGCGCCAGCCGCGCCGCTCGGCATAGCGCTGGTACATGTCGAAGAGGTCCTTGGCGAACAGGTTCGCCTCCTCGCCGCCCTCCGCCCCGCGGATCTCGACGATGACGTTGCGGCCATCGTTGGGATCCTTCGGCAACAGCAGCGCCCGCAGCTTGTCCTCGAGCGCCGAGACCTCCTCGAGGGCAGCGTCGAGCTGTTCCGTGGCGAGGTCGCGCTCGTCGCCGACCGACTCGGCGTGCATCTCCCGAGCGGCGGCGACGTCGTTGGTGGCGTCGCGCAGCGCCCGCATCGTCTCGACGACGACCTCGAGCTCTTTGCGCCGGCGGGAGAGATCGCGAAGGGCGCGCGGATCACGCCCGATGTCGGGGTCGGAGAGCCGTCTCAGTACGTCGTCGTACTCGGCCTCGAATTGGGGGAGCCGTTCGAGCACGTCAGCAGGCTACCGACGCGCAGGTGCAAGCCGGGAAGGGCCTGGTGATCAGGCTTTCTTGCCCTTGCGGCGGCCGTAGCGGCGCTCGAAGCGCTCGACGCGACCACCGGTGTCCACCAGCTTCTGCTTGCCCGTGTAGAACGGGTGGCACTCGTTGCACAGCTCGACGTGCAGGTCGGACACCGTCGAACGGGTCTCGAAACTGTTGCCGCACGAGCAGTGCACCGTGGCGACGCCGTAGGTCGGGTGAATGTCGGTCTTCATGGCGATCTCCAGTCTATGGCCAGATTGACGGCGGGTGATCCGGGGCGCGGCACCACTCACAGCGAGCTGGCGCGCTCACAGGGTTGTCGTTCCGGGAACTCCGGCGATCAACCCTCCGTCGATGACGAATTCGGCACCGGTGCAGTACCGGCTCTCGTCCGAAGCTAGATAACACACAAGGTCGGCTACTTCTTCCGGGCTGCCCATGCGCTTGAGGGGGATGTTGGCGACGTCGTAGGTGTCGCCGAAGTCGACGCCGAGGTTGACGGCGCTCAGCATCTCGGTGCCGCCGATGTAGCCAGGGTGGACGGAGTTGACGCGGACCCCGGCGGAGGCGAACTCGAGGGCGGCGACTTTCGTGAGCCCCGTGACGGCGAATTTCGAGGCGGTGTAGGCGCCTGCGAACGCCTGGCCGACGAGGCCGAGCATGGACGAGACGTTCACGATCGAACCCGATCCCGCAACCGCCATCAAGGGGGCGACGGTCTTGAGGCCGAGGAACACGCCGATCTGGTTGACCTCGACGGTCTCGCGGAACTCCTCGAGGGAGGTGGCCACGATCGGCAGGGCCCTGAGGATGCCGGCGTTGTTCACGAGGACGCCGATCGTCCCGAAGTGCTCGGTCGCTGCGGTCACCGCCTCCGCCCACGAGGCCTCGGAGCGGACGTCGAGGTGCAGGCCGAGACCGTCTCCGCCCAGCGACGCCGCCACCTCGGTGGCTGCGGTCCCGTTCAGGTCCCCGCAGACGACTCGGGCACCGTCGCAGGCGAGCCGGCGGGCCACGGCGGCGCCGATGCCGCGGCCGGCGCCCGAGACGAGTGCCACTTTGCCGGCGAGCCGGTCCCCCATGTTCGCCCTCTCGTCGTCAGCCGCCATCCGGCTGGATCGTTTGGCCCGATCAGTTGGCTGTTATCAATCGGCCGTTGTCAATCGGCCGGATCAGTCGGCCGGATCAGTCGGCCGGATCAGTTGGACGGTGCCGGCGCCTTGGCGATCTCGGCGAGGAACTCGTCGTTGGAGCGAGTTGTCTTGATCTTGTCGACGAGCAGCTCGAGGCCGGCGGCGGCGCTGCCCTCGGCACCGAGGGCGTTCAGCACTCGCCGGAGCTTCCAGACCTGCTGCAGCTGCGACCGGTCGAAGAGCAGCTCCTCGTGCCGTGTCGAGCTGGCATTGACGTCGATCGCCGGATAGATGCGGCGCTCGGCGAGCTTGCGGTCGAGGCGGAGCTCCATGTTGCCCGTGCCCTTGAACTCCTCGAAGATGACTTCGTCCATCTTCGAGCCCGTCTCGATGAGGGCGGTCGCAAGGATCGTGAGCGAGCCACCCTCCTCCACGTTGCGAGCGGCGCCGAAGAACTTCTTCGGCGGGTAGAGGGCGCCCGAGTCGACACCGCCGGACATGATGCGGCCGGTGGCCGGCTGGGCGAGGTTGTAGGCCCGAGCCAGACGCGTGATGCCGTCGAGGATGATCACGACGTCACGACCCATCTCGACGAGCCGCTTGGCCCGCTCCATCGTGAGCTCGGAGAGGGCGGTGTGCTCGTCGGCCGGACGGTCGAAGGTCGAGGCGATGACTTCGCCCTTCACGGAGCGGCGCATGTCAGTGACCTCTTCCGGCCGCTCGTCGACGAGCAGGACCATGAGGTGCACACCGGGGTTGTTGAGCTCGACCGAGTGGGCGATCTGCTTCATGATCGTCGTCTTGCCGGCCTTGGACGGCGACACGATCATGCCGCGCTGACCCTTGCCGATCGGCGAGATGAGGTCGATGATCCGCGCCGTCACGTTCGTCGGATCTTCCCGGTTCTCGAGGCGGAGCCGATCGTCGGGGAACAGCGGTGTGAGGTCCTCGAATCGGGGCCGGTCCTTCGCCTCGTCAGGAGTCATGCCGTTGATCGAGTCGATTCGCAGCAGTGCCGGGTACTTCTCGCCCGGAGCTGCTGGGCGGCAGGCGCCTTCGACGGCATCGCCGCGCCGGAGCGAGAAACGCCTCGCCTGGCTGACCGAGACGTAGACGTCCTTCGGGCTCGGCAGGTACCCGCTCGTGCGAAGAAACCCGTACCCCTCTTCCCTCAAGTCCAACAACCCCTTGACCGGAACGAGCTCGCCCGAGAAGGGCGCATCCGCCTGCGGGTTGCCGCCCTGGGGGTCGCGATCGAGTCGATCACGGCCGCGGCGGCGGCGGCTGCGACGGTTGCCGGCGTCGACCTGACCGCCCTGCAGCTGCTGGTTCTGGCCGCCCTGGTTCTGGCCGCCCTGACCCTGGCCGCCCTGACCCTGGCCGCCCTGCTGGCGTTGATGACGGTTCTGCTGCTGGTTGGGACGGTCGTTGTTGCCGTTGCGCTCGCTGTTGTTACGGTCCGGGCGCTCAGTGCGCTCGCCAGGGATGGCGACGCTGTCATCGTGTTCGAACCGGGCGACGCTCGACGCCCGACCGCCTCCATTCGGGGCGGCGACTTCGGCGCCGGCACTCGCGCCGGTCTCGCGCCCGGCGCCGGCCGCACCACGCCGGCCCGGAGCCGATGGCGTCTCGTCGGCCGTCTCGTCGGACGCCTCCGGCGAAGAGCCGGATCGGTCCGGCGATGCGTCGATCTCGGCCACGGCCGCAGCACCGCTCGAGGCGACGTGGCGACCGGTGCCGTTACTGGCAGCACCCTCGTCCCCAGCGCCCGCGGCGCTGGCAGCGTCGTCGGTCGTGCCGGCCTCGTCGGCCGATGCCTTCGGCTTGGCAACGCGGGCGCGGCTCGTACGAGGCTTGGTGGCCTTGCCGTTGGCGGCGCTGCCGGCGTCGGTGGCGGGACCCTCGGCCGCGACGGCTTCGCTTGTGGAAGATGCCGGGCTCGCCGGTCCTCCGTTGTTGCCGTTGCGCTCGGCGCCAACTTCCACGCCGGCTGCTTTCAGGATCTGGTCGACGAGGTCGGCCTTCTTCGTGCGGGCGACTGGCTCCAGCGACATCGCCGTAGCGATCGCCTTGAGCTCCTCGCGCTCCTTACGCTCGAGTATCGAACGTTCGAGCTGCTCTCCGCTCATCGAGTTCCTCTCTTGTTGAGACTCGGTCTGCTGGTGATGGTGTTGCTGAACGACCCTCGCGTCCCCGCCCGTCCGGGCGAGGGTGAGCGCAGAGGCATCCACCCCCGGCAGCGACTTCGTGTCGCCGCCTCCGCTTCGACCTTCGATCGGTGCCATGCCGCCATGCGGCTCCTCGAACCCGACCGGCGCTGCTGATCTGGTTCGGATGGCTCCGGAGTCAAAGGACGCTTGCATCCCGTCGGCGCGACTGGGAAAGGAGGGGAAACGCGGTGGAGGGTGCAGACCGAAAACTCCGGCGATTCCCGCCCGCCCTCAGCGGTTGCCCCAGCAAAGCTCTGTGGGGCCGCCCCCGCGACGACGAGGAAGACAGGTTCATGCTAGCGCCGCACGCCCGACCGGGCAACAACCCCCCGGCACCGTCCGCCGGCACTGCAGCCAACTGTACCGCTTCGGTTGCCCCGAGCCGGCGCGCGGCCTCAGAGGCCGAGTGCCGCCAGCACCGACGCCGTGTCAGCCGGGACGGCTGCCGGGACTTCCACCTGATCGATGGCAAGCCCGGGATCCTTCAACCCGTTGCCGGTGAGGACACAGACCACAGTGGCGCCTTCCGGCACTCCGAACTTCAGCAGACCGGCCACAGACGCAGCCGAAGCGGCCTCGCAGAAGACTGACTCCTCTCTCGCCAGCCACCCGTAGGCCTCCAAGATCTCGTCGTCGGTGACGGCTTCGATGCGGCCGCCGGATTCGCTCGACGCCGCCGTGGCTCCGTACCACGACGCCGGGTTGCCGATACGGATCGCCGTGGCGATCGTCTGGGGGTCCTCGACCGGCTTGCCCTCGACGATCGGAGCCGCCCCGGCCGCTTGGAAGCCGAACATCTTCGGCAGGCGGGTGGCACGACCCGCCGCCTTGTACTCGCAGTAACCACGCCAGTAGGCAGTGATATTCCCAGCGTTGCCCACGGGGATGCAGTGGACGTCCGGAGCGTCGCCGAGCACGTCGACGATCTCGAACGACGCCGTCATCTGGCCGGCGATCCGATCCGGGTTGATGGAGTTGACGACGGTGACCGGCGCCCGCCCGGGCAGGTCGCGGACGATGTCGAGGGCGGCGTCGAAGTTCCCCCGGATCTGGATCACGGTGGCGCCGTGCACGAGCGCCTGGGCCAGCTTCCCGAGGGCGATGTGACCGTCGGGGATGAGGACGACGCATCTCATGCCGGCCCGGGCGGCGTAAGCGGCCGCCGAGGCGGACGTGTTGCCCGTGGACGCGCACACGACGATCTCGGCCTTCGCCTCTGCCGCCTTCGAGATGGCAAGCGTCATGCCGCGGTCCTTGAACGACCCCGTCGGGTTGGCTCCTTCGATCTTCAGCCACACCTCTGCGCCCACGCGCTCGGAGAGCCGGCTCGCTCGGAGCAGCGGCGTGCCGCCCTCCTGCAGCGTGACGACCGGCGTTGCTTCGGTGACCGGCAAGTACGAGCGGTACTCCTCGACGACGCCCCGCCAGGCGCGCAGCGCCGGCGGCGGCGCCTCGGACGCCGCGCTCATCTGGACGCCGCGCTCATGTGCTCGCCGGGCTCATGTGCTCGCCGGCTCCGGGCCGATCACCCGGAGCAGCGACCCGATCCGCTCGACCGAGTCCAGCTGGCGCAGCGCCTCGAGCGTCGCCAGGAGGTCCGCCTCGAGGGCGGTGTGGGTGATGAACAGCAGCCGCGCCTCGCCGCTCAGGCCTGTCTGTTCCATCGAGCGGATCGACACGTGATGGTCGCCGAAGACGGCGGCCACCGTGGCGAGCACGCCCGGCCGGTCGGCCACGTCGAGGGTGAGGTAGTACTGGCTCCGCAGCTCGGCGATGGGGCGGAGGTCGGGTGTCCTGCGCCGAGCCGACCGCCCGCGGCTGCCTTCTTGCAGGTGATGGGCCGCGTCGATGACGTCTCCGAGGACGGCGCTTGCCGTCGGCCGCCCGCCGGCTCCCCGCCCGTAGACCATGATCTCGCCGGCGGCGTCTCCTTCGACGAACACGGCGTTGAACGAGCCGCGGACGGACGCGAGCGGGTGCTCCTTCGGCACCATGGCCGGGTGCACGCGCACGGCGACAGCGGGAGGCCGGTCCGGTGCTGGGTAGCCGAGCTCGCCGGGAACAGCGATGCGCTCGGCCACGGCCAGCAGTTTCACCTCGTAGCCGAGCCGGTGGGCAAAGGCGATGTCCCTTGGCTCGATCCCCGAGATGCCCTCACGGTGCACGTCTGTCGCACGTACGTCGGCGTCGAAGGCGATGCCTGCGAGGATGGCGGCCTTGGCGGCGGCGTCGTAGCCCTCCACGTCGGCTGTCGGATCGGCCTCGGCGTAGCCGAGCGCCTGCGCCTCGGCGAGCGCTTCGGCGTAGCCGAGGCCCTCGTCGCTCATCCGGGTCAGCATGTAGTTGGTCGTGCCGTTGACGATCCCCGTCAGGCGAACGATGTGCTCGCCGGCAAGAGACTCGCGGAGCAGTCGCACGAGCGGGATGGCGCCGGCCACGGACGCCTCGAAGAGCAGGTCGACGCCGGCATGCTCGGCGGCGGCCGCCAGCTCCCCTGGGTTCGAGGAGAGGAGCTCTTTGTTGCCCGAGACGACGGGTTTCTTCGAGGCAAGGGCGGCGAGGATGAGCGAGCGCGCCGGTTCGATGCCGCCCATCAACTCGACGACGAGGTCGACCTCCGGATCGATGACGATCGAGTGCGGATCGGTGGTCACGCGCTTCTCGAACCGCACGCGGTCGATTCCCGGGCGCTCACGACGAAGGTCTCGCACGGCGATCCGGGTCACCTCGAGGTCGATCCCCGTCCGGCCGGAGATGGCGCCCGCGCCCGAGTCGACGAGGGCGACGAAAGCAGCGCCGACGTTGCCGCAGCCGAGGACACCGACGCGAAGGACGTTGTCGGTCGCTGGCTCAGTCGGCTCCACGTGCACCAAGGTACAAGACGCCGGTTGACCGTCTGGGAAGGCCGGCCTGCCCGGGGTCAGCGGTCGAGGCGGAGGAGATCCTCGATGGTCTCCCTGCGCACGACGACGCGTGCCTCCCCGCCCCGGACGAACACGATGGGGGGACGCCCGACCCGGTTGTAGTTGGAGGCCATCGACCAGCCGTAGGCACCGGTGACGGGCGTCGCCAGCACGTCTCCGACTCGTACGTCGGCCGGGAGACGGGCGTCGTCCACGAGGATGTCACCCGACTCGCAGTGCTTGCCGACGACGCGGACCGCCCGCGGGCGGTCGGCGTCCGGCTCGCGGGGCAGGAACGCCTCGTACCCGCTGCCATAGAGGACCGGCCGGGGGTTGTCGCTCATGCCGCCGTCGACGGCGACGTAGTTTCGGACGCCCGGCAGCTGCTTGATCGTTCCCACCCGGTACATCGTGATCCCGGCAGTCGCCACGATGGACCGCCCCGGCTCCGCCGTCACCCTCACCTCGGGGGGCAGGCCGGCGTCGGCACAGGCCGTTCGTACGACCGCTGCCCACTCAGCCATGGAGGGAGCGTGCTCGCGGTTCAGGTAGGCGACACCGAGGCCGCCGCCGACGCAGCACTCCCACAGCCCGTGGCGGCGCAGGAACGGAGCGAGCACGCTCACGACGCGGGCGTAGACGTCGACACGGAAGATCTGACTGCCGACGTGGGCGTGCGCCCCCACGAGGCGAACCCCTGCGATCGTCGAAAGCGCCTCGACGGCCCGGTCGGCGGCGCCTTCGGCGAGACTGAAACCGAACTTCGAGTCCTCCTGGCCGGTCATGACGTATTCGTGCGTGTGTGCCTCGACGCCGGGCGTCACGCGGAGGAGGGCATCGATGCCGTCGCCGAGCAGGCCGGCGTCGGCGAGAACCGCCAGGCGCTGGATCTCGTCGAAGGAATCGACGACGATGCGCCCGACGCCGGAGGAGAGGGCCGCCTTCAGCTCCACCACGGACTTGTTGTTGCCGTGCAGGACGAGCGCCTTCCCCGGGACGCCGGCGGCGAGGGCGACGGCGAGCTCACCGCCGGTGGAGACGTCAAGCAGCATCCCCTCCTTGGCGGCCAGCCCTGCCATCGCCTTGCAGAGGAAGGCTTTGGTGCCGTAGGCGACACGGCCCGACCCGAAACACGCCACCGCTTCCTTGCATCGCGCCCGCAGGTGATCCTCGTCGTAGACGAACACGGGAGTCCCGAATTCGTCCGCCAGGGCCACGAGGTCCACCCCGCCGACGGCGAGGGCCCCCGAGGCCGCCCGGGACGCCGTGAGCGGCAGGAGGTGGCGGGCGACGGGTGCCTCTGGCGACTCGGGGTCGACGACGCCGTGGCTGGCTCCTAAAGGCGCCGCGCCCCATCCGCTCACGTCGCTCACATCTCGTCCGGAGCGCCCACGCCGAGCAGGTCGAGCCCGATGGCGAGACCGACCCGGGCCGCCTCGACGAGCCAGAGGCGAGCCTGGGTGAGTGCGTCGGGGACGCCCTCGCCCATCACGTAGCAGTCGTGGTAGAAGCTGTGAAAATCGGCGGCGAGCCGGCGCACCCAGTTCGTCACTTTGTAGGGGGCGCGTTCGGTGGCGGCCTCCTCCACGACCCGAGGGAGATCGACGAGCGTCCGGAGCACGTCGAGCTCGCGGACATGCTCGAGCAGACCGAGGTCGACGTCTGCGACCGGCAACCGCTCGACGCCTCGCTCGTTCGCCACTCTCGTGATCGAGGCGATGCGGGCATGGGCGTACTGGACGTAGAAGACGGGGTTCTCGGCCGAGCGTTCCTTCACGATGTCGAGGTCGAGCGTCGTGGCCTGGTCGATCGACGACAGCAGGGAGAGGAGCCGCGTCGAGTCGGCGCCGATCTCGTCGATGAGGTCGTCGAGGCGGACGTAGTTGCCGGCACGTTTTGACATGCGGCCGCTCACGAGCGAGATCATCTGGCCGATGCGCACTTCGAGCCGGCTCGGATCGACGCCGAGGGCGGCGACGCCGGCCTTCAGGCTGGCGACCTGCCCGTGGGTGTCGGCTCCGAACACGTCGATCACGCGGTCATAACCCCGCTCGAGGAACTTGTTGCGGTGGTAGGCGAGGTCGCCGCCGAGGTAGGTCACGTCGCCGTTCGACTTGATGAGGACGCGGTCGCGGCTGTCGCCGAACGTGGTCGCCCGGAACCACGTCGCCCCGCCCTCCTCATAGACATGGCCGCGCCGGCGCAGCTCCTCGATGACTTCGGCGACCTTGCCGCTCTCCTCGATGGAGGCCTGCGAGTACCACTCGTCGAAGACGATGTTGAGGCGGTCCATCGTGGCGCGGATGTTCGCAAGGATCCGCTCGGCAGCAAAACGCCCCGCCTCCACGACGTCGTCGGCGCCCTCGTACTCGGCGGCGATCTCGGCGACGTACTCGCCCTGATAGCCCTCCTCCGGCGGCGCCTCCCCACGCCGGCGGGCCAGCACGCTCTCACCGAGGAGCCGGATCTGGCCCCCGGTGTCGTTGACGTAGAACTCGCGGCTCACGACCGAGCCCGTCCGTTCGAGGATGCGGGCGAGCGCATCGCCGTAGGAGCCGAACCAGCCGTTGCCGACGTGCACCGGACCGGTCGGGTTGGCCGATACGAATTCGATCTGGGTGCGCTCGCCGTGCCCGAGGTCGGGAGCGGCGTAGCCGGACTCGGCCGCCGTGACGATCTCGACGAGCACCTCGTGGAGCCAGGAAGGACGCAGCTTGAAATTCACGAAGCCAGGCCCCGCCACCTCGACGGCCTCGACGTGCTCGGGCGGCGCGGCAGTGAGGGCGGCCGCCAGGGCATCGGCGAGCTCGCGGGGCTTGCGGCCGGCCCGCTTGGCGGTGGCGAGAGCGACATTCGTGGAGAAATCACCGTGCTCGGAGCGCGCCGGGCGCTCGAGATGCACGTCTGCCGGCGCGACCTCGATACCGAGGGCGTTCAGTTCCGCCGCAACCGACTGGGCGAGGGCATCGGTGATACTCATGGCAGAAGTGAGGATGGCCGAAGTGCGGGTAGCATGCAAACAGCGGAGCGACGAAGCGCCCTGGTAGGCGCTCGGTCTCCAGCTTCCCGCCCTCGTAGCTCAGCGGATAGAGCATCGGCCTCCGAAGCCGTGTGCGCAGGTTCGAGTCCTGCCGAGGGCGCTCGGGCCTGCCTCGGTGTCGGCGTGGAGTCGGGTGAGCCGCCAATTCGTCCGCCGAGGGCGTCTTGGCGGCGCGCTACGAGAGCAAGCCACGGCGCAGAGGCGATGTCAAGCGTGAATGCTCGAAGAAACCCCGCTCAAGCCGTCGACTGCCCCCGCGACGGCTTGCCGACGGCGGGGAACGACATCTCTTGGCCCATCACGAACACTTCGGCGTTCTGAGGCCGGGCGAAATAGAAGCCCTGAGCGACCTGACATCCCAGCTGCACAACGATCTCCGCCTGTTCGGCCGTCTCAATGCCCTCGACGATGACGTCCAGCGAGAGTGCCTGGGCGATGGACACGATGGAGCTGAACAACGCCGCCGCCCGGATGTCCGAACCGAGCGGGGTGACGAAGCTGCGATCGATCTTGAGGATGTCGACCGGGAACTCGCGAAGGTAGGCAAGCGAGCTGTACCCGGTGCCGAAGTCGTCGATGGCGATGCGCACGCCGAGGGCCTTCAGCTCCTCCATCCTCTGCCGGGCCAGCACCTTGTCCGCCATGATGATGTGCTCGGTGATCTCGAGCACGAGCAAGGTGGCTGGGAGCCCCGACTCCTGCAGTGCTCGTTCGACCGTGCCGACGAGGTACGGGGAGAACACCTGGGCCGCCGAGACGTTCACGGCAAGGGAGAAGGCCCTCGCCGGGTCGATCGACTGCCACCGACGAGCCTGGTCGCACGCCTTGAACAGCACCTGCTCCCCCACGAGCTCGAGCATGCCGAGCTCCTCGCAGGTGTCGAGGAAGTCGACGGGCGCCAGCAGGCCGCGCCTCGGGTGCTGCCAGCGCACGAGCGCTTCCGCGCCCACGATCGCCCCCGTGCCCATGTTGACGATCGGCTGGTAGTACACCTCGAACTCGTCACGGGTCAGGCCGTCGCGCAGGTCGGTCTCGAGGTCGAGGCGGCGGATCATCCGGGCGTGCATGTCGTGCTCGTACACCGCCACCCGGTTCCGGCCGGCGGACTTGGCCTCGTACATCGCAAGGTCGGCCTGGTTCAAGACGGCGTCGACGGAGTCGGTTGGGGCGATCTCGACAATTCCGATGCTCGCAGTCATCGACAGGCGGCTCCGGCTCAGTGCGATCGGTGCAGCCAAGCTCGAGAGCGTTCTCGCTGCCACCTGGAGCGCTGATTCGATCCCGCCTTCGAGCAAGACGGCGAACTCGTCGCCGCCGAGTCGAACGGCCAGATCTTGGTCGCGAAGTGTCGACTGCAGGCGCCTCGCCATCACCGTCAGCAGTTCGTCGCCAACGGCGTGGCCGAACGTGTCGTTGACTTTCTTGAAGCCGTCGAGGTCGATGAGCAACAACGACGCCCTCATCGATGAACCCTCCGATGCCAGGCGCGTCAAGCGGTCGGACAGCGCCAGACGGTTGCCGAGGCCTGTCAGCGAGTCGGTGTTGGCGCGATCGAACAGCCGCCGGCTGCGACTGGCGTCCCGGGCCCTCCGAGTGGCGAGCACATCGGACATGAGCACCCAGATCACGAGGACGAGCACGAGCTTGATGGCGGTGCTGGTTGCCCACAGCTGCTGGGCGACGACCCAGCTCGGGCCGGCGACGAGGGCAAAGACGGGACCAGTCCCGCGTCGCTGAGTGAGCCCGATATAGAGGAACGCCAGCGTGAAGAAACCCGAGTAATCGGCAGACACACCTTTTGTGACGACCGCCAGACTGACTTCGCCGATCACGAGCAGCGCCGGAAACGCCAGCAAGGCCAACCGCGTCAGCTTCCGCCACGGCAGGTAGAGCAGACCGAGATCGGCAGCCGCGATCGCGACGGCGACGAGCATGATGTCGCCTTTTGCCTCGGGATCGAGCTTCAGAGCGAGCGAGCCGACAACCAGCAGAGCGCAGAAGATGAGCACCAGGCCGACGCCGAGCCAGACGTCCTGGTCCCACGACGCGAAGAACCGGGCAGCATGCTTCCAGCGATCGGTCGCGAGCGGCGCCTCCGTGGCCGGCACACTGTCACTGCGGCGCCGTGGGCTGAAGGTCGGCTGGCTCTGAGCCTCGGTGCGGGTAACTCGCATGTCAGGGCACTCTCGTTTCCGTGAAGCCGTCCGTTCGTCGAAACACGGGGTGCCCGCTCCACGAGGTCCGCAAGACACGACGCGTGTCGTCGTCCCTTCCGTTTCAGGTCATCGGCAGATAATGCCGCCGGCCTGAGCTTCGATCGTCACAGGGGCGACTGCCGGACGCTCCACAGCACCTGCGACGGTGCTGATCGCGACGCTGCGGTCAGCTGAGAACTCGCCCTCAGAGGGCGTCGCGCACGGCCTGGGCGACGCCCGCTGCATCGAGCCCGAGCGACGAGAGGATGTCGTCGGCCTGCCCGTGAGGAAGGTAGGCGAGAGGAACGCCGAGGTTGCGGACGACGGGAAGGCCGCCCGACGGCGCTGCTCGGCGGATGGCCGCCTCGACGAGCGACCCGACGCCGCCGGCTGCGATCCCGTCCTCGGCCGTCACGACGACCGAGTGGGTGAGGGCATCGTCGATCATGGCGGCATCGAGGGGAGCGGCGCAACGAACGTCCCAGACGGAGGCCCTGATGCCCTGCTGCTCGAGGATCTCGGCGGCGCCCTCGCAGGCCGCCAGGAGTTTGCCGACGCCGAGCAGGCACACCTGCGTGCCGCTGCGGGCGCGCCGGGCACGAAGGCCTGTACCGGTCTCCCCGCTTCGAGCCTCCGACTTCGGCCACCGCAGGGCGACCGGGCCCGAGGTGATCCCGAGGGCATGGTGCAGCATGTTGGCGACCTCCTCGAGGCACGAGGGCGCCAGCACGATCATGCCCGGAACCTTCGTGAGGAGCATGAGGTCGAGCACCCCGTGGTGGCTCGGCCCGTCTTCGCCCGTCACCCCCGAGCGGTCCAGGCAGAACACCACCGGCAGGCGGTGGAGGCCGACGTCGTAGACGACCTGATCCCAACCGCGATTGAGGAACGTCGAATAGATCGCCACCACTGGGCGCAAACCGCCCATGGCCATGCCGGCGGCAGCGGTCACGGCGTGCTGCTCGGCGATGCCGACGTCGAAGAAACGCTCCGGGAAGCGCTCCCGGAACCCGTTCAGTCCTGTCGGACCGCCCATCGCCGCCGTGATCGCCACGAGCTCCGGATGCTGAACCGCTTCGGCGACGAGGGCCGACCCGAAGGCCTCGGTGTAGCTCGAGTGAGGACGGGAACGCGCCAGCGCGGTGCCTGTCTCGGCATCGAACGGCCCGATGTCGTGCAGGCACTTGTCAGCGTCGCCTTCAGCCGGCCAGTAACCGCGGCCCTTCGTCGTGATGACGTGGAGGACGACGGGACCGCCATTGCCGGCCGTCGTTTCGAGGGCAGCTTCGAGCGAATCGAGGTCGTGACCGTCGACCGGGCCGAGGTAGGCGAGCCCGAGGGCCTCGAAGAACGTCTTGGCGCGGTTGGTGGCGGGCGCCGCCGTGCCGCGTGAGCCGCACGCACGAGAGATGGCCGAGATCGTGGGCGCATAGGAACGACCGTTGTCGTTCAGCACCACGATGACCTTGGCCCTCGAGACGGCGATGTTGTTGAGCGCCTCGTAGGCGAGGCCGCCCGTCAGGGCACCGTCGCCGACGACGGCGACGACATGCCGGCGATCACCGTGCAAGCGCTTCGCGGTCGCAAGCCCGTGCGCATAGGAGAGCCCCGTCGAAGCGTGACTGTTCTCGACGAGGTCGTGGGCGGACTCCGAGCGGCTCGGATAGCCCGACAGGCCGCCGGCCCGGCGCAGGCTCCGGAAGCGCTCCGTGCGACCGGTGACGAGCTTGTGGACATAGGCCTGATGGCCGGTGTCCCAGACGATGGCGTCGTCTGGCGACTCGAAGACCCGGTGCAGCGCCAAGGTGAGCTCCACGATGCCCAAGTTGGATCCGAGATGGCCGCCGGTCGAGGCGAGACTCGTGACGAGAAACCTCCGCATCTCCTGCGCCAACTCGTCGAGCTCCCGCCTGCTCATCTCGCGCAGGCGCTCCGGGCTGCACGGCAGCCGGAGGCCGGAACCCCGCGGAGCTTCGACGATGCTCACGGCGATCAGTGAGTGTTCACGACTGCGCGAAGGGACTGGCGGAGCGATCCCATCGTGGCGATGACGGCGGTCGGCTCGTAGCCACAATGCGCCATGCAATTGGCACAGCGGGGGTCGCGGCCGCGACCGTACGCCGACCAATCCGTCGTCTCGACGAGCTCGCGGTAGGTCTTGGCATAGCCGTCGGCCATCAAGTAGCAGGGACGCTGCCATCCGAAGACCGAGTAGCTCGGCACCCCCCAGGCGGTGCAGGCGAACTCCGCCTTGCCTTCCAGGAAGTCGAGGAACAAGGGCGAGTGGTTGAGGCGCCACCGCTTCCGCCGATCTCCGGAGAAGGCGTCACGAAAGAGCTGCCGCGTCTGTTCGGTACCGAGGAAGTGCTCCTGATCCGGCGCCTTCGTATAGGCGTAGGCCGGCGAGATCATCATGGCGTCAACTTGGAGGTCGTCGTTGAGAAAGTCGAGAACGTCGCGGACGGTCTTCGGCGAGTCGTTGTTGAAGAACGTCGAGTTCGTCGTCACGCGAAAGCCGCGCCCCTTGGCTGCCCGGATGGCGGCGACGGCCTGGTCGAAGACGCCCTCGCGAGCTACCGCGGTGTCGTGGCGCTCGCGAAGGCCGTCGATGTGCACAACCCAAGAGAAGTATCGAGACGGCTGGAACCGGTCGAGGCGCCGCTCCATGAGCACGGCGTTCGTGCAGAGGTAGACGTAGATCTTTCGCCGCACGAGCTCTTCCACGATCTGGCCGATGTCCGGGTGCAGCAACGGCTCGCCGCCGGCGATGGACACCATCGGCGTGCCGCTCTCGGCGACGGCACCGAGGACGTCGGCGACCGAGAGCCGCTGGCGCAGGACCTCCGTCGGGTGCTGGATCTTGCCGCAGCCGGGACACGAGAGGTTGCAAGCGAAGAGGGGCTCGATCTCGACGATGAACGGGTAGTACTTCGAGCCCTTGAGGCGCTGGCGGAGCAGGTGAGCCCCGATGCGCAGGTTCTGGCGAACGGGAACGGCCATCAGCGCACCTGCACCGGCAGGGCGAAACGGACGGTTTCGGTCGTCGTCGTCGCCTCGCTCAGCGATACGGGACCGAGGAGCCGAAGTGTGTCGATCACCTCGGTCACGAGGGTTTCGGGGACGGACGCTCCCGCCGTCAAGCCGATCACGGACGCCCCCTCGAGCCAGGCGAGCTGCAGCTCGGATACGTCCTCGATGAGCTCGGACCGGCAGCCCTCCCGGCGAGCGACCTCGGCCAGGCGGGCCGTATTGGACGAGTTGGCCGAACCCACAACGAGGAGCACGTCGCACCGGCGGGCGATGGCGCGGACGGCATCCTGGCGGTTCTGCGTGGCGTAGCAGATGTCGTCTGCCGGCGGCCCGACGATCGCAGGGAAGCGCCGGCGCAGCGCCGCGATGGTGGCTCGCGTCTCGTCGGTGGCAAGGGTCGTCTGGGTGAGGAAGGCGACGGGCTGCCGATCGTCGAGCTCGAGCATCTCGACGTCGCCGGCGTGCTCCACGAGGTGGAACCGGTCCGGAGCCTCGCCGAGCGTGCCTTCGACCTCCTCGTGGCCGGCGTGGCCGATGAGGACGAGCTGGTGCCCCTGGGCGGCATAGCGACGCGCCTCGACATGCACTTTGGCCACGAGGGGGCAGGTCGCGTCGATGACCCGAAGATCGCCTCGAGCGTCGGCTTCGGCACGGACCGCCGGCGAGACGCCGTGGGCGGCGAGCACCACGGTGGCCTTCGGCGGAACCTCGTCGATCTCTTCCACGAAGACGGCGCCGACCGCTTCCAGCTGGCGGACCACATGGATGTTGTGGACGATCTGGCGCCGGACGTAGACCGGAGCGCCGAAGGTGTCGAGTGCCCGCCGGACCGTCTCGATCGCCCGTTCGACTCCGGCACAGAACGAGCGCGGCGAGGCAAGCACGACGTCGTGGGAACCGCACGCACGCGCCCACCGTTCGAGCGGGCCGCGGGCAGCGAGGAGGGAGTCGATCGCCGGCGCGGATCGCGCCGTTCCGCCCGTGACGGCGTGCACCACAGCGAGCGGGCTGCCCGGGAAGCAGTCGGCCAATGCCGAGAGCGGTGACTCGACGATCAAGGCGCCGGCCGCCGCCAGCGCCGCCCGCTCTTCGGCCCGCAGCCGGCTCGGCCCGCTCCCGAACGGCGTGACGCGGGCCGAGAGGCCGGCGCGTCCGAGCTCGCCGGCGACGAGCGGCGCCGTCGGCAGCACCCGCACGCCGCCACTGCCGTCGCGCAGCTCGCTGGCAACGACGAGGTGGAGGTGCTGGCCGCCGCCCACGCGAGACAGGGCTGCCCCGAGGAGGGCCACCGGCGCCCCTTTGCCGATGCGGTCGCGCAGGGCTCCGCCCGGGCGAACCACGCCATAGGAAGCCGGCGCCTCATCTCCCGCTCGCGCCGGCGCATCTACCGCCAAGACCGTGAGCTCAGCCGTGGCCCGCTCCCTTCACGAACCGTCCCATTGCCATGAGCGGGAAGACCTGCCGGTAGAGGTGGTAGTTGATGTAGAAGTAGCCGGGAAACCCGGTGCCCGTGTAGTACGGCTCGTCCCAGGTGCCATCGTGGCGCTGGCTGCACACGAGGTAGCCGACGCCGGAGTCGATCGCCGGCGACCGTGGCGCTGCGGCGAGGAGCGCCAGCAACGCCCAGGCGGTCTGCGAAGCCGTCGATGGGCCGCGGCCGGCTTGGGTCGGATCGTCGTAGGAGCGCAGATCCTCACCCCAACCGCCGTCGTCGTTCTGATGGCGCTCCAGCCAGGCGACGGCTCCGCGCACCGCCTCGTGGCCGGCCGGGACGCCCGCCGCCAGCAACGCCGGCACGACGGCGCCGGTGCCGTAGACAAAATTGGCGCCCCACCGCCCGAACCAGGAGCCATCGGGCTCCTGGGCGCCGAGGAGCCAGGCGACGCCGGACTCGATCGCCGACCGTTCACCACCGGCCTGTGCGAGCATCTCGACGACGTGGGCGGTCACGTCTGCGCTCGGCGGATCGATCAGCTCGCCGAAATCGCAGAAGGGCAACCGGCGGCAGAGATCCTGGGTGTTGTCGACGTCGAAGGCGCCCCAACCACCGTCGCGGCACTGCATCCCCTCGACCCAGTCGACGGCTCGCTCGACGGCTTCGGTGGACGACACCGCAGCCCGCCGCAGTGCCAGCACGACCTCGGCCGTGTCATCGATGTCGGGGTAGTGGTCGTTGGCGAACTCGAATGCCCAACCGCCCGGCTCGAGGTCGGGGCGGCGGACGCGCCAGTCGCCGGGCACTCGGATCTCCTCGCCCAAGAGCCAGCGGGTCGCCGCCGTCACAGCGGGATCTTCCGGGCTGGCACCGGCGTCGGAGAGGGCGATGACGGCAAGGGCGGTATCCCACACCGGAGACTGGCAAGCCTCCAGGCGCCGGCCCCGCTCGTCGGTGATCGTGAACCCGTCGAGCCCGGCGATCCCGGCCGCCATGCTCGGATGATCGAGGGCGAACCCTTGCAGCCAGAGAGCGATGAGCGAGTACACCCAAGGCGGCTGGATCCCGCCCCACGACCCGTCCGCCTCTTGTCGCTCGAGAATCCAGCGCTCGGCCCGGGCAAGCGCAGCTCGGCGGACAAAGCCGATGGGCCGGCGCTCGTAGCGGTGGAGCAGCCGGTCGAGCAGCTGGAACCTGCCTGCCCAGGTCGTGAGTGAAGAGCGAGGCGGTGGGGAGGCGCCGGAGCGAAGCTCGTCGACGCCGAAGCCGAGCTCGTGCACGGGGCGATGCGCGCTCACGACCGAGAGGGCGACGATGGTCTGGCGAGCCCAGCAGGCAAAGTCGTAGATGTTGAGAGGCACGCGTGCCGGCAGGAACATGATCTCGGGAGGGAGCACCGGGAGTGCCTCCCAGGGCCAGAGACCGAACAGAGCCAGCCAGATGCGCGTGAAGACGCGAGTGCGCTCGATGCCGCCAGCGCCCACGATGTATCGCGCCGCCGCCCGCATGTGGCTGGACTCTGCCGGTTCACCGCCGAGACGAAGAGCGACGTAGGCCTCCACCGTCGTCGACAGATCGGCAGGTCCACCGTAGAAGTTCGCCCAGGTGCCGTCTTGGCGTTGCTGCGAGCGGATCCACGCAACGCAGGCGGCCGTCTCGGGCTCTCGGCGGATGCCGAGCAACTCGCGCAGGAGGAGATCTTCGGCGTCCATGGTGACGTTGGTTTCGAGCTCGCCCTTCCAGTAGCCGTCGCCGTGCTGGGTGGCACGCAAGGCCGCCGCTCCCTTGGTGACGCAGGCGGCGATGTCCGCCGGCGGCGTCGGGGTCTCGGTGCCGACCGAGCGTCGTGACGGCGTCGAGTGGGGCGACGGTGGTGAGGCGGATCCCGGATCCGGCGACGTGTCGCGCGGCGAGCTCAATCCGAGCCGTACAGCTCGGGTGGACGCGCTCATCGGTCTCGGGCCGTCACGTATCTGGCGACAGCAGCAAGCTCGGCCCGCGGACCGGCCGGAAGGACGGTCCGGTCGAGGGCGGCGAGAGCGGCTTGCAGGTGGGCCTCGCCGATGGCCATCGTCGCCTCGCGCACCCCGAAGTCCTCGAGCATCCGCGCGGCGGTCTCGACGTCCCTGCCTGCCAGCTCGCCGGTCAACAGGCTGCGGAGCCGCTCGGATACCTGCGGGCTGGACAGGGCGATGGCGACCGGCAACGACTTCTTGTGCCGACACAGGTCGCTGCCCACCGGCTTGCCGGTGACGGCGGGTTCACCCCACACGCCGAGCAGATCGTCGATTGCTTGAAAGGCGATACCGAGATGCCGGCCGTACTCGGAGAGAGCCTCGACGATCTGCCCGGGCGCCCCGCTGAGGATCGCTCCGAGAGCGGCGGCACAGGACAGGAGTGCGCCGGTCTTGCCCGCCTCCATCTCGAGGCATGCCTCGACCGAGAGCGAGCTCCGATGCTCCAGTGCCATGTCTTCTGCCTGGCCGGCGATCATGGCCTGCGTCGCCGACGCGAGCCTGGCGGCAGCACTCGTGCGCGCCGGCGTCGGCTCGTCCAGGAGCAGTTGCAGTGCCAGAACCATGAGGGCGTCGCCGGCGATGAGGGCTTGGCCCACGCCGAACTTGGCCCAGACCGTGGGGCGATGACGGCGCTCCGTGTCGCCGTCGATGATGTCGTCGTGCAGCAAGGAGAAGTTGTGCACGAGCTCGATGGCGGCGGCTCCGAAGACGACGCTGTCTTCGCTGGCGCCAGCCGCTGCGGCCGACAGGAGCACGAGCCCGGCGCGGACGAACTTGCCTCCCCCACCGAGGTGATGGCGGACGGCCGCCCGAAGCTCCGGGCTGAGGCGATCCACGACGCCGTCCAACACCGGCGCCACCAGCTTGCTGGCTCGCTGCAGCGTCGCGACGGCGCTCGGAGCATCCGCCAGAATCAGGCTCGGCGTCATCGGACGACCTCCTCGAGTTGCCGGTCCCGCATCGAGGTGTGGCCAGCGAGGAAGCCCATCGCCTCGGCAGCGGCGTGACGGCCGCTGCGAACCGCCCCCTCCATCGTCGCCGGCCAGCCCGTGTCGCAGAACGCCCCGGCGAGGTAGAGCCCAGGTGTGCTGGTTGCCGCGCTCGGCCGCAACGCTCCGCTTCCCGGCCGCGCCCGGAACGTCGCCGCTCGCTCGCGGGTGACAACGGCATGAAGGAGGCGGGCGTCACGGGCAGCCGGGAAGAGGTCGGCCAGAGCGCTCATGAAGCTCTCGACGAGCTCGGGCGTCCCCTGATCGAGGTAGGAATCGGCGGCGGACAACGAGATGGCCAGGCACTGACCTTTGGTCGCGCCGCTCGACACCGTGCGATCGAAGACGAACTGGATGGGTGAGTCGATACAGGCGGCCAGAGGCAGGTCGGTGACGCGGCGATCCAACACGAGGTGGACATTGACGATTGGCGACGATCCGAGGCCGGTCGCGACGGCCGGCGGCAGCACCCCGAGCGCCACGGCCGTTCGAGGGGGAACGGCGACGACGACAGCATCGACTTCGCGCCGCCAGCCGGCCGTGGCGATGAAGAAACCGGCCCTCGCCGACGACTCGAGCGCGGTGACCGGCGACCCGAACAGCGTCTCGACGCCGGCCGCCTCGAGGGCCCGGATGCCATGTTCGCCGTGCAGTTCGGCGAGCGGAACGTTCGACCAGCCGATGTCCCCGGCGTCGGCCCGGTCGAGCAGGCCGACGCGAAAGACCGTCACGGCCAGCTGCAGGGACGCCTCCGCGGCCGCAACGTTGAGTGTCGGCAAGGCGATGAGGTTCCAGAGGCGGTCGACGGCGCGATCGCTCTGCCCGTGAGCCCGCAGCCAGTCCCCGAACATGAGCTCGTCGAGGCGGGCGTCGCCCGGGTCGAGGCGCAGCAGCGCCACGGCGACGCCTGCCAAGAGCATCCGCTCATGGACCGACAAGTGGCGGTAGCGAAGGAGCGCCCCGCCGAGATGCAGCGGAGCGGGGAGGCGGGACCGCCGGATCGATGCCCTCCTCCCGTCCGGCGCCAGCACGGGAACGTCGAGCCGACGCTGGATCGTGACCTGTGACGAAGCACCGATCCGCTCGAGGAAGTCCCGGTACGAGCTGCAGCATCGTAGGAAGACGTGCTGCCCGTTGTCGAAGGACAGCCCGTGCCGTCGGATCGAAGACGTGAGGCCTCCGAGGCTCGGTCGGCGCTCGACGAGGAGCACATCGGCTCCCCGGTCCGCCGCCTCCAACGCCGCGGCGATACCGGCGAGACCGCCGCCGATGACGCCGACGCGTGGCCGTGTCACGCTCGCCGCCCTGCCAGGCTGCGAGCGGCGATCCCGACTTTCTCCCAGCCCGACAGGCTGAGGCGGCCGCGTGTCACGGCGATGGGGTCCGCCGAGATGCGCTCGAGCAGGCGAAAGTAGATCCCAGCCATAGCCGAGACACAAGCGCGGCTGCGGCCATCGAGCAGATCCAGCAGTTGCAGGCCCTCGTCGAACCAGGCCCGTGCCCGCACGCACTCGAAGGCAACCAGATCGGCCACCGGCGAGGGAGGCCCGGACAGGTCGGCGGGGCAGCCGACGGTCTGCGCATCGCGGCTGGGCAGGTAGACGCGGCCAAGTGCCTTGTCCTCGAGAACATCCCGGAGGATGTTGGTGAGCTGCAGGGCCACTCCGAGGGAATCGGCCAACGCCACCGCCCGCTCGGGGTCGTTCGAGCCGAACACGGCGAGCGACAGGCGGCCGACCGAGCCGGCGACCCGGCGGCAGTAGCCGACAAGATCGTCGATGGTCGCGTAGGACGTGCCGATGACGTCCATCTCGCAGCCGTCGATGATCTCGGCAAAGGCGCCCATCGGGAGGCCATAGCGATCGCGGGCGTCGGCAACAGCGACGAGAACGGCGTCCTCGACGTGCTCCTCGATCGAGTCGATGTCCTTGCGCGCCCGCTGCAAGCCCGCCAGCTTGGCGTCCGGGGACAGCTCTCCGTCCCCGATGTCGTCGATGCGTCTCGCGAGGGCATAGACGGCCGACAGCGCTCGGCGCTCCGGCTTCTTCAGGAGCCGGATGCCGTAGGCGAAGTTCTTGGCCTCTGTCCGAGTGATCGACTCGCACAGCTCGTAGGCCTCCTCGACCCTCATCGGCGCTCCGGCCCTGAGGCCGAGATCAGGTACGACAACGCCCTCACGACCCGGCGCGAGCGGGCGGGACGGCAGTGCGCGGACAAGACGTCGTGATCGGCACGCCGGATGGCATCGATGGCGGCCCGCCCGCCGCCGGCGAACCCGCAGACGGCAACGCGCGGTCGCCACGGCAGCTCGTGCCCGAGGGGGACGACAGATCCCAGGAGCGAGTCCGCCCGGTCCGCCTCCATGGCGACGACGTGTCGCAGGGGGGCGCTGGCGGTGGACCCGAGCAGATCCTCCTCGGCACATCCGAAGCACTCCAGATCCGCGACCGGCAGGTACACCCGCCCGCGTCGGGCGTCTTCGCCGACGTCCTGCAGGTGTTCGACGATCTGCAGCCCGATGCAGACGTCGTCGGACAGTCCGCTCACCTCGGGACAGGGTGTCCCGAACACTTCGAGTACGAGACGACCAACCGGCGCCGCCGACAACATGCAGTAGGCGACGAGATCGTCGAAGGTGGCGTACCGGTGAACGACCTGATCCATCCGGTTGGCTTCGATGAGAGACCGCAGCGGTTCGAGACTGATCTCACCCGAGGCCAGCATCGGGGCGAGCCGCTGCAGCACCGCGTGTTGAGCGCCGCCGGCCGCCGCTCGCTCGAGGTCAGCCTGGAGCCAGTCCAGCAGTGCCAGGCGATCACCCTCGGCTTCATCACCGACATCGTCGACGAGCCGAGCAAAGCCGTAGACCGCCAGCAGACGCGTGCGCACATCGGCAGGTAGCAAGCGTGAGGCCACGGGAAAGTTCTCGCCGCCCGCCCGCGCCAGCACCTCGTCGGTGCCTTCGTAGCTCCCGCTCACGGGAAGGGCGGACTCGATCGGGACCACGTTCGATCCTCTCGTATAGCGAGAATGACTACTCAGCCATCTTTGTTATACCTGACGTCGCACGCGCGTCAAGGGGAAAGCAACAAGTGGCTGGCAGTTGCCATGCTCCGACCGTCGACAGCCGCCGCTCCACGAGCGCGGCTCGGTCCTCCGGTCCGGAGGCGCCGGCTTCAGCTCACGCCGGCGCCAGCACCGCCGTGCCGAGCGCCGGCTTCAGCTCAGGCTGGCGGGAGCACCGCCGTGCCGAGCGCCGGCTTCAAGAGGCCGGCGAGGGCGGCGTCAACCACGCGGCGGGCCGCCGGTCCTGCCGGCTTGCCGCGGATGGAGAGCCGAGGCACGACGTGGCCGGCGAGACCTGCGGCGATAGCGGCGACGACGCCGGCGAGGTTGGCCTGGTGGCGAAGTTCGCCGATGGCGACTTCGAGCAGGAGCGGTGCCATGGGCACGAGCAGCAACTGCAGCCTCTCGGTTGCCTGCCGCTCGCTGAGCGGTGCCGTCGACTCGTCGAGTTGCTCGCCCACCGCCTCGACCATGGAGTGGGCGGCTGCCAGGAAGACCTCTTCCTTCGAGTCGAAGTAACGGTAGAACGAACCCTTCGCGATGCCGGCCGACTGGCAGATGTCGGCGATGTTGACCTGGGCAAACCCTCGCTCGGAGAAAGCGACCCGAGCAGCTTCCACGAGCCGCCGCTGTACGACGTCCGGGCTCGAGCGCGCCAGGTAAGGAACCACGAGCTCATCCCAGAACTCGAGGGCGGACCGGCCCTCGGGGATGATGGCGAGCAGCTCCGGCAGCACTGCTCGGATGGCCTCGAGCGACATGCTGCGGCGGTCGCGCAGCAGGCGGATCATGATGAGCGCCTCCACATGACGCTCGTCGTAGAGGAACCGGTTCGAGGCGAGCGCGGTCGCCTCCGGCAGCAGGCCCAGGTGGCGATAGTGGTGGATGGTGGGCACGAGCGTGCCCGTCCGCTCTGAGAGGATCGAGACCGGGAAGCCGGCAGGACGTTCCGCGTCCTCAGTCGTACGACGCGACCTGCGCTTGGAAGGCGACTGAGCGCCTGACAACCGCGCCTGACTTCGGAGCCTTCGTTCCACCGATCCTCTTTTGTCCCTCAAGGTCCTGTCACCCGGACTTTACTCGCCGATTTGCAGGTGGAACTCGCTCAACCGCACGAAGAACCTCCGGCGGGAACCCGTCGTGCGACGCGCAACGGAGCGTCGTTTCGGGGTCGCCCCACCCGGCCGGCGGGCGTATCCTCGGCGGAGGCGACACGAACGGAACCGTTTCGCCGGCATTTGGCACGGGTCCGACAACCCGGCCCGGAGGAGGACGGTTGAGGCTGGTCGTGCAACAACCGCGCTGGTGGTGGATCCGGATGGCCGACCAACATGAGCGCCGGCGTGAGGCGTCCCAGACGCGCCGGCTCACGATGACTTCGGATCTGCCGCTCTACGGAGTCGGCGACGGCTGGCACGGCAGCCGGGACGTCAAGATCGGCTACTGCCACGCCACGTTCCGCAAGGGACTCTTCCACGCACGCCTTCAGGACGGTCCCGTCGTCGTGGACGAGATCACGGCTCATCACGTCGGGGACGACGGGGGCGTCCTCATGGTGACGAGTCACCGCCAAACGGCCGAAGGCATGGACCGCACGCGCCTTCTGAAGAACTTCTTCTCCACCAGTTGGGCGCTCGATCACCGAGAGGGCGTCCACGGGGGCGCCGGCGCCGAGAACACTCGGTTGGAGGCATCGCCCTCGTTATCGCCGACGTCGGCCTCGCAGGCGGAGTGGCGGAGCTGTGATGTCCGCATCGATGGGGCGCCACGACGTTTTGAGCGGCTCAGCTTCGACCATCATTCCCTCGCCATCGGAGTCGTCGACGACCACCACGTCTCGATCGAGAGCCACGGCATCCCGGTCGACGACCACCATCTGTCGAGAGTCACGGACTTGCTGGCATGGGCGACCGGAGCCGAAGTGTCGCCTCAGCCTGGCCGTCTTCGCGACTTTGGAGACTGGCTGTGGGACGTCTCCGGCCTGCCCTGAGACCCAGGATCCGACACCGGTTCGCCACCGTGCTCGGAGCCCTGGGGGTCATCGTGTGCATCGGGGCCGTCATCGGCGGTGGCGCCATCATGCTCGGCGGTGATCTCGTGGATGGCGGCTTCCACCCTGGGCCGCCACCTCGTCCTCTCCCGGTTCCGTACACGGTGAGGATCGATGGGCGGCTGTCCGACTTCGACAACTTTCCGGTGTTCGCCGGCGATCGTGTATCGATCGTCATCACGCTGGACATCCCTGCCGGTGCAATGCTCGACTGCCTGCTCGTAGCTGTGGACGGCTACGACGGGGGCGGCGGTTGTGGGTATGACGGCCAGGGTTCGCCGATCTTCGTCACGCACCGGCAGGCGGGGGCCGGCAGGCACGCCTACGCGATGTCCTGGCGGGCGGTTCTCGGTCCGCCCATCTACCCGCGTGAGCTGATCATGAACTGGGTCGTCGAGCCACCGCCGGGATCGATCTATAGCGGCGGTCTGAGCGAATCGGACTTGCCTGGTTTCTCTGTGCTACCGGACCCCTCGCGGGCGACCGCAGCCATCGAGGCTGCGCCGAGCAGCCCGCTCGTGCCCGAGTGCGGGCTGCACGCGGCTGAGCGCCTGCCGAACGTGATCATGCTCGACTGCCAAACGGGCAACACCTGGGTCGGCGACCTCGTCTGGGCACAATGGAACACCGGCCGCGCGGTCGCCGTCGGATTGATCTACACCACCGACTGGTGCGTGAGGGCGGGTCAGTCTCGGAGTTGTCAGAACCAGCAGAGGTTCCAGCAACATGACGTGAAGATCGTGCTGCAACGGGTGCGGACCGTCGGCGGCCAACGCCGCTTCACCGTCGCTTCGGTCAGCTACCACATTGCCCTCGCACTCCACACGACGTTCCGGACCTTCGCCTTGTCCTGAGCAGTTTCCGGCAGCGACGTCTGGAGGGCCCCGGACAGTCCGGGGCGCCTGGCTGGAGCAGGTGGTAGGCCCGCAGGTCCCGCGCCGCCAAAGCGCCCCATACGGACGGTTTGGCGGCGCACGGGGGGACCGGCGGGTAGCCGCCGAAAGGGACCGAGACGGACGGTTTGGCGGAGCACGTGGCGGGCCGGCGCACCGTTACCGTCGAGAGCGGCGAACGGTACGCAAGCAGGTCCGGTGTCCGACCCGGTCCGTCAGAGAGGATGACCATGCCAACAGACGAAACCCAGTGGTTGACCGCACTCCGCCACTCCCACGAGCACCTCGCTCAGCTGGCGGCGGGGCTCGGCTCGGATGGATCCACCAGGTCCTCGTACTGCAGCGACTGGACCATCGCTCAGGTGTTCTCCCACCTCGGGAGTCAGGCGGAAATCTTCGAGCTGTTCGTCACGGCGGGGCTCACCGGAGGCGACGCGCCCGGTGTCGGCGACTTCGGGCCGATCTGGGAGGCCTGGAACGCCCGCACACCCGACGCCCAAGTGACCGACAGTCTTGCGGCCGATGATGCGCTCCTGCGGCGAGTCGAGGCGCTGGAGGCAGACGAGCTCGCCTCCTTCAAGCTTGCCGCCTTTGGTCGGGAGCTCGACGCCGTTGGCGTCCTGCGCATGCGGCTCGCTGAACACGCCGTGCACACCTGGGACGTCGCCGTCGCCCTCGACCCGGAGGCCACCGTGCAGGCCGACGCGGCCGCACTGCTCGTCGATGGCCTCGGCGATGTCGTGGGGCGCGCAGGCAAGCCGACCGAAGAGCCGGATCGCATCGAGGTGCTCACGAGCGAGCCGGAACGCCGGTTCGTGCTCGTCGCCGATGGCGTTCGTCTCGAACCTGCTTCGGATGAGCCGACCGCCGGCACCCTCCGTTTGCCGGCTGAGGCGCTCGTGCGACTCGTGTACGGCCGCCTCGACGCCGAGCACGCCGGCGGCGTCGAACTCGAAGGGGAGTCGCTCGGGATCGACGACGTGCGCGCGATCTTCCCGGGTTTCTGAGAGATTCGGCGCGAGATGAGCTCAGCGAGACGGCGAGCCGCCGCAGTCGGCGGTCTCGGTGCGAGCATCGCCGTCGGGGCGGCCGCTCTCAACCCGGCAGTACGAGCCGAGCTGCGTCGCCTGCGCGGGTTCGCCCGGCCGCTCGACGTCGATGCCGGCACGCCAACGCCGCCACCTCTGCCCCCGGGGCGGATCGTGCCCGTGGAAGGCGTCGGCGAGCTCTTCGTCCGGGACGTCGGCGGGGACGACCCGGCCGTGCTGCTCCTGCACGGTTGGGGAGTGACCGCAGACATCAACTTCTTTCAGGTCTACCCCGCCCTCAGCGATGCCTACCGCGTCATCGCCCTCGACCACCGCGGCCACGGGCGAGGGCTGCGCACGGTGACCCCGTTCAGCTTGGAGGACTGCGCCGACGATGCTGCCGCGCTGCTCGCCACTCTCGGCATCGGCCGTGCCGTCGTCGTCGGGTACTCAATGGGAGGGCCGATCGCCTTGCTGCTGGCGCACCGGCATCCTGAAGCGTGTGCCGCGCTCGTTCTCGAGGCCACGTCCCTCGAGTTCCAGGAGGGCCTTCGCGAGCGCGCTCTGTGGCGGAGCCTGAACCTGCTCGAGGCCGGGCTACGGCACGGTTCCGGCGACGGGGTTGTCCAGCGGGTACTACGGGCCGCCGTCGACGAGCAGCCGTCGCTCGACCCGTACCGGTCGTGGCTGGCGGCCGAGTTCCGCCGAGGCGACATCGGCGCCATCGTCGAAGCCGGCAGGGCCCTCAGCAGCTACGACGCCCGCCCGTGGGCCAAGAGCGTGAGGGTGCCGACCGCGGTCGTGCTCACGACCGCCGACCGCCTCGTCGCCCGGCGCAAGCAGCGCAGCCTCGCCTCGGCGCTTGGAGCGAGAGTGTTCGAGCTACGGGGTGATCACGACGTTCCGATCACCGGCGGAGATTCCCTCGGATCGTCCACGCGTGCCGCCGTTGACTGGGTCTCCGGGCTCGATGCCGCCGCCGCCGCTGGGTCGCAGGCGAACGGCAGGACTGCGCTCGCTTCCGTCCGGCCGTTGAAGCACGCGGCACGAAGTCGCCCCCGACCGCACGGAGCCGGAGCCGGCGCCGAGGGCTGAGGCCCGACGTCACGCTGAACCTCCCGCGAGCCTCGTCAGGGCAGGTCAGCTCAAGATTTTCCCTGCTCGGCCGATGAATTGGTGGTGACTCACGCGTCCCTGCCTCACCGTTTCGACCCGGCACTGCCCAAGCAGGTTCGGACGAGGCGAGGACGACAGCTCGGTCGGACGTTCGCCTCGGCAGCACTCGTGGCAACCGCAGGTGCCGGAATTCTCGCCCTCGACAGCGGCGTCGCCGTTGCTGCGCATCCGGCCTCGGCCAACCTCGACACCCAGCTCATCTGGACCGAGTCGTACACGGGCGATCACCTCCCCTTTGCCTACTCCTCGCCGGTCATGGCCGAGTTGCCGAACGGCCCTGGCGTCGTGGCAGGTGACCGATCCGGCCACGTGTACGCCGTCTACCTGGCGCCGGGCTCGAAAGGCGGTCCGATCACGGCCTGGACCGTGACGACGCGGGGCCCGAACGGACCCGAAGGCGTCGACTCGTCCCCCTCGACCGAGAACGGCGTCGTCTACTTCGGTATCGGCTGGGTCGGCACCCGCGGCGTAGGCGGGTACGAAGCCGTCAACTCGAACGGGTCGCGCAAGTGGTTCCAGCTCGCTGTCAACCCGCCGACGGACCCCACGCCGGACGCGGGCGTCGGCGCCGGCCTCACGATCGGCATCCTGCAGGCGCAAGCCGCCGTCATCGGCCCCTCTCTCGGACAGAACACCTACGTGTTCAACGCGGCGAGTGGGGCGCGGCTGGTCGGTTTCCCGTGGTATCAGGCCGACACGAACTTCTCGACGGCGGCCATTGCCGACGTCGAGGGCAACGGCCAGAACCAGATCATCGAGGGAGGCAATACCTCCGCCGGGGTCGGCTACGGAACTACCTACGTCGACGGCGGCCAGATCCGCATCCTGCGAGAAACGGGCAACACGGGCGGGAAACCCAACTCCGGACTGGACTGCGAATACCAGACCGACCAGGGAATCGACTCGTCGCCGGCCGTCGGCAACATCTTCAGCGGCAAGCCCGGCATCGTGGTGGGCACGAGCACCGAGCGCCCGGACCTTGCCACGACGGACGACCTCATCGCCATCGACAACGCATGCCACAAGATGTGGGAAACCACCCTCGACGGAGCGACAACCTCCAGCCCTGCGCTCGCCGACGTCCTCGGCAACGGCCAACTGCAAGCCGTGGAGGGAACTGAGGGCGGCTACGTCTATGCCCTCAACGCCTCGAACGGCTCGGTGTACTGGAAGACCAAGGTCGCCGGTGAAGTCGTCGGCGGCGTCGTCACCGTCGATCTCGGCACGGGGTACCAGGACGTGATCGTGCCTTCCACCTCCGGCGCCTTCATCCTCGACGGGCGCACGGGCGCCATCGTGAAGACGCTCGAGGACACCGTGGGTCTGCAGAACTCCCCCCTCGTCACCCACGACCCGAACGGCACGATCGGCATCACCGTCGCCGGCTACAGCGGCGCCGGTGGCGCCTCGCACGCCGTCATGGAGCATTTCGAAGTCGCCGGCTCGAACGGCTCGGGCGTGAACGAGGCCGGAGCGTGGCCCGAGTTCCACCACGACGCCCAGCTGTCGGGCAACGCCAACGTGCCCACGGCCGACAACCTCGCCATCACGACCAAGTCGCTCCCCTCCGGTACGGTCGGCACTCCCTACCACGCCACGGTGGCGGCCTCCGGTGGCGTCAGCCCCTATGTGTGGTCCCGCACGGGCGGAACCCGGCCGCCCGGCCTCTCCTTCGGGACGAACGGAACTTGGAGCGGGACACCGACCGCGAGCGGCACCTACCGCTTCCCGATTCAGGTGACCGACGGCCGGCTGACCGAGACGACGACGACGTTCACGATCGCCATCGCTGCCCGCTAAGCGCGCCGAAACCCCCGGGGCCGCGGGGTCGGACGGGTCTCTCCCATAGGGTGTCACGGCCGGCGTATGGATCGCCGGTGAGGGGAGATGCGCTCACGTGTCACGACCGATCGCTGCGATCCGTCAGCCGCCAGCCCGCCGACGGCATTTGGCCCGCACCACGGCATGCGCTGCCCTCATCGCGGGGGCTGCCACCGGAGCAGCACTCACCGGCGCCGGCTCCGCCGCCGCCCACCCGGCCGCCTCGCCAGACTTGAGCTTCCACACGATGTGGACGGCGTCGTTCCCGAGCGACACCCACGTCTTTGCCCTCTCCTCGCCGGTCATCGCCCAGCTCCCCAACGGACCGGCCGTCGTGGCCGGTGACCGATCAGGCCACGTCTATGCGATCTACCTGACGCCCGGCCCGGAGGGCGCGCCGAGCACGGCCTGGACCGTGACGACGCGAGGGCCTGACGGGCCGGTCGGCGTGGACTCGTCGCCCTCGAGCCTCGATGGCGTCGTGTACTTCGGCATCGGCTGGGCCGGCATCAAAGGCGTCGGCGGCTATGAGGCCATCAACTCCAACGGCTCCCGCAAGTGGTTCGAGTATGCCGTCAACCCGCCGACCGACCCCACGCCGGATGCCGGTGTAGCGGCCGGCCTCACCATCGGCAGTCTGCAGTCACAGACAGCCGTCGTCGGCCCCTCCCTCGGTCAGAACACCTACGTGTTCAATGCTGCCAGCGGGGCGCGACTCAAGGGTTTCCCGTGGTATCAGGCCGACACGAACTTCTCCACCGCGGCCGTGGCCGACGTCGAGGGCAACGGTCAGAACCAGATCATCGAGGGCGGCAACACCTCTGCCGGTGTGGCGTACGGCAAGACGTACGTGAACGGGGGCCAGATCCGCATCCTCAACGAGACGGGCACGAACGGCGGCGAACCCAACGCCGGTCTCTACTGCGAGTACCAGACCGACCAGGGCATCGACTCGTCGCCCGCCGTCGGGGAGATTCTCAACGGCCAGCCGGGAATCGTTGTGGGCACGAGCACCGAGCGCTCCGGGGTCACCACGACCGATGACGTCATCGCCGTCGACAACTCGTGCCACCGCGTCTGGCAGGCGACCCTCGACGGCGCCACTACGAGCAGCCCGGCGCTGGCGGACGTGCTCGGCAACGGTCAGCTGCAGGTCGTGGAAGGGACCGAGGGCGGCTGGGTCTATGCGCTCGACTCGCTGAACGGGTCCGTGCATTGGAAGACCAAGGTCGACGGCGAGGTGATCGGAGGCGTCGTCACCGCCGATCTCGGAGGCGGATACCAAGACGTCATCGTTCCGTCGACGACGGGCTGCTACATCCTCGACGGGAAGACCGGCGACATCGTGGCGACGCTCGAGGACACGATCGCCCTCCAGAACTCGCCGCTCGTCACCGACGACCCCGACGGCACGATCGGCATCACGGTCGCCGGCGAGAGCGCCGCCGGCGGCGCCCACGCGGCCATGGAGCACTTCGAAGTCGTCGGATCGAACGGCTCGGTCGTGAGCGAGGCGGGCTCGTGGCCGGAGTTCCACCACGACGCTCGCCTCTCCGGCGATGCCAACGTGCCGCAGGCGGACAACCTCGCCGTCACGACGACGTCGCTGCCGTCAGGGACGGTGGGACACGCCTACAGCGCCACGGTCACCGCCGGCGGCGGCGTGACCCCCTATGTCTGGTCGCGGACGTCCGGCTCACGACCTCCGGGTCTGACGTTTGCTTCCAACGGCACTTGGAGCGGGACTCCGACTGCCGCCGGAAGCTACAGCTTCGTCGTGCAGGTGACCGACGCCGAGCTCACGCGGGTGTCGAAGACCCTGACGATCACGGTTGCTTCGGGTTGATCGGTCGGAGCGGCGCCAGCGGCGATCGGGCCTCAGGCGACGGTGAACACGTAGGCCGCTCCGGTGCCGGAGTTGTGGCCGGGGGCCCCGATCAACCGGGTCGTGCCGGACTCAGCGACCGCCGTGCCAAAACCGTCGAAGGCGGCGCCATCGGACGCGCTCAGCTCTGCCTCCTGCGGCCACGCCGTTCCCGTGCGATTGAAGACGTAAGCGGTGCCCGCTGACGACGACGTGCCGTCGGCGCCCACGACGATGCTCGAGCCCGCCAGAGCTACTGAGGCGCCGAACTCGTCGCCAGGAGCCGCGTCACCGGCCACGAGCTCGGCCTGCTGGGACCAAACGTCACCGTTCTGCACGAACACGTAGGCGGTTCCGGCCGACGAGCTCTCGAGGTCGGCTCCGACGACGGCCGTCGATCCGGCGAGGGCGACCGAGTTGCCGAAGTCGCCGCCCGGTGTGCCGTCAGAGGCGGTCAGCTCGGCTTGCTGTGACCAGACCGACCCGGACCGGGCGAACACGTACGCGGCGCCCGTTCCGGAGTTGCTCCCGTACGCGCCGACCAGCAGCGTCTTTGAGGAGACTGCGACGCTGTAGCCGAAGTCCGCGCTGGGGGCGGCGTCACCGGCAACGAGGTCGGCCTGCTGTGACCACTTCCCATGGGCGAAGTCGAACACGTAGGCAGCGCCCGTGCTGGCGTCCTGCCCGAACGCCCCGACCGCAACCGTCGATCCGGAGATGGCCACCGAGTACCCGAAATAGTCAGCCGATGCCTGGTTGGAAGCCGTGAGCTCGGCCTGCTGGGTCCAAGTCGCCCCCGAACCGGTGAACACGTAGGCGGCGCCTGCCGTCGAGCCTTCATCGGGTGCACCGACGACGATCTGCGAGCCAGTCATGGCTACCGAGCTCCCGAACGCCGCCCCGGCCGCGCCGGATGCGGTGAGCACCGCCTGCTCGGACCACTTCTTGCCCTTGCGAGTGAATACGTAGGCAGCACCGGACCCTGACAAGGCATCTGGTGCTCCGACGACCGCGGTCGAACCGGAGACGGCCACCGACGTACCAAAACTGTCGCCCTGTTGACCACCGGTCGCCGTGAGCTCGGCGGGTTGCAGGGGGACGTCGAAGACGTAGGCGGCGCCGGTGGCGGCGGCTTTGAGCGACGCGCCCACGAGAACGGTCTTGCCGGAGGCGGCGATGGCGTTGCCGAACTGGTCGTTGCTCGCCCCGTCGGAGGCGGCGATCTTCGCCTCCTCCGACCAGACTGACCCGGAGCGGCCGAACGCAAAAGCTTCCCCGACGTAGGAGTTGTCGCCGGGCGCCCCGATGAGCAGCGTCGTGCCGGACAGGGCTACGGCGATGCCGAAGTCGCGCCCGGGCGAGGGGTCGTCGGGGTTGTCGATCATGGCGGACTGCGACCAGATCGTTCCCGAGAGGCTGAAGACATACGCGGCACCGCCGTGAGAGGAGCCACCGGCGATCGCGCCGACGACGGCCGTCGTCCCGGCGACGGCGACGGCGGTCCCGAACAGGTCATAGTTGGCGCCGTCCGACGCGGTGAGCTCGGCCTGCTGACTCCACGATGCGCCGGATGCCTGAAAGACGTAGGCCGCTCCCGAGCTCGTCGCCGCGCCGGGAGCACCGACGATGGCCGTCGAGCCCGACACCGATACCGACTGCCCGAAGTGATCTCCGCTGGCGGCGTCCGACGCCGTCAGCTCGGCCTGCTGCGACCATTTCGATCCGGAGCGGGTAAAGACGTAGGCGGCGCCGGCGTTGGACGTGCTCCCGCTCGCCCCGATCAGCGCCGTCGATCCCGAGATGGACACCGAGGTCCCGAAGCCGTCATCGGCAGCCGCATCCGACGGCGTCAGTTCGGCCTGCTGGCTCCAGGTGGATCCGGAGCGCACGAACACATAAGCGGCGCCCGCATCTGAGGAGTTGCCCGGCGCTCCGACCAGCACCGCTGTCCCAGAAGCTGACACCGACGTTCCGAACTCGTCGCCCGTGGCGCCGTCGGAGGCAGTCAGCTCGGCTTGTTCGGACCACATCGTGCCCGACTGGGCGAACACATAGACGGCGCCGGCCTTGGACTCGTTGCCAGGCGACCCGATCACCGCGAGCGTTCCCACGAGGGCTACGGACTGCCCGAAGTCGTCGTTGGCGGCTCCGTCGGACGCCGTCAGTTTGGCTTGCTGAAGGTAGTGGGCGGCGGCTTTGTCACCGAGCACGGCTCGCACGGCCGCCCGGAGTCCCGCCGGCGCGCCGAGACCGAGATTGTCGCCCTGAGGCGGCAGCGGTGAGGCCTTCGCCACGGCCGACGTCGCCATGAGCATCCCTGCTGCCGCCACTGCGGCGCAGGCGCCGCGTCGTGCCAAACTCATCGAGGAGCCTCGCCGGTCCATCTTCGACCCTCCCTGTTGGCGGTCACGTCCTGCGACCGCGTGTTACCGAAACCCCCACGCCTGCAGACAGTTCGGCCACCACGGGAAGCTCCCGAGGGTCACAGCACAATCAGCCCGCCGGCCTGCGATCCCCTCTCCCACTAGTTTGCCACGCCCACAGAGCAGCGCCGTCATCGCCCCTTGCTTGCCGCCAGAAGCGGGCGGGCCCGAGCGCCTCGCCGTCCAATAAGGTCGCTCAGCGTGGAGTCCAACCCTGAGGGATTCGACGGAGAGCGCTACCAGGAGCGGCTCGACGCCATGGCCGATGCCGGGGCCGACCTGCACGGCGAGGCGCGTTTCGTCATGGCGTACCTGCCCGAGAGCGTCCTCGACGCTGGATGCGGAACAGGACGGGTTGCACTCGAGCTTGCTCGTGCCGGCGTCTATGTGATCGGAGTCGACCGCGACGCTTCGATGCTGGCAGTCGCCCACCGGCTCGCCGAGGAGCTCGTTGGCGACTTTCCTGCCGTCCGGATCGAGTTCGTCCGCTCAGATATCGCCGAGCTGGAGGTCGGTGGAACCTTCGACGTCGTCGTCATGGCCGGCAACGTGCCCTTGTTCACACCGGCCGGGACCGAAGCTTCTCTCGTCGCCGGCGCTGCCCGGCACGTCCGTCGCGGCGGTCTGCTGATCGCCGGCTTCCAGCTCGACGCCGGCTACTCTCTCGAGCTCTACGACCGCCACTGTGCGATCACCGGGATGGAGCTCGTGGACCGGTACGCCAGTTGGGATCGCCAAGTCTTCGCCGGCGGACAGTACGCCGTGTCGGTTCACCGTCGCCGCTGAGGCTCAGGCTGTCTGCGGCGCAGCGCTCGGGCTCAGCCAGGCTCAGCCGGAACCCAGACCGAGGCGCTGCAGGTCCTGTTGCACGTCCGGCCAGACGTAGGAGCCCTCGAATTCGATGGGCGGCCCGTGCAGCGCTGCGGTGAAGTAGGCGATCACGATCTTCGTCCGCGTGCTCGACGGGACGATGGTGACGGCATCGACGTCATAGGTGTGCAGGAAGATCTGGATGGCCTTGGCGGTGGCGGCGTTGTTCGCCGGAAGTCGGTTCGGGGCACCGTACAACCCCCAGAGCAGAACTTGCTCGGCTTCGAAGGGTGGGAGCAGGAGGGCGGCGCCACGAATCGGCTTCCCCGTCGGGCCAGCCACCGCACCACGAAAGGCGATGAGCTTGAAGCGCATGCGGGCGGCTGACTGCCACAACAGGGCTTGGTCGTTCGGGCCGCCGTCGCCGATGGGCAGGGGGTAGGAAAGCACGACACTGCCCGTGCGCAACGGGGAGTTGGAAGCGGTGAACAACGGGGGGACGCTCGTCGCCGTGGAGGCGTACGGCAGCGCCGGCACCAAGGGCAGCAAGGCCACGGCGGCGATGGTGAGGCAGGCTCCCGATCGGCGCAGCGAGCTCGCCCTGGCGCGGTCGGCGACCGTCGAGCCCGTCGCGTGGGTCCGGGCGCGTCTGCTGCCGAGCCCGCCGAGCCCGGTGAAGATGCCCTCGCGGTAGAGGTGATCGAGCCCGACGGCAAGCACGACGGAGATCCCGAGGTACATGAGGAAGGAGTAGCGCAGGTCGAGAGCGCCGTTGATGACCGGGAGCTTCAAGATGAGATCGAAGGGCAGCTTGACGCTGCCTTTCCCGCGCCCGAGCGTGACCACCCACCCGCCGGCGGCGAGCAAGGCGAACACCTGAACGAGGCCGACGCGTCGGCAGCGGATCACGAGGAAGACGAGCAGCGCCAGCATCGTCACGCCGACGTACGTCGTGTGCTCGACGCCGTTGCGCTGCAGCAGGGCCATGCCCTTCGCCAGCCAGCCTCCGAACTTGAAGCGTTGCAGGGTCGTTGGATAGATCAGCGACCCCGGATACGAGTGGTACTGGTCGAGCTCGGAGACGGGATGCGGTGGGCCGGAGACGTGGTAGGGGCCCCGGAAGTAGATCCAGATCGGATACGCGGCGACAACGACCAGGCTGAGTCCCGTCGCAACGACACCGCCGACGAGGTCGCGGATCCGTTCGCGAGCGGCGACGGGATGGCGGACGGCCATCACGACGAGGGCGCCGACGGCGCCGACGAGCCCGATCACGAGGATCTCTGGCGAGATCAGCAACTGTGCAGCCGCAGCGACACCGAGGAGCGCGCCGTTGCGGACGACGTGACGGCGGCGAACGACGATCTCGTCGATCAGGGCCATCATGAGCGGTGGCAGCGGAACGAACGTCAGGAACAAGTGGGACTGGGACTGGCCCACCATGAAGGGAGAGAACTCGTAGAGGAGCCCTCCGAGGAACGCCGCCGGCCACCACGTCGTCCATCGCCGCAGGGCAAAGTACATCGAGATGCCCGACAAGGCGAAGGCGAGCCTCATCAGCAGGCTGAAGGACGACAGGGCACCAAAGGCCAGCGTGAACGGGGCAAAGACAATCCCGAGCAACGGATCCGCCGTGTTGTTCATCAGGTTGACACCGTGCGGGTAGTCCGCCCAGTTCGTGTAGAAGGGGTTCAGCCCGTGCGAGAGCGCGTAGGCCGGCCAGGCGAGGAACCAGACCTGTGAGGAGATGTCGCCACAGGCGCACGGGGGCAAGGTGGCGCTCGTGGCCGGCGGGTGCACGCCGTAGACGAATGCCGCGAGGACGCAGTAGACGAGGACGCTGAAGGCGGCCGGCCCGTATCGCCGGCGAGACGGTTGTTCGGGTGCCGAAGCTTCGGCGGTCCCTTCGACGGGGCGATCGTCGCTCGGCTGCTGGTCCTCGGGAAGTTGCGAGCCGTCCGGTGATTCCGAGTCAGCCGACGCGGCGCCCTCGTCGGCGGTCACGCGTGCGTCGTCGTTCGAGGACCCGGCACTCATTTTGGGGCACAGTACCAGGCGACCTTGCGCCGAGAAGGGTGCGGCGACCGGGCTTGCCGCCGATTTCAGCCGGGGGGTACGAGTGGCAGGAGCGAGTGCTTCGTCGTCCCCGCCGACTCGCTCTGCTCGGCGTTGCGCAACATGGCTGCGGCCGAAGTGAAGTACGCGAGCACCTCCGCCTCGTCGTTCGCGTCCAGCCCGGCCGTGCTCACCGCCTGGGTCATGTGAACGAGCCAGGCGTCGTGCTCGGCGCCTCCGATGACGAAGGGGGCATGCCGCATCCGCAGCCGCGGATGGCCGCGCTCCTCGTTGTAGATCGGCGGCCCGCCGAAGTACTGGCCGAGAAAGAGCGCCAGATGGCGACGCGGCGGGCCGAGGTCGTCGGGGTAGAGGGGGCGCAGAACAGGATCGGCCTCGACGCCACCATAGAAACGTTCGACGAGCGCATCGAAGAACTCCTGACCGCCGACACGGTCGTACAGGCTCTCGTCCATGACCTCAGCCTAGGGAAGCAGGTGGTCCGCCTGGCTCGTTCACCGCAGGCGCAGGTGCCACCTGGAAACGCCCAAGAGAGGCAGTAGGGTATGGCGATGGGGATTTCCAGGGTTTCGCGCCTGCTGGCAACCGGGACGTTGATTGCGGTGGGGACTGCAGGTGTGGCCTACGGACTGACTGCTCCGGCGTCGGTCGCCACGCGAGCCACGACACCCCCGGGAACCGTCGCCCGGGTGACCTCGGCACCGATCTACGACGGTCGGCGAGCCACCACCATCAACCTCCAAGGCTCGCGGCCCTACACCCCGCATGCCGCCAAGGGCTCCTACGACGACTACCACTGCACGCTCCTCAACCCTGAGGTCAAGAAGAACTCGTTCATCGTCGCCAGCCAGTTCTACCCAGAGAGCGTCGAGGTGCACCACTCGATCCTCTTCCTCGTGCCACCCAGTCTGGCTGGGGCGGCCGAGCGGGCGAACAAGGGCGGTAAGGGATGGTCGTGTTTCGGCGAGGCTCCCATCCCCGGGACCTCGAGCTTCCAGTTCGCCAGCACGCCGTGGCTGGCCGCCTGGGGGCCTGGTGCCCCCTGGACCATCGAACCGAAGGGCACCGGCATGCCGTTGCCGGCCGGCAGCCTCGTGATCATGCAGATCCACTACAACCTGCTCCTCGGCGACAAGCCGGTGCAGAGCAAGATGACGTTGCTGACCGTGCCGGGCAGCACGCCGCTCAAGCCGCTCAGCCTCGTCGAGTACGCCGCACCACCGGACATTCCCTGCCCCGCTGGTGTGCATGGCACGCTCTGCAACCGGGCGGCGTCGCTCGCTTTCACGGGCCGGGAGTTCGGCCAGAGTGAGGTCGCCTTCGTCAACATCCTCGAGCAGATCTGTGGCCGCAACCCTGCAGATCCGCCCGGCGGAGACTCGACGACGTGTACGTATCCGGTCGGCCGCTACGGGAACATCGTTCGCATCGGCGCCCATATGCACCTGCTCGGGGTGTCACTGAAAGTCGTGCTCAACCCGGGCACTCCAGGGGCCGAGGTCTTGCTGAACGACACTCATTACGACTTCCACTATCAGCGCGCCTACAACATGGCCAAGCCCGTAGCCGTCACGCCGCAGGACAGGATCCAGGTGACCTGTACCTACAACCCGAGGCTCCGCCAAGAGATCCCGTACCTGCGCAACCTGCCGGCCCAGTACATCACCTGGGGGGACGGATCGGCCGACGAGATGTGCCTCGCCATCGTGGCGATGACGCCGGCCTCGCCGCCCGCTTAGGTCCTCCCGGTCAGTCCCCCGCCCAGCATCCGAGGATGAGGGCGGCAACGGTGTAGGCGACGTCGGCCCGACTCGTCGGCGGATTGCCGAACTGTTTGGACAGCGGGGCGATGTCGACGAGCAGGACCTTCCAGTCCTTGCGGACGACCACCGAGCCGTCCGAAGTCGTGAAAGCTCCTTGTCCGAGATTCCCGAGCTTGCCGGTGTCACCCATCGACGTGCCGAGCGACGTGTAATAGCTGGTCGTCTGGGTCCAGCTCGACAGCTCCTGTACGGAGAGGACGAAGGCGCCGCTCGGGTACTCGTACCGACAGGTGTAGCGGTGGTCCCGCCACGTCGGCACCGAGACGTGGGCGGTAACGCCCAGCACCCGCTGGATCTCCGCCTGAGCTTTGGCGGCACAGACCATCTTGGCGATCTCAGAGGGGTTCGCCCCGGCCGGCTGAGGAGCCTCGGTCGTGGCGGTGGCTTTGGCCGTCGTGGTCGGTGCCGACGTGCTCGCTCTCCCGCAGGCGGCTGCCAGGAACGACACCGCCAACAGCGTCGCGAGCACGGTCTTCAACGGTCGGCGCACGCCCGGACCCTAGTGCGAAGCGTCGGCAGATCTGCGTCGACGCGACCCGCCGGCGGCATGCTCTGCGCGGGTGTTGCCGCCGACCGGCCGGCGCATGACCAGGCGAAACTAATCTGGTGCGTATGACCGCAGCCGGCACTCACGACGCGAAGTGGGCTGCGCCCGCGGACCTCGAAGCTGCTGCTTCGAGCCCGGCATTGCTCACTGCGGTCCTCGAGTTGACCGGGATGCACTGCGCCTCCTGTGCCGCCCTGATCGAGAGTTCCCTCGGAGTACATCCCGGGGTCGAGAGCGTGAAGGTCGATCTCGAGCGCGCCCGGGCCACAATCGTCTTCGATTCAGGCGCCACTCATGTCGAAGAGATCTGCGGCGTGATCGCCGGGGCCGGATACGGAGCCTCGGTCGGCGATGTCTCGGCGGGAGTCGATTCAGCCGACGCCGGCTCGGCGGGCGAACCAGCAACCTGATGATTACGGCACCACCGGGACCCTCCCCCGCGGCCGGGTCGCCGCCCCCGGCCGAGACCGAACACCGTCCTGCCACGGTCGAGCTCGCCGTGGGCGGGATGCACTGCAGCGCCTGCGCTACTCGCATCCAGGGCGCCTTGGCAAGCCAACCGGGGGTCGTGAGCGCGGCGGTCAATCTCGCCACGAACAAGGCATTCGTCGCCTACGACGACGCCTCCGTCGGCACTGATCGCCTGTGCGAAGCGGTGGCCGGCATCGGTTACACCGCCAGCCCCGTCGAAGCCGGAGCGTCCCCCGGAGCGCCTGAGCACACCGAGCACTGGCTCGGTCGGGCGGCCTTTGCTTGGGCTCTTTCCATCGCTGCGTTCGCACTCGCCATGTTCGGGCCGGCAACGGCCGCTGCGGGCTGGACCGTGCTCGTCCTCGCCGTTGCCGTCGAGCTCGGCGGCGGTTGGCCGTTCCTGCGCGCCACCGTCCGCCTGGCGCGCCACGGCGGCACGAGCATGGACACGCTCATTGCCGTCGGCACCCTGGCGGCGCTGGCGGTCACGGCCGTCGAGACGATTGCTCTCGGTGGCCGGCACGTTCACCTCGGAGGCGGCGGTGCCTTCGCCGCCAAGCTCCACGGTGTGATGGGACCGCTCATCATCTCGATTCTGGCGACCGGGCGTGCCGTCGAAGAGCGGGCACGCGACCGAGCCGGCCGAGCGATGCATTCGTTGCTGGCGCTGCGCCCGCCGACCGGACGAGTCGTCTCCGCCGTCGACGACGACCAGGGCGAGCTCGTTCCGCCGGAGAGCATCCCGGTCGGTGCGCTCGTCCGCGTCCGCTCGGGCGAGACGATCCCGCTCGACGGTGTCGTGGTCAGCGGATGGTCGGCCGTCGACGAGTCGATGCTGACCGGCGAGCCGCTGCCCCGCGATCGCGGCCCCGAGTCGTTCGTGACGGGAGGGACGCGAAACGGCAGCGGCGTGCTCGTCGTCCGTGTCGGCTCCATCGCGTCCGAGTCGGTGCTCACCCGACTGCAGCGGCTCGTCGACGAAGCACAACGGGACAAGGCCCCCTTGCAGCGGATCGCTGACCGGGTGAGCTCGATCTTCGTGCCGGTGATCCTCCTCGGCTCCCTCCTCACCTTCGCCGCATGGTGGTGGGCGGCGGGCAATTTCGGTCAGGCTGTCCTCAGCGGCATCGCCGTTCTCCTCGTCGCCTGCCCCTGCGCCATGGGCCTGGCGACTCCCGTGGCAATGATGGTGGGCTGCGGCCGAGCGTCCGCCCTGGGGATCCTCATCCGAAGCGGCGACGCCCTCGAGCAGCTGGCACGGGCGGACATGGTTGCCTTCGACAAGACCGGGACGCTCACCGAGCGCGCTGCTCGTGTCACGACAGTCTCCCCGATCACCGGCCTCACCCCGGTGGAGCTGCTCGAGTTGGCTGCCGCCGTCGAAGCCGACAGCGACCATCCCATCGCGGCTGCCATCCGGGCCGCACACGTGACGGGCTCAGTGAGTGGTGCCGGCGGCTCGGTGAGCTCCACTGGTGCGGTGACCTCGGCGTCGGACCAAACGCCGGCGCCGGCGGCGTCCGTCGCAGGCAACCGGGAACTACCGGGCCTCGGCGTCGAAGGCGTCGTCGGCGGGCACCTCGTCCAAGTCATCCGTCTCGACGAGAGCCAGCTGCCGAGCGAGCTCAGCGCCCGGGTGTCGGAGGGTCTCAGCCGCGGCGAGACGCTCGTCCTCGTCACTCGCGACCGTGCGGTCGTCGGCGCCATCGCCGTCTCCACGCCGGTTCGCAGCGAGGCTGCCGCCGCGGTGTCCCACCTGCGGTCCATGGGGCTGGCGACGACGATTCTCAGTGGCGACAGCGAGCCCGCTGTCCGCACGGTCGCGACCGAGCTCGGCATCGACGGTTACGCCGCCGGGCTGACCGCCTCCGAGAAGCTCGATGCGATCCATCGCATGCAGGAGGAGCATCACCGCGTCGTCATGGTCGGAGACGGCATCAACGATGCCCCCGCTCTCGCAGCTGCCGATGTCGGATGCGCCATCGGGAGCGGCACGGAGGCAGCCATCGCCAACAGCGACGTCGCACTGCTGGGCAACGACCTCGAAGGAGTCCCCGGTGCCGTCGGCGTGGCCCGTTCGACCTTGTCGATCATCCAGCAGAACTTCGGATGGGCCATGGGTTACAACCTCTCGGCGCTGCCGCTGGCGGCCGCCGGGTTGCTCGACCCGCTCGTCGCCGCCGTCGCCATGGGCCTGTCCAGCCTGATCGTGGTGCTGAACAGTCTTCGGCTGACGCGGCTCGGCCGCTCCGGGCTCGACCGCATCCAGGCGCCTCGGGTCATGCGTGGGGCGCGCGGTCTCGCCCTGTCGGTCGCGGTGCCGATCGTGCTCTTCGGCGGCGCCACTGCCCTCGGCCAGGTCGTGTCACCTGCGCGTGGACAGCCGCTCCTGCCAACGCTGCCGAGCATCGTCGATGTCGGCCTTCCCGGAGGTGCGACCGCCGAGGTGTACCTCAACTCCGGCAACGCCGGCGTGAACGGCTTCCACCTTGTCGTCGAACGTGGAGGCAACGCCGTCGACACGACAGGCGTAAAGGTGACCGCCACACAGTCCGGCCTCGCGCCGAACCCGATCCGCATGGCGCTGCTCAGCACCGGCCACTACCTCGGCTACACGGTGCTGTCCACCGGCACCTGGCACTTCGCCGTGCGGGTCATGATTGACGGGCGCTGGGACAGTTTCTCGGTGCCTCGGCAGTTGCACTGAGGACTCGGGGCCGCTTCGACTGTCGCCGCCGCCGGGCGCCGGCGGGCGACGCCGGTTGCACACGATCGATGCGGGGGACCTCGCCGGCCGGACCGTGTGCACGAAGTGACCGGACCGGGGGGTATGCGGTCACTCTGTGCACACGGTTCGTCGGCCGGCGCCGGCGGCCGGCGGCCGGCAGTCGCTATCCCAACCGTGTGCACGAAGTGACCGGACCGGGCGGTGTGCGGTCACTCTGTGCACACGGTTCGTCAGCGCCGGCGGCCACCCGGGCAACTCGCATTGCCGCGGCCACCCCCGCCCCCGCGCCGGCGAGACAGCCGCGGCGCTACCGCATGACGATCAGCATGTACCCCATGGCAAAACACATCGTGATGTGCGTCGCAATCTCCAGCCGGGGGGCCAGCCAGCGTCGATCGTGCGCGCACAGCACCGTGGCGCCCTGGAACCTCAGCAGCCGGCGCTGGGCGCCGGCATCCGCCACGACCCTCGACTCGCCGGTGCCGGCGCCGCCGCCGGCGCCAGCGCCCGCCGGCAACAGGCCTAGCGAGGCTGAGTCGGCGCCGGCGCCGGCCGGCAACAGGCCTAGCGAGGCTGAGTCGGCGCCTGGCGGCCCGAGTGCAAGGGAGGAGGCCGTCGATGTCCCCGCCGAGACAGCGGCCACGATCGTCCGCCCGCTCGACACCTCGGTGCCGGCGGTGCCGCTCGGACCCGAGGGTGTAGCCATGCTCCCCCGCGTGAAGCGAGTGAGCCCGTCGGCGTACCAGACCGCCGCCACGAGGAGCACGAACGCAGCCACGAACGGCAGCCCGGAGGCCGAGGCACCGCCGGCGACCGGCCCCATGTCCGACATGGCCCCGCTGCCGGTGAGCCCCGTGCTCGTGGGGAGAGCGACGAACATGTAGATCATGGCGAGCACCATCGCCAGGTGCGTCACGTAGTGAGAGGCGTGATGGAGGTGATCCTCGTCCAGCCCCCGGACGCCCCAACGCGCCACGAAGTGGACAATCTGAGCGACGAACCAGACCGCCAGAATGCCGAAGATGATCTCCCAGACGCCGGGCGAGAAGGAGCCAAGCGAGGGGTCGAGCATCCCGGCCATGGCGACTCCCATCGCGACGTGGGCGACGTCCACATCGAAGTGGGTGCCGCGGTCGAAGAGCCGGGCGACCACGAGCCGCCCGAGGCAGTAGGCCGCCGTCAGGAGCATGATGCCGGCGAGGCCGTCGACGAGCCAGGTGGGACGCACCGCCTACGCCTGCCCGCCGGCCCGAGTCACCCCGGCCCGAGTCACCCCGGCCCGAGTCACCCCGGCCCGAGTCACGCCGGCCCGAGCCACGCCGGCCCGAGTCACGCCGGCCCGAGTCACGCCGGCCCGAGTCACGGCACCCGTGCCGTCGCGGAGCACGGCCGATGCCGCCCGCACGGGCCAGTACGCCGCGGCCAGCAGAACGAGGAGGGGGCCGCTGTTGGGGTCGGTCGCCGTGCCTGAGAAGACACCGCCGAAACCCTCCCCGACGACCCAGATCACCACGGCCACGCCGCCGGCGACGACGAGGGCGGCACGGACGACGCCTGCACGGGCGAACACAGCCACGCCGATCAGCACGAACAGGACCGCCAGGGCGATCGACACCGCCAGCCCACTGTCGCCGAGCAGCCGAGCGACCGAGTGGTCGAGCGAGGCCAACCACCGTGGCTCGCCCACGGCCATGGCCGAGATCATCGACTGCAACGCCCGAGGCGCCCGGTTGGCCGGCGCGAGCGACAGGCATCCGAGCCCGACCCAGAGCACGACCCAGATGATCCGCGCCGGCGTTGCCCCGACGGGTCGGGCGGCGACGAACGCTCCATCTGTACGGCTGGCGGCGTCGAGGTCACCTGCCGAAGCCGGCGCGCCCCTTGGCGGCCAGAGGAGCACCGCCAACAACGCATAGATGAGCACGGCACCGGGAGCGCCAGTGACTGGGCTGGCGGTTCCGCGGAACAGGTTGCCCATGCCTTCGCCGATCCACCAGACCCCGAGCGACCAGACGACCGAGATGGCGAGTGCCGCCTTGACCGTCGGTCGCCAGGCGATCCCGACGGCAATGACCATCTGGATGCCGGCGAAACCGACGCCGGCAAGCGTCGAGTTCCGGGCGATCTGTTGGGCGCACCACGTGATGGCGTCGGCAACTCCGGCGGGGTTGCCGTGAGCGAACGGAGCGATCATCTGGGATCCGAACGCCGGAGTGAACATGAAGGGCTGGAGCTGCAACACGCCGTCGAAGAGCCACATGGCCGCCAGTGACAGCTGGAGCACTCGGCGGAAGTCCGGCACGCACCACGGTTCGGCGCGGGGAAGGACGCGACGGAGCGACCACCCGCCGGTGACCCCCGCAACCGTGCCCGCGCTCATGGTCGCACCGTCCTCCAGCTCCGATTGCCGGTCCGTAACTTACCTACCAGCGCAGGTCCCCGGGGCGCGTACGATGATGCACGGCGCTGGTCGTGAAATCGGCAATACACCGGCGCAGCGGATAGCACGGCGAGGGAGTCTGCAAGCAGCGGCGAAGACACCGCTGAGAAAGGACTTCAGCTCTCCGATGACAACGACCCCCGACCATCGAGCGGGTCCTCGTGTTTGCCGGCCGGCGGTCGGTCTCCGGGACTCGTGAGTGAGGTGCGCGTCCTCATCGTCGACGACGAGGAGTACGACGTCGTGCTGCTGCAAGCGATGCTGCAGGACGTCGAAGGCGTCGTCACGGTCGCCACGACCGATCCTCGCCACGCTCCCGAGCTCTTCTCCGTCCATCAACCCGACCTCGTCATGCTCGACCTCAACCTCGGCGACGTCGATGGCGTCGACCTGATGGAGACGCTGCGTGAACAGTTGGTCGAAGGCGACTACGTGCCGATGGTGGTGCTCAGCGCCAACATCGACCCCGCCGCACGGGCGCGAGCGCTTGAAGCCGGCGCCCATGACTTCCTCACAAAACCCCTCGACATCTCCGAAGTCGTCCTCCGAACCCGCAACCTCCTGAAGACACGATCGCTGCACCTGCGTCTCGAGGGTCAGCGTGCCTCGCTGGCCGAGCGCCTGCGGGAGCACGAACTGCGAGAGCGTCAGGACGCCGAGCGCCGCCGGGCCGCAGTCGCCCGCGTGCGGTCGGTGCTGGAGCGCCGCGCCATCACGATCGCCTTCCAGCCCATCGCCGACCTGCGTACCGGTCGGGTCGTCGGGCTCGAGGCGCTGTCGCGGTTCGCCGACGATCCGGTCCGGAGTCCCGACCAGTGGTTCGCCGAGGCAAGTGAGGTCGGCCTCGGGAGCGACCTCGAGCTGGCAGCCATCGAGCTTGCGCTCGCGCAACGGAGCGTCGTGCCCGAGGACCTGTTCATCTCCATCAACGTCTCTCCCGGTTATCTGGCCGAGGGCCTGCTCGAGAGCGTCGTCGGCGACGTCGGCAACCGCCTCGTCGTCGAACTGACCGAGCATGTCAAAGTGGATGACTACGGGCCGCTCCTCGACGCCGTCGGGGCGCTTCGCGAGCGCGGTGTACGTGCCGCTGTCGATGACGCCGGGGCGGGTTTTGCCAGCCTGCAGCACATCTTGAAGCTCGGCCCCGACCTGATCAAGCTCGATCTGAGCCTGACCCGCGACATCGACGCCGACCCGATCCGCCGTGCGCTGGCGTCGTCGCTCGTGACCTTCGCCCACGAGGTCGGTGCGGAGATCGTCGCCGAAGGCATCGAGACGCGCTCCGAGCAACATGCGCTGCGCTCGCTCGGCGTGACGATGGGCCAGGGCTATCACCTCGCCCGACCCGGTCCTCTCCCGGCGCCGGTGACCGTCACGACCAACGGCGCTCGCCGCTGACGCGATCAGGCGGGCTCTGACATCACCGCTTCGGCGCTGCCCCGCAGCACCGTCTTCAAGAGCTTGCCGGAGGCGTTCCGCGGCAGCGGCTCGTCGGCGAAAGTCACATACGTGGGCACCTTGAAATCGGCCAGCGTCTCGGCCACGAACGCCCGGAGCTCCTCGGCCGTGGCCGACTGACCTTCCTCGAAGCGCACGATCGCCTTCACCTCCTCGCCGAGCGAGGGGTGGGGCACGCCCACGACCGCCGCCTCGGCGACGGCGGGGTGTTCAACGAGCCGGTTCTCGATCTCGATGCAGTAGACGTTCTCGCCACCCCGGATGATCATGTCCTTCGCGCGGTCGGTGACGTAAAGAAACCCGTCCTCGTCCAGATTCCCGAGGTCCCCGGTGCGGAGCCAGCCGTGTTGGAGGACGGCTTGGGTTTCGATCGGTTTGTTCCAGTATTCGGCCATGAGGATCGGCCCGCGCACGCAGATCTCGCCGGCGACGCCGGCAGCGTAGGACTCGGCCGCCTCGATGCCGGCGGTCGGGGTGAGCGGATCGACGATCTTCAGCTCGACCACCGGCATGGGGCGCCCGACCGAGTCGGGGCGGTCGCGGGCATCCTGCCCGCTGTTGACCGTCGCCACCGAGCTCGTCTCGGTGAGGCCGTAGGCGTTGCCGATCGAGTTCACGTTCGGGAACGTCTCGCGCACCATGCGCTGCAGCTCCCCGGCCGAGGGAGAGCCGCCGTAGGCGATCGAAGTCACCGAGGACAGGTCGTAGTCGTGGCGCCGTGGGTCGTCGGCCACCCGCCAGATCATCGTCGGAACCGCCGACCAGATCGACACGTGCTCTCGCTCGATCGTCGCCATGATGTTCGCGGGGTCGAATCGCCCGGGAGGGATGACGAGGCGCATGCCGGCGGCAAAGGACACCACGAGGTTGGAGTGGCACCCCGAGACGTGAAACAACGGGGACGTCAACATGCCGACGGTCTGGCCATCGGAGGACGCTCCGAGCACGGAACCGCCCTCGCCTCCCGCCATCGCCACCATGGCGCCCTTGGCGCCGATGAAGAAGGTGTTCTGGAGGTTGGCGACCATGCTTCGGTGCGTGGACACCGCACCCTTGGATCGCCCCGTCGTACCGCTCGTGTAGAAGATGACCGCCGGATCGTCCTCGGTGATGGGCGAGGTCCACGGGTCGGCGGCGCCGCTCGAACCGTTGCTGCCGGCGCCGGCGTCCTCGGGAAACAGGTCGGAGGCCGGCCGGAGCACGACGTCGCCACCGGGGGCGGCGACCTCGGACGGCTCGGCGCCAATGAGATAGACGACGCGCAGGTCGCCGAGCCCGCCCAGCTGGCCGGCGATTCGCTCGTAGCGGCCCTTGTCCGCCACGAGCGCCTTCGCTCCGCTGTCCTCGAGCCCGTACAGGATCTCGTCGGCCTTCCACCACCCGTTCAGGCCCACGAGGACGGCCCCCATGGAGACGGCCGACCAGAACGAGAGGCACCACTCCGGGCAGTTCGCTGCCAGTACCGCCACACGGTCCTTCGGGCCGATGGCGCCGGGGCCGGCGGCGAGCTCGGTTGAGCCGGCCCGCGCCAGGGCGACGAACTCGGGGTAGCTGATGCGGCGCTCGCCGTAGACGAGAAACGTGTTGTCGGCGCTGCGGCCGCCGGCACCGACGGCAATCTCACGAAGCGATCCCAGGCGGTTGCGGTACACGCGCATCTCGACGCCGCCGACGTCTTCGCGCACGACTTCGAACATCCCTCCCGGTCCCGTCAGCTGTTGCTCGATCTCCTGGCCGATCGTCGTCATCTCAGAACCATTTCGCGTAGAGCTGCTCTTGTGGCGTCACGATCCGCCCGGCCGGTGGCTCGCCACCGAACTGGCTTCCGAGCGCCTTGGCCCAGTTGGCTCCCCGTTCGAGGAGCTCTCGTGCATCGGTCTGCATCCGTTCGCGGGTGACAAGTATGCCGATGTCGGCGCCCGGGTAGCGGTACTCGCCCACTCCGTGCACGCGGAGGTAGAAGGCTTCGTCGTGCCCGCCGACGTTGTGCCAGTCGGTCTCCGGCCGCAAGAAACGGATCGTCCCGTCCTCCGCCATCCGCCACAGACCGCTCGCCGGCGCTCGAGTCACGAGCTCGACTTCATCGCTCACCTGCTTCAGCACGAGTTGTGTCCAGTGGTCGAAGTCCTCCCAGCGTGCCTGCACCGCCTCGATGTCCACTTCCCAGTCGACGTCGGCGAACTCGAGCAGGTGGAAGAGGAAGAGGGGAACGCCGCCGTAGCGCGACGTGATGAGGTTCGTGAGCGGCGAGGCGCCGGAGATCCGCGGGTTGACCTCGCCGAGATAGACGGTTCCATCGTCAGTGTCGAGGAGGAAGTCGAGGCAGAACACGCCCCGGTACCCCTCGCCATAGAGGCCGGCGCCGATCCGGCGCGCCATCTCGCGGATGCGAAGCCTCGTGGCTTCGTCGAACACGCCGGGGAAGACGTCGTTGCCGCACCAGCCGCCGCGATAGGGCGTCAGCTCGGAGTAACCGGTGATGTCGGTCTGGATCGGCCCGACGAGCGTGCCGAGCCGGGTCGCGACGGCCTCGACCGTCCCGGGGAAGTGGTTGATGCGCCGCATGACTTTGAGATCGGCGCCCGAGAGCGACTCGGCGCGTTCGTCCCAATCGTCCTCGCTGGCGATGAAGAACGTCGTGCGCCCGGAGTCGCCGTACGGCGTCTGCACGACGAGGTCGGCGCCGAGGCCGGCGCTGCGGGCGAGCTCGAGGAGCTCTGCATAGGACACCGCCCGGCCGAGAACGTTGGGCACGCTCGGCACGCCTGCCTCGTTGCCGAGGCGCGTCGTGACGATCTTCGAGTCGAGGCGGTGCCGCAGCTCCCGCGGCGGCAAGGCGATCTCCAGTCCGAGCTCAGCGGCGAGGGCTTCGGTCTCCTCGTCGAACATGACGAAGAGGACCTGTCCGGGGCCGTGGGCAGCGATGTGGTCGATGACCTCCTTGTTGCCGAGCAGGTAGGTGTTGACCGACTCGAAGGTCTCGAAGTCGCGAGGGCCGGCGTGAGACGGCGAGAACGACCTGGCGTGAGCACCGTCAAAACTGTCGAAGTACGTCACGTACCGGAAGTCGCCGACCCACTCGTCGATGCCAAGAAGGTTGTACGGCGTAGGTGAGACGAAGTAGATCGGCCGAGTGTTCTTGCGGAAGTACCGGTAGATGTCCGAGAGGCCACGAAGCGTCGTGCGCCCCGCATTCGCCTGCGGCGCAGGTCCCGCCGGCGGCGCGCCGTGCTGGCCGAGGTGGCCTTTCTCGCTCATCGTGCGGGACTGTACTGCGACCGGCGCCGCCAGGTGAGGGGCGGCTCAGATCGGGGTCACCTCAGAACACCCGGAGCCGGCGTCCTGTTGCCAGCGCCGCTTCGTCGCCGTCCGAGCTCACGCCCGACTGCTCCCAGGTCGACCGTTGCGTCACCCATCGCACGAAGTCGGGAGCCGAGGAGCGGATCTCCCCGACGACAGCGCCGTCGCCGAGGCGGATCGTGCGTGCTCCGGGCCCCGTCACCACGAGATCGAGGGCGCCGGCGAGGGAGGCGAGCGCATCGGCGTTCTGTTGCGGGGCTGCGGCTGCGATCCAGTCGAGCGTGGGTACGAGCCGGAGCTCGTCGGAAGCGGGCGGTTCGCCGGAGATCGGGCCTCGGGGTCCAAACAGGTCGGCGCGGATGTGGGTGTAGTGATCGAAGGCGAAGGCGTTCGGCAGGAGGGCGGCCGGGTACGTGCCGAGGTCGCCGAGCGGCAGCTCGAAGTCCTGAGCTTCGAGTCCGGCCAGGGCGACGATCGCCTGGGTGCTCACGGCCTCGTAGTCGGCCAGCACCTGTTCGCTGCTCCAGGAGCGCCGCGCCTCGACGTAGACGTCCTGGGCGCGCTCGGTCGGCAGCCCGGCGACGTCCGGCAGCTTCGACGGGTCCACGACGAGCCAGAAGAGCGCCCCGACGTGGGCGATGATGTCCTGGACGGACCAGCCGGCGCACCCGCTGGCGGCCTCCCAATCAGCGGTGCCGAAGCCGGAGCAGATCTCCAGCAACGCCTCACGGTCCGCCTGCAATGAGTCGAGTGCCGCACCCATCTCTGCCTCCTCCTCAATCGTCCTTCTCACATATCATTACTATGTAAGATTTGATCACTATGTCAGACCCGCCGATGCACGTCAAGGGGTTGACCACGCGCTACACAGGGACAGTGGCCGAACCCAGAGCAGCCGAAGCCGCCGGCGAGGGCGAGCAGCCGGCGACGCTGCGGGCGGAGCACGTGCGCGAGACGCGGGCTGCGCTCGTTGCTGCGGCTCGTCAGCTGTTCGGGCGAGATGGCTATGCCGCCACGTCGGTCGACGAGCTTGCCCGCCAGGCACGCGTCACTACGGGCGCCCTCTACCATCACTTCCCGACCAAGACTGCGCTGTTCGAAACCGTCTTCGAGCAGATCCACCTCGAGCTCCTCGCCGCCTCGGCGGAGGCGGCGGCGGGCGCCCCCTTCGGGATCGAGGGGTTGGCGCGTGGTTCGGAGGCGTTTCTCGATGCCGTGCTCACGCCGGAGGTGCAGCGCATCGTCATCATCGACGCCCCTGCAGTGCTCGGACTCGCCCGCTTCACCGAGCTCGACGAGCGCTACGCCTTCGCCGCCATCGTGGCCAGTCTGCAGGCTGCCGCCGTTGCCGGCCAGGTCCGCGCCGAGGATCCGGAGACGCTCGCACGCCTGCTGCTCGGATGCCTCACCCGCGGCGGCATGTTGATCGCCAATTCGGACGACCCGAGAGCAACCCGAGACGCCGTCGCTGCGGCGCTGAGGGCCCTGCTCGCCGGCCTCTCCAAGGGCCTCGAACCTCCCGAACCTCCCGAACCTCCCGAACCACCCTGAGGCGCCGGCACGGTTGCACCGACCCCGGCAGCCGACGACCCGGACCGGGCAGCGCAACCGCCGTGCTCACATGATGAACGACGGGTGCCCATGGGCGGGCACGGCTGCTGCCGCCGGCAGGGGGCCGGCGGGCACAGCGACGAGCGTTCGCCGGTTACGAACGCCTTCGCGGAATTCCTCCACCGAGAGCGTCCAACTGTCGTCCGGCCACGAGAGCTGTAGACAGCCGCTGTCGCAGTAGTAGGCAGCCGTGTAGACGGTGCCCCACAACGTGGCAGCCGGGTGTCGATAGATCGGGGGCGCGAGGAAGCGACCCACGAGGCCGGCGGCGGTCATGCCCGGTTCGGCGACGGCCAGGGCGAGGGCCTCCTCGCGCTCGACCGTGGCACAGAACGCCGAGTGCTCCGGCCACTCGGTGGCGCCCTGGCGGTTTCCTGCCGTGACAGCGTCGCTGACAGCAAGTGGGCGGTCGGGGCTCACCTGGGCGATGGCGGCGTGACCCGCCCGGTCGACGAGGGCGACGTTGTAGGCAAGACGAACGGGCACCCGCGACAGGATGGCGAGGGCGCTCGGGACGTCGTGGGCGACCTCCAGCAGGTAGCGCACGACGAGCCCGATACCGAAGCCCTCCCCCACGACCGGGCGCCCGCCGAAAGCGATGGCGGCGGCGAGCCCGTGGGCGTTCATGCCGTCGGTCGCTCCCCAGCCGCAGTCGCTCATCGCAGCCACGGGCGTCCCATGCCAGCGGGAGCCCAGCACCGTCGTGTCGCACAGCAACGGCGAGTAGTCGTAATTGTGGATGAGGGCGTGCTCGTCCTTCGTCCAGGCCGCCAGCGAGCACGTCCCGAACAGCGGTGGCGGGCACCAGTGACTGAGGAATCTCGCCTCCAGGTCGCCGCCCCCGACCGCCTCGACGAGCTGCGCGTAGTCGGAGGCGAGCTCGGGCATGTGAGCCTTGAGCTTGGCCGCGCACGCCGCATAGGAAGGCCGGGCCGCCTCCCCCTCTTGCAGGAACCAGCTGCGGTAGGCCGGCCAGGCGACCTCGAAGAGAGCCGGAACCCGGTCGGTCACCGACGATCCGCCATCCACGGCGCGAAATGGCACGTCGAGCTCGACCACTTCGGCAGTTGAGGTTGTCGTCACCGGCTCGGACCTTCTCGTGGCGCCACGCTGCGCAGGCCAAACAGGGAGGTAGGCCCGGTCAACCCTACCCTTGGGTGTCGCCGCCAAACGGCAACCACGGCCCGCTTCGGTGCCCCGGCTACCATCCCGCCGTGAACCTGGAGGAGTACGCCAGTTACGACGCCACCGGCCTTGCCGAGCTCGTCGATCGTCGAGAGGTCCGTGTCGACGAGCTCGCCGCGTGTGCCATCGCCGGCACACAAGCCGTCAACGAGACGCTCAATGCAGTCGTGGAGGCGTTCGCCGACCGCGCCGAGTCCCTGGCCGCAGGCGCCGAACCGGCCGTCGCCGGCGGACCCTTCGCCGGCGTCCCGACCATGCTGAAGGACCTGTTCCACGGAGAGGCCGGCATCAAGTGCGAAAACGGCAGCCGGCTGTCAGCAGGTTGGGTGCAGCAGTCCGACAGCGCCTTCGCCCAACGCATACGAGCGAGCGGGCTCGTCAACCTGGGACGGACGACCACGTCGGAGTTCGGCATCATGGGTACCACCGAGACCCTCGCCGCCGGCCCTACTTGCACCCCCTGGAGCGCGTCGCACATGGCCGGCGGCTCGAGCGGCGGGTCGGCCTCGGCCGTCGGCGCCGGCATCGTCCCGGTCGCCTCGGCCAGCGACGGGGGCGGATCGATCCGCATCCCGGCGTCCGCCTGCGGCGTCGTCGGCCTGAAGCCATCGCGCGGTCGCATCACCTGGGGGCCGTACGCCGGCGAGGCGCTCGCCGGCTGGGCGGTGCACTTCATGGTGTCGCGCACCGTGCGCGACTGCGCTGGGCTGCTCGACTGCCTGGCCGGCCCAACGCCGGGTGACCCGTTCGTGATCGCCCCGCCCCCTCGCCCCTTTGCCAGCGAGATCGGGGCGCCCACCGGGTCACTGCGCATCGGATGGCGCGCCGATCCCTGGTCGGGCGACGAACCGGACGCCGAGGTCGTCGCCGCCGCCGCCGCGACGGCCGGTTTGCTGGGCGACCTCGGGCACGCCGTGTCCGAAGCTCAGCTGGCAGTCTCGTGGGAGCCGTTCCTGCAGGCGATGACCGACGTCTGGGCGGCGGACCTGGCGCACATGATCGACGGTTTCGCCCCCGTGCTCGGGAGGGTTCCTGGCCACGAGAACCTCGAGGGAACCACCTTGTCGGCGCTCGAGTACGGCCGGCGGGTCTCCGCCGCCGATCTGTTCCACGCCGCCGACCGGGTGAACCTGCTCGCCCGCGTGATGGGAGCGTTCTTCGGCGAGCACGACGTCCTGCTGACGCCCACGCTCGGCCGGCTGCCTGCCCCGCTCGGTCTCTACGACCCGACGGCTCGTATGGAGCTGCACGAGGTGTTTGCGACCTGGTCGCCTTGGGAGTCGTTTCTCCCCGTCTTCAACGCCGCCGGCCTACCGGCCATCACCCTGCCGCTGCACGAGAGCCGCGGTGGCCTGCCCATCGGCATGCAGCTCGTCGGGCCCTTCGGGTCGGAGTCGCTCCTGCTGCGGTTGGCGGCTCAGCTCGAGGAGGCACTCCCGTGGGCAGGCCGCCGGCCGCCCATCCACGTCGCTTCGGCTGGGTAGCGGGCGGGGCGGCTTGCTTCGGAGCGCGAGGCTCCTCCGAGGGCCGCCGATTCGCCCGTCGGCGCCGGTTTGACGGCGCGAGACGAGCCGGCGCTCCCAGCGCGCCGCCAATTCGCAAGCCGGCGCCGTCAGATGCGCTCGAGCAAACCGCCGTCGAAGATCGGTTCGATGCCGAGGCGCTCCACGTCGCCCGCCAGCTCTGCCTCCGACGGCTGCCCGAGCTCGGCGAGGGACGTGGCGGCAGCGAGGATGGGCCGCAGCAGGCGGGCGTCGCTGGACGTGTTGAGGAAGAGCTGCGAGCTCGAGAGCACGTAGCGCACGGCGCGGCTGAGGGCGTCGTCGTCCTCGGTCGGCTTGTACCAGCTGAAGCGCGGACCCGAGTCGTCGTCGCTCCAGCGCCGGCGGGCTACCGACTTGATCGTCTGCACGGCGACCTGCCGCTCGGCGCACAGCTCGAGCAAACCCTCCACCTCGATGCGATACCCCTCGTCGCGAAGGAGCACGAAGTTGTAGGGCAGCAGCACCGATGAGAAGTCGGCCCGCTCGAGGGAGCGGCGGTGCATGCGGGCGATGCGCAATCCGTGGCCGGTGACGCCGACGTGGTGGGTGAGCCCCTCGTCACGGGCAGCCATGAGCGCCTCGACGGCGCCGCCAGGCCCGTGGGCCGTCTCCCACTCGTCCTCCTCTACGAGGTTGTGGAGCTGGATGAGGTCGACATGGTCGACGCCGAGCCGTTCGAGCGAGCGCTCGAGGCCCGAGCGGGCGCCGTCCCCGGTGCGCTCGCCGGTCTTCGTGGCCAGGAAGAACTCGCCACGGTGCTCGGCCAGCCAGGGCGCCAGCCGGAGCTCGGAGTCGCCGTAGTCGGCGGCCGTGTCGAGGTGGTTGACGCCGAATTCGAGCAGCGTCGGCAGCAGCTCATCGGCCCGCTCCTGGCGCATGCGGCCGAGCGCGGCCGCCCCGAAGATCACCCGGCTGCTCTCGTGTCCCGTCCGGCCGAAGGGTGCGGTGTCGATGCGCCTCAGGTTATCCGTGACGGTCCAGCCGGCGCTTGTCGCCTGCGCGCCATCGCTGCGCGAACGTCCCACCGCCGCCAAAGTGATGACAGCGCCGGTGCCACGGCCTCGACCTGGTGGTAGCCTCGGTGCGGTTTCGAAAGGGGTACGAGATGGCACGGCGGACAGCACCGGTCGACGACTGGACAGAGGACTTCGATGTGCTCGATGCGGGCTACATCGCCGATCCCTTCACGGTCTGGGACGAGCTACGGCAGACCTGCCCGATCGCCCACACCAACCGCAGAGGCTCCAACTGGCTGCCGACGCGCTACGAGGACGTGACGGCCATGGCGCACGACATCGAGCACTTCAGCTCCGTCGAAGTCGCCGTCATCGGGTTCGAGGGCGAGGAGCCCGAGGAGCAGCTCCTGCCGTACGGTCTTCCTCCCATCTCGGTCGACCCTCCGGTCCATACCTGGACCCGTCGCCTCCTGCTGCCCTGGTTCTCCCACCGCCGCGTGGAGAGCTACGAGCAGATGACACGGGATCTCTGCCACAGCCTGATCGACGCCTTCGTCGCCGAGGGGCGAGCCGACGCCGCAGAGAACTATGCACAGCAGATCCCGGTGCGGGTCATCGCCCACATCCTCGGTGTCCCGGCCGACCTCGCCGATACCTTCACGGGCTGGGTGCGCGACGTGCTCGAGTTCGCCGACGACGAGGAGCGGCGCACGGCCGCCATGGAAGGCCTCTTCACCTACTTCATCGCCGAGGTCGCCAGCCGCAAGGAGAACCCGGGCACCGACCTGTTGAGCGAGCTGCTGCAGACCGAGTTCGAAGGCGCTCCCATCGAGGACGGAATCGTGCTCGGGACCGCCGCCCTCGTCCTCATCGCCGGCGTCGACACGACCTGGAGCGCCATCGGCTCATCGCTGTGGCACCTCGCCACCCACGAGGACGACCGCAAGCGGCTCGTGGCCGAGCCGGAGCTCATGCCCATTGCGATCGAAGAGCTGTTGCGGGCCTACTCGCCGGTGACGATGGCGCGGCTCGTGACCTCCGACGTCGAGTTCAAGGGCTGCCCGATGAAGACGGGCGACAAGCTCCTCATGAACTTCCCGGCTGCCAACCGCGACCCGGAGATCTTCGAGGATGCCGACAAGGTCATCCTCGACCGCCAACACAACCGCCACGTCGCCTTCGGGTCCGGCATCCACCGCTGCGCCGGGTCGAACCTCGCCCGCATGGAGCTGCGCGTTGCCTTGGAGGAGTGGCTGGCGAGGATCCCGGAGTTTCGTCTGGCTGACGGAGCCGAGGTGCTGTGGGCCGGCGGTCAGGTCCGCGGGCCACGAGTCCTGCCCGTGGTCTTCCCATGAAGATCCGGGTCGACCCCGACTTGTGCCAAGGCCACGCCCGTTGTTTTGCCCTCGTGCCCGAGCTGTTCTCCGTGGACGACTACGGCCTCAGCTCGGTGATCGGCGACGGCACGGTGCCTCCTGAGCTCGAGGAGAAGGCCAAGCTCGCCATCGCCAACTGCCCCGAGTTTGCCATCGAGGAGATCTCGGACTGAGGGTGGCGGCGCTGGCCCCGGGCCTCGCCTGACGACAACGGATGCCCCGGCCATTGACAATGGCTCTCGGCCGTGAGACGATTTGAGCGATTGCTTAAGTCATCTGCTCAATCGGGAGCGAGGCGGCGGCGACCGTCAGGAGCGCCCCATGGCCAAAGCAGGAAACCCGAGCCGGCTCGGCACCCACGCCGGCATCGAAGGCACGGCCACACGGAGCGCCTTGACGGAGGCGGCTGTGGTGGCGCTCCGGGAGGAGGGTTTCTCAGGGGCAAGTGCTCGGGCGATCGCCCGCACCGCCGGCGTCAACCAAGCCCTCGTGTTCTACCACTTCGGATCCGTCGCCAATTTGCTGCTGGCGGCCCTCGACGAAACGAGCCGGCTGCGCATGGACCGGTACGCCGAAGCCGTCGAGGCCGCCGACGGCTTGGCAGGGTTGGCGGACGTGGCGGCGGACATCTTCCGCCAGGACCTCGACGGCGGGCACCTCGCCGTCCTCGCCGAGATGATCGCCGGCTCGTCCGCCGTGGAGGGGCTCGGGGTCGAGGTCGCCGCCCGCGTGGCTCCGTGGATCGAGTTCACCGAGCGGGCCGTGACGACAGCGCTGGGCGACAGCCCGCTCGCCGGCGTCCTGCCGGCCGGCGACGTCGCCTATGCCATCGTCGCCCTCTACCTCGGCATCGAGATGCTCGCCAACCTCGACGGCGACCGTTCCCGGGCCGAGTCGCTCTTTGCCACGGCCGGACAGTTGGCCGCCGCCGTCGCGGGCATCGGCGCATCGTTTGCCGTCACCGCGAGCCCGACTCCGCAAGCCACGACGAAGGAGCCCACCCCATGACCACGACCGGCGCCGCCACGCGGACCAGCGCCCCGAACGCGCCCGTGACCGACACCGGTCTCGATGTCGTCACGGGTGCCTTCAGCTACTCCGGCAGCGCCATCGCCCGCGAGCTCAGGCAACGAGGCCGGCGCGTCCGGACCCTGACGGGCCACCCCGAGCGCGCCGGCGGGCGGGGGGAGCCGGCGAGCATCGAGGTCGCCGGGCTCGACTTCCAGGATCCGGTGCGGCTCGCCGCCAGCCTCGAGGGGGTGACGACGCTGTACAACACGTACTGGGTGCGCTTTGCCTACGGGAGCGTCACCCACGAGACGGCCGTGGCCAACTCCCGCGCGCTGTTCCACGCCGCTCAGCGCGCCGGCGTCGCCCGGGTGGTCCACGTCAGCATCACGCACCCGAGCTCGGAGTCACCCCTCCCTTACTTCCGCGGGAAAGCCCTCGTCGAGCAAGCGCTGGCCGAGACGGCGCTGTCCTATGCCATCTTCCGCCCGGCCATCTTGTTCGGCGGCGACGGCGTCCTCGTCAACAACATCGCCTGGCTGCTCCGGCACTTGCCGGTGTTCGCCATCGCCGGCGACGGGCGCTACCGGATCCGACCGATCCACATCGACGACCTCGCCCGTATCTGCGTCGACGCCGGCGCGCCGGCGGCCGATGGCAGGCGACGGATCGACACGCTGCAGAACGCCGTCGGACCGGAGCGACCCAGCTTCAACGAGCTCGTCGGTTGGATCGCGGCAGCCACCAAGACCCGGTCGAAGGTCGTGCACGTGCCCGCCGCCCTCCTGCCGCCGGTCTCGGCCCTGCTCGGCAAAGCTCTCGGCGACGTCCTGCTCACACGCGACGAGCTCGTCGCCATGATGGGCGGGCTGGCCGACACTGACGGGGAGGCGACCGGCCGCATCGCCGTCTCCGAGTGGCTGAGCGAGCACGGCGACGAGCTCGGGCGGCACTACGCCAATGAGATCGACCGTCACTTCCGGACGTGAAATTGAGCGCTGGGCTGCGATAATCACGCCATGAGCGATCAAATACCGCCAGCGCGCGCCCTGGCGGCTGCCCTCGAGCCCGTCGCCGGTCAGGTGTACTTCTCGCCGGAGTGCCACCGGTTGTACACCGGGTTGGGTTTTGCTCCGAGCCCTGGCGCGGCGGCCGGCGTCGCCATGCCGGACGGGCCGGCTTACTTCTGCAGCCGAGGGTCGGTCCTCGGCCAGGTGCCCGGTGAAGTGGTCGCGGCGGCGTTCGGCGTCTTCAACCCTGCCGTCGTCGTTCCGGCCGTCGCTTTCGGCTGGTCGATCACCGATGCGCCAACGGTCTGCGCCGCCCGCACGGAAGGTGCCATCGGCCAGCTGCGGCGGATCCTGGGTCCGGAGCCGGACGCACTGGCGGAGGTCACCTCCCTCCTGCATCGGGCCACGACCGGCTTGCGGCCCGAGGGCAAGCCCTTGTACTCCGGGTTGTTGGCTCTCGGCCTGCCCGACGACCCGATCGGGGTGGCGTGGCGGCTGGCCGACCTGCTGCGGGAGTTCCGGGGCGACGCCCATACGGCGGCGTGGACGGTGGCGGGCTTCGACGCCGTCGAGATCGGGCTCGCTACTGAGCAGTACTGGGGGGTGCCACCGCGCTCGTACGTTCGGACCCGCGCCTGGAGCAACGCCGATCTCGACGAGGCCGAAGCTCGCCTCGTCGCCCGCGGCCTCATGGCCGACGGCCTCCTCACTGCCGCCGGCCGGGCGCTCCGGGAGCAGGTCGAGCGCGAGACCGATGCCCAGTGCACCCCGATCGTGGGCGCCCTCGGGGATGATCTCGAGCGGTTGGTGACGATTCTGGGGTCGTGGGGAGGGGCGATTCGCGCGGCCGGCGGGTACCTGCCGAGCGGACCGCACGATCTCGCTCGGGCTGCGGGTGCGCCCGGGCCGGCGACCGCCCGCACCCCCTAGGGGCTAGCCGGACGCAGTCGGATCGTCGTCCGGCTCCGGTGCGTGGTCGGGCACGACGAAGCGGTTCGGAACCGCACCCGTGCGCGCCAGCCAGGCGTACTCCCACGCCGTGAGCTCGGAGACGGGCACGTTGGTGGCGCCGGCGCGGGCCGGCCGGGCGACATTCGCCGCCGCCGCCCGGAACGCCAACGACGCCGGCAGCAAACTCGCCGGAAGGTCGTCGCCGGCGTGCGCTGCCAGCCCGCCGCGGCGACCCGCTCGACGCCCGTGGCTCCCAACCGCACCACCCGCACGGCTCCCGCCGCCTCCGCCGCCCCCGCTGGCCGAATCGAAAGCGGCCTGGCGGTCGGGGAGCGCCTGGCGGGTCTGGCCGTCGAGCTCCCGTTCCTCGCCTGCGACGGCGCCCGTACCGGTGCCGAAGAACGACACCGATCCCCCACCGCGTGCGTCGGCCCGGACGGCGATGCGCTCCTCGGACCGCATCCACTGCATGAAGATCGGCACGAATGCACCGAGCGTGACGACCTCAGTGGCCGCCCAGAGGATGCCGCCGCCGGTCCTCGAGCTGGCGAGGGTGTACATCGAGGCGAGCGGCTTGTGGGTGTTGAGGATGGCGACGCCGAGGAACGCCTCCACGCCGGAACCGAGGAGGATGTTGAGCATTCGTGCCGGATAGCTCATCTTCCAGTGGATGATGGGGTCGATGCCCACCATCGGCCACCAGAACAGCGTCGCACCGAAGAGAAACCCGATATTGATCACGTCCATCAGCCACATGTGCAGCATGGCGAAGTTCAGCAGCGACGTGAGGAAGAACACGAACATGGCGCCGTAGTACAGGGCCCAGACGACGACCGGGTGGCTGATCGCCGCGAAGGGCGAGGAGCGGAGGACGGCGAGCCAACGCTGTTTCGTCTTGCGGCTGCTCGTCTGCAGCAGCAGCGTCGAGGGTGCGCCGAGTGCGAGCAGCGGCGGACCGACAACCATGAGCAGCAGGTGCTGGAAGACGTGGGCCTGGAAGTACGAGCCGGTCAGGGCGGCCACCGGCGACTGCAGGGCGAGATCGACGGCCACGAGGCCGGCCATGAACGCCGCCGTGCGCCAGCCGCTCCAGTGGCGGCCACGAGCCGCCAGCCGCCAGTTGGCGCGCAGGTACCAGACGGCGATGGCGATGAGCACGACCGCGACGCTGACGGGAAACGCGCTGAACTCCCACTGTGTCAAGGCGTTGTGCAAGGAGAAGCCGAGATGGCCCATTCCAGGCATGTGCCTAGTGTCCTACCGGAGCGGCCGATGCACAACCCCACGGGTTTCGGCGCTGTACCGGTTCAGTGGGGAACCTTCACCACCTGGACGAACGACCATCGGTGGGAGGCGTCGAGCCCGAAGACACGGATCGCCGAGCCGTCCACGGCGAGCGCCTCGGTGACGCCGGCGGTCGTGAAGGCCAAGGTTGCGGTTCCCGCCGGCGGCCCCGGCAGCTCCAACCAGCTCGAACCGGAGGCTGAGAGCACCTCGGCCGCGAGTGAGCCCGACCTCGAGACGAGGATGAATGTGGCGCCATCGGGCTCGTTCCCGGTCGCCACGAGGCGCTGAGACGGTGCGACGTCGAAGACCGGGGTGGCGGACCAATGGCCGGAGGCGCCCTCGGTGATCCGGAACAGGCTGGCGGTACCGTCCGAAGCGACCGCCTCGACGAGTGCCACGAGCTTGGGCCCTTCGGTGGCGAGTCGAAGCACCTGAGTGACCACTGACCGGCTGGCAGCCGATTCCGCCACCGCCAGCGGCGACGAGTGCGGCGGGACGCCTTCGAGCAGCGCTGCGGTGGGGGCGGGCGGACCGACGAACTTCCAGCCGCGAGCAGTCAGCTCGAAGATGCCGATGTGCGCCGAGGCCAGGCACCGGCCGGCGACGACGGGATCGCCTCCCGGAGCGAAGTCGACCGCCGTCAGGGCGCTCAGGTGGCAGGACTGGCCGCCGGCGAGGGCCACCTCGGGTCGTGAGGCGATCATCGCCGTCGAGGAGGCGGCGTTGTCGTCGCTCTCGACGACCGATGTGCCCGACCGCCCGAGCAGGGCCAGCACGCGCCCGTCGGAGGCTGTCGCCAGCGCGTCCGGCACGGGTGCGAGCGGGCCAGGCAGGATGCCGGGAGACCAGCCGACCCCGTCGTCGGCAGTCGCTGCCACCGGCGAATAGCCGAGAAAGCCGCTGGGCTCCACGCCGATCACGCCGCCGGATCCGAGGAACGAACCGACGAGCCCGCCGGTGTCCGCCACGCCTTTCGGAGTCACGAGCGACCAAGGAGCCCCGGGATTCGGCATCTCGAGCACCTGCCAGGAGCCGGCAGAGGTACCGCCGGCGCTCATCGGGACAAAGGCCCACAGCGGTCCTCCGGCCGCCGCCACGGCCGTCCCTGTCTCGTCACCCCGCCGCGAGGTGGCGAGCGGGAGCCGCAAGGCCACCGACTGGGCGCTCGTGGGCCGGTCCCCCGACACCGAAGCGCAGCCGCCGAGCACGATGCTCGCCAGTGCGCAGGCGATCGCCCCCGCCAGCGCCGGCCTGCCGCCCACCAGCCGGTGCGTCACCGGGCCGCCAGCACTTGCCGCACCGACGTCGCCAGGGCGGCGGCAAAGGACGCCTCGAAGGCGGCCGAACCCGAACCGGGGTTGTCGTCGAACACGAACCGCTCGTTGCCGGCGGCGTCGATCACGAACGCCTGGTAGTTGATGGCGACCATCGATCCAGCGGCACCGACGTGAGTGACGACCCGGTAGGACTTCCACACCTCGGCGAGACGGCGGGCTGGACCGCTCAGGTAGATCCAATTCGGCAAGCTGTCCAGTCCCTCGACCTGGTCGAAGGCCTCGAGCGCGTCCGAGGAGCGGTAGAGCGGGTTCGCGACGACGCCGACGAATTCCACCCGACCCCGGTCGACCGACAACAGCGACGCCGTGCGCCTGAGCTCCTGGGCGAGAACGGGGCTCCCTTCGGTGGCGACAGGGTCGAGGAACACGAGCACGACGACCTTGCCCCGCAGGTTGACGAGGCTCACGACGTCGCCGGCGCCGTCGTGCAGCACGAACCCCGGAGCCACGACGTCGAGCCGGCTCGGCGTGCCGTCGAGAGCCCGGTAGACGATCGGGTCGGCCTGGCCGTTGAGCGACGCCAGCGCCATGGGGGCACCACCGAGGAGGACGACAGCGACGGCGCTGAGCGCGGCCATGACCCGGAAGACGTACACGGGGCGAGCCCGCACCCGCTCCCGCCAGGTCCTCGGCACGACAGGCGCTTCCGGCTCGGACACCCAACCGAGGTCCGGTTCGAGGTTTACCGGCAGCTCGAGCTCCGGCGACAGCACTTCGCCCCGCTCCGTGGCCCGCGTGACGCCCACATACCCCGTGAGGATGAGCACGAGCAACGGGATCATGCTGTTCGGATCGGTGCCAGTCCCCCCGAAGAAACCCAAGTCCTCCACCAAGACCCAGTCCGCCAAACACAGGACGACCGAGGCCGCCACCGCCCAGCGCAACACGAGCGGGCGCCGGGACGCAAGGCCGAGGCCCACGGCGGCGAGCGCGATCACGACGAACAAGTTGACGGCAAAACCGTGCTCCGACGTGAACGACCCGAAGCTGCTCAGCCACGACGAGACGTAGTGCGGCTGCGGCGTGGCCGCCATCGTCTTCGTCATGGCGGCGAGCGTCCCGGAGCTCGGCACGCCCGCCAGCCGGCCCTGCCAGAAGCCTCGCCCCGGCAGCGCCTGCACGACGGCCATCGCCACGAAGAACAGGCCGACGCCGCGCAGCAGCAGGCGCCCGATCTGGCCCGTCGACCATCGATGCTCGTCGACGACGAGCAGGGCGCCGGCGAGGCAGTAGAACAGCACCGCCCCAGGCGCGCCGAACATCCAGCTGACGCCCGGGCTGAAGAGACCCCCGAAGACCTCTCCGAACACCCAAACGACCAAGCCCCATCCGACGCTGACGACGCCGGCCGCCCGCGACCAATTGCCGCGAGGGGCCACGAGCAGCCACAGCCCGATACCGAGCTGGATCCACACCGAGGCGCTGCTGGCGGCGATGGGATGGTCGCTCCAGATCGTCGCCCCGAAATTGGCAACGTGCTGCACCCAACCTGGAGAGGCGCTCGCCGTCGGCTCGATCACTCGCGTCGTCATGCCGAGGGGCATGGAGGACTGCCCCTGAAGAATGCCGTCGAACACCCACAGCAGCCCGAAACTGATGCGGAGGAGCCTGCGCCCTGCCGGCTCGGGGTCGGTGGAGATCTCCCGCCCCGTCATCGGGCCGCCCGCTCGCGCGTACCCCGGGACGGCCCGCTCGCCCGCTGAGGCGAAGGCGGCACCGGGAACCGAGGCCGTCGGGCCGGCGCTTCCCCCCGCTGAGTCGAGGGCGCTGCGAAGCTGCACGGACTTGAGGACGCTCCAGGCGATGGCAAGCAGCACGAGCAACGCGACGACCACAACGGCCTGATGCAACAGAGCTGATTGAAACGCAGACACGATGGTGGAATTGCCCGGTGCTAACCCGCTGCTCATGCCCGGCAAGCTGAACCCACTCCTCGAACTCTCCACTTACATCTCGCCGCGGACCAGCTCTGGCGATCCCCGAGCAGCGCCGGTCCGTGGGATCGACACGCCCTGCACTCCGCCGCTCCTGGTCCCACGGTACCGGAACTGCATCCGTATCGTGGGGCGACAACCCTCGCTGAGTCATCGCTGACCTGGTGTATTCATCGGCGGATGATGCACGCCTGATGAGGAAAAATGCGCAAGGCTGTCCGCCATGACGACTGCGCCGACGCCGGGAACGGTGTCGCCCGGGCCGCCGCAGCCGGGGCCGGGGCCGGCGGGGCCGGCGTCGGGCGCGCCGGGCGCGCCGGGCGCGCCGGGCGCACCGGCTGAGCCGGGCCCGAGCCAGCCGCCACGACCGCTGCCCCGCACGGTCCCTGCGCCGACACCTGGCACGGCGGCGCGCAAGCGTTACCGGCCGCGCATCGACTACGAGCTCATCTCCTGCGGCCTGCACGGCCATGTCCTCGTCGGGCTGGACGCTGCCGAAGTCCGTCCGACCGACGCCGACGTCGTTCGGGACTATGGCGGCCTCCGCTGGCACCGTTGCCTGCGCTGTGACGCCTGGATCGTCCAGGACGTCCCCACCGCGCCGACGAGCCAGTACCCGCCGGAGGTGGTCGATCTCGACATCCCCCTACGAGGACGGCGCCTGCGGGACCGTTACGTGCTGCGACTCATCGTCCTCGACCGCATCCTGCACGCTCTCGTCTTTGCCGCCCTCGGCGCGGCCATCTTCGCGTTTGCCGCCGACAAGGACCACCTGCACAACGCTTGGCGACGGATCCTGACAGCGCTGCAGCCTTACTCCGGCTCGTGGATCGTGAAGGACGTCAACAAGCTGTTCGCCCTGCGTCACTCCACCCTGTACCTGCTCGGTGCCGCCGCCGCCGTCTATGTGGCCCTGCTGCTCATCGAATGCGTCGGCCTCTGGAGCGCCCGCCGTTGGGCGGAGTATCTCACCTTCGCCGAACTGGCCCTGTTCGTGCCGTTCGAGATCTACGAGCTCGCCGGCACGGTCACCGCCCTCAAGATCGTCACCCTCGTGCTCAACCTCGCCATCTTGTTGTACCTCCTCCTCGTCCACCGCCTCTTCGGGGTTCGCGGCGGCGTCAAGGCGGCCATGGCGGCCTACGGCGACGAGGGCTGAGTCGAGCGCCGCCTGCGGCGCCGGGGGCGACCCGCTCGGTGATGGAGACGAGGGCTGAGACGAGCGCTCCGACGAGCGGCGGCGGCCCGCTAGGTGACCGGGCGGCGAACTGCGAAGGCGGCGTCTTCGTAGACCCGCCACGACACGACGTCGCACAGCGCCTCGACGGCGTCGAAGACCTCGGTGTAGCGGAGATAGAGGGGCGCGAACCCGAACCGGCACAAGTCCGGGGCGCGGAAGTCCCCGACGACCCCGCGGGCGATGAGCGCCTGCACGATGGCATAACCGTGCTCGTGGCGCCACGACACCTGCGAGCCGCGACGGGCCGGGTCGCGAGGTGAAGCCAGCTGGAGCTCGTCGCCGAGCCGCTCGTGCACGGCTTCGACGAACAGCTCGCTCATGGCGACCGACTTGTCCCGCACCGCCTGCAGGCTGACGCCCTCCCAGGCGTCGAGGGCGGCGTCGAGGGCGGCCATGCCGAGGATCGGAGGCGTGGACGTGACAAAGCGGCGCACCCCTGCCGCCGGCCGGTATGCCGGTGCGAACTCGAATGGTGCCTCGTGCCCGAGCCATCCGGGCAACGGGTTGCCGACGGCGTCCTGCAGGGACTGGCGGACGTAGCTAAAGGCCGGCGACCCCGGACCGCCGTTCAGGTACTTGTAGGTGCAGCCGACGGCCATGTCGGCGCCGTCACCGTCGCAGTCGAGCGTCACGGCGCCGACCGAGTGGCACAGATCCCACACCGTGAGCGCCCCGACATCGTGAGCGGCCGCCGTCGCCTTGGCCATGTCGAACATCGCCCCCGTGCGAAAGTCCACATGGGTCAGCATCAACACCGCCACGCTCTCGTCGAGCGCGGCCGCCACCGAGGCGGCGTCGCCGTCAGCCTCCACCGTGCGCACCTCGACGCCGCCGAGCAGCGAGGCGATGCCGCCGGCGGCATACAGGTCGGTCGGGAAGTTCGCCGCCGTCGTGAGGACGACGCGCCGGTCCGGGCGGGCCGCCAAGGCGGCCCCGAGCAGCTTCACGAGCGCAATGGTCGTCGTGTCGGCGACGACAACCTCGCCGGCGTTGGCACCGATGAGCCGGGCGATCTTGTTGCCCAACCGATCCGGCTCCGACATCCACGCGTCCCAACCGCCGACGAGGCCGACGCCCCAGTCGTGTTCGACGACCTCGGCGAGGCGCCGGCTGACCGCTCGGGGGAGCGCACCGAGCGAGTTGCCGTCGAGGTAGATGAGGCCTTCGGGCACGAAGAACCGGTCGCGCACGGCCGCCAGCGGATCCTCGTCGTCGAGAACGAGGCATCGTGCCCGCGTCCAGGCGTAGTTCACAGCATCGACCTCTGTGTCGCAGCACCGAGGTCACTCCACTGGTCCGTGACGGCCATCGAGGCGGAGGTTACTCCGCTCGGTCGCCAGAGGGCCGTCCGCCGTGGCACCATGAGCGGCACGTTTGAACGGCCAGACAAACCCACCGGGGTGGCCGCCCGCGAGAACCTGAAGCCGCAGGAGGACAACGATGCCGACAGCCATCCCCGAGCGGGCGCAGGTCGTGGTCGTCGGCGGGGGTGTCATCGGTCTCTCGACCGCTTACCACCTCACCAAGCAGGGCTGGAACGATGTCGTCGTGCTCGAGCGCCACCAGCTGACCTCGGGCACGACGTGGCACGCCGCCGGCCTCATCACATCGGCGGGCATGACCGACGAAGCCTCCCTCACGATGAGCATCTACTCGCGCGAGCTCTACGCCCGCCTCGAAGAAGAAACCGGCCTCTCCACCGGCTTTCGCCGCTGCGGCCACCTGCACGTCGCAACGACACCGACGCGTGTCGAGGCGATGCAACGGGAGGCGGCCTACGCCAAGCGCTTCGGGCAGGAGTCGCACGAGATCGGGCCGGCCGAGATCGCCGAGCTGTGGCCGATGGCCGAGACGTCGGATCTGCTGCGGGGCTTCTACGTGCCGGTCGAAGGGCGAGCGAACCCTCACGACGTCGCCATGTCGCTCGCCAGAGGAGCCCGGCAGGGCGGTGCGACGATCGTGGAGGGCGTGCCCGTGACCGGAATCACGCGCCGGCGCGACCGCGTCACCGGCGTCGTGACCGACGAGGGCACGATCGAGGCGGAGGTTGTCGTCGTCGCCGCCGGCATCTGGAGCCGTCAGTTCGGTGACACGATCGGTGTCCGCATCCCCCTGCAGGCGGCCGAGCACTACTACCTCATCACCGAGCCGTTCGAGGGGGTGCACGCGGATCTCCCCGTACTCGAGGACCCTTCCACGTACGGCTATTTCCGGGAGGAGACCGGCGGCCTGCTCGTCGGGCTGTTCGAGCCGGAGGCAGCCGCCTGGAAGCCTGACGGCATCCCCAACGACTTCGCCTTCGGCGAGATCGAGCCGGATTGGGAGCGCATCGGCCCTTTCGTGGATCTCGCCATGTCGCGCGTGCCGGCCGTCCGCCAGATCGGCGTGCGCAAGTTCTTCTGCGGGCCGGAGTCCTTCACGTCCGACGTCCACCCGCTGATGGGCGAGTCGCCCGAGCTGCAGGGACTCTTCGCTGCCACCGGGTTGAACTCGCTCGGCATCCTCCTCGGCGGCGGCGTCGGCAACGTCATGGCGGAGTGGATCGTGAGCGGGCGACCGCCGATCGACCTGACGGGCTTCACGATCGACCGCACGAGCGCCCACGAGTCCACGCCGAAGTTCCGCCGTGACCGCACGCCCGAGCAGCTCGGAGTGCTCTTCGGCGACGCCGTGGCGCCCGGCTGGACACCGCGGTCGGCCCGAGGTGTGCGGCGATCGCCGGTGCACGAGCGGCTGGTGGCCTACGGGGCTCGTTTCGACACGACGAGCGGCTGGGAGTGGGCGGACTTCTTCGCCGGCCTCGGCCACGACGAGCCAACCGTCGACCAGTCGTTCCATCGCCAGGACCACTGGGCGCTCGTGGAGGCAGAGCACCGGGCCGTGCGCGAGGACGCCGGCCTGCTGGATATGTCATTCATGTGCAAATTCCTCCTACAGGGCCGGCACGCCGGCGCCGTGCTCGACCGGGTCGTCGTGTCCGATGCGGCCAATGCCCCGGTGGGGAAAGTCGTCTACACCGCCATCTGCCACGACGGCGGCGGCATGTGGGTCGACTGCACGTTCACCCGCCTGGCCGACGACCGCTACCTCGTCATCGGCACCGATCTCGTCACCCGCCGGCTGGAGGCGCTCCTGCGACGGGCCGTCACCGCCGACGACGATGCGTCGGTGACCGACGTCACCGCCGGCTACGCCTTGTTCAGCCTGCAGGGGCCGAAGTCCCGCCAGCTCCTCTCCCGCCTCACGACGGCGGATCTCTCCAACGAGGCCTTTGCCTACCTGACCGGACAGCTCATGGACGTCGCCTACGCCCCGTCGGTCTGGGTGCAGCGGGTCACCTACGTCGGCGAGCTCGGCTACGAGCTGCACGTGCGTTCCGACCTCGCCGTCTCGCTCTACGACGCTCTCTTCGAGGCTGGCGACGACCTCGGCCTGCGCAACGTCGGCATGTCGGCACTGAACGGCCTGCGGATCGAGAAGGGCTATCGCGACTACGGCCACGACATCGGCAACGACGACACGCCGCTCGAGGCCGGCATCGCCTTCGTGGTCGACTACGACAAACCGGCCTTCCCGGGCCGGGAAGCGCTCGTCAAGCAGCGCGACGCCGGCCCGCTCCGGGAACGCCTCGTCAACGTGCTCGTGCTCGACCCTGATCCGCTGCTGTTCCACGGCGAGGACGTACTGCGCGACGGTGTGCTCGTGGGAGAAGTCGAGGCGGGCGCCTACGGGTACACCCTCGGGGGATCGGTGGCCATCGCCACGGTCCGCTGCGCGGAAGGCGTCACGGCGGCGTGGCTGTCCGACGGGGCGTTCGAGGTCGAGGTGAACCGCCGCCGCTACCCCGCCAAGGTGCAGCTCGGTCCGCTCTACGACCCGAAACGAGCGCGCATCCTCGCCTGAGCCCTTGCCCCAGCGCACCGGCATCGAGCATTGCACCGGCCTGCCCCGGGCGTGCCACGATGGCGACATGCGCATCGGACTGCTCACTGGCGGCGGAGACTGCCCTGGATTGAACCCGGCCATCCGGGCGGTGGTGAGGAAATGCGAGGTGGGTTTCGGCGATGAGGTGATCGGGTTCCGCGACGGCTGGCGAGGCGTCATCGAGGACTCCACCATGGCGCTCGACGTGCAGGCCTGCCGCGGCATCCTTCCCCGCGGGGGCACGATCCTCGGCACGTCGCGCACGAACCCCTACAAGGTCGAGGGCGGGCCGGAGCGAGCGGTGGCGACGCTCGAGCGCCATGGCATCGACGCCCTCATCGCCATCGGCGGCGAGGACACGCTCGGCGTCGCCAACAAGCTCGGCGCCGGCGGCGTCCCCGTCGTCGGCATCCCGAAGACGATCGACAACGATCTGTCGGAGACCGACGTCACGATCGGTTTCGACACGGCGGTGCAGATCGCCGCCGAGGCGATCGACCGCCTGCACACGACTGCCGAATCACACCACCGCGTCATGGTCTGCGAAGTCATGGGCCGCCACGTCGGCTGGATCGCCACCTATGCCGGCATCGCCGGCGGGGCAACGGCCATTCTCGTTCCCGAGGAACCGTTCTCGATCGAGGCCGTCTGTGAGTACCTGCGCCAGCGCCATTCCGCCGGCCCGTACGCCTCCATCGTGGTAACGGCCGAAGGCGCCAAACCGGCGGAGGGCACCCTCGCCGTCGTGGCACCCGAGCTCGACCAGTTCGGCCACGAGCGCCTCGGAGGGATCGGGACGATCATCGCCGAAGAGGTGGAGCGGCGGATGGGCTACGAGTCGAGGGTCACGATCCTCGGCCACATCCAGCGCGGCGGCACGCCGAGCGCCTTCGACCGGGTGCTGGCGACCCGTTTCGGAACGGCCGCCGTGGACGCCGTGCACGACGGCGCCTGGCAGCAGATGGTGGCAGCCCACGGGCCGCACATCGAGCGAGTTCCGATCGCCGACGCCGTCGCCAAACTGAAGACGCTCGACCCCGAGCTCTTCCGATCGGTGGCGGAGGTCTTCTTCGGTTGAGGCGCCCGCCTGCCTACAGCTCGGCGATCCCGACCGGGCAGGCGACTCCGGTGCCGCCGAGCCCGCAGTAGCCCATCGGGTTCCTCGCCAAGTACTGCTGGTGGTAGTCCTCGGCGTAATAGAACGGGCCTGCCTCGGCGATCTCGGTCGTGATCTCCCCGTGGCCGGCGGCCTTGAGGGCGGCCTGGAAGCGGTCACGTGACAGCTTGGCTGCCGCCAACTGGGCGTCGCTGGTCGTGTAGATGGCCGAGCGGTACTGGGTTCCCATGTCATTGCCCTGCCGCATCCCCTGCGTGGGGTCGTGGCTCTCCCAGAAGATTCGCAGCAGCTCGTCGTAGGTCGTGACGGCCGGGTCGAAGACCACGAGCACCGCCTCGGCGTGCCCCGTGCGGGCGCTGCACACCTCTTCGTAGGTGGGGTTGGGCGTGTAGCCACCCGAGTAGCCGACCGCCGTCGTGTACACGCCGTCGGCCTGCCAGAACTTCCGCTCGGCTCCCCAGAAGCAACCGAGGGCGAAGACGGCCGTCTCCAGCCCCTCGGGGAACGGCGCCACGAGGCTGTGGCCGAGCACCACGTGCGGGGCGCTCACCGGAATCGGCATGGCCCGGCCGGCCAACGCCTCGTCGCTCGAGACCATCTCCTGCTTGTTCGACCGAAAGAAACCCATCGTCTCACCTTCACTCTCGTCAACTCATCACTCTCAACACTGACCGGCGCTAGGTGTTCCCACCCTCGTTGTCACCAGCGCCACCGTCCTCCTCCTCCCGGTAGCGCAGGAAGAGATCGAGGAGTCCCTGGCGCGTCTCGGGGGCGAGGTCCTCGGGCTGCGCACTCCCGAGCAGATCGATGGTCGCTCGCAGCTGGCGCAGGTACTCGTCGCAGCCGTCGCAGCCGGCAAGGTGTCGCTCCAGCTTGGCGAGCTGACGGCCCGAGAGGGCGCCCTCGAGGTAGTCGGTCATGAGCGCGACGGCATCGCGGCAGACGAGGTCTCGTCTCCACGCACTCCGCAGCCGCACGATCACTTCTCCCACCTCTTCACGTCCTCCTCGAGCGCCGAGCGAACTCTCGTGCGAGCCCGGTGCAGCAGCACCCGTTGGTTGCCTTCGGAGATGCCAAGCAGATCGCACACCTCGCTGCTGGACAGTCCCTCCACGTCCCGCAGCGTTACCACCTGTCGCTGCGACTCCGGCAATTCGTCCACGACCTCCCTGATCCTCGCAGCCGTCTCCGGTGCCGCCAAGCGGTCCTCGATCTCGTCGCTCCACACGACGGGCGGCTCGCGCCAGGTGCCCGTCGGCGAGAAGCCGTCGGGCCCGGCAGCCGCATCGCGGTCTCCGTCGCCGGTGTCGAGGCGGACCGAGCGGGGCTCGCGTGCCCCGGTCGTGCGCGCACGGTTCACGAGTATCCGGAAGATCCACGTCTTCAGCGACGACCGCCCCTCGAAACGCCCCAACCCCCGCAACACCCCGAGCCACGTGTCCTGCACGACCTCCTCGGCCACCGCACGGCTCGGCACGAACGTGCAGGCGACCCGCACCATGGAGGCGTGGTAGCGGTCGACGAGTTCGGCGAAGGCGCGTTCGTCACCCGCGCGAAGGGCCGCGATCAACTCCTCCTCGTCGGTGTCGGGCACGGGCCAAGCGTACGGTCCGGCGTAACGCTCCGGGCGCCGGGGGGACTGCGTTCGTGCAACACCGAAGTATTCGCCACTGTCTCCGAAGGAAAAGGACACCCTCCACATGCATCGATCTCGTCGCGCCCCGGTACGGACGCTGCTCGCATCGGCGACCCTTGCAGGCTTGGCGGCCGCAGCTGTCGTTGCCGCCCCGCTCGCCGCAGGCGCCCAGACCAAGGCGGCTCCGCAAGGAATCAGCAACGCCGTCTTCGTACAGTCCAATGCCACTTCCGGCAACCAGATCCTCGCCTATGCCCGTTCGGCCGGCGGCACACTTGCGTTCGTGCACGCCTATGACACCGGCGGACGTGGCGCTCGCGCCGCTGGAGCGATCGTCGACCCGCTGGCGTCTCAGGGCTCGCTCTACTACGACCCGACGGGCGCGTTGCTCATCGCCGTCAACGCCGGCAGCAACACGATCACGACGTTCCACGTGAACGGCGACACCCTGTCGGACGCAGCGGTTCTCCAGGCCGGCAGGTTCCCCGTCAGCGTGACCTCGCACGGCTCGCTCGTCTACGTGCTCGACGGCGGCGGCAGCGGCGCGGTGCGCGGCTTCACCGAGGCGAACCGGGCGCTCACGCCCATCGCCGGCTCCCGCCGCGGCCTCGGCCTCGACCCGACGGCGACGCCGCAGTACTTGAACACGCCGGGGCAGGTGGGTTTCTCGCCGGATGGCAGCCAGCTCATCGTGACCACGAAGGACAACGGCAGCAACATCGACGTCTTCGGTGTGAAGGCCGACGGCAAGCTCACCGCCGCACCGTGGAAGAACGCCGCTGCCGAGCCGGTGCCCTTCGGCTTCGTGTTCGATCCGGACGGTCGTCTCGTCGTCACCGAAGCCGGTGGCGCTGACGTCTCGACGTACGGTCTCGACAGCGACGGCTCGATCTCGCACGTCTCCACGGTTGCCGATGGTGAAGCGGCGCCATGCTGGATCGCCTCAGTCGGCGGCTGGTACTTCGTGGCCAACGCCGGCAGCGCGGACATCTCCGGCTACCAGGTGAGCAGCGGCGGCGTCGCCTCCCTCATCGCCGCCAACGGAGGCATCGCCGGAACGACCGATGGCGGTCCGACCGACCTCGCCGGCTCGTCGAACGGCCAGTACCTCTACGTCGACGCCGGCGGCGCCGGTGCCGTCGACGAGTTCGCCGTCAACTCCGACGGCACGCTCACCTCGCTCGGCTCCATCACCGGCTTGTCCGGCACGGGCATCGAGGGCATCGTCGCTTCGTGACGATCGCCTGACTGCACGGTCGCGGGCCGGCCGGCGTGGCTCCCTGCCCTGGGCCGCGCCGGCCGGCGGCGCGCTCGCCGGCCGTCTCCGTCCAACCTTGATAGTGCTTTTCGGTCACATATGTCCGAAAGTCACTATCAAGGTTCGCAGCACCCAACAAACCCCCACCCCCCACCCCCCCCCCCCCCCGCTGCGCGCCCTCGGCGCTGGTCGCCGGCCGGCGGCCCCCCTACCGCCAGCCGGCGAGAACCGCCAGACCGTAGCCGCCCTCAGCCACAGTGCTGGGTGTAGGCCGCCGTGCCGGGCTGGTAGGCCTGCCCCGAGTTGGCGCTCACCTGCAGGCATGCCTCGTTGACGGCGACGAAGTCCGAGGCGGGGATCGCCTTCAGCTGGTCGACGTCGTTGTAGGTCCATCGGGTGTCAGCCGTTCCCTGGAAGTACCAGTTGCTGCCGTTGTCGGCGAGGATGAGGCCGTAGGTCTTCATGGTCGTGATGACGGTCTGGCACATGGCCGCGCACTGCGACGCCGGCAGGTGGAAGCTTGCGGAAAGGCGGAAACGCGCTCCCATCGGCGGGCAGCTCGAGTCGGACACGCCGGCCTCGTGGCGCGCTGGCCACAGGTAGGACTCCTGCGTGCATTGGGCCGTGAACCGGATGGCGTGGTCCATGGCGCCGGAGGCGACCTCGTCGTAGTTGACGAGGCCCGGCAGGATGGGGAGGCCGGCAGCATCGGCCGATGTCCAGCCCGCCGGCCGCAGGGCGTCGGAGGCGAGGCTCCAGGTCGCCCCGGACCCGGCCGTCGATTTGCCGCCGGCATGGTAGTGGGCCTCCCAGAGCTCGTACAGCTCGCAAGTGGACGAGTTCACCATGATGGCGTGGCGGTCGCCGCCGGCGTTCGGGCCGCCTTCGATCGGCGTCGAGGCCGAGAACGGGTAAGGGCCCTTGTCGCTCTCGCTGGCGTAATTGAACTTCACGCTCACGAGGCTCTGAGTTGGCGACACGATCTGCCAGGGGATGCCGTAGGGGATCTTGGTGCCGGACGGCCCGTAGTCGGGATGGAGGTCGGTGCCCGAGGCATCCATGGAGGCCAGCCAGGTGGCGCTGCTGGCGGCCACGGGGAGCCCGGTGATCGGCGTGTTCCAGACACTGTCGGAGGGGAAGGCGTCACAGCTCGTTCCCGGCAGGACGACAGCGGGGCCGCCGGAGCCCGACCCGGGGCCGGGCGGCGACCAGCTCGGGGATGCCGCCAGGGCAGAGCCTCCCGTGCCCGCCACGACCGTGGCGAGCGCAATTGCCGCCGCTCCGATGACGACCTTGCGCGACAGCGAGCAAACGCTGCTCATCGTGTTCCTCCTCCGCTGAGCCAACGCCTGCTCCAAGGACGTCCCTGCCAGTGTAGAGCCTGGGCTGTGGCATCATCGCCAGACGCCATCTGACACGAGACTCCTGTGAACGCCCAGTTTCCCGGCACTGCCGAACCCGACGAGCGCCCCGCCGGCGACGTCGACGACCGCCTCGCCATCGAGCGCGCCCCCGCCCGTGACAACGAGCTCGACCACGGCCCCGACCGTCACCCTCAGGCCCACGGCGCTTCCTTCGAGTGGGGGGCAACGGGTGCCAGCGTCGTTGCCATGACGAGCGCAATCGTCGTGGTCGTGGACGTCCTCTCCTTCACGACCACCGTTGCCATCGCCGTCTCCATGGGTGCGGAGGTGTTTCCCTGTGCGGACGACACGATCGGCCGGCGTCTGGCCGAGGCAAACGGCGCTGAGCTCGCCGTCGGCCGCCACGAAACCGACCCGGACCACCCCTGGTCCCTCTCCCCCGCAGGCGTGGCGGCCGCGCCCGCCACCGCCCGCCTCGTGCTCGCCTCGCCGAACGGCTCGGCCATCTCCGCCGGCGTGGCCGCCGCCGGCACCCCGGTCGTGGCCGCCTCGCTGCGCAACGTCACCGCCGTCATCGACTGGCTGCTCGATCACCGCTTCGGGACCGCCGCCCGACCCGCCGCCGTCGTGGCATCGGGCGAACGGTGGGCCGACGGCAGCCTCCGCCCGGCGATCGAAGATCTCTTTGCCGCCGGTCTCGTGCTCGGGGGCCTGGCGGCCGCCGGCGTCGCGCTGTCTCCGGAGGCGACCGTCGCCGCCCGATCCGTCGCCGGCCTGACGCCCGCTCAGCTGGCTGATCTCGTGCGGGCCTCCACTTCGGGAGACGAGCTCCGAGTGGCGGGCTACGGCGACGATGTCGAGATGGCCGTCGAGATCGACGCCGACAAGGTCGTGCCCGTCGTGACGGTCCCAGGCGGATCATTCAGCGACGGCGGTGCCACCGGATCAACCGGAGCGACCGGCCCAAGAGGAGAGCTGCGATGAGCGGGCGCTTGGACGGCAAGGTGGCACTCGTGACCGGATCCTCGAGCGGCATCGGCGCCGCCACGGCACGTGCCCTCAGTGCCGACGGCGCCACGGTCGTCGTCAACTCGGCCAGCTCCGTCGAAGCCGGCAGGGCGCTCGCCGCCGAGCTCGGCGACGCCATCTATCTGCAGGCCGACATCGCCGACGACGCCCAGGCCCGAGAGCTCGTGGACACCGCCGCCCGGCGAAACGGCCGCCTCGACATCCTCGTCAACAACGCCGGCACGACGGTGAAGATCCCGCACAGCGACCTCGACGCCGTCACCCGCGAGGTCTGGGACAAGATCCTCGGCACGAACGTCGTCGGGACCTGGAACGTGACGACCGCCGCCGCCCCCTACTTGCACGCGGCGTCGCAGCGACATGCGGGCGCATCGGTGGTGGTGAACGTTTCGTCACTGGCCGGCGTGCGTCCGACGGGGTCGTCGATCCCTTATGCCGTCTCGAAGGCCGCTCTCAACCACATGACCCTGCTGCTGGCGAACGTCCTCGGCCCGGAGATCCGTGTGAACGCCGTCGCCCCCGGTCTCGTCGACACCCCTTGGACGGCCGAGTGGGAGCTCGAGCGCAACTACGTCCGATCGATGTCGCCGCTCAAGTCGAGCGCCCAGCCGGAGGACGTTGCCGACGTCATCATGGGCTTGATCCATTCGCACCAGGTCACCGGCGAGGTCGTCATCGTCGATGGCGGCCTGCACCTGCGCTGAGCGCGGCAGCACCTCTCAGGCGAGCGAGTCGAGCCGCAACAACAGCCATTCGAGCAACAGCAGGTCGTTCACGTTTCGGGTGAGGCGGTCCGCCGCCTCGTCGACGAGGTCGATCGCCCGCAGCGCGGTCGACAGCACCGCCGGGGGCGGCTGGCCCTCGAGGCGGGCCCGGTAGACGCCTGCCAGGGTCGCCAGCCCAGCCCGCATCTCGTCGGCACGCACACGTCGCTGTTCGCGCCGGTGCCGGTCGTCGACGACCGCCCGGCCCGGGATGGAACGCTCGCCCGAGCGCTCCGCCTGCGCCGACAGCTCAGCCAACTCGACCGCCTGCCTGGCCTTCACCGCCTCGACCGGCTCGAGGGTGGCAGCCACCAGCTCCTCGGCGAGCACGGCCACGGTGGCGCCGGTGCCGTCGAGCCGGCTCGGGACGGACCGCCAGCGCTCCAAACGCTCGAAGAAACCCTCCTCGCTCACCAACAACCGAGCCCGATCCAGGCGGCCGCCGGCGACGTCGGCCACCGCAGCGGCGGCGGCCAGATCAGCTCCCTCGCGCATGAGGACGCCGACGACGTCCGCGCTGCCCAACGGGTCGAAGTGGACCGTGACGCACCGGCTGGCGATGGTCACGAGCTCCGGGGGAAGGTTCTCGGCCAGCACGAGCAAAATCGTGGTATCGGGAGGCTCCTCGATCGTCTTCAGCAGCACGGGGGCTGCCGCTTCGACGAGGTGGAAGTCGACGAGGATGAGCACCTGGAAGCGCGCCGCCCGCGGGGAGCGCAGCGCCAGCCGCACCACTTCCTGCGCCTCGGGCACCCGGATGGATGCCCCCTGTCGCTCGACGACAACGACGTCCGGGTGCCGGCCGGCAAGGGTCTCCAAGCACGAGTCGCACACCCCGCAGCCGCCGTTCGGGCAGGTCAGGGCCGCTGCAAAAGCCATCGCTGCTTCCCGCTTGCCCGTACCCGCCGGCCCGAGGAACAGATAGGCGTGCACCGGGGCGACGAGCGAGGCGTCGAGCTGCTGCACCGCCCGCGGCTGGCCGACGATGCGCGCGAGCACGGGTGCGGTCACGAGGGGAGCTCCAGCTCCAGCCTCGTGACGACGGCGCCGCGGACGAGCCGGGCGACGTCCTCGACGCCGGCCGTGCCGTCGATCACCACCCAGTGAGCAGGATCCGAGGCCGCCAGCGTCACGAAACCCTCCGCCACACGAACATGGAAGTCGGCGTGCTCCGACTCGATGCGGTCGAGCGCCGAGCCCTCCGCCTGGCGCCGTGCGGTCCCGACGGCAAGGGGGACGTCGAGCAGGATCGTGAGGTCGGGCCACAGCCCGCCTGTGGCGAGGTCACACGCCTGCTCGACCGCAGCAAGCGGCAGACCACGTCCGAACCCCTGGTAGGCCATGGTCGAGCCCGAGAAACGGTCGACCACGACATGGCATCCGCCCTCCAGCGCCGGCCGGATCCGCTCGGCCACGTGCTGGGCTCGGGCTGCCAGCATCAACATGAGCTCGGCACGGGGCTCGAGCTCGGCAGCGTGCTCGGCCTCGACCGTGGCGGTGCCGGCCGGACGGTCGAGCAAGAGCCGGCGGATTCGCTCGCCGAGGTCGCTCCCACCTGGCTCGCGAGTGAGCTCAGCCCCGAGGAGGGTCGCCAGCCGGCGGGCCTGGGTCGACTTGCCTGCACCTTCACCGCCTTCGAACGCGATGAGGCGACCGTGCTCCGTCACCCCGCCGAGGTTAGAAGTCGGCGTCGTCGCCTGCCTCCGGTGCGCCCGTGCCCGCCGAGGGCACACTGCCCGCCACTCCAGCCGGTGCTGCGCCTGCCTTCCCGGCCGTCACCTTTCGAGTCGCCTGCTTGGAGGCGGCAGCCTTTCGGGCGCCGGCCGCTTTCTTCACCGGGCCAGCTTTCTTGGCGGCGGCGGCTTTCTTGACCGCGCCCAACTTCTTGGCGCCCACCTTCTTGGCGCCCACCTTCTTGGCGCCGGCCTTCTTGGCGCCGGCTTTCTTGGCGCCGGCTTTCTTGGCGCCGCGCCGGGTGGACGGCCCCGCCTCGCGGCGGGCAGCGATCAGCTCTGCTGCCCGTTCCGGCGTGATCGTGTCGGGGTCGTCGGCCCGACGAAGCGAGGCGTTCACCGTCCCATCGGTGACATACGGCCCGAAACGCCCCGACCGCAGCACGATCTGCCCCCCGCTCACGGGGTCCGGCCCGAGCTCTTTCAGGGGAGCGGCCGTGACCCCGTAGCGGCGTTGCTTCGGCTGGGCGAAGCGAGCCAGCGCATCGTCCAGGGTGACGGTGAAGAGCTGGTCCTCGTTGTCGAGGGAGCGGGTCTCGGAAGCCTTTTCGAGGTAGGGACCGTAGCGCCCGCTCTTGGCGACGATCTCCTCGCCCGATGCCGGGTCGGCACCGACGATGCGGGGCAGCTCGAGCAGGCGGAGGGCGTCCTCGAGGGTGACCGAGTCCAGCGACATGGAGGCGAAGAGCGAGGCGGTGCGGGGTTTCTCGGCGCCGTCTTCGGCTTCACCGAGCTGCACATACGGCCCGTACCGCCCGGCGCGGGCCAGCACCGGCTTGCCCGTGACGGGATCGGCGCCGACGATGCGGTCGCCGGACGGTGCCGAGAGCAGCTCGAGCGCTCGCTCGACGGTGAGCTCGTCCGGGGCGAGATCCTCCGGCACCGACGCCCGTGCCTCGCCGCGCTGCAGGTAGGGCCCGTACCGGCCGACGCGGACGACGATCTCCTCCCCGTCGGGGTCGGCGCCGATCGAGATGGAGTTGACTTCGCGGGCGTCGATCTCGGCGAGGTGGTTGAGGACGGCGTCTTTCAGCCCGCGGGTGCCGTCGACTGCCAGCGCGTGGCGGGGCTGGCGGCGCCCGTCGGCGTCCGGCCTCGGGAGGTGATGGGACTCACCGAAGTAGAAGCGCTCCAGCCAGGGCACGCTCTCCTCGGTACCTTCGGCGATCTGGTCGAGGTCGTCCTCCATCGAGGCCGTGAAGCCGTAGTCCACAAGGCTCGGGAAGTGCTGCTCCATGAGGCCGACGACGGCAAAGGCGATGAAGGAGGGCACGAGCGCCGTTCCTTTGCGCCAGACGTAGTTTCGGTCCTGGATCGTCTGCAGGATGCTGGCGTAGGTCGATGGCCGGCCCACGCCGAGCTCCTCCATGCGCCGGACGAGCGTGGCTTCGGTGTAGCGGGCCGGCGGCCTCGTCTCGTGGCTCTCGGTCGTGAGCGACTCGCACTCGACGCCCTCGCCCTCGCTCAGGCGGGGGAGGCGTGCGTCCTCCTGCGGCGCCCGGCTGTCCTCGGTGTCCTCGTCGTCTTCGCGGTACACCTGCAAGAAACCCGGCACCGTGATGACCGTCCCGGACGCCAGCATCCCCGCCACGGTGCCGGCGGCCACCGGAGCCGTCGCACCCACGGGCGGGGGCGACTCCGACTGCGTGGCCGCCTCGAGGCGGACGCGAGCGGTCGTGCCGGTGGCGTCGATCATCTGGGAGGCGACGGTGCGCTGCCAGACGAGCTCGTAGAGGCGGAGCTCGTCGGACGACAGCTCGCGGGCGACCGAGGACGGCTGGCGGAAGCGGTCGCCCGCCGGCCGGATCGCCTCGTGCGCCTCCTGGGCGTTCTTCACCTTGTTGCGGTAGGTGCGAGGCGCAGCCGGCACCGAGGACGGGCCGAAGAGCGACGTCGCCTGCTCGCGGGCGGCGCGCACGGCCGTGTCGGACAGCGTCGTCGAGTCCGTTCTCATGTAGGTGATGAAGCCGCGCTCGTAGAGGGCCTGGGCGAGGCGCATCGTGCGCTGAGCGGAGTAGCGCAGCTTGCGGGCGGCCTCCTGCTGCAACGTCGAGGTCATGAACGGCGCCGCCGGCGAGCGCCGGTACGGGCGTTCTTCCACCGAGGCCACCCGGAACGACGCCGTCTCGAGGGCGGCCGCCAAGCCGCGGGCCGCAGGCTCGTCGAGCAGCACGACGTCGCCGGGGTTGGAGAGGCGGCCGTCGGAGCCGAAGTCGTCGCCGGTCGCAACCGAGGCGCCGCCGACGTCGACGAGCCGCGCTCCGAAGCCCTGCCCGGCGGCCGCGAACGACCCCACGATCCCCCACCACGAAGCCGAACGGAAGGCCATGCGCTCGCGCTCGCGCTCGACGACGATGCGGGTCGCCACGCTCTGCACTCGTCCGGCGGACAGTCCGGTTGCCACTTTCTTCCAGAGCACCGGTGAGACCTCGTACCCGTACAGCCGGTCCAAGATGCGCCGGGCTTCCTGCGCGTCCACGAGCCGGCGGTCGAGCTCACGAGGGCTCGCGATGGCAGCCTGGATGGCGCTCGGAGTGATCTCGTGGAAGACCATCCGGTGGACCGGAACCCGGGGCGAGAGAACTTCCACGAGGTGCCAGGCGATGGACTCGCCTTCGCGGTCCTCGTCGGTTGCGAGATAGAGCTCGCTGGCGTCGCCGAGGAGGCGCTTCAGCTTGGCGACTTGATCGCGGCGCTCTTTCGAGATGACGTAGAGCGCCTTGAAGTCGTTGTCGACATCGACGCCAAGTCGCGCCCACGGCTCGGCCTTGAAGGCCGCCGGCACATCGGAGGCGTTACGCGGGAGGTCGCGGATGTGCCCGATCGACGATTCGACGACGTAGTCGCTGCCGAGGTAGCCGGCGATGGTTTTCGCCTTCGCCGGCGACTCGACGATGACGAGTGGTTTGGCCATGGGAGGCCGAGGATACGTGCTCGGCGCGCTCAGGCGGTCACCGCCGCCTTCTCGTCGCCTGCAGAATCGTCAGCCATCGAGCCGGTGGAGCGCTTCGAGAAGGCGATCGAGCTGAGCAGGACGACGAGGGCGATGATGGAGATCGCGTAGCGGGCGCCAGCGTGGTGTTGGAGGGTGATGACGGCCGGCAGGATCAGCAACGACACGAGGTTCATGACCTTGATGAGCGGGTTGAGTGCCGGGCCGGCGGTGTCCTTGAAGGGGTCGCCGACGGTGTCGCCGATGACGGCCGCCTTGTGCGAATCCGAGCCCTTGCCGCCGTAGAAGCCGTCCTCGATGTACTTCTTGGCGTTGTCCCAGGCGCCGCCGGAGTTGGAGAGGAAGTTCGCCATCAGCTGACCGGTGAGGATCGTCCCGGTGAGGAAGGCACCGAGTGCCAGGTAGCTGATCCCAAAACCGACGATCACCGGTGAGAGCACCGCCAGCAACGCGGGTGTGGCGAGCTCGCGCTGGGCGGCGGCGGTGCAGATGGAGATGACGTTGCCGTATTCGGGTTTCTCGGTGTAGTCCATGATGCCGGGGTGCTCGCGGAACTGGCGACGCACCTCGTGCACGACCGTCCCGGCCGAGCGACCGACTGCCCGGATTGCCAGCGAGGAGAACAAGAAGGCGATCGAACCGCCGATCAACAGGCCGATGAAGATCGTCGGGTTGGCGACGTTCACCTGGGTGAGCGGCGCCTTGAAGAGAGCGTCGCCCGTGACGTGCTTCAGCGCCGGCAGCTGGTTGCCGATCGTCTCGATGAACGAGGAGAACAGCGCCACCGAGGCGATGACGGCAGACCCGATGGCGACACCCTTCGTGATCGCTTTGGTCGTGTTGCCGACGGCGTCGAGCTTGACCATGACGCGCTCGGCCTCGCCGGTGAACTCGCCCGACATCTCGGCGACGCCGGCGGCGTTGTCGGAGACCGGGCCGAAGGAGTCCTCCGAGATGATCATGCCGGTCGTGGACAGCATGCCGATACCGACGAGGGCGACGAGATAGAGCGAGACGGTGAGCTTGCCGTCGCCGAGGGCGACGGCCGAGGCGATGGCGATGACGATGGCGATGATCGCCCACACGCTCGACTCGAGGCCGATGCTGATGCCGGACAGGACGGTCGTCGCAGGTCCCGTCCGGGTCGACTCGGCGATCTCCTTCACTGGCGGCCGATCGGTCGAGGTGAAGTACTCGGTGATGAGACTGGCGACGTTGGCGAGCACGACGCCGATGAGCACGGCCCAGAAGACCTTCAAGTCGCGAATGTAGAACTGGGCGATGAGGAAGGCGCCGACGAGCGTCAACAGCGCCGATGCGCGAAACCCGCGGTTGATCGGCGCCATGGCGCTCGAGTCCTTGTCCCGCGCCTTCACGATGAGGATGCCGAAGGCGGAGGTGAGGATGCCGATACCGGCGACGATGAGCGGGTACAGCAGGCCGCGGGCAGGGTTGAGGCCGAGGGTCTTGAAGGCCGAGTAGCCGAGGATGAGCGAGGCGATGATCGTGATCTCGTAGGACTCGAACAGGTCGGCCGCCATGCCGGCGCAGTCGCCCACGTTGTCACCCACGTTGTCGGCAATCGTGGCGGCGTTGCGCGGGTCGTCCTCGGGGATGCCCGCCTCGACTTTGCCGACGAGGTCGGCGCCGACGTCGGCGGCCTTGGTGAAGATGCCGCCACCGACTCGCATGAACAGGGCGATGAGCGAAGCCCCGAAGCCGAAGCCGACGAGGACGGCCGTGGCCGAGTTCTGGAAGATGAACACGATGGTCGTGGCGCCGATGAGGCCGAGGCCGACGCACAGCAGGCCGGTGACGCCGCCGGTGCGGAAGGCAACCTTGAGCGCGGGCGCCAGCTGGCCGTCACGGGCGGCGGCGGCGGTGCGCACGTTGCCGCGCACGGCCAGGCTCATCCCGATGATGCCCGTGATGCCGGAGAAGGTCGCTCCGACCAGGAAGGCGATGGCACGAGCGAAGCCGGACTGCACGAAGGTGAGGGCGACATGACCATCGGGTGCCACGACCTTGGTGGCGGTGAAGAAGACGAGGACGCCGAGGGGGACGACGATGATGGCGATCGTTTTGAACTGGCGCTTCAAGAACGCCTCGGCGCCTTCCTGGATGGCGGCCGCGATCTCGCGCATCTTCGCCGTGCCGGTATCGGCCGCCAGCACGCCGCGGGCGAGGTACAGCGCTACAAGAATTGCCACGAGGCCGGTTGCGAGGGCGAAGAGCAGCCATCCGCGTTCGGCCCCACCGAGCGTGAAGGCCTGATAGCCGCCATCGCTCGCGAGGAGGTGGGGTGTCACCGCTAGCTCCTTTGCTGAGGTCGGGGGGCAGGATAAACGTTTGGCGGGCCTCGTTCAAACCTTCCCCTCGTCAAAGCCGCCGACGGTGGCGCCTGAGGGTGGGCTCAGATGGCGATTCTGGCTCTTGTCGTGGGGCGTGTCGGCCCCGAGCCCGCAGCCAAAAGGTAGCGGCCGTCAACGCCGGCCGTGCGCGATCGTGGTCCGGCGCGCTCAGTGCCGGGGAGGGATGCGGGGCGGAACCGGTGCTTCATCGGCCCCTTCCGACGTGCGCAGGATCGTGAAGAGGGGGTTGACCATCACGACGCGGCGTCCCCGCTCGCCCACCATGCCCTCGACGACGAGACGGGCGCCCGGCTCGATGCCCGGCACACGCCTGCGGCCCTGGAAGACCAGCATGAGCTGACCGGTGGAGTCCGCGATCGTGCACTCGACGCTCGGGACGCCGGCCCCGGCCTGCACTCGCACGGCGCGCACGCGACCCGCCACGCGGGCGCGCTGGCGCGTGTGCAGCTCGGAGATGGGCGTCGTGCCGGGGACGTCCTCGCTCCGCCGCGTCGGCCGCCCGTCGCCGTGGTGGCGTCGATCGCCGGCACCGGCTCCCGTACCGGCGCCGGCACCGCCGGCGGCTGCTGCGACCGCCGCGCCGGCGCCGCCACCCCCGCCCCACGGGTGGATGGGCGTCCGCGACCGCACGCGGGCGGCGGCGGCGCCGTCGTGGCTCTCGGGCGCCGTCACCGGTTCCGGCCGCAAGCCCCCGGCCGTCCAGGGAACGAGCGTCTTGCGGCGCTTCCCGAGCGGGAACGGGATGATCGTGGCGTTGGCGTTCGGGAGCTGGCTCACGTAGGCGGCGATGTGGTCGGCGGTGCGGTCGTGCAGGATGCGCTGCCAGTAGCTCTCGAAACCACGCCTCGGCAGGATCACGCTCACCTCCGTCTGCCCGTCCGAAGCGGCTTCTGCCACCAGTTCCATGGCGGCGCGTTCGAGGCGCCGGTCCTGGCACTCGACCACGTCGAGCGGGAACCGGTTGAGCCCGAGCTGGCTCCACTGCTCCTCGAGCTCACGCGAGACCGTCGTGTCGAGGACGAAGTGGACGGCGCGGAGCTCGTCGGGCGAGAGGGTGCGGGCGTACTGCAGGGCGCGGGCGGTGGCGGCGTCGAGGCGCTCGACGAGCACGATGACGACGTGGCGCCGCAGCACCGGTGCGATGGCCGCTCGTGGCGCGTTCTCGGCCAGCTCGGCCGACTCCTCCTCGTACTGGGTGTGCAGCCGGATGAGCACGAACACGAGGATCGGGAACAGGACGACGACGAGCCAGGCGCCCTCGGTGAACTTCGTGATGGCGAAGATGAGCACGACGAGCGCAGAGAGCACGGCGGCCGACCCGTTGATCCAGATCTTGTACCTCCACCCCGGCTCGTGGGACGTGAGGTGGTGCTTGACCATGCCCGAGCCAGCCATCGTGAACCCGGTGAACACGCCGATCGCATACAGCGCCACGAGCGACGACAGATTCGCTCGGGTGGCGATGATGAGCGCGGAGGAGACGATCGTGAGGATGATGATGCCGTTCGAGAACACGAGCCGGTGTCCGCGCCGCGTGAGCTGGCGAGGCAGGAAGGCGTCCTTCGCCACAAAGCTCGTGAGGTTGGGAAACCCGTTGAAGCTCGTGTTCGCCCCCGTGTAGAGGATGAGCATGGTCGAGGCCTGCACGAGGAAGTAGCCCACGCGGCCGACGGCCGCCTTCCCGAAGACGTACTGGGCCTCCTGCGAGAGCACGCTCGGCGTGCCGTGCACGTAGGGGACGGCGTGGGTGACGTGGGCGAGGAAGGAGACGCCGAGCACGAGCGTGCCGAGGGTGAGCGACATGAAGACGAGGACGCGGCGAGCGTTGCGACCCGTGGGCTCCTTGAAGTTCGCCACCCCGTTCGAGATGGCTTCGAGGCCGGTGAGGGAGGAGCCCCCGTTGGCGAAGGCCTTCATCATCACGAAGATGGCTCCGAACACGAGCAGCGACGACTGATGGTGTCCGACGCTGACGGCGCCGGCGTGTTGGACCGAGTGGGCGTGCAGCTGACCGAGCAGCGTCCGCACGACCCCGATCGCCACGAGCGACCCGATCGAGGCGATGAACAGGTACGTCGGGAGGGCGAAGGACTTGCCCGCCTCCCGGATGCCGCGGAGGTTGCCGTACGTGAGGATGATGACGACGCCGACGGTGATCGGCACCGTGGCGCCCACGAGCGACGGGAAGGCGGACGTGAGGGCGTCGGTGCCGGCCGAGGTCTGCACCGCCACGGTGACGATGTAGTCGATGATGAGGGCGACGGCGGCGATCTGGGCGATGCGTGGACCGAAGTTGTCACGGGCCACGACATAGGAGCCGCCGGCCTTCGTGTAGACCATGACGACTTCGCGGTAGGAGAGCGTGACGAAGAACAGCACGATGAGGACCGTGAAGGTGATCGGCAGCAGCAGGCTGAAGGCCGCCAGACCGAAGTACGGGATGAGGATGTTGAGCATCTCTTCGCTGCCATAGGCGGTCGAGGAGATGCAGTCCGGGGCGAGCACACCGAGGGCGACAATCTTGTTGAGGCGCTCTTCGGACAGCCGCTCGGTGATGAGCGGCTCGCCGAGGAGGCGTTTCTTCAGCCGGTACGAGAAGGGTTCGGGGAGCACGTAGGCAGCTGCCGGAGCGGGGCTCCGCGGTGGCTCGGGCGTCGTGCTCACGGGGCTATCTTGGCCTCTTCCCGCCGCGTTGTGCCCACCAGCACCTCCTTGGCTTGTCTGGCACCACCCGATCCGGAAGGATGAGGGCGATGCACGTGATCATCGTCGGCTGCGGCCGCGTCGGTTCTGGACTGGCGGCGGGTCTCACGCGGGAGGGCCACAGCATCGCCATCATCGACAAGCAGGAAGGGGCGTTCCGCAGGCTGCCGTGGGGCTTCGCCGGGCAGAAGGTCGTCGGGTTCGGATTCGACCGCGCCCATCTGGAGCTCGCCGGGGCCGAACGCGCCGATGCGCTGGCGGCGGTGACGAGCGGCGACAATTCCAACATCCTCACCGCCAGGATCGCCCGTGAGACCTACGAGATCCCGAACGTCGTCGCCCGCATCTACGACCCGCGCCGTGCCGAGATCTTCCAGCGCCTCGGCATCCCGACGGTGCCGAGCGTGAGCTGGACGATCGAGCAAGTCTTCCGGCGGCTGCTGCCGAGCGCCAAGGCCTTTGTGTGGTCAGACGGATCCGGGAGTCTCCACCTCGTCGAGCGGCCGCTGCCATTCGCCTGGGCGGGCCGTCGCATCGTCGAGGCGCTCCCGAGCGAAGGTGTGCGCCTCATCGCCGTCACGCGGGCGACGGTGCCCACGATGGAGGTCGCCGACCTCGTCGGCCAGGAAGGTGACATGCTCCACCTCATGGTCACGAACGAAGCCGTCGAGTCCCTCGAGGCGCGCTTTGTGGCCGCCGACGAAGCGGCGCGCCCGTGAGAGTGGCGGTCGCTGGCGCCGGCAAGGTGGGGAGGTTTCTTGCTGAGGACCTCGCCGGCAGCGGTCACCAGGTGCTCCTGCTCGAGAAGGACCCCGTGCTCGTCGCCTCGATGGAGCCCGCCACCGGGGTGACCTGCATCGCAGCCGACGCTTGCGAAGTCTCCTCGTTGCACGCCGCTCACCTCGACGATGTCGACGTCATGGTGGCCGTCACCGGTGACGACGAGGACAACCTCGTCATCTCGCTGCTCGCCAAGCAGGAGTTCGCCGTGCCCCGGGTCATCGCTCGCGTCAACCACCCCCGCAACCACTGGCTCTTCAACGAAGCCTGGGGCGTCGACGTGGCCGTGTCCACGCCGCAGCTGCTTGCCGGCCTCGTGGAGGAAGCCGTCTCGGTCGGAGTGCTCGTCCGACTCCTGCAGTTCGAGGGCGGCAACACCCGCCTCGTCGAGGTCACCCTCGCCGAGGAGTCGCCCGCCCGCGGCCGCGCCCTCGGCGATCTCGGCCTGCCACGCGGTGCCACGATCGTCGCCCTCGTGCGCGACTCGCACGTCGTCGTCCCTCGCTCGGACACGATCCTCGACACCGGCGACGAAGTCCTCCTGCTGGCGAGCGCCGGCATCGATGACGACGAGATTCGGGACCTCCTCGCCTCCGGCTCGTGACAACCAAACAGACAAAACAAGCCGCCTTCTTCGACCTCGACAAGACGGTCATCGCCAAGGCGTCGATGGTGGCCTTCGGCCGCCCGCTCTACCACGGGGGGCTCATCAACCGCCGGACGGTGCTCCGCGCCCTCTACGGGCAGCTCGTCTACCTGCACCTCGGGGCGAGCGAGCAGAAGCTCGACCGCATCCGTGAGTCCGTCCTACGCCTCACTCGCGGCTGGGAGCAGGCACGGGTGGCCACGATCGTCGACGAGGCCCTCGAGCAGATCGTCGACCCGATCATCTACGCCGAGGCCGCCGATCTGATCGACCTCCACCGGGCGGCCGGACGCAGCGTCGTGCTCGTGTCGGCGTCGCCGGCCGAGATCGTCGTGCCCCTCGGGCGCTACCTCGGAGCGGACGCCACCATCGCCAGCCGGGCGAGCGTGGACGAGGGCGGCCGCTACACCGGCACGATGGAGTTCTACGCCTACGGGGAGTTCAAGGCCGAGGCCATGCGTGCCCTCGCTGAGCGTGAAGGGATCGACCTCTCCGAGTCCTATGCCTATAGCGACTCCTACACCGACCTCCCGATGCTCGAGGCCGTCGGCCACCCGGTCGCCGTCAACCCCGACCGCGTGCTGGCGCGCTATGCCCGCGAGCACGGGTACGAGATCACGCGTTTCGTGCAGCCGGTGCGGCTGCGCGACCGGGTCCGCGACGTTCGGCACCGGATCACGTCGGTGTCGGTGCCCGTGCCGCCGCGGCCGGCGATTACGGTCTCGGCCGTGGCCGCCGGGGTCGGGGCGGGCGCCTTCGTCCTCGGATGGTGGCTCGGAGCGAGGCGGCACCACGGCGTCGGGCTCGGTGCGCCCTAGGCGCTGCCGTGGTGACTCGCACCGATGCGCCCGTTCGAGTCACCGGTGGGGCAGGCAGTGCGTGCCGAGGAGCGCCTCAGGCGCTCTTGGCGTGCCCTGAAGTGGTGCTGCGATCCCTCGGCGGTGTCAGTTGCCCCGCAGACGCTTGGCAGCAACGGCCCCGAGGGCGACGAGCACGGCGAGGATGAGCAACTTCTTGATCATTGGGCGATCATATGCCCGGTTCGGGCGCCTCGCGCGGTGCGCCGGCGTTGCTCGGGGTGAACCGTGTGCACCAGCTCACCGAACTGGGCCGGTTCGATCACTCTGTGCAACAGGTTCGACCGGCCGGCGGCAGCACTGATCACGGTGCGGCCACGCGCGGGCCGATCGGCGGTTGGCGCCTAGACGGAGAGCAGGTCGCGGGCGCCGGTGTCGCTCGAGGGGTGGCGGAGCTTGGACATCGCCCTCGCCTCGATCTGACGGATGCGCTCACGGGTGAGGTTGAAGTGCTCGCCGACCTCTTCGAGGGTACGCGGCTCGCCACGGTCCAGCCCGAAACGCAGCCGCAGGATCTCCCGCTCACGCTCGTCGAGCGGGGCGAGCAGCCGGTTGATCTCGACCGGGAGCAGCGCCGTGGCCGCCATCTCGAACGGTGACTCGGCGGACCGGTCCTCGACGACATCGCCGAGCTCGGCGTCGCCGTCCTCCCGAAGGGGTTCGGACAGCGAGAGGGGCTCGGCGCGAAAGCGCAGCGCCTCGATCAGCTTGTCCTCCGGCAGCTCCACCTCGGCACCGAGCTCCGACAGCGTCGCCGGCCGCCCGAGCTTGAGCTCGAGACGAGCCTGCGCCTTCTGCACCCGAGCAAGCGTGTCGCCGGCGTGCACGGGGAGGCGGATCGTGCGGCCGGTGTTGGCGATGCCGCGGGTGATCGCCTGCCGGATCCACCAGGTGGCATAGGTCGAGAACTTGAAGCCCTTGCGCCAGTCGAACTTCTCGACGGCGTGCATGAGCCCGAGGTTGCCCTCTTGGATGAGGTCCAGCAGCGGCAACCCGGACGCCTGATACTTCTTGGCGATCGAGACGACGAGCCGCAGGTTCGACTGCACGAACGTCCGCTGTGCCTTCTCGCCGTCACGAACCGCACGGTTGAGCTCGCGGCGACGAGTGGGGGTGAGCCCCTTCTTCGTCTTGAGCTCTTCCTCGGCTTCCCAACGCAGCTCGATCGCTTGCGCCAGGCGCACCTCATCGTCCTTGGTGAGCAACGGGTACTGACCGATGTCGGTCAGATATAGGCGGACGAGGTCTTCCTCATCTCGCTCGACTCGCTCCTTCGCCAAAGCCGAAGCCTCCATGTGTCGCAGATCGGGGGGGTCGAGCGCCGACTCAGGGTGCCGTCGAGCCATGAAGGAAGAAACCCGAGCCGCACGAGGCGGTTATCAGCTCCCGTCACGCACGCCCGCCGGGATTTGCCCTCGAACCTGCACTGCCGTGTTGTCCGGGACTCAGTGTAACGGTGGAGTCAAGCGCCCCTACCAGGTAGTTTCCGGAGCGCCCGCTCCGCATCAGCCTCGGCCTCCAGATCGCAGGCCACCCGCAGAAAGACCCGCTCGAGCGGGCCGTCGGCGGCTGCTGAGAGGCGTTCCAACCGGTACCGGTAGGCCGCCAGCAGGACCTCGTACCAGCCGGCCACCATCTCCGGCAGGTGGACCGGCACCTCCGAGGCAGTCCGCAGGCTCGCCAGCGCTTCGAGGCCGGATCCGGTCGCCGGACCGACCGGGTCCGGCGTGCCGGCGGCGGGCGCCAGCCCGGTGGAAACCGGCACGAGGCACTCGAGCTGGGATCCCCTCCAGGCCGCCCGAAGACTCGCCGAAGAGGCCCAAACGACCTGCTCGGGCTCGGCGAGGAGGGGCGCTGCATGTCCGAGGGCGTCGAACAGCACCAGCTCGACGAGCCGCAGGCCGCCGATGATCCGAGCCGTGTCGGCCATGGCGAGCGGGCCGTCCGGCCCGCTCAGCTCCGCGGCCACCCGGACCACGTCCAGGGATGGTGGATCAGCGCTCACCAATGGGTGAAACGGTTCGTGATCGGCATGCGCCGGTCCTTGCCGAATCCGCGGCTCGTCACCCGCGGGCCGGGTGCGGCCTGCCGGCGCTTGTACTCGGCCCGGTCGACGAGGCCGACGACACGCCGCACGATCTCCGCGTCGAACCCTTCACCGACCAGCTCGGCCGGTGTCCGATCGAGCTCGACGTAGCCGTAGAGGATCGGGTCGAGAATCTCGTACGGCGGCAGGCTGTCATCGTCGCGCTGTCCGGGGCGGAGCTCGGCAGAGGGGGGTTTCTCGAGGACGGCGACGGGGATGGCAGGCGTTGTCGCCAAAGCGTTGCGATAGCGGCACAACTCGTACACCAGGGTTTTCGGCACGTCCTTGATGACGGCAAAGCCACCGTTCATGTCCCCGTACAGGGTGGCGTAGCCGACGGCCATCTCGCTCTTGTTGCCCGTCGTGAGCACGAGCCAGCCGAACTCGTTCGACAGCCCCATGACGACGGTTCCGCGGATACGGGCTTGCAGGTTCTCGATGGCAAGTGCGGCCTCGCGGCCGGCGAAGGAGGGCTCGAGCATGGCGAGGAACGCTTCGTGGGCGGGTTCGATCTCGACCGTCCGAGTGTCAATACCCAAGTTCTGCGCCAGCTCGAGAGCGTCGTCGACCGAGCCCTTCGACGAGTATCTCGACGGCAGGAGCACGCCGTGGGTGCGGGCGGCCCCGATCGCGTCGACGGCGATGGTGGCAACGAGCGAGGAGTCGACACCGCCCGAGAGCGCCACGAGCGCATCGGCAAAGCCGTTCTTCTCGACGTAGTCACGCGTCCCGAGTACGAGCGCTTTGTAGACCGCTTCGTTGTCCGACAGCTCCGGCGCCGCCAGCGCCACGAGCCGTGCCGAGCTGTCGTCCGGGCGGCGCTCGGTGACGAGGCGAACGGGCAGGGGCGGGACCTCCGAGCGGCCGCGGGGGTCGAGGATCCGTTTGCGGTAGGCGGGTCGCAAGTCGACGTCGGCGACGAGCAACGCCTCTTCGAACTGCGGGGCGGCCGCCAGCAGTGTGCCGTCGTGGTCGAAGATCATGGAGCCGCCGTCGAAGACGAGCTCGTCCTGTCCGCCGACGAGGTTGACGTAGGCGAGCACCGCACTGGCGTCGGCCGCCCGCGTCGCCAGCATCCGCCGGCGCTCGCCGAGGACGCCTGCACGGTACGGCGAGCCGTTCAGCACGACGATCAGCTCCGCCCCGCCGGCGCCGAGACGGGCCACCGGTCCCGTCGGGCTCCAGGCGTCCTCGCAGACGACGACGCCAACCCGGACGCCGTTCACGAGGTAGAGGTGATCGTCCGGCGCCGGGGAGCCACCCGAGCGGAACCAGCGCTGCTCGTCGAACACGCCGTAATTCGGCAACAGCTCCTTGTGCCAGACGCCGTGCACTTTGCCGCCGGCGCAGACGGCGGCGGCGTTGTAGAGATCGCCGTCGTCGTCGACATAACCGACGACGGCGGCACACTGACCCGTCTTCTCGGCGACCGTCTGAAGGGCGCGCGAATTGCCTTCGACGAACGACGGGTTCACGAGCAGGTCCTCCGGGGGGTAACCCGTGAGTGCGAGCTCAGGGAAAACGGCGAGATCAGCCCCCGCGCCTTGAGCGTCGTACAAGGCGGCGAGCACCTTGGCGACGTTGCCGTCGAGGTCACCCACCACCACGTCGAGCTGGCACAGGGCTACGCGCAGGCGGCCCACACGATGAGCGTACCCGCCCTGCGGCGCCGCCCAGGGCCGACGATCCTCGTAGCCTGCTCCCCGAGGCGATGCGATGACGGCGATGCGATGACGGTTGCGATGACGGCGATGGCGGCGATGCGATGAGGCTGCCCGACGAGCTCGAAGCGGTCGCCGGCTCGTCGGCCGCGCCCGAGGTCGTACGGCTCGGCCTCGAGCGGTTGTTGGAGAGCGACGCCGCAGCCGGCGAGCGGCTCAGCGCCGACGGCGATCTCGCCGGTGTCGTCGCCGCCGTGATGGCAGCCAGCCGCTCACTGAGCCGCCTGCTCCTCACTGAGCACAGCGCCCTCGATGTCGTGGCCGCAGTGCTCGAGGCGTCGGCCGGCGGGCAGCGGGCGAGCATGCTTGCGGTCTCGGACCCGGCCGCCGCAGCCGATGCAGGCGACCTCGTGCGCCGCAAGCAGCTTGGCCTCCTCGCCATCGCGGCGGCCGATCTCGCCGGCTTCAGCGATCTCGAGGAAGTGGGCGAGTCGCTCTCGGATCTCGCCGACGGCGTGCTGCGGGCGGCGTGTGCGCTGGCCGGCGTCGGGGAGGGTTTCTCGGTCATCGGTATGGGAAAGCACGGTGCCAGGGAGCTGAACTACGCGAGCGATGTCGACATCCTGTTCGTCGGCGATGACGCCGGCGGCTCGGCCAGGCGGGTGATCTCCATCGCCAGCGGAGCATTCCGGATCGACACCGATCTGCGACCGGAGGGACGAAACGGCGCCCTCGTCCGCTCCCTCGACTCCTTCTCGAGCTACTGGGAGCGATGGGCGAGGCCGTGGGAGTTCCAGGCGCTCCTGAAGGCGCGGCCGGCGGCCGGTGACCCCGAGCTGGGCGCCGCATTCGCGATCGCCGCTTCGAACGCCATCTGGGAACGACGGCTGGACGCCGACGACTTGGCCGAGCTGCGCTCGATGAAAGGCCGCTCCGAAGAGCTGGTCTCGAGAAAGGGCCTGTCCGACCGCGAGATCAAGCGCGGCCGTGGTGGCATCCGCGACATCGAATTCTCCGTCCAGCTGCTGCAGCTCGTGCACGGGGCGGCCGACCCGCTGATCCGCCAGCCGGCGACACTGGCGGCTTTGGGCGAGCTGGCCTACGCCGGCTACGTCGACGGGGGTGACGCGGCTGCCTTGGCGCTGGCCTATCGCTTCTTGCGCACCGTCGAGCACCGTCTCCAGCTCGTCGAGGAGGCGCAGGTACATACCGTCCCGGGCGAGCCGGAGGCGCGGGAGGCGCTCGCGAACGTGCTCGGTTTTGCCGGCGGGGACGGGCGGGAGGGGCCGGCGCCGTCACGGGGCGCCACGAACAGCCGCGAGCGCTTGGACGTCGTGCTCGGCCGCTACCAACTGGCAGCCCGTACGATCCACGAGCGTCTTTTCTTCCGCCCGCTGCTCGAGGTGTTCGCCGGCGAGTCGCGGCTCCCTGAAGGGGCTCGCTGGTCCGTGGCGGCGGCCGAGAGCCGCCTGGAGGCGCTGGGGTTCCGGCAGGCGGATCGCACCCGGCAGGCACTCAGCGAGCTCACACGGGGACTCACGCGTGCCTCTCGACTGATGCAGCAGCTGCTTCCGGTCCTCCTCGGCTGGCTGTCCGAGGCGCCGGATCCGGACCAGGGGTTGCTCAACCTGCGCAACCTCGTGTCGGTCGGCCACCGCCGCGACGTCCTCGTGGCCTCCTGGCGGGAATCTCCCGAGCTCGCCCGCCGTCTCTGCCTGCTCCTCGGCACGGGCCGTCAGGTCGGCCAACTCGTCGCCCACCACCCGGAGATCGCCACCCGCCTCGACGACGACCGGGAGCTGGACCGTCCTTCCCGAAAGGAGCTCTCCGAGCGAGCCGTCGTGGCCGTCGACCAGGGCCCCCGCCGAGGCGGCCCGGCGCTCCGGCGCCTCGTCGAGTCCACGACGCTGCGTATTGTCGCCGGCGACCTGCTGCTGTCGCCGGCACCTGCCCCGGCCGCCACGTCCCGGGCGCTGGCCGCCCTCGGCGACGCTGCTCTCGCCGCCGCCCTCCACGTGGCATCGCCGCAGGTGCCCTACGGGATCGTGGCGATGGGACGGCTCGGGGGCGAGGAGCTCGCCTATGGCAGCGACCTCGACGTCCTGCTCGTCTACGACGGATCCGGAGCCGGCGACGCCGCCCTCGCCGACGAGGCCACCACGGCCATCTTCCGGCTCCTCAACGGCACGACACCGGCAGATCGCATTCTCACCGTCGACGCCTCGCTGCGCCCCGAGGGCCGCCACGGACCGCTTGCCCGCAGCCTGGACGCCTTCGCCGAATACCACCGCCGTCGCCTCGAGACCTGGGAGCGCCAGGCGCTCGTGCGTGCCCGCCCGGTCGCCGGCGATCCCGACGTGCTGGAGCGCTTCATGGCGCTCGTCGCCGAGGCCGTCTGGGAAGCGCCCTTCGGGCCGGAGGAGATCCGGGCCATCCGCCAGATGAAAGCCCGCGTCGAGCGAGAGCGCATCCCGGCGGGCGAGGATCCGCAATTCCACTTCAAGCTCGGAAAGGGCTCGCTCTCCGATGTCGAATGGACGGTGCAGCTCTTGCAGCTCGAGCACGGCATCGCCGGGACGAACACGCTCGGAGCTCTGAAACTCCTCGTGAGCGGCGGCCATCTCGAGGCCGGGGAGGGGGCGGTGTTGGCGGACGCGTACCGTTTCTTGTCGGCGGCGCGGGACCGATGGCACCTCGTCGGCAACTTCGTCGCCGGCGCCGGCGGGATCGTCAGCAGTCTCGGCTCGGACTCGCTGCCGTCGGATCGCGAGGCGCTCTCACGCCTGGCGCGCTCGCTCGGTACGACACCGACCGAGCTGCGGGAGGCCTACCGTCGCGTGACGAGGCGGGCGCGTCGGGTCGTGGAGCAACGCTTCTACGGGCTGTGAGGCCGGCGTGCGACCCGCCGCTCGGGGCTCACGAGCGACGCCTCACGTGGCGCCCGGAACGAGGTCCTCGGGCCGATCGGCATCACGGAAGGCGGCTTCGGCCGCAACCGAACCCCACTCGGACTCGCCCAGATAGGCCGTCGCCGGCCCGAGCGCGGCCGAGACGGCCCGGCCGCCCCGCTCCACGATCTCCACCGCCCGATCGAGGTCCGCCGCGCACCAGCGCGCGCACAACGGCTGGGTTCGACCGCCCACCACCGGCACGACCGAGGCCTCCTCCGGACGTGCAGACAGCCACACCAGCACCGCCGGCGTGAGGTTGGGCAGATCCGTGGCAAGCACGATCACCTGCTGCGGCGGGGTACCGGCCCCCGGCACGCCCGAGCGAAGCGAGCGCCAGCCGGCGGCGATCCCCGTGAGCGGCCCCTCGCCGAGATCTGCCTCGGCTCGTTCGAGCCTGGACCAGCCGGGGCCGACTTCGAGAGCAGGGTCGGCCACCTCCTCCAGCACCCGGCCCAATCGGCTGGCCAACGTCTCGCCCGTGGCGACGTCGATCACGATCGAGGCCTTGTCGCGTCCCATGCGGCGACTCTTCCCGCCCGTCAGGAGGAGCCCTGCCACCTGTGGGGAGGTTCGCGGCGTCAAGGGTCCGCAGCGCCGCCCGGTGCCGCCGGCTCGCCGGCGCCGCCCACCTCGTCGCCCGTCGCTTCGGCGGCGAGCTCCGCTGCCAGAGCGCTCGCATGTTCGCGAGCCTCGACAGCGCTCAGACCGGCGCGGGCAGCCAGCCAGGCCGAGATCGGAGCCGCCGGCCGCTCGGAAGCATGTGCGGCGATCCCGGTCATGGCGAGCAGCACCTCGATGTCGGCGGTATCGGGCGGCTCCAGGCCAAGACGGGAGGCATACCGCTCGATCCACTCCTCAGCGCTCGGCACCTACCGAGCCTCTGCCCCGTGGGTGAGGGCGTCCGCGTTCTCGATCTCGACAGGCGCCAGTTCGTCCGCCGGCTCGAAACCCAACACCCTCCCGAAGAAGTACAGCTCCCCCTCCATCGTCGCCTTGATGTTCTCCGCCTTGCGGAAGCCGTGCTGCTCGCCCTCATAGGCGACATAGGCGAAGGGAACCCCCTTTTCCCGCAAGGCTTGGGCCATGGCTTCGCCTTGGGCGGGAGGCACGACCTTGTCCTCGAGACCCTGGAACAAGATGAGCGGCGTTCGCAGCAGGTCGGTGTGAAAGATGGGCGAGCGAGCTTCGTAGACCGCCCGCGCTTCGGGCCAGGGACCGATGAGACCGTCGAGGTAGCGCGACTCGAACTTGTGGGTGTCGCGGGCGAGAGCGCCCAGATCGGCGACGCCGAAATAGCTGGCGCCGGCCGCGAACACGTCCCGGAACGTGACGGCGCACAACGTCGTGTAGCCGCCGGCGCTGCCCCCGTGGATGAGCAGGCGCCGGCCGTCGGCGCGCCCGGCGGAGGCCAGGTACTTGGCGGCATTCACGCAGTCGTCGAGGTCGACGATCCCCCATTTGTCCTGCAGGCGATCTCGGTAGGCGCGGCCGTAGCCGGCGCTCCCCCCGTAGTTGACGTCGATCACCCCGATGCCTCGCGACGTCCAGTACTGGATTCCGTAGTTGAGCGACGAGGACGCCGATCCGGTCGGGCCGCCGTGGCTGGCGACGATGACGGGGGGCAACTCTCCGTCTGGAGCCATGAAGTCAGGGTTGCGTGGCGGGTAGAAGAGGCCATGAGCCGTGAGGCCGGCCTCGGTCGGGAACTCGATCGGTTCTGGCTCGGACACGTAGGCGTCGTCAACGAGAACGCTCTGGGCGGACTTGAGCACGGTCGTCTCGCCGGAGGGCACCGCCATCGAAACGATGGCGGTGGGCAAGCTCGAAGACCCCGCCACGAGCACGACGTCGCCACCGTGTTGGACCAAGGTGCCAAGTGCGGTATAGGGCGTGGCGATCAGGCTGCGTTCGCCCGCCGTGATGAGATTGACGGCACTGAGCCCGTCGCTCGACGAGATGGCGACGATCGAACCGTCTGGGCGGATGCAGTAGGTCGCCTGGCCGAAGACCCAGTCGGGGCCGGCGAACTCCTCGTTCGCCGGCGCCAGCGGCCGGCCGCCGTCCTCGTCGTCGACGTACAAGTTCCACCAGCCGGTGCGGTCGGAGATGAAGTGGAGACGCCCGTCGGCCGAGTAGCGCGGCTGGGTGACGGACTCGGACTCCCCGCCTGCCACGAGGCGCGGGTTCACGGGCAAGCCGTCCGGGCCGAGCTCTGCGTCCCACAGTTCCGTTCCGTCCCACGGCATGTTCGGGTGGTCCCAGCTGATCCAGGCGATGCGACGACCGTCGAGTGCGAGCGTGGGGAAGGAGAAGAAGTCGTGCCCCTCGGCGACGACCCGCGGCTCGGCCTCGCCGTCGGCGGCGAGGACCACGAGATCGTTCACGACTTCGGTCGCCACACCGGGAGTGCCGTGACGCTCCCGCACGCAGTACAGCTGGTGGCCGTCGCGGCTCACGACCGGAGCGGCGTACCGCACGGCGCCAGGTCGCGACGGCTCTGCGGTGATGGGCTCGGGTTCGGCGCCCGGCCTGGTGCGGTAGAGCCGCTGATCGGTGAAGTTCGAGAAGTAGACGGTGTCGCCGTGGACGGCGTAGCACCTGCCGCCGTATTCGTGGGCGAGCGTGCGGGCAGCGAACCCGGAGCCGAAGACGTCCTCGACCACTCCGTCACCCCGCCGTCTGACGATGACCGACCGACCGCCCTCGGAGGGCCGCGACTCGGTCCAGTAGACGTCGTCCCCGGAGACGAGCGGGTTCCCCAGTGTGACCACGTCGGCCAGCAGCCGGTCGGCGGTGAGGGGTGACTTCCAGGAACCGTACGGTGCAACCTGTGCCATGCACGCGACCATAGGCCCGCCGTGGGCGCCGAGCCTGACATCTTGATCGCACTCGGCGCGCGGTGCCGGCGGCCGGTAGCGTCTCGCATCGTCGTCGCCGGCCCGGATGGCACCCGCCGTACCAACCCACGACCAAGGAGGCGTGCGAGGACCGTGATTCGCTTCTCCTACGCGGAAGCCATGGTGGAACCGAGCTTCTACGCACCGCTGGCGCGGGCGGCGGAGGCGGCGGGTTTCGATTCGTTCGTGGTGCCGGAGAGCGTGCTCTACCCGCGGGACGCCGCGACCAGCTACCCCTACGTCGAGGGAGGCGGGCGGGAGTTCCTCGAGGACAAGCCGTTCATCGACCCGTTCGTGCTCGTCGCCTCCCTGGCGACGGTCACCGAGCGCCTTCGCTTCGTGAGCTTCGTCGTCAAGCTGCCGCTCCGTCACCCCGTCATGGCCGCCAAACAGGCCTCGTCAGTGGCGGTGCTGTCGGGCGGCCGCTTTGCCTTCGGCGTCGGGCTCTCCCCGTGGCCGGAGGACTACGAGGCGCTCGACCAGCAGTGGTCGTCACGGGGTGCCCGGATGGACGAGCAGCTCGACATCATCGACGGGCTCTGCGCCGGCGACTACTTCGAGTACCACGGTGCCTTCTACGACTTCGCTCCCGTCAAGATTTCGCCGGCGCCGGCCACGCGCATCCCCATCCTCGTCGGCGGGCACGCCCCTGCGGCCCTCGAGCGGGCGGCTCGGTGGGACGGCTGGCTGCACGCTGGTTCGGAACACGAGCGGCTGCCGGAGATGGTGGCGTCGGTACGTTCGATGCGCCAGGAGCTCGGGCGCGAGCGGGAGCCGTTCGAGATCCACGTCATCTCGATCGACGGCTACAGCGTGGACGGTTGCCGGCGCCTGGAGGAGCTCGGTGTCACCGACGTCATCATCGGGTTCCGGGACGCTTACCAGCCCGGACCTGACACCGAAACCCTCCCCGTCAAGTTCGACGCCATCGCCCGCTTCGGCGACAGCGTCATCGCCGGCGTGAGGGGCTGAGTGGCGCCTCGGCCGGCGAGTTGAGAGCCGTTTCCCAACGACCGCTCGCAGTAGCCTGGAGCGACTGCGGCAGGTGAGCGCCGGCAGAAGGGGATGTGATGCCGACCAACAGCGAGTTCACATTGCGGGGGATCAACCACCTGGCCCTCGTCTGCTCCGACATGGAGCGCACGGTCGACTTCTACTCCGGCGTCCTCGGCATGCCGCTCGTCAAGACCATCGAGCTCCCGCTCGGGATGGGACAGCACTTCTTTTTCGACGTCGGCAACGGTGACTGCCTGGCGTTCTTCTGGTTCCCCGATGCGCCGGCGCACGCCCCTGGCGTTGCTGCGCCCTCGGCCCTGCCCGGCCGGGGCGAGCTGGCGACGGCGCACGGCTCGATGAACCACGTCGCCTTCAACGTCGAGGCAGACCGGATCGAGGAGTACGCCGCTCGCCTCAAGGCCAAGGGCATCGAGTGCACCGACGTCGCCAACCACGACGAGAGCGAGTACCAGATCGCGAAGAAGGTCCACCCCGGCGTCTACGTCCGTTCGGTGTACTTCTTCGACCCCGACGGCATCCTCCTCGAGTTCGCCGCCTGGACGCGGGCCTTCCGTCCCGACGACGTGCGCCACGCGCCCGCCCGGGCCGATGGCACCCGGCCCGAACCGGCTGCTTCGAGCGTCTCGTCCTAGGGGATCGTGGTCATGCCCCGCCTCAGGCAGGTCCCGAGATCGGAAGCCACCGACGAGCTCGTGTTGCGCACGTACGCGCAACTCTTCGGCGATCGCGATCCCGTGGCCGAGCCCGGCACAGCGACAGGCACACCCGGCGACTGGTTCACCGTCTTTGCCCTCGTGCCCGATGTGCTGCGGCACGCCGTGAGGGGTTTCTCCTTGTACGCCAGCCCGAACCGGCACTTGCGCCCCGAGCTGCGAGAGCTCGCCCAGACGCGGGTCGGCTGGGCGATCGGCAGTCAATTCGTCTTCTCGCAGCACTGCAAAGCCTGCCGCGGACTGGGCATGGACGCGCGAAAAGTGGCGTCCATCGCGCACTGGCAGACATCCGAGGCGTTCTCGCCCGTGGAGCGAGCGGTGCTCGCCTACGCCGACTGCCTCGCCTACGACGGTGGGCGGACTCCCGACGGCGTCTTCCAGGCGCTGCAGAATCACCTCAGCGACGAGGAGATCCTGGAGCTCACCTACGTGGCGGCCCTCTACGTCATGCACGCCGTCATGAGCCGGGCGCTGCGCACCGAGTTCGACGACCGGCCCGAGAGCGTCGTCGAGGTGACGGCACCGGACGACCCGGAGGCTTACGACTTCGGGCAGGACATCTTCGGCCGCACCAGCTGAGCGGGCGCCGGCGGGTGGGCATCACGCCGGCGGTGCCGATACGGTTCCGCCGATGACCGGCAAACCCCTGCGCGTCCTGCTCTACGGCAAGGACGCCCGCACCGACGCCATCGCCGAGGGGCTCGGCCGCTCGGCGAGTCGATGCGAGCTCACCATCTGCGCACCCTTTCGCAGCCCGGGCTTTGTCGCACGCGCTGATCGGGTCGTGACGGCGTCGATGACCGATCTTCCCCAGATGGTGGCAATCGCCCGAGAGGCCGCCCCGGATCTCGTCGTCGTCGGGCCTGAGGACCCACTCTCGGTCGGCCTGGTGGATGCCTTGAGCGCTCTGGGCATTGCCTGTTTCGGGCCGACTCGCTCACTTGCCCGCGTCGAGACGTCGAAGTCGTGGACACGGGCACTCGTCGGGCGTTACGACATCGAAGGAAACCCGAGCCACCGGACCTTCCACAACGCCGACGGGCTCGCCGACTATGCGGCGGAGCTCGGGTCCGTCGTCATCAAACCGGACGGCCTCACCGGTGGCAAGGGCGTGAAGGTGCAGGGCGAACAGCTGGCCTCCGTCGAGGACGCCGTCGCCTATGCCCGCGAGCTCCTGAGTGCCGACGGCTCCGTCGTGATCGAGGAGCGCCTCGTCGGCGAGGAGTTCAGCCTGCAGACGATCACCGACGGGCAGGACGTGCTGCACTGTCCCGTCGCCCAGGACCACAAGCGTGCCTACGCGGGCGACACCGGACCGAACACCGGCGGCATGGGCTCGTACTCGTGCCCTGACGGCTCTCTGCCCTTTCTCGATGCTGCGGACGTGGCAGCGGCTCGCCGGATCAACGAGGCCACCATCGATGCGCTCGGACGCGAGACCGGCACGCCCTATCGCGGCGTCCTCTACGGAGGCTTCATGGCCGTTGCCAGCGGCGTGAAGCTGATCGAGTACAACGCACGTTTCGGGGATCCGGAGGCGATGAACGTGCTGCCCGTGCTCGAGGGTGACCTTGCCGCCCTCTTGCTGGCAGCCGCCACCGGCCGGCTCGGCACCGTGACGGCCTCCTTTGCTGCCAAAGCAACCGTGTGCAAGTACGTCGTGCCGAGCGACTACCCCGACGGCGGCGCCCTGACGAGCGGCGAGGACACGGACCCCGCCATCACCGCCGATGACTCCGTGCTCGGTCCCGAGCTCCGCCGTTACTGGGCCGCCGCCGAGCTCGCCGATGACGCCTCAGTGCGGCTGACTGGATCGCGCGGGCTCGCCTTCGTCGGCATCGCCGACACGCTCGGCGAAGCAGAGGAGCGAGCTGAACTGGGAGCGTCCTCGGTGACCGGTCACGTTCGCCACCGCAGCGACATCGGCACGAGCGATGCGGTCGCCCGCCGCCGCGCCCACCTGAGCGACATCCGCTCGGCCGTTGCCAGCGGCGCCTGAGCGTCAGGCCGGTGGTTCGGCGGTGCCGCCTGCCACGGACTTCGCCCAGGCGTAGTCGGCCTTGCCGGCAGGGTTGCGCCTGACGCGATCGACCGTGATGACGGCCTTCGGCAGCTTGTAGCGGGCGATCTCGCGAGCGCACGTCGCCAGGAGCTCTCCGTCGTCGAGATCGGCGCCGGGCTCCGGTTCGACGATGGCGACGACCTCGCTGCCCCACCGCTCGCTCGGGCGGCCGACGACGATGACGTCTCGCACGCCGGGGTGGTGGCGCACGGCTGCCTCCACTTCCTCGGCGAAGATCTTCTCGCCGCCGGAGTTGATCGTGACGGCGTCGCGCCCGAGCACCTCGACGGTGCCGTCGGCATGCAGGCGGGCCCGGTCGCCCGGGATCGTGAGGCGCCGGCCGCCGATGGACCGGAACGTCGCTGCCGTCTTCTCCGCATCGTTCAGGTACCCGAGCGGGATGCGCCCCGATCTCGCCAGCCACCCCGTGTCCTCGTGGTCGGGAGCCAGCACGGTCGTGCGGGTCTCGTCGAGCACGCACGTCTGCGGATCCGGGCGGAAGCGCACTGGCCGCCGCTTTCCGGCGCCTGGGCCGGCGGCGTCGGCTCCACCGGTCCCGCCGCCCTCGCCTGAGCGGGCGGGCAGGTCGATGTTGTCGGCAAGTGGGCCGGCCTCTGAAGATCCCATGATGTCGCGGATGCGGACACCCGGAAGTCGGGCCATGATGGCCTCCTTCGACTTCGGCGAGAGGGCGGCGCCGCTCGAGGACACCACGACGAGGCAGGAGAGGTCGCGAGGACGGGCGTCCATGGCGTCGATGAGCGGGGCGGCAAAGGCCTCGCCGGCGATCGTCAGGAGACTGACGCGTTCTCGTTCGACCGTGTCGAGCACGTCGCCGGCGTCGAAACGGTCGACGACGCCCTGAATGACGACGGTGCCTCCGGTGTGGAGCGCCTGGAAGCTCACCCACTGCCCGGTGCCGTGCATGAACGGCGCCGCCGACAGGCCGCGGGCTCCGGTCCGGGCAGCGACAGCTTCCACGAGCTCGTCGAGCGAGTCCCACTCGCGGGCACCTTGGCGGAAATTGCGCCCCCCGAGAGCCGTCACGAAGATGTCACCCTGTCGCCACAAGACGCCCTTTGGCTTGCCCGTCGTTCCGCCGGTATAGAGGATGTAGAGGTCGTCGGGCGACCACTCGAGCGGTGGGCGCTCGGGCGAAGCCGACGCGAGGGCAGATTCGTACTCGACGGCTCCCGTCAGCAAAGCGACGTCGCTGCCGTCGGGAACCTGCAGGAGCAGAGCCGGACGATCGATCACGCCCGCGGCGCACAGCGAGTCGATGGCCGCCCCGAGTTGGGGAGCGAATTGCGCCTGGTAGACGAGCGCCCGCGGCGCCATGTCGGCGAGCAGCTCCTCGAGCTCGCTCGTGACGTAGCGGTAGTTGACGTTGCAGGGTGCAGCTCGCGCCTTCAGCGAACCGAGGATGGCCTCGAGGTACTCGTGGCCGTTCAGCAAGCAGATCGCCACGCGGTCCTGGCCGGCCTCATAGTCGGCAAGCCCGGAGCGTTCGGCGTGCACCGTGACCCCCTCTGCTCGCAAGAGGTTGGCGAATCGGCGGGTGCGCTCGGTCAGCTGTGCCCAGGTGAAACGCCGCTCGGGAGTGACGATCGCCTCGCGACCGCCGATACGGGCGGCGAGCGCCTCCTGCACCTCGGCGAGGTTGAACTCCATCAGCCATCCTCCCGAATCGCCCGGACTGCGAAGTCGCTCAGGCTCGTGACGTGCCCGTGGTCGTCGTCGTCGCAGAGCCCGAACGGGTCGAGATGGAGGCCCCTGATGCCGGCGTTGCGAGCGCCTTCGACGTCGAAGTGCACGCTGTCGCCGATGAACACGCATCGCTCCGGCGGCACCCCGAGAGCTGCGAGGGCGAAGGAGAAGATGTGAGGGTCGGGTTTCTCGACCCCGACGACATGGGAGTCGATGACGACGGCGACTTTGGCCATCTCCTCGCCGTCGAGCCCGCAGATGCGGTGCTCGAGCAACAGCTGCTCCATCTTGCCGGAGGCGTTGGACACGATCGCCAGCTGCAATCCGGCCGCCTCGAGCGCCCGCATGGCGCCGGCGGCACCGGGGGCGGGCACCCAGTCCTCGGCGAGGTAGATGCGCTCGATGGCGGGGAGCGCTCCCTCGATGCGGTCCTCGGGAACACCGGCGGTTCGAGCGACGACGCGGTCGACCGTGGGCCAGTCGGGCATTCCGAGTCGGTCGACTTCACGCATGCCCCGGTAATGGGCGAGCCAGCACGTGTCGTCGTCCGGGCTTGCCCCGTGCGGGGCCAAGGCCTCTCGCATGCGGATCGGGTCCGGCAGCACGAGGACGCCGCCGGCGTCGAGGAGCACGGCGTCGATGGTGTCGTCGAGCAGCATCCCTGCAGGCTAATGGGCCAGGCCGAAGCGGCTTCGGTCGCTGGGGGCCGTGGTACGTTTCGCCCGGTGGCACTGATCCCGGGCACCTGGTCGCCGGCGACTTTCCGCTGTGGCTGACGAGGGACCCGGGCACCATCATCGGGGCGCCGGGTGGCAGGAGGCCTCATGGGGCTCGGCCCGGGCGGCGTTCTGGCCCTTCGTCGTCTCGCGGGCGGTCGTCGTCGGCGCTCTCGTACTGGCTCGTTTCGTCGTCACCCAGGTCCGGCCTCGCTCGGACGGGGCGATCGTGGCGGCGCACGCCGGCCTGCTCGGGTGGGATGCGAACTGGTACCGGCGCATCGCCGAGATCGGCTACGGCCGCTCAGGCAGGACGTCGGTGCGCTTCTTCCCGCTCTATCCGCTGCTCACTCGACTCCTGTCGAAGGCGCCGGGAATCAGCACCGGCACTGCCTTGCTCCTCATCGCCAACGTGGCCGCCTTTGCCGCTGTGGCGCTCATCCACCGGCTCGCACTGGTCGAGTCCGGAGACGAAGAAACCGCCTCCCGCTCTGCCTGGTGGCTGGCGATGTTCCCCACCGCCTTCGTGCTGTCGATGGGCTACGCGGATTCTCTGCTGCTGCTCACGAGCCTGGCCTTCTTCCTCGCGCTTCGGACTCGCCATTTCGCCGTCGCCGCTCTGGCGGGCGTGTTTGCCGGTCTCGATCGTCCCGTCGGACTGCTGCTGGCGCTCCCGGCGCTCATTGAAGCCCTACGGGAGCTGCGCGGGCTGCCGGTGCGGCACTGGTGGTGGCGGGGTGCTGCCGTCGTCTCCGCACCGCTCGGGGCGGCCGCGTACATGGTCTGGTCGAAGGTGCACGACGGAAGCTTCTTCCTGCCCCTGTCGGCACAGGTGTCGACGAAGAACCGTGGAGGGCTGGCCGATCCTCTCGTCACGATCGCCCACGACCTCGGCGACCTCGTGCACGATCGGCACCTCGGCACGGCCCTGCACGCCCCGTGGGTGGTCGTCTTCGTGATCCTCACCGTCGTACTTTTCCGCCGCTGGCCTGCCTCCTATGCCGCCTACGCGGCTCTCACGCTCGCCGTCACACTGACCGCCCCGAACCTGTCGTCATTCGAGCGGTACGCCCTCGACTGCTTCCCATTCGCACTTGCCTTGGCGACGCTGACCCGCCGTCGCCAAGTCGCCTGGGCAGCTTTCGCCGTCTCCGGTGCGTTGTTGGCGGGATACGGGCTCCTGGCGTTTCTCGGCGCCTACATCCCGTAGGGCGAGCGCGACAGCTCAGGAGATGCGCCCCTCACCTCGCTGCGCCGCGCCACGGCGCGCCATCTCTCGCTCGTGCGCGGAGACCTCACCTTGGATCCGAACGCCCTCGGGGTCGTTCGCCACCTCGTCGGCCAGTTCCTCTTCCTCCGGGGTGGGCGGACGGTCGGCAGTGTGGGGTGCCCGCGCTTCGCGTGCCTCAGCAGCACGCGTTTCACCGCTGGCGCGAGGGGGACTGGCATCGTTCGAGGTCACCACACCCATTCCCTTCTTGGTCAATGTCTCTCGGGCATGTACGACTGAATCTGTCGTCAATCCCTCGCAGCCGTACCCGGACCGCCGAGGTTCAAACCCTGATCGGGGCCGGTGCGTCACGGCTCCGGGCGCCGGCCCGCGCCGCAGTCGCTCAACAGCTCGGAGGTGTCCGCATCCACCTCGGATCGGATGTCACGATGCCCGGACTCGACGTTCAGCAGGACGTGTTGCGGAGCTTCCTCCAGCATCATGAGCGCCTCGTCGGCTTCGGGCATCGCTCGTAACAGCTCGTCGAGCTTGCGCTGAGTCGCCGACTGCTCCCTGCCCTGGGTGTGCTGAATGACCAGGACCATCAGCAAGGTGACGGCGGAGCTCACCACTTCGAAGCCGGCCACTGCCTTGCCCGGGAAGCCCAAGCCGCCGACGATACCTACGACGGCGATCACGGCCACCATGATGACGACAGCGACGCTCGACAGAGAGCTGTAGTGCTCGATCCGGTAGAGCATGCGGCTCGCGAGCGGCAGCTGGGAGGTGCGGTTGGCGAGGTGGCGGCGATGCTCGCGAGCTTCCTCGAGCTGCCGCCGGCGTATCACGCCCGCTATCTACCCGGCCAGCGAGTGCCGAACCGCCGCTTCCGGCGTCGTGCCGATCGAGAAGCTCGACAAGCCCTGCAGATTCCGCCCGTCTCGCCGGTTGACACGGCGCTCGGAGGGTACGGTCACACCGAGCGCGAACCGGCCTCCCTCGAATGCAGCAATTCGGGTGGAGTCCCGGGGTTCGGTGGGGTCGTCCCAGCCGAGCGAACGGATGATGCATATGACGGTCCCAGCAACAATGAGCGGAGATGCTCGGTCGATACCCCGCGCACGCCGGATGGTCCGATCGATGACCACTCCGTGTGGGACGGCCGTGGCCGATGCCGCCGAGTTGCTGACCGACGAGCTCGTGACGAACGCGGTTCGCCATGGCGGAGGATGGTTCAAGGTGACGGCTTCCGTTGGCACGCGTCGAGTGCGTGTGGCCGTGTCCGACCGCTCCGGTGCGGCCCCGCTCGTGGTGTACCGGCCCGGCCACAGCCTCGACCATGGACGAGGTCTCACCATCGTCGATGCGTTGGCATCGAACTGGGGGATCGAACGACACGAGGCGGAGAAGCAGATCTGGTTCGAGATCGACCTGCCCGACTGAGGCGGTCGCCTCCCATCACTGAGGCCAGCGCCTGCCATCGAGAACTCTGGAGATCAGGCTCTGCATTCGCAGGCCTTGGGCGGAGACTCAGCCCTCGTCGACGAACGCCGGCCGAAGGCGCTCGAGGCTGGCACTGAGCAGCCGCGACACGTGCATCTGGCTCAGGCCGACGCGGACGGCGATCTCCGATTGGGTGAGCCCTTCGAAGAATCGCAGCCGCAAGATGAGCTGCTCCCGGGGCGGCAACGCGGCAAGTGCCTGGACGAGCACCGTTCGGTTCTCGAAGCCCGAGAAGCTGAGGTCGTCGCTCCCGAGACGGGCCGAAAGCGGCTCCTGCTCGTCGTCGGGAGCATCGATGGACGAGCTGCGGTAACCCTGACCTGCTTCCATCGCCTCGAGGACTGCATCCTCCGGCACCTCAAGATATCCGGCGATCTCGGCGATGGTCGGAGACCGGTTGAGCTGTAGGGAAAGGGCGTTCAGGGCCTGACCGAGCTCGAGATAGAGCTCTTGGAGGCGGCGGGGCGCACGCACCGACCAACCCTTGTCACGAAAGTGGTGCTTCAGCTCGCCGAGCACGGTACGAGTGGCGAACGTGCTGAACTCGACACCCCGTTCCGGGTCAAAGCGCTCCACGGCCTTGATCAGCGCCAACGATGCCACTTGGAAGAGGTCGTCGTACGGCTCGCCCCGGTTGGAGAAGCGCCGCGCGAGGATGCGGGCGAGACCGAGGTTCGCCGTCACCAGCTCGTCGCGTAGGACGACGTCGCGAGTCCTCGCGTATTCGGCGAACTGCTCGCGGAGACTGCTGTTCGCCCTGTCCTCGGACATCAGAGGGTGGATCGGGTACGGCGCTTGCGCAGCCATGCCCGGCACTGATGGGGCAGCACCGTGTCGCGGCCGTGCTCGTCCACGAGAGCGTCGAGGATCCGCAACGACCACTCCCCTTCGGGATCGTCGCCGTCCGGGCGCGGCAGCACGTCCATGTCGACCGTGCACGAGATCTCGATGAGGTCCTCGTCACGGCTGAGCTGCAGACGCATTGGCCCGGTCCCGGCACCGCCCGTCACCGACAAGCAGATCTCGTCGGCTGCAAGCCGAAGGTCGTCGATCTCCTCGACGGAGAACTCGGCCTGCGCCGCCAATGTGGCGGCGGCAAAGCGGACGAGCACCATCAGCTCGGGCTTCACAGGCAGCGTCAGGTCGATGACATCGTTCACGATGAATACCTTCCTCTTCAGCTCGTGGCGTCGTGCGGGACAGTGCCGAGAGCGGCCTCTACGGACGTCGAAATACGAAACGTCCCGTGAAGTCCGGTGATCGTCAAGAGCTTCACGAGACGCGGCCCCACGCCGACGAGGTGGAGCTCCCCGCCGAGCTCCCGGCACCGCTTGAGCGTGCTGACGAGCACTCCGAGCCCGGCCGAGTCAACGAACGTCGTGCGGCCCAGATCCACGACGATCGTGCACGACTCGGTCCCGAGCCGATCAAGAAGGCTGACCCGAAGCTGTTGAGCCGTGGCGAGGTCGATCTCACCGGAGACGGACACGACCGGTATGCCGTCGGTCAAAGTCGTCTCGATCCCGAAGGCCGGATCCACCATCTTCTCCATTCAGCCAACATCGTCTCAGCCAACATCGTTTCAGCCAACATCGTCTCAGCCAACATCGTCTCAGCCAACATCATCTCAGCCAACATCGTTTCGGAGCACCGGTCGCCGCCCAGCGTTGGCTCCGCCGGCGGGGCGTGCCGGCGCTGTCCGCCGGCGGGAGTCGGGCCCTTCGCAGGTCGCCCATGGGTATACCAGGCGGACGGACGACTCCGGACGGTAGTGCGAGCGGTTTCGCGTTTCGAGGAGCCGGGCATGAAGTGCCGGCGGACTACAACGATGTGGCCGCGCCGGCGCTCCCGTCGGTACGTCGGGGCCGGAAGTGACGGAGGTGGTCGTGATGGGCTTGATACTGGTCGTCTTATTGCTCGCGCTCATTTTGGGTTCGCTGGGCTTCGCCGTTCACCTGTTGTGGTTCGTGGCCGTCGTCGTCTTCCTCTTCTGGCTGGCGGGCTTTGCCTTCGGCCGCGGCCGCACCACGGGCACCCGCGGCTGGTATCGGTGGTGAGCGCCCGGATCGACCGGATGGCGAAGACCTGCCGACGGGTAGGGGGTTGACCATGGTCGCCGCCATGCCCGAGTTGCCAGAGGTCGCCGATGGAGGCGGCAGGCGACCGAGGACGCATCTGTCCCGACTGACCGGGCCGAGCCCGATCAGGGCCATGGATCCGTTCTCGTTGCGATCCGTCTTGGCGCTTGACGTCTATCGGACCGAGACGGAGTGGTGCGTTGAGATCGACGTCCCCGGCGTCGACTCTTCCGAGATCGAGATCGAGGCATCCGGTCGCAGGCTCACGATCAGCGCTCACCGGCGGCGCCGCGGCGCAGAGCTCGCCTTCGGCGAGCGGGAGCATGGCCGATTCTCGCGGGAGCTCCTCGTGAGCGACGACTTGGATCTCCAGAAGCGCCGCGTGATCCACGACGAGGGCGTCCTCACGATCGCAATTCCCCTCGTCGATCGATGAGCTCGCTGAAGAGCTCAAGGACTCCAGCGGTTCCGGTGCCAAGCAGGGTTCCGGTGCCAAGCAGCTCGCGTGGCGAGGACCGCTCAGACACCCGGGCTTGTCGCGTGGGTGCCAGGTCTCGCTCCCGCTGAGGCCGGCCACGGAAAGCAACAAAGGCGCCGCAGCCGGAGTAGTCCGGCCGCGGCGCCTTGAACAGTGGGGGTGTCAGCGATACTGGACTGGCTGTATCGGGTCGTTCGAGACGACCGTGCCACCAGTCGGCTGCGCGGTCGTCGGCGGCGGCGAGTTGGCGCCAGCCTGTAGGTCAGCCTGGCTCGTCGAGGCTCGCTCCACGACAACGGCACGGCGTGAGGAGAAGATGGGCGAGACCGCCGCTGTCACCAGCAGCACGGCACCGACGACGATGAAGAAGATCCCATTGCCCCGGGTATAGGCCCAGTTCTTGAAGAACGGCTTGTCGTCGAGCGCGACGATCAGCCCGAAGGCGAGCAGTACGACACCGAAGAAAGACGTCGTCCCCTTCGCCGAGCCCGGGTAGGCGCCGCCGGCCAGCACCAGTACTCCCACCGCCAATTCGGCGAGAGCCGAGAGCGGCGTCACACCGAGGCCCGCCACTTGGGAGTGCGCGAACGCCAAGTGCGAGAAGCTCGTGCCCGCCCGGGCGAGGCCGACCCCGCCCAGCACCACGAGCAAGATGCCCGCGACGACGGCGACGAGCTGCGATGGGCTCCAAGAAGCCCGCCGAACCTCACGCACCACTGCGCCGTCTTGATTCACCACTTGTCTGCGTCGTTGCACGGTTGTATTCCTCCTTCACCGGATATCGGTTGTCGGACTTAGGTGCCCGCAACGGCAATCACCGAAACGCCAGCTGTCCTGCGGAGTTCGCTCGCAGCGCCACCCGGGCGGTGGCGATCGCGTTCGACCTCCAGCGATTGAGCCGCATGGTGAACGGGCATGGACGACCCCAGGCGACCGCAAAGGCGGTCGCACTCCAGAAGTGAGGAGCAACACGAGATGGCGAACCGGGCTTCAGCCAAAGCGACAGAGATCAAGGGCAAAGCCAAGGAGTTGGCGGGCAAGGCGACGGACGACCGAAGCCTCGAGGCCAAGGGCAAGGGCGAGCAGTTGAAGGGGCGAGCTGCTACGGCGGGCGCCGACTTGAAGAGTGCCGCCCGAAAGGTGCGCAAGGCTGCACAGCGATGAAGAACGTCTGGAAGGGATTGGTCGTAGGTGGTCTCACGGGTGTGGCGGCAGGAGTCCTGCTCGATCTCGCTCACCGTGGATCCGAACTGGCGGGCAGCGCAGGCAAGCGGGCAGTCGACCTGGCCCCAGCAGCGGCCGAGCGGTTGAAGTCAGCTGCGACGACCGGGGCGGCCAAGCTGCAGGGTTCTGACGTCGGCGATCACGTGAAGGAGGTGGGCGATCACGTGAAGGAGCTCGCACACCGACTGGGAGACTCGCTGGCGGACTCAGAGGTTGCCGAGCACGCCCGCGACCGGATCGAGCGGGCAGCTCATCAGAGTGCTGATGTCATCCGGACGGTGCGCGACGGCGTCCCGGCCGGCAAGGGCGGCGAGAGCTGACCGACCGCGATCAGTCGGCTTTGCTGATGCTCTCGAGGTACGCCGGCCGCCCGAGCAGGTAACCCTGCCCGACCTTGATGTGGAGCGACCGCAGCGCCTCGAGCTCCTCCTCGGTCTCGATCCCTTCGGCCAAGCTGACGGAGCCGGCCTGAGTGGCGAGAGACCCGAAGGCCATGACGATCGCCTGCTTCACCAGATCGAGATCCACGCCGCGCGTGACGTCCGTGTCGATCTTGATGATGTCCGGGCGAATGTCGAGCATGTGGCGCAAGCTCACATCTGCCAAGCCGGCATCGTCGATGGCGATCCTCACGCCGGTCGAGCGCAATTCGTCGATGGCGCCCGTGAAGTGCTGGAAGTCGTCGACGGCGGCGTCTTCCTTGATCTCGAGCACGACCCGGGCCCGCTGGTCCGGACCGATGAGCTCAGACAGCTCCGGTGAGCCAGCGGTGGACGGCGACACGTTCATTGAGATGAAGGCGCCGTCGGGCAGCTCGTCGAGCTGTTTCAGGGCGGAGGTGACGGCAAGGAGCTCGAGCTGCTGCGTGAGTCCTTGTGCCTCGGCGGCCGAGAACCAGGCCTGCGGCGAGACAATCTCCTCCTCGGGGAAGCGAGCGAGGGCTTCATAGCCGATGCACTCCCGCGTCCCGAGGTCCACGATGGGCTGAAACGCCATCTTGATGGACCCGCCTTTCAGGATGCGCGGAACGTCCAGCCAGGGCACCGATTCCGACGCCTCGGCGGCAAGATCCGAAGATGCCGCCTCAGCGATCAACTCCAGGTGCATCCGCGAATCTTCCGTCACAAGCCCACTCCTTACCGGTTCCACAGGGGAGATCTTCTCACGCTGAGTGATTGTCGCGCGCCAAATCGGTCACGCGCCGTAGCTTTCCGCTCGAATCACCCGTCGACCAGGCGCTTGAACTCCTCATCTTCTACGCCCGCGGCTTGCTGATCGGCAAGATGATCCAGCCACTGTTGTGCTGGCTCGCTCTGCATGGCGTCGACCATCTGCTTCGGGATGGCCTTCATCACGTAGTCGGCTGGCATCAAAGGTTCGACGCGGGTCCGGCGAGCCAAAGCCGCCTCGATCACGGGGGCCCATTTGGCTGCTTTGGCGCGAGATGCCGCCTCGTCCCGTTCCGTGAACTCGGGCAGCACCTGGGTGCCGAACAGCTCGATCGCCTCCATGATGTGCTCGTGGCGGTTCTTGCCTGCCTGCATGACGAAGATCAGCTGGTCGACGCCGGCGTCCTCGTATCGCCGGAAGAACTCTCGCAGTTGCGACGGCGTCCCGGTGGCGCCGCGCAGACCGGTCGTATCACCGGAAGCTGCCTTGGCGCCGAGCGTTTGCATGCGGTTGGCGAGTGTCGCCTCCGGGGAGTACCCCATCTTGCCCCGGCGCTCCTGGAACTCCTCCCAGACGTTCGTCGAGGCAGGAACGTGCTCGCCGAACACGTAAAAGTGTGCCAGCGAGTAGCCGAAGAAGTTGGCGCCTTCGAGACCCCGGGCGATGGCGTCGTCCTCGTTCTCGGCGCACATCATCGGCGAGACGCAGGCGACCTGGGGGTTGACCGCCAGTCCCACGGGTACGCACTTGGTCCGCAGCACCTCCTCGTAGTCGTCGACCCACTTCCTGGCGTCCTCCGGCTCGATGAAGGCGAAGCTGAGAGCTCCGATTCCCTTCTCGGCGGCGAGGAGGATCGTGTCCCGGCGGCTGCATGCCACCCAGAGGGGCGGGTGCGGCCGCTGCACCGGTTTTGGGACGACGTTGCGGGGAGGCATCTTGACAAAGGCTCCGTCCACGCCCCCGAAAGGCGACTCGGTCATGCAGCGGATCGCCACCTCGAGACCCTCGAGCCAGGCTTCACGTTTCACGGCGGGGTCGATGCCAAAACCCCCCAGCTCTGCTTCGGACGCAGATTCGCCTGACCCGAACTCGACGCGCCCGTTGGAGACCAGGTCGAGCATGGCGATGCGCTCGGCAGTGCGCGCCGGGTGGTTGTAGGCGGCGGCCGTCTGCACGATTCCGTGCCCGATCCGCATGCGCTTGGTCCGCTGACTCGCGGCCGCCAGGAACACCTCGGGCGCGCTCGAGTGCGAGTACTCCTCCAAGAAGTGGTGCTCGACCTCCCAGAGGTACTGGATGCCGAGTCGGTCGGCGAGCTCGATCTGTTCGAGAGCGTCGTTGATCAGCTGTTGCTCGCTGTCGTCGCGCCACGGACGGGGCAGCTGGTGCTCGTAGAAGATGCCGAACTTCACTGAGGTCTCCGATCAGCCGTGTCATCGAGCAGTTGCGAGAGCGCCGGAGACGAGTCGACCCATTTCCGGACATCGATCGGGACCCAGGCCGCCATCAACTCGAGGAGCCGTTCGACGTCGGTCTCGGCGTGGATGGAACTGCGGTGCTGGGAGCGGAGATACCCCTCCTCGACAGCGTGGTCGAAGAACGCCAGCAGGTCGTCGTAGTAGCCGGCGACGTTCAGGATCCCTGTCGGCTTGTCGTGCAGGCCGAGCTGCGACCACGTGATGATCTCGGCCAGTTCGTCGAGGGTGCCGAGACCGCCCGGCAGTGCGATGAACCCGTCGGACAGCTCGGCCATCGCTGCCTTGCGCTCGTGCATCGACCCCACGACGTGCAACTCGGTCAGCCCCTCGTGGGCGATCTCGGCGTCGACGAGCACGCCGGGGATGACGCCGATCACACGCCCTCCTGCTTCGAGCGCCGAGTCGGCCAGCAGCCCCATCGTGCCGACGCGGGCGCCGCCGTAGACGACGTCGATGTCGGCTGCCACGAGCGCCTGCGCGAGTTGGCGGACGGCCGCCGAGTACTCGAGGCGGCGACCGAAGCTCGAGCCGCAAAAGACGCAGACGGACCTCATGCCGTCACCCTTGCAGACGAGCCGCGCCCTGGCCAGACAACGCCAGCCGTTCTCACGGGTTCGGTCCTGAGACCTCTCCGGACCGGACCACGAAGAACTGTCGGGCCGGGTCGTCGTGTCGTTGGCGCACGAGCTCGCCCGACTCGTCTGCGCGCACGGACTCGGCCCCGTCCGGTGCGTACTGCACGATGTAGGCCTTGCGGACCGCCGACGAGAGGTTCGGCCCGGTGCGATGTGGGGTGAGCGACGAGAACACCACGATCGACCCCGCCTCGGCCTCCACGGGAACGGCATCGGGCGGGTCATCGACGCACTGCCATCCGGGGTCGGTCCACCAGTGCTCGAGCGTCCCGAGCCGATGGAGCCCAGGCACGACCCATGGACACCCGTTCTCCACGGTGGCATCGACGAGCGGCACCCAACAGGTCAGGTACTGCTGCGGCTCGACGAAGTTGTAACCGTTGTCCTGGTGCCAGGGAAACTCCTTCGGGGACTCGGGCTTCTTGTAGACGGCCTGATCCCAGTAGAGACGGACGTCCGGCCCGACGAGGTCGGCGGCGACGTCTGCCATCACCTCGCTCGAGACGAAGGAGCGGGCAGCGGGGCAACGGGTCACGAGGTGCACCGTGAACGTGATGGCGTCCGCATCGGCGATGAAGATGCGGCCACCGGGCTGGGTTCGTAACAGCGCCGTCATCTCGTCCTCGAACGGATCGATCGCCGCTGTCAGGGCAGCGATCATGTCCAGATCGAGGACGCCTGCCAGCACGAAGTAGCCGAGCTCGTTCCAGGCCGCCACATTGTCCGCCGTGAGGCGGCGGAACGGCCCGGAAGGCGGACGCCACTCGAAGTCGGCATTGAGACGGTGCGGCTTCACGCCCGGACCGTACGGCCGCTGACGGCAGGTGTCAACGAAAGTACGCTGCAGCGGGATGGAGCTTCCTGACCTCGACGACGAGCGGGAGACGGATCCACGAGCCGTCGTGGCTTTTGCTCGCGATGGGCACGCCTTTGTCGGGTCGCTGGCATCGGCCGGGGAAGTCGCCGCCTACCGCCCTGGCCTTGTGGCGGCCGCAGAGTCGCGCCGCTTCGAGCGCCGGCCGCTGGCGGAGCGCGATACCTACGGCAAGGCGTTCTTGCAGATGATGAACCTCTGGACCGTCGACGATGCCGCCCGGCGGTTCGTCTGCGCCCGGCGGTTCGCCAAGGTGGCGGCCGACCTGCTCGGCGTCGACGGGGTTCGCCTGTACCACGACCAGGCGCTCTTCAAGGAGCCGGACGGCGGACCGACCCCCTGGCACCAGGATCAGGTCTACTGGCCGCTCGGGACGGCTTCGACGGTCACCATGTGGATGCCCCTCGTCGACATCGACGAGCAGGTCGGATCGATGGTCTTTGCCTCCGGCAGCCATCTCCGGGGCGACGCCGGTGCGGGCGAGATTTCCGACCGATCCGACGCCGCCATCTCGCAGTTGATCGAGCAGGAGGGAATCGCCCTGTCGACCCACGGGGCGCTGCGGGCAGGCGATGCGACGTTCCACGCCGGCTGGACCCTGCACTCTGCCGGCGCAAACCCGACAGGAACCATGCGCGAGGTGATCACGGTCATCTATTACGCCGACGGCGCCCGGGTGGCCGAGCCGACCCCACGCCAGCAGTTCGACCTGCAGCTGTGGCTCAGCGGCCTCGCGCCCGGCGATCTCGCCGCAGGCGAGCGTCACCCGCTGCTGTACTCGAGGACGAACTAACGCCTCGGGAACGGGTCACTCAAGCTCACGCAGCTGCAACAGTTCCCTTGACGATGTCGTTCCTGCCGTGATCGGCCCACGGCGCCTGCGCGTAGGTCCCCGACGTGAGCGAAGCGATCCCGACTCGGTTGGCAACCGTGCCAGCCTGAGCGAAGACGATGTACTGAGGCAGCTTGTAGCTGGCATGGTCGCTGGCGGCATGTGGGCCAACCCCGACGGCGACGTGCTCAAAGGCGTTGGCGCCGGCCGCCCCGATCAGGCGGATGCCGGCATTGCCGCTGGCGCTCGGGTAACGGCTCCCGATGTCGATGAGCTGCACCATCTGAAAGACGTTGGCGTCGCTGTTCTCGATTCCGATGCCGCTGAACCAGTCGTTGTCGAGCACGAGGTGAGCGAATGCGTTGCCGTCGTTGCCGACAGTCCCCTCGCCGATATTGACACCCACCGAACAGTCGGAGGCGTTGGCGGCAAGGAAGGTGTTGTGAGACGAAGCGCCCGTGATGTCGATGCCGGGGTTCCCCGTCCCGGTCACCTGCACGTTACGGAACAGGTTGCCGTCAGAGCCGCGCCCCACATACCCCCCGCCGGAAGACTGGCGAGCGAGGGCGACGCCGTAGCCGGACGTCGGTTGGTAGGTGATCGTGTCGATGATCGAGGTCACCTGGCAGTTCGTGGCGCCGAAGAACTCGATGCCGGCGCCGTAGGAGTTGCCGGGAAGGTCCCCTTGGGCGATCCCGGTGTTGGTGATCCGAAGCTGACCGATCGCGCAGGCGTTGGAGTCGCCGCCGATGTAGAGGCCGTAGTGCCAGTCGGAGGTCGACACGAACTCGGGGATCTTCAAACCGTTCGACGCCTCCGCCTCGAGACCAGCAAACCGATTGTCAGCAGAGCTCCCGCTCACCGAGCTTCCATCGGCGACGTCGGCAAGAAAATATCCGCTTCGGTCATTCCAGTTCGCTGATGTATCGACCGTGGTCAGCAGTGCCCCCTGTGCGGCAAAGAACCCGTCGCCGGTGAGGTCGGCGTTGATGTTGTCGTCCGAACTGGATGCTTCGATAGTGAGCGAGCCATCGGACCCGGTCACCTGCACGCCATTCGCGGCGGTGTTGGACACGTGATCGTTGTACATGAGCCCGTCGAGACCCAGCCAAGCGACACCGCCGCCCTGGGCACCACCGAGCTCGTTGCCGGCCACGTCGAGGTTGACGACGTCCACGCTGGAGCCCGCCACCGACAGCACCGGTCCGACCATGGACGCCGACTTCGTGAGCGTTGCACCGTTGAAATTCAACAATGCTGGGGCCGTGACCGTGGCCGTGGCGTCGACGCTGAGGCGGCTGTCCGCCGGGAGGCACACCGTCGTTCCCGAGGTCTGTGCCGCCTCGGCGGCCTCGATGTAGGCGACGAGCGATTCACTGGCGAACGACGCCGAGGAGCTGCAGGCTTCGGTGCGGGGAGTCACCGACGATCCGCCCGCGCCCGACGTGGCAAAGACCTGCGCGGAGACTGGAGACGTTCCGATCGCCACACCGATGAGACCGGTGACGAGCAGGGTGACAGCAACATGTATCCGGCGCCTTGGCCGCGACGGTATTTCTCCTTCGCTGGTGCGACCTGTGGGGTTGTTTGGATCGATACTGCTTCGAAGTTGCCTCGCACGCTTTGTCACGTGCTTCTGATCGGCATTTTGTGATGTCGCTCACTAGAGCAGACAAGACGCAAAGCCGACGTGCAATCGCACTACGCGCCGGAAGTCCGTTCGGCAGTCGCCACCCTCGCCCGAGGCGTTCGGGCATGGCCGCGCCCGGAGCGTTCACGGCTCGAGGTCGAGCGGGCGCGAGATCGATCCCATCATGAAGTGGTTGTGCCCGTGATCGATGAACAACGCCCGGGCGTAGCTGCCGGCAGCCACATTGGCGAGCCCCACCCGGTTGTCGGCCGTTCCCGCATCGGCGTACACGACGCATTGCGGTTCGCGATAGTTCTTCGGCTCAGCCGCGCGCGAGCTCAGCGCGACCGTGACGTCTGCAAAGACGTTGCCCGCGGCTGACCCGATGAGCCGGATCTCGGCGTTGCCGTTCTGTGGCTGGTATCGGCTTCCGACGTCGAGCAGTTGAACGACTTTGAAGATGTTGCCGTTGCTCGACTCCACACCGATCCCACTCACCGAGTCGTCCTGCAGCACGACGTGGTCGAAGACGTTGCCGTCGTTGGCCACGGTTCCCTCTCCGATGTTGAACCCGACAGCGCATCGAGACGCCGTCGCATCGACGATCGTGTTGTCCGACGACGATCCGGTGATGTCGATGCCGGGGTTGCCAGTGCCGGTCACGCGGACGTTTCCGAAGTCGTTGCCGTCCGAGCCCCGCGCCGCGAACCCTTCTCCGGGCGGCTGCCGAGCCAGCGCCAGCCCATAACCGGAGCCGCCGCCGTAGGTGACGGCGTCCGTGAAGGCACGCACCGTGCATTTCGAGACGCCGAACATCTCCATTCCGGCTCCGAAGGGGTTGGTCGGCAGCTTGCCCTGTGCGATTCCGGTGTTGAGGACGCCGACGTGGCCGATGGAACACGCCGTCGAGTCCCCGCCGATATAGAGGCCGTAGTGCCAGTCGCCGGTCGAGGAGAAGCTCGGGACCCGAAGCCCGGTGCTGTCTTCGACCTCGAGGCCGGCGAAGCGGTTGAAGCTCGAGCTCCCGCTCACCGAGCTGCCTGCGGCCACGCGGGCGAGGAAGTAGCCACTGCGGTCGTTGTGCTCGGCCGTGGTCTGGACCGTCTGCAAGCGGGTCCCGGCGGAGGCGAAGAACCCGTCTCCGGTCAGCGTGGCATTGACGTTGCCATCGGAGCTCGAGCGCTCGGCCACGAGCGAGCTGCCCGAGCCCGTCAGCTCGATGCCGTCAGTCTCGGTGTCGCGGACGCCGACTTCGTAGATGAGACCGTCGCGACCCTGCCAGAGGATGCCGCCGCCTCTGGCTCCGTCTCGCTCGTTGCCGTCGATGTTCAGGTCGACGACGGAGACATTGGCGCCGCGGACTCCGATCACCGGACCAACCATCGTCGGCGCCTTGGTGACGGTGGCACCGTTGAAATCGAGCAGCGCTGGCGCGGCCACCGTTGCCGTGGTGTCGACGGTCAGCGTCGCGCCCGCCTTCAAGCAGACCGTCTGGTGATGCTCCTGGGCGCGCTCGGACGCGTCGATGTAGGACTGGAGCGAGCCCGCGCCCGACAGCGACTCGATGCGCGAGCAGGATTCGGTGGGAGGGTGGACGGGCAGCCCGATCGTGGGCGGCGCCTTCACGGCTCCGTTGCCCAGCAGCGACCGAAGGCCGACGGCCCCGATCGCGAGGACGGCGGCGACTGCCACGAGCACGAGAAGGCGCCCGATGCCGCCCAGGTGCTTGGCGGCCGTGCGGGGCAACGTCGGCGGTCCGGCGCGCTTCAGAGGAGACCGAGCGTCGCTCCGCCGTCGACCTGGAGAGCAACGCCGTTCACGTACTTGGCAGGCTCCGAACAGAGAAAGGCCACGACTTTGCCGAAGTCTGCCGGGCTGCCCATAGGCCCGGTCCCCCCCAGCTGTTTCATCCGGTCGGTCTCATGCAGGCCAGGACAGGCGAGATTGATCGTGATGCCCGCTTCCCCGACGTCGTTCGCGGCGGTCTTCGCCCAGGCCCACAGTCCGGTGCGAGCAAGGTTGGACAGCGCCAGGCCTGGGACCGGCTGCTTGATCGTGTAGGAGGTGATGCAGCACACGCGTCCCCAGCCGGAGGCGCGCATGTGCGGCACCGCCTCGCGCACGAGGCGGATCGAGGTGACGAGGTTGGCGTTCACGGCCGCCTCGATCTCCTCGTCGGTGACGTCAAGGGCGCGACCGGGCGGCGGGCCGCCGGCGTTGGCAACAAGGATGTCCAGTCGCCCGAACCGCTCCAAAGTCGCCGCCACCAGTCGGGCGGGCGCACCCGCTTCGGTGACGTCCTCCCTCAGGCCGAGCACGTGCTCGCTCCCTCCGAGAGCGGTCACGGTGGCCTCAAGATCGTCGGCGCCGCGTGCGCAGATCACCACGTCGGCGCCCTCTTCGCGCAAGGCGGCCGCACTGGCTCGCCCGAGCCCCTTTGATGCAGCCGTGACGAGCGCAACCTTGCCTGCGATCCCGAGGTCCATGCGATCGAAATCTACTGTCGCCCACGCCCGCACACCTCTGCGCTCACCCGGGCCGTCGCGGCCGTTCTCCCGGCCGCCGGTCCCCGCCGCCGCTCAAGAGCCCTCCTCTGCATGCCGATCAACACAGAAAGAGGCGGAGGTGTCAGGTGGGCAACGTGGTCAACGGGGGTGTGCGAGCGGCTCCATCGGTGAGGCGCTGGCGGAGCGCGGGCGCAGACCGCCTCTACGTCAACTCGGGTGACGGTAGCCGGATCGGTTGGGTCGATCTCACGAGCGGCGAGCGGATGCTGGAGGAGCCCGCCCACGCCGAGTTGTTCGAACGGCTCGTCGCGGAATGGATGAACCGCACGCCGGGCTGAGGCCTCCTCCGGCGCGCTCCGCCGGCCGCCCCCTCGGGCAGGCACGCATCGGCTGGAAGTAGGGTCCAACGACCCTGGTCGCCAGATGTCGGCCGACCGAGAATCTCCGAAGCCTTGCGCAAAGCAAGGTCGCCAACTCCGGGAGGACCCATGACCGAGGCTGAGGCGCTCGCCGCGACGACGTCGACCGAGGTCGAATACTTCGACGTGCTCATCGTCGGCGCCGGCATCTCCGGGGTCGGCGCCGCCTATCACCTCCAACACGAGTGTCCCGAGAAGAGCTTCCTCGTGCTCGAGGGCCTGGAGAGCTTCGGGGGCACCTGGCTCATGCACCGGTACCCCGGAATCCGTTCTGACAGCGACCTGTACACCTTCGGGTACCGCTTCAAGCCCTGGACGGGACCGCCCATCGCCACCGGCGCCGAAATCCTGAAGTACATGGGCGAGGTGATCGACGACAACAACCTCGGTCAGCACATCCGCTACCACCACCGCATCTCCTCGGCCACTTGGTCGAGCACGGACAACCTCTGGACGATCGAGGGCACCCGCACCGACACCGGCGAGGCGACCTGTTTCACGGCCGGCTTCTTGTGGATGTGCCAGGGCTACTACCGCCACTCCGAGGGCTACACACCAGAGTGGCCGGGCTTCGACCGGTACGCCGGCCGAGTCGTCCACCCGCAGACCTGGCCCGATGACCTCGAGCTCGAAGGCAAGAACGTCGTCGTGATCGGGTCGGGGGCGACGGCGGCCACGCTCGTGCCGGCAATCGCCGGCGAATGCGCGCACGTCACGGTGCTGCAGCGGTCGCCGACGTACTTCTGGACCGGCCGCAACGTCAACGAGGTGGCTGACATGTTGCGCGAGCTCGACATCCCCGAGGAGTGGACCCACGAGATCGTGCGCCGAAAGATCCTGAAGGACCAGGAGATGGTCACCCGCCTATCCTTCGACGAGCCCGAATTCCTGACCCAGGAGCTCTTGAACGGGGTACGCGCCCACCTGCCGGCCGACTACGACATCGAGAAACACTTCACGCCCCACTACCGGCCGTGGCGCCAACGGCTCGCCTATGTGCCGGACGGCGACCTGTTCGCCGGCATCAGCTCGGGCAAGGCGTCGATGGTCACCGACAACATCGACTGCTTCACCGAGAAGGGCATCCTCCTCGAGTCGGGCGAGGAGTTGATCGCCGACGTCATCATCACCGCTACCGGTTTCAACTTGAGCGTCCTCGGCGATATCGACTTTCGGATCGACGATGCACCGCTCGTGTTCTCGGACACCGTCACCTACCGGGGCATGATGTTCACCGGCGTGCCGAACATGGCCTGGGTCTTCGGGTACTTCCGCGCCAGCTGGACGCTGCGGGCCGACATGATCGCCGACTTCGTCTGCCGCCTGCTCCACCACATGGACGCGCTCGGAGCTCGAAGGGTGACGCCGGCGTTGCGTCCCGAGGACGCCGACATGCCCATCTTGTCCTGGATCGATCCGGAAAATTTCAACCCCGGCTACCTGATGCGCAGCATGCACCTGCTCCCGCAGCGCGGTGACAAGACCGAGTGGCAGCACAGCCAGGACTACTGGTTCGAAAAGGATGTGCTCCCCAACGCAGACCTCGACGACGGCTGCCTCGTCTACGAATGACAGCCGGCGGAAGGAGTCGGACTCACGGGTGGGACAACTTCAGGTCCTCAGTGCGTCCGTCACGCCGGCGATGACGCCGTCGAGGGCGCCGTCCACGGGCGCCTTGGCGGCCGCCAGAGCACTGGCGACGAGCGCCACCTGCTCGAGGGGGAACGCCAAGCGCCGGCGGGCATGCAGGCGTTGCTGCAGGCGGCGGGCGACCAGCTCGGTGTCGCCGTAGCCCAACCACCACCGTTCTCGGCGCATCGTTGCCAAGAGCCGGCGCCAGCGGTCCGGATCGGCCGGCGCAACGCCCGTGGCGACATCGGGGGCGGCGGCCAGGACGTCCGCGAACGCCTGCGCTGTCCCGGCGCGTTCGAGCAGGCACCCGTCGAGCAGCAGCTCCCAGCCGGCGTGGCCGATCGCACGTGCCGCACCGACCGGCAACCCCTGCTCCTTGAGCTCGTCGCTCAGGCGACGGGATCCGGCCCGGAACTCCGGACGCGAGTGGAAGGCAGCATCGGTCCGGTGATGCAGGACGACGCCTTCACTCACCGTCCCCGACAACTTCGCTCGGTCGAGGCGGATCCCGGCCATCGATGCCAAGTCCGGCAGGGCGGCGCCGAAGGCCAGCCCGGCGGCGTCGGTGCGATCACCGGCCAGGCGCAGGGCGACATGGACGTGGGCGACGAAGTTCACGGAGTCGTGCGAAGCGGCTGCATCGGTTCGGCGCCCTTCATCTGCCAAGCCTCCCATCACCGTCCGGCAGCCGCCGCCAGTTGAGGAACCGGTGGCGACGGTCGAACGGGTGGCGGCGGGGCGGTGACTCCCGGGGGCGGGCGGTGGAAGACTTGCCCCGTGAGACGGGCAACGCCGGCAGAAGTTCCGTTCGTGGGGCGCGCCCTCGAGCTGGACCGGATCGTTGCGGCACTCCGTGGCCCGCTGCCGGTTGCTTTCGTACTGGCCGGGGAGGCCGGCGTGGGAAAGACCCGACTCGCAGCCGAAGCCGCCAATGCGGCCGCCGGGCTCGGCTACCGGACCGCTCACGTCGCTTGCACGAGGGCGGCGGCGGCGATCCCGTTCGGCCCGTTCGCCCCGTTGCTCCCCGTGAGCGATGTCGCGCCGGAGGATCTGACCGGGCTGCTGCGCCAAGCTGCCGACGCCATCGCCGGCGGAGGCGACCGAGAGCGGCGGCTGCTGCTCGTAGTCGATGACGCCCATCTCCTCGACGACGGTTCCGCCGCCCTCGTCCACCAGCTCGTCCATTCGGGGTCGTGCAGCCTCGTGGCGGGCGTGCGCACGCCGGGGCCGTCTCCTGAGCCGATCACGGCGCTGTGGAAAGACGGCCTTGCCGACCGCCTCGACCTTGCTCCGCTGACCGAGACGGACCTCGAGGCGCTCGTGATCGCCATGCTGGGCGGACCGGCAGCAGGCGCAACCGTGCGGCGCCTCTTCGAGATGAGCCGGGGAAACGCCCTCTATCTCCGAGAGCTGATCAATGGCGGGCTCGAGACCGGAGCGCTCGCCGATGACAACGGCATGTGGACGCTGCGCGGTGCCATCACCGCACCGGACCGCCTCGTGGAGCTGGTCGGTGCTCGTTTGAGCGGGCTGGCGCCCGAGACCGTCGCCGTCATCGAGCTGCTGGCCGTCGCCGAGCCGTTGAGCCTGTCGATGCTCGAGCAGATGGTCCCGCCTCAGGCGATCGAGGAGGCGGAAGGGTTCGGGTTTCTCGAAGTTCGCCCTGACGGCCGGAGGATGAACGCCCGCCTCACGCATCCCGTGTACGGGGAGGTCCTGCGCCAACGTCTCCCCCGATCCCGCCTGCGCCGGCTGTCGGCGACGCTGGCGGAGGATCTCTCGGGCACCGGCGCCCGCCGGCGGGAGGATCTGCTCCGCGTGGCCCGGTGGCAGCTCGACGCCGGAGGTCGAGGCGACCCAGAGCTCCTCGGACGTGCGGCCCGGTTGTCACGCCAGATGTTCGACCTCCAGCTCGCCGCCCGCCTTGCCCGTGCCGCGCTGGAATCGGGCGGCGGCGTCGACACCGGACTGGTGCTGGGCGAGGCTGAGTTCCGATCCGGGCGGCACGAGGAGGCCGAGCGCGTGCTCGCCGGCCTCGTGCCGCTCTGCGCGACGGACATGGAAACGGCACAGGTGGCCCACGCTCGCGCCTACAACCTCGGCGTCCTGATGGCCGACTCCGCAGGTGCCGCCGCGGTCCTCGAGGAGGCCTTGTCGGCGGTCACCGACGTGGGTGCGCGGCTCCGTCTGCTCGCCAGCTCGGCTTCCAAGCGCGTCTTCGAGGCCGACCCTGAGGCTGCCTTGGCGGCCGCTGAGGAGCTGCTGTCGAGCTCGGACGACCTCACCGTGGGACGAGGAACCTATGTCGCCTCGATCGCCTCGGCGCTCCTCGGTCGCGGCGACGACGCCGTGGAAATTGCCCGGCGAGGTCTCGAGGCGAACCGTCGAACCCCGGAGGGCAATCATCAGCTGCCCGAGGTCCAGCTCGTCGGCGCCGTGCTCGGTCATGCCGCCGCCGGCCGTCTGTCCGACAGCGAGGCGGAGGCCACGACGGGTTACCAGGCATGCCTGGAGGCCGGCGATCAGGAAGGTATTGCCACGTTCTCGCTGCTTCGAGGCTGGGCGCGGGTGGCCGAGGGCCAGCTCGGCGCGGCAGCCCGGGCGTTCCTCGAGGGAGCCATCATCAACCGCGAGATTCGCGACGGCGGCGCCCTGCGCTGGTGTCTCGGCGGCCTGGCGCTCGCCGAGGGCATGGCGGGCAACGCCGAGCCGGCGCGATCTGCGGTGGCCGAACTGGACTCCTTGCCTCCGACCTGGATGGCCATCTTCGAAGCTGACCTGATCGACCGCGGCCGCGCCTGGAGCAAGGTCGCCAGCGGTGAGCTCTCCGGGGCCCGCCACCTTCTCGCCTCTGCGGCGGCGAGGGCGGCGGCGACGCGGCAGTGGGTGGCGGAGGCGCACCTTCTGCACGACATCGCTCGGCTCGGCGACGCGGCTTCAGTGGCCAACCGCCTCGAGGCGCTCGCCGAGCTCACCGGCAACAACGTCATGGCCGTGTACGCCCGTCACGCGAGAGCCCTGGCGGAGGGGTCAGGCTCGAAGCTCGAGGTGGTCTCGCTCGCCTACGAAGCCTTCGGGGCGGCGTTGCTGGCGGCCGAGGCGCGCTCGGCCGCGGCGGCGGCGTTCAGGGCCGAGGGGTTGGCCCGCAAGGCGGCGGCCTGCGAGAAGCGGGCGGCGGAGCTCGTAGCGAGCTGCGGAGGGGTGCACACCCCCGGCCTCGTCGAAGGGGGACCCATGGCCCGACTCACGCTGCGCGAGCGGGAGGTCGCCATGCTGGCCGCCTCCGGCGTACCGAGCAAGGTCATCGCCGCCCGCCTCTTCGTCTCGGCGAGGACTGTCGACAACCACCTTCAGGCCGTCTACACCAAGCTCGGCGTGACCAGTCGCGACGAGCTGGCTGCATCCCTCGGCACGCCATGAGCGCACCCCTCCCGGGGCGCCTCCCGCCGGCGCCTCGAGAGGGAGCGCTCCGACCCGTGCCCGGTCTGCCTCGGACACGATCGGCACAGCGCCACCTGGTTGATCAGAACTTCACGGCGGAACGCAGGCTCGGCACCGGTGTCTCCTTCGATGAGTGGTCGTGGGTCCCGGTCGTTTCGGGGCGCCCATCTGGTGCCAACCTACGCTGAGCCGGTCCGGGCTTCCTGAGTAACGGTTGCTCATTTCTCGCCGGCAAGACCGGCCGATTGCTCAGGCTCGCCCGGTTGTTGCTCAGGCTCGCCCGGTTGTTGCTCAGGCTCGCCCGGTTGTTGCTCAGGCTCGCCCGGTTGTCGCTCAGACTCGCGGAGAGCGACGCTTCGCGCCCGCCGCCTCGTCGCTGTGCCGGAGGGCCCGCACGATCCGGACCGTCGTCGAGCGCCTCAGCTCGAAACCCATCCGCTCGTACAACGCGATCGCCCCCGTGTTGTCGACGGCCGCATGGAGGAAGGGCTCCTCGCCTCGTTCCCGGATGCCGGCAACGACGGTCCTCACGAGGCGGGCGCCAAGTCCCTGCCCGCGATGCGCTATGTCGGTGCACACGGCGCTCACCTCGGTCCAGCCTGGCGGGTGCATACGTTCGCCCGCCATGGCGACGAGAGCTCCGTCCCGGCGCAAGCCCACGTAGTTGCCGAGCTCGATCGTCCGCGGCCCGAAGGGGCCCGGCTCGGTTCGGGCCACGAGGGCCAGCATGTCCGGGACGTCGTCGGGGCCGAGGCGGACCGCCTCCGGGTCGACGGCGGCCTCGACCGCCGTCCCGGTCATCTGGACGATCGGGATGCTCCAGGAGACCTTCCAGGGGCGCGGTGCGGTGTCGAGCCCGACCAGGGCCGCTCGCGATCGACCCACGACCGACGCCAGTGCCGTCCAGCACCGTGCGTCGGAGGAATCGTCCAATGCCGCGAACGGCGCCACATCGGTCGGGTAACGCCCCGCCCGGTGCTCGGCGTCGGTCTCGGCCAGCCAGCTGTGTGCGCCCGACAGCGACCCCCACGCCGGGTTGTCGAGCGCGCCGGCGTCTAGCGGGCGGACCATTCGCGGGCGAGCAGCTCGTAGGAGCGGACTCGGTCGGCGTGCTCGTGGGTGATCGTCGTCACGACGAGCTCATCGGCGCCGGTCGCCTCCTGCAGCTGGCGCAGCTGATCGGCGACCTGCCGCGGAGACCCGACGAATTGCGTGTCGACGCGATCGGCGACGAGGGCGCGCTCCTCCTCGGTCCAGTTGTGGTCTCTTGCCTCTGCAGGGCTCGGAAACGGGATCGCCCCGGCACCGCCGCGGATGCTGTACACCCAGAGGCCGTAGCCGGTCGCCAGCTCTCTCGCCGTCTCCTCGTCTTCGGCCACAACAGCATCGGCGGAGACGGCGATGTACGGCTCCGGCAGCTCCGGCGACGGTCGAAAGGCCGCTCGGTACCCCTCGGCCGCCTCCAACACCGTGGCCGGGCTCACGTGGTAGTTGGCGGCGAAGCGCAACGAATTGCGGCCCGCCACCTCGGCGCTCTCGCCGCCGCTGCTGCCGAGAATCCAGATCTCGACGGCGGCGTCCTCGCCGGGAACGGCATGGGCTTCAAGGCCCTCGTCGGAGCGGTACTCGCCTCGCAAGAGAGCCAGGATCTCGCCGATTTGCTCCCCATAGTCGGGCGACTCCGCATTCGGCTGCTGAAGGAGCCTTCGCTGCACGGCGATGCGGGGCGAGCGGAGGAGCCGCTCGATGGGGAACCTCTGCGGGATGCGGAGCCCGTTCGGCGCCGCCCCAGCGGCCGCCGCCTGCGCCACCGCCGGACTGACGCCTCCGCCAGCTGCGGTCTGCGCGACCCGCGGAGTCCCCTCGGGGCCGTCGGAACCGGCACCGGACCGCCGCCGCGGCCTGCCGGCGGATCGGCCGAGACCGAGGTCGAGCCGGCCCGGATAGACGGCATCGAGCAGCCCGAACTCCTCCACGACCGAGAGGGCGGTGCGATGGCCGAGCTGCACTCCGCCCGAGCCGATGCGGATGCTCGAAGTGGCCGAGGCGACGAGCGCGATCACGACGGCCGGCGACACGCCGGCGACGCCGGCGTTCAGGTGGTGCTCGGCGAACCAGTAACGGGCATAGCCGAGGCGCTCGGCCTGACGGGACAGGTCGACGCTGTTGCGGAGCGCTTCGGCTGCCGTCGAGCCGGACGTGATGGGCACGAGGTCGAGGACCGAGAGCGGCACATTCCGGTTCACGACGGCCTCACAGCGATCGGATGAACAGCTCCGAGCTCGCCCAGGCCGAGGTGTTCCCGCAACGTCTCGCCTTCGTACTCGCTGCGAAACACGCCCCGCTCCTGCAGCAGCGGAACGACCTTGTCGGCAAAGTCGTCCAGCCCTGCAGGAGTGATGTGAGGAACAAGGATGAAGCCGTCGCTGGCCTCCTCGGCCACGAACCGTTCCATCCCCTCCGCGATCGTGGCAGGCGAGCCGACAAAAGACTGGCGGCCGCTGACTTCGATCATCAGCTGGCGGATCGAGAGTTGCTTCGACGCCGCGAGCTCCCGCCACTTCTGCGCCGTCTCGAGCGGGTCGCGGTGCATGCGGACGCTCGCTCGCCCGCGGGCAATCGTGTGCTCTCCGACGAGCGGATCGATCTCCGGCAGGGGTCCGTCGGGGTCGTAGGCCGACAGGTCGCGGTTCCACAGTTGCTCGAGGAGCTTGATGGCCGTCTGCCCGCTCACTTGCTGGGCGCGCACGACGGCCGCCAGCTCTTGGGCGTCGCTGTCGCTGTCGGCCAGCACGAACGTGCAGGCGGGCAACACGACGAGCTGTGCAGGGCTGCGCCCGTAGCGCGCCAGGCGACCTTTCACATCGGCGTAGAACGCCTTGCCCGCGTCCAAGGAAGCGTGCCGCGTGAAGATGGCGTCCGCGGTGGCGGCGGCGAACTCGCGCCCTTCGTCGGAGTCGCCCGCTTGGAAGATCACGGGCCTGCCTTGCGGGCTTCGGGGGACGTTGAACCTGCCGGCGATGTCGAAGTAGTCATCACGGTGAACGAAGGCTCCAGCCGAGGCGTCGGCGAGCCACTTCCCGGCGGCGGCGTCTGCCACGATCTCGTCTCCTCGCCAGGAGTCGAACAGATCCCAGGCGGCCTCCATGAATTGTTTGGCTCGCGCGTAGCGCTCGTCCTCGCCGAGGAAACCGCCGCGGCGGAAATTCTCTCCCGTGAATGCGTCCCACGAGGTGACGACGTTCCAGGCGGCCCGGCCTGCCGACAGGTGGTCGAGGCTGGCGAACTGTCGGGCAACTTCGTACGGCTCGTTGAACGTGGAGTTGATCGTGGCGGCGAGCCCGAGCCGATCGGTCACCGCTGCCAAGGCTGCCAGCACCGTGAAAGCGTCGGGCCGGCCCATGACGTCGAGGTCGTAGATCAGGCCGCCTTGCTCGCGCAGGCGGAGCCCCTCGGCGAGAAACAAGAAGTCGAACTTCGCCCGCTCGGCCGTCTCGGCGAAATGGACGAACGACGAGAATTCGATGTGGCTGCCCGATTGTGGGTCACTCCACACCGTGGTGTTGTTGACCCCGGGAAAGTGGGCGCCGAGGTGCATCTGTTTGCGGGGAGCGCTCATCGCATCTTCCGGTCAGACCGCCGCGTAGCGGTTGGCGGGTCGTGGCAGGCCGAGGCGCTCGCGCAGACCGCCGGCTCCGTAGGAGCGCGGGAACAGCCCGCGCGCCTGCAACTCGGGCACGACGCCATCGACGATGGCATCGAGGTCGTCGGAGATGACGGCTGGACGCAGGCGGTAACCGCTGAGACCGGCCTCGGCCCAGGAGCCCAGCAGCTCGGCCAGCTCGACCGGTGTTCCGACGAAGACGTCGGCATCGCTCCGGTACTCTCGCCCGTCAGCCTCGTCGAGACGTGCCTTGCGCTCTGAGGCCGCCACCGAGCTGGCGCCGAGGAACACGACGAGATCCGCGAAGACGCTCACCGCGCCAGCGGGACGGCCGGCCGCGTCGGCGTGCTCGCGGACCTCTGCAACGATGCTGCGGACCTGTTCGAAGTCGTGCGGAGTGACGTAGGCGACGTCGGCTGCCGCGGCGGCAAAGCGGTACGGCAGCTCCGAATGCGCCAGGGCCGTCACGAGCGGCTGGCCCTGCGGCGGCCGCGGCGTGATGGACGGGCCCTTCACAGCGAAGAAGCGGCTTTCGAAGTCGATGTAGTGGAGCTTGTCCCGATCGACGAAGCGACCGGTGGACTGATCTCGGATCTCGGCGTCGTCCTCCCAGCTGTCCCAGAGCCGTCGGACCACTTCGACGTAGTCGGCCGCCTCCTCGAACAACTCGGCGGTGACGGCTCGACCCTGCGGATCCTCGACCTGCCGGTAGAGGCGCTCGGGAAACAGGCGCCGCCCGAACAGAGCCGCTTCGTGAGCTCGACCTGACACCTGCACGCGGACTCCGGCACGCCCTGAGCTGACGAAGTCCAGCGTTGCGATCGCCTTCGAGATGTGGAATGGCTCGGTGTGAGTGACGGTCACGCTCGGCACCAAGCCGATGTGGCGGGTGACGGGAGCAACGCGGGCAGCGACGAGCACGGCGTCGAGCCGGCCTCGAACCTGATCGGTACGGTCGTCCGGCACAAAGGGGTGGGCGGACTGCATCGCCAGCGAGTCCTCGATCGTGACGAAGTCGAGGAGCCCCGACTCTGCCCGACGGGCGACAGCCGCCCAGTAGCCGGCCGTGAAGAGGGTCCCCGGCCCGATCTCGGCCTGTCGCCAGGCCGCCGGGTGCCAACCCGCGCCGTCGAGCGCGACCGCGAGATGGATCGGTGTCGTCGCCGGCATGGGTGAGTCGTCCCTCCTAGGTGGTTATTCGATCATAACGATAGAAACAGAAAGAAACCCACCCAGACCCCGTTCCCGCCCATCCCACAACGACCATCGGCCTCAGAGCCACCGTCGGGCGCTCTCGAGCCAGGCGTCGAGGCCCTCGGGCGACTGGTAGTCGGAGTCGAGGAGGTAGAGGCCTCGGACCGGGCACGTCGCTCCGAGCTCGACAAGCACGGGCTTGAGAAAGACCTCCGGTGCGAGGGCGTGCTGCCACGCCCCGCCGAGCATCATCGGGAAGGCCACGAGGCCGGACAGCCCGCCAGAGGGGAACTGGTCGAGGAACAGCTTGAGAACACCGGTGAAGCTGGCTTTGTACGTCGGCGACGCCACGACGACGGCCTCGGACGCACGCACAGCCGCCACAGCGGCTCCGACTGCGACGTCGCCGAAACCCAACAGACCGCTGCCCAGCGTCACGACGTCAACGACGACGTCGGCCGCGACCCCGCCGAGGCTCGAGGCCACGTGTATGGCTGCCTCGAGCGTACGCGAGGCGGGTTTCGGGTTGCCGACCACGACGGCCACGCTCATCTTCGCCTCCTCAGTCGGCTCGCTCGATGGCGGAATGCTACGCATGCCGACCGGTGCGGGAGGGCGGAATCGTATGATTCGAACCGCTGCGCGACAGTTGGAGCCTGCGCGGCGCGCTCGTCTGCCGCCGGTCGCACGCACCTCAGTCCTGGTGCGGAGGAGCTCGCCATGGGAGCGCTGGGGGTCGTTGTGGGAGAAGCCAAGCCGAGATGATCCGGAGCACGAGCCGCGACGAGCAAGCCACGACCTTTCGCGACCGCGGGCTGCTCCTGCGATACCGGGTCATGGCCTACACGACCGCCACCCTCCTCATCGTGCTCGTCTTCGTCGGTCTCCCCCTCCAGTTCGCGGCCGGGCGGCCCGCGGTCGTGAACGTCGTCGGCACGATGCACGGTTTCTTGTACCTCGTCTACCTCTTCGTCGCGTTTCAGCTGACGCGACGACTCGGCATCCCGAAGTGGCAGATGGTCCTCGTGCTGCTGGCAGGCACCGTGCCGTTCTGCGCCTTCGTCGCCGAGCGCAAGCTGACGAGACGATTCGAGTCGATCGGGCTGAAGGCGCCTCGCTCGGCGGCGACCAGGCAGAGCCGGTCCCTGACCGATGTCCGGCGGCGATGGCTGTCGCCACGGGCACTGCTGCTGCATCTCGAAGTCGTCATCGTCGCTCCGGCCTGTCTGGCAGCCGGTTGGTGGCAGGTGAGGACAGCGATGGCAGGCAACAGCCTCAGCTGGGTGTATTCCGTCGAGTGGCCGATCTTCGCCCTGATTGCCGTCGGTGCGTGGTGGTATCTCATCCACGAGGACCCGGACGCGTACCGCGCCCGCAAGCAAGGCTCGGCCGGAGACGGCGGTGCCGCCGACGCCGCCCTCGAGGCGGAGCGCGAGGTGACCGTCGAGGCCGCCAACGCCAGGGTCGCCAGGACCCTCGCCCTCGGCACGGGCGTCGAGTTGGTGCTCGGGATCGTGGCACTCGTCTTCGTGCCGGCGAGCCGGCCGAGCGGCTGGCTGCCGGTCAAGGGGGCGAGCATCTACCTCCCCCATGCCATTCTCGGCGTCCCGTTGGCCTTCGGCGCCGTCGCCTTGCTGGCGCGAGTGCGGGCCTCCGCCCGCCTCTCCCGTCTGAGCGGCTGGATCGGGCTCATCGGCGTGGCCGTCGCCGGCGCCGGCGGCCTGCTCACGGTCGCCCACTCGCTGCGCATCGCCGGCCTGGCGTTCATGCTGGTCGGCACCGTCGTCGCCGGCTTCGGCTACCTGATCCCGACCTTCGAGAAGCTGTCGTGAGCCGAGGGCCGGACGCGGGGGCATTCCGCCAGGGTGCCGGCCCGTGCGCTGTGGGGCCTGCCACCTCGAGCCCCTAGGATGCGGAGCGAGGGCTGCGCCACGAGCCGATCATCAGCGACGAACAGAGGTGACGCCATGGGCATGACGGGCAAATCGGCACGAGGGTCATTGCAGGAGTCCGATGTCGAACTGTTGAAGAAGCAATTCCAGGCGGATCCGTCACTTCGGATCGCGCAGAACGCCGTCACCCGCGTGACGGTCGACGACATCGCCCTCGACCGGGCCATCGTGAACGAGGCAGACCACACGATGTCAGCCTCTCTCGACGACTGGAAGGTCACGAGCCAGGGCAAGAGCGGGCGCTGCTGGCTCTTCGCGGGGCTGAACCTGATCCGTGCCGGCACGATGGCAAAGCTGAACGTGAAGGAGTTCGAGTTCTCGCAGAACTACGTGATGTTCTGGGACAAGCTCGAGCGGGCCAACTACTTTCTCGAGGCCATCATCGAGACGGCTGACCGCGACATCGACGACCGCACGATTGCCTTCCTGCTCGACTCGGTCGCCGGTGACGGCGGCCAGTGGAACATGTTCGTCGCCCTCGTCGACAAGTACGGCCTCGTACCGAAGGCATTCATGCCCGAGACGCAGAGCTCCTCGGAGACGGCGAAGATGAACTCGCTCCTGCGCCGCGTGCTGCGCAGGGGAGCGCTCACGGTGCGGGCGGCCGTAGGGAGCGACCTCGAAGCGGCACGCGAGCAGAAAGCCGACATCCTCCAGATCGTCTACCGGGTTCTGTCGATCCATCTCGGCACGCCGCCGGATCGGTTTCTCTGGCAATGGCGGGACAAGGACAAGGCCTTCCATCGCGACGGGCTGCTCACGCCGAAGGAGTTCGCCGAGTCCTACGTCACGCTGCCGATCGACGAGTACGTGTGCCTCGTCCACGACCCTCGCCCCAGCAGCCCGATGAATCGGACCTACACCGTCGAGTACCTCGGCAACGTGTCCGGCGCGCCCCCCGTCACTTACCTGAATGTCGAGATCGCCCTCATGAAGGAGCTGGCGGCGCAGGCGATCGAGTCCGGCGAGCCGGTGTGGTTCGGCTGCGACGTCGCCAAGATGATGAGCAACGACTACGCGCTGTGGGACGCCAAACTCTTCGACTACGACTCGGTCTACGCCACCCCGCTCGAGCTCTCGAAGGCAGACCGCTTGATCGCCCACGAGTCTCAGATGACCCACGCCATGCTGTTCACCGGCGTCGACCGCGTCGATGGAGTGCCGAGGCGTTGGCGGGTCGAGAACAGCTGGGGCGCCGAACGGGGGCGGGATGGGTTCTTCACGATGAACGACAGCTGGTTCGACGAGTACCTCTTCGAGATCGCCGCCCGCCGCGACCTGCTGCCGGCCGAACTGCAGGCGGCGCTCGACGCCGAGCCGACGGTCCTGCCGGCCTGGGATCCGATGGGGGCGCTCGCTCGCTGAGGTCTCGCTGGCCTCGCTTTGCTGGCCTCTGCTTTGCTGGCTACTCGTGCAGCTTGTGCTTGACCCACTTGGCTGTCGCGAGGTCGAAGGACCCGTACAGCATCGCCACGTTGGAGCCGGACGGTGACGGCAGGCTGTTGTTGGCGTCGATGGCGCTGTCCCACAACCCGCCGGCGCCGCAACCGGTCGCTCCGGGCACGCTGAAGACGCCGTCGACGACTTCGGAGCCCACGGTCTGCACGACCGAACCGTTGTCGTACACGTTCAGCGTGCCCACCGTGCCGGTGAGGGACCCTGATATGCCGGTCGTCAGCGTGAGCGTGACCGGGTCGGCGAGCGTCCCGACGTAGCAGTGCGACCCGAGGAGCGGGTTCTCGAGGCGGAAGGTGAGCGGGACGATCGTTTCGGGGTTGATCCCCGACGATCCAGGCGTGGTGAGATTGAACGAGATCGGGCCTGCCTGCTGCGACACGACATAGACGTCTGACTGCGCTGGGGGGTTCACCCCTGACGGGTTGCCGAGCATGGCCATGACGGGCTTGGACAGCAACTGGCGCGGAGCCGTGTAGGACTGTCCGTCGAGGGCGTCCACGGTGTTGTCGACGGTGATTCCCGAGTTGCCGGCGAACCCGAACTGAGCCAGACCGGGACCGCGGAAGGTCGTGTCGAGGCCGCCGATGTCGATGGTTCCCACCGAAGTGATGCCGACGATGCAGATGCTCACCCGGTCGGCGTGCTTCGGTCCGATGTACCCGTTCACCGGGCACTGGGCGAAGGTCGATGGCGTCGGGACCGATGTACCTTGCGACGCCGATGCGGGCGTGGTCACGCTCAACAGACAAGCGGCCGACATCCCGACGACGCCGAGCGCTACGAGCTTCTTCCGGCGGGGCCTGGACGGTGAGATGAGGCGCATTTCCTGTCATACCCCCTCGATCAGCGAGCCCAGCAGGCACACCTCAACAAGGCCCCGCCCGCCCGCGAGCAGACCGGACACGGATCGAATTGCGCCCGCCCTCGACGACGCCGCACGAGTGAACGTGCTTCGGCTCAGGCTCCCCCGACGTCCCCCAGCTCGGAATTGACTCTGCAGGCGGATACAAACACGCCAGTTCGCAGGTGTCAAGCGCCTTCTCGCCGCGGGCGGGCGTGACGACGGCTCAGGTGTCTGCCGCCGGGTTTCGGGGCACCCTTTCGGAGCTCCCCCTCGTCCGTGCGGCCTCGAGCGAACGCCAGACGAGCTCGGGGGTGATCGGCAGCCGGTCGATCTCGACGCCGAAGTCGGCAAGGGCGTCGCAAACGGCGTTGGCGACGGCGGCCGCAGCGGGGATGGCCCCGACCTCGCCGGCGCCTCGCACCCCGAGCGGTGTCACGGGCGAAGCCACCGAAGTGTGAAGCAGGGTGATCGGCGGGAGGTCACAGATCGAGGGGGCGAAGTAGTCCATCATGGTGCCGTTGAGGAGCTGGCCGGTCTCCCGGTCGTACCGGAGCTCCTCGGCCAGGGCTTGCCCGAGTCCTTGGGCGAGCCCGCCGCGCACCTGCCCGTCGATCAGCTTCGGGTTGATCGGGGTGCCGCAGTCGTGCACCATGACGAAGTTGTCGATGCTGAATTCGCCGGACTCGGGGTCCACCGTGACGGCGGCGGCTGCCGTCCCGAAGGAGTAGGCGGCGTGCGCCGGCTCGAAATAGGCCGTCTCGTCGAGACCGGGCGCTTCGCCCGGAGGCAGGCCCTGGCCGAGGATCGCCCGGGTGAACACCGTGGAGAGGTCGGCACCGAGTGCTGGATCCCCGCTGTCGACGACGGCGTCGCCGACGATCTCGAGCCGAGACGAGTCCTCCACACCGAGGACGAAGGCACCGATGCGGAGCGCCTTGGCCTTGAACCGCTCGCTCGCTTCGGCGAGGGCACCGGCCGCTGCGATGACAGTGCGCGAGGCGAAGGCACCGGTGTTGAGCGGTGATCTCCCCGTATCGCCGGCGTGCACCGAGACCGAGCCGTAGTCGATGCCGATGAAATCCGCACACATCTGGGCGAAGACCGTTTCGCTCCCCTGGCCGATGCTGGAGACCCCCGTGTACAGGTCGATGCCACCAGAGCGGTTCGCTCGGATCGTCACGCTCTCGTGAGCGCCGAACTGCGAGCCGCGATGGGCGAGGAACTTCGAGCTGGCATAGCCGGTGCGCTCGACGTAGGACGAGAGCCCGATGCCTCGACGGCGCCCGTCCGGCGCCGGCCCGCGGGACGAGGCGAGATGCTCGCTGTAGCCGATCGCCTCCGCCGCCATGCGGAGGCAGCGCTCGTAGTCGCCGCTGTCGTACACGGCTCCCGTCGGGTTCACCCAGGGAAACTCATCCGGCTTCACCATGTTGAGCGCCCGTAGCTCGACCCGATCCATCTCCAGCGTGCGGGCCAGGCGGTCCATGAGGGACTCGTAGGCAAAGTTGACCTCCGGCTGTCCGTAGCCCCGATACGCCCCGATGGGCGTCTTGTTCGTCACCACGACTCGCCGCTCGACGAATCCGTCGGCGATCTTGTAGGGCCCGTTGAACACCACGGTGGACAGCTGCGAGGAGCCGAAGGGGGAATTGAGTCCGCCCAGGTCGTTCACATAGGAGTCCGACATCGTGAGAATGCGGCCGTCGCGCCGCGCCCCGATGCAGTAGTCGTGCACGGACTCGCGGCCATGGGTCGTCGCCCGAAAATGCTCGTTGCGGTCCTCCACGAACCTGACCGGCCGCCGTAGCGACATGGCGTGCAGGCAGGCGAGAACATCCTCGGGGTAGACGCCAAGCTTCAGCCCAAAACCGCCACCGACGTCCGCGGCGATCACCCGGATGCCGCCCTCGTCGAGGCGGAGCGTCTCGGCCAACTGCTTGCGCACCAGCTGCGGCACCTGCGACGACACGTGCACCGTGAGCTCGGGACCGCCGGCGCGCCATTCCACGAGGACGGCCCGTGTCTCCATCGGCAAGCCGGTGACACGGTTCACGAAGAAACGCCCCTCGACCACGACATCCGCCTCGGCCAACCGGGCTGCCGGGTCCCCGGCCCCTTCGCGGTTGGCGACGAGGAGGTTGGAGTCGAGGACGCCTGGGTGGATGACTGTGGCGGCGGGCTCGAGGGCCGAGATGACGTCGGAGACGGCCCCGAGCGGCTCGTAGTCGATCTCGATCAGCTCGATGGCATCCTCGGCGATGTGGCGGCTACGGGCGGCGACGCTCACGACCGGCTGGCCCTCATAGGTGGCGACGCCCTGAGCAAGGGCGTGATGAGGGATGGGCGGGGCGCCCGGCACGGGCCGCAGGATCCCGATCACTTCGCTGCGGCCGGCCACGTCGCCCGGCAAGAGGACGTCGTACACGCCGTCGAGAGCGACTGCGGCGCTGGCATCCACCGAGACGATGCGGGCATGCGGGTAGGGGCAGCGGCCGACCGCCATCTCGACGACATGCGGCCGCTCGACGTCGTCGGTGAACTGGCCTTCCCCGCGAAGGAGGCGGTCGTCCTCTTTGCGAGGGACGCCGACGCCGATGAGGCGGTGCCCGGTCGACGGGGGTGTTGCAAGCGGCAGGACGCCCACGTCAGCCATCGGTGCCCTCCTCTCCCGCCGCCGCCAGGTGCCGCTCCACGGCGGTGACGATGAACTCGTAGCCGGTGCAACGGCAGAGCACGCCGGCAAGCTCCTGGCGGATCTCCTGGCGGGAGCGGGGCGGGTTCCGCGGCTGGCGGGCGAGCGCCGTCGTGGTCATGAGGAAGCCGGGCGTGCAGAAGCCGCACTGCAAAGCGTGTTCCTCCTTGAACCGCTCCTGCAACGGGCTGAGCGACCGGTCCTTCGCGAGTGACTCCACCGTCTCGACGACTCGCTGGTCGAGCTGAGCGGCGAACATCAGACACGACTTCACGGCCTCGCCGTCGACGAGCACCGTGCACATGCCGCAGACGCCCTGCTCGCAACCGACGTGGGTGCCGGTGAGCCCGAGGCGGTGGCGGAGGAAGTCGGCAACGTTCAGGCGTGTGGGGATCTGCTCGGTCACCGCCGAGCCGTTCACCGTCACGGTGATCGTGACGTTCGGTTCGCCAAAGCCGGCGGACTCGGTACCGATCGCCCGCGATCCTGCGGGCGGCGTCATGGCCCGGGTCGCTTGGAACGCACGAGGGCGACGACGGCCAGCACCGCCGAGACCGTGCTCATGATCGCGGCCACACGGCTCCAGACGTCGACATGCTCGGGCCTCCTCCTCGCCGGCCACGACTCATGTCCGGCAGGCTCGACGCCCCTCGCCCGCTCGGCTCCGGCAACTCCGGCGGCACGACGCGAGCTCGCCAGTGCCGGCAGCGGCACACCCGACAGCGCCAGCTCGAGGTTGGCGGCGAACTGGGCGGTCACCTTGCCCGCCTGCCGAGCGACGATCTTCTGGCCGACGCTTCCGAGGGCACCGGCGAGGACGACATCCCCTTCGACCCGAACCGAAGTCGAGCTCCCCGCACCCGCCAGATGGACCTCGTTCAACGTGCGCACGTTGCCGACCGCCCCGCGGACGCTCTTGCCGGTCGCCTGGAACCTGATGAGCTCCTTCGGGATCCGCTCGAGCACGGTGACTTTGGCGTCGAACGTGGCAGACAACGGGCCAATGCTCTGCGTCGCCCGCACCTGAACGTTGTCGGCGTCGAGAACCCGCACGTCCTCGACTCCCGGCACACAACGAGCCACCTGCTCGGGTTGCTCGAAGAACGCCCAGACGGCGTCGATGCCGTCGGGAACCTGGAACTCCTCGTGCAGCTGCATCACGGACTCCCTTCAGGCGACAGACCTGCGTCCAGGCGCAGGTCGCGGAGCACTCGGCGGACGTAGATGGGTACGAGGTGGCGCCGGTACTCGGCCGATGCTCGAACGTCGCTCGGCGGGTCGATCACATAGGTGGCTGCGGCGGCTGCCTCCTCGATCTCGCCGTCGCCGAGCACTGAACCCGACAGCACCTCGCCGGAGCGGGGCGACAGCACCGTGGTGTCGTTCACACCGGCGAGACCGACGCGAACCTGGCCGACCCGACCACCGCCGACCCGTTCGGCGACCGCCGCAACTGCCACGACGGCGAAGTCGTTGTGGCGACGGCAGCACTCGGCAAACGCCGACAGGGCAGGGCGGCGCCGGAACACGACGTGAGTCACCATCTCGAGCGGGTCGAGCACCGTCGCATAGGAGCCCTCGTACAGCTCCTCGACCGGGATCTCGCGCCGGCCGCCGGGACCCACGACGCGAACGGAGGCGCCCAGGGTCGTGCAGGCGAGCGGCATCTCGCCGGTCGGGTCGCCCTGCACGAGGCTGCCGCCGATGGTCCCCCGGTTGCGGACCTGGCGATCGCCGATGTGACGGACCATGCGGGCGACGAGCGGCAAGCGATCGGCGATGATGGAGGAGTGCTCGAGCGTCGTATAACGGGTGAGGGCGCCGATCACCGTCGTGTCGTCCGCGAACTCGATGCCGTCGAGGTCGCTCAAGCCATTGACGTCGATGAGCGCATCCGGCCGGATCAGCCGCATGTTCATCATGGGGACGAGGCTCTGTCCGCCGGCCAGCAGGCGAGCGGTGCCCTCGTAGGCGGCCAGCAGCTCGACGGCCTCCTCGACCGACCGAGCTGCGTGGTAGCCGAACACTGCCGTCTTCACGAACCCAGAACCCTCACGGCCAGAGCCCTCACGGCCAGAACCCTCACGGCCGGAGCCTGCACGGGTGGAGCCTGCACGGGTGGAGCGCTTCCGAGCGCCAGGACATCGGTGGACTCCTTCCGGCGATCCCGATGCGGGCGGGAGCAGGTGGCAGATTGCATACAAGCATACAATCGACTCGTGGACATGACAATGTCGGGAAGCGCCCGATGATGGACCTCTCGCCGGTTCGCGACTCGATCCGAGGCGAACGGACGGCAACCGTCGTTGCCCGCCGCCTCTCGAAGGCGATCCTCGACGGCGACCTCGCCCCGGGCACGCGGCTCCGCGAGGAGACCCTCGCCGCCACATACGACGTGAGCCGCACGCCGATCCGGGAGGCGCTCATCGCACTCAGCACGAGCGGTCTGGTGGCCCTCGAACGCAACAGAGGGGCCACCGTCCTGCAGCTCTCGACGGCTGACGTCGGGGAGATCTACCACTTGCGCTCCATCCTCGAAGCCGAGGCGGCCTCTCTCGCCGCCACCCGAGGTACGCCTGATCTGCTGGCTCTCCTCGAGGCCAGCTGCGACAGCCTGGCGGAACTGCACGACGCCCCGGCCGCTCAACAGCTGGCCGCCGATACCACCTTTCACTACGCCATCGCCGAGGCGTCCGGCTCGAGACGCCTGTCATCGTGCATCCATCAGATATCGGCGATCCCGGAGGCGTACCGGTCGACGTTCGCCTACAGCGGCGAGGACATGAGCGAGGCCGAACGCCAACACCGCGCCGTCGCATCCGCGATCGGCCAGCGACGTCGCGCTCAGGCCTCCCGGGCGATGCGCAGCCACGTCGAATGGGCCGGCAGCCTGGCCCTCTCCCGCCTCGCCGACCGGCTGGCGCCGGCATGAGCACCGGTGATGGCGACGTCAGCCGACGGCCCGACGACGCAGGCGCCCGGACTCCAGAGGTGGTGCGGCTGCCAGACGAGGCCAGCGAAGGCGCCGCCACTCGCTCGCCGGCACGTGCCACGTCGGTGCAAGCCGTCGAGACGGCCCTGGCACTGCTCGACTGCCTCGCCGCCGAGCCCGAGCTCGGCGTGGCAGAGCTCGGGCGCCGCCTCGGCGTGGCCAAGAGCACCGCGCACCGGATCGTCACGACCTTGTGCGCCAACGGCTTCGTGCAGCGCGTTCCCGAATCCCGCACGTACCGCCTGGGAATCCGCCTGCACGAGCTTGGCGAGCTCGTGGCGAGCCGGAGCCGTCTCCGCGATCACGCCCTTCCCCTGCTGGAGTCGCTCCGCAGCCAGACCGGTGAAACGGTGCACCTGGCGGTTCCTGAAGGCAGCCAGATGTTCTACGTGGAGCGACTCGAGAGCTACCACGGGCTGCGCTTCTCCTCGAGAGTCGCCCGGGTACGCCCGATCCATCTCACGAGCTCCGGCAAGGCGGTGGCTGCCTTCAACCCGGTCGTCGCTCAGGCGGCCATCGACGCCGGCTTCGAGCGACGCACACCGCGGACCATCAGGACGAAGGAGCAATTCCTGCGCTGCCTCGCCGAGACACGCGAGCGGGGTTATGCCTTCAGCATCGAGGAGGACGAGCCGGGACTGGCGTCGGTCGCGGCCCCCGTGCTGGACCACACGCGGACGGCCCGAGCCGCCATCTCGGTCGCAGGCCCGGTCTCTCGCGTGACCGGTGAGCACATCGCCCTCATGGCTCGCCGCGTGCAATCAGCCGCCGACAAGCTGATGAGCGTCGAGTCGGTCTGGTGGAGCGGGTCGGACTACCGCTGACGGATCGTTCCGTAGAGCAGAACAGCGTTCCGTAGAGCAGAACGCATTACTTCCCCCAGCAGGAGCCGCCGTCAATAGTTGCAAGCCAAGGCGCTCGTGGAAGGGGGGTGGTATGAGCGAGGGTAGGGGGATGTTCCGCAACCCATACGACATCGAGACCCCAGCCGGCGCCGACGGCTGGGAGTCCATGTACCCCGGCTATTTCATCTTCGGCGACGAGCTGCGCGACCGCGACGAGAGCAAGCTCTGGTTCTTCGACCAGATGCACAACCCCGAGCCGGTCTACCCCTTCGACCTCATGATGCCGGAGAGTTGGCTCGTGTCGCTGAACCAGTACACGACGCGCGTCTGGAGGCTCCCGACGGCGCTCGGTATCGAGCAGAGAATCGTCAACGGGTACCTCTACCTCAGCCCCAACGTCATCGAGGACCCGACGGCGATCGCCGAGCGCGCACCGACCTTCGACCGCCGTGCCCGCCACTACTTCGAGAACTGGGACGAGATCTACGCCAACTGGGTCGAGAAGGCGACAATCTGCATCGAGGCGCTGAAGCAGATCAGCTTTCAGCCACTGGCCGAGGTCGAGCCCGAGGCGACGGTGCTGGAGCACCGAGGCACGACGACGGCCTTCGACTTGCTCACGAGCTACAGCCGGCTGCTCGAGAACGCCCATGAGATGGCGTACTTCCACTTCGAGATGCTGAACCTCGCCTACGGCGCCTACCTCACGTTCCTCGAATTCTGCCGGAGCCACTTCCCGGCGATCACCGACGACTTGGTGGCGAGGATGGTCGCCGGCATCGACGTGATCCTGTACCGGCCGGACGCCGAGCTGCGTCGACTTGCCGGCCGGGCCGTCGAGCTCGGCGTCGGCGACGTCTTGAAAGGGCACGAAGAGCCGGCGGAGATCGTCGCCGCCCTCGAGGGTTCGGCGGCCGGCAAGGAGTGGCTCGAAGATCTCGAGCAGGTGAAGGACCCCTGGTTCTACTACTCGACCGGCGCCGGGTACTGCCACGCCAACCGCGCCTGGATCGACGACCTTCGTCCGCCGTTCTCGGCGCTGCGGGACTACGTCGCCCGAGTCGAGCGCGGCGAGGATCTCGCCCGCCCGATCGCCCACCTTCGCGCCGAGCGCGAACGCCTTGCCGATGGCTACCGAGACCTGCTCGACGACGACGAGGCGCCCGCCTTCGACAGCCTCCTCGCACTCTCACGCCAAGTCTTTCCCTTCGTGGAGAACCACAACTTCTACGTCGAGCACTGGCATCACTCGATCTTCTTCAACAAGGTCCGGGAGCTCGGCGAGGTGCTCGTCGCTGCCGGCATGCTCGAGCAGAGCGACGACATCTACTTCCTGCACCGCTACGAGGTCTATGCCGTCCTCTACGAAGCCGAGGCCGCCTGGGCGCTCGGGGTGCCCACCCGCGGGCAGCTGACCTGGCGTGCCGAGATCGCCCGCCGCCGGCGCATCTACAGCGTCCTCGAGACTTGGAGCCCGCCGCCTGCCCTCGGCGTCCCTCCCGAGAAAGTGACCGAGCCGATCACGGTCACGCTCTTCGGGATCAACAACGAGACGATCAACCGGTGGCTGGCGGCCGAGTCGGCGTCGGACGCCGACGACGACTTGCGCGGTCTCGCCGCCTCGCCCGGTGTGGCCGAAGGGGTCGCCCGCGTCGTGCATCGGGTCGAGGAGCTCGACGCGCTCGAAGACGGCGAGATTCTCGTTTGCCCGCTCACGGCGCCAAGCTGGTCGATCGTCTTTGCCCGCATCGGGGCGGCCGTCTCCGATGGTGGCGGCATCATGTCGCACGCCGCCATCGTCTCTCGTGAGTACGAGCTGCCTGCGGTCGTGGCGACGGGCATCGGCACGCAGCTCGTGATGACCGGCGACCGCCTCCGGGTCGACGGCAATACGGGGGTCGTGACGTGGCTCTCCCGTGTCGAGCGCCCTGCCGTGACCGTGCCGTGATGGAGGCCGACCTTGCCGAACGGTCCGCTGTGAGCCCGTCTCCCAAGGCTCCGGTCGTGCTTGCGACCGAGGAGTGCACGGCGGAGCTCGTGACGGTCGTCGGCGGGAAGGCCGTCGGCCTCGGCTCCTTGATCCGCTCGGGCCAGAACGTGCCAGCCTCGTTCGTCGTGAGCGCGTCGGCTTACCTCGGCTATGCCGCCTGGCGAAACGACGGCGGCGAGGGCGTCCCTGCGGAGCTCGCCGACGAGATCGTCCTCGCCTACCAGCAGCTGTGCCAACGCCAGCAGAGCGAGGTGGTCGTCGCCGTCCGCTCCAGCGCAACCGTCGAGGATTCCTCCGACTCGAGCTGCGCCGGCCAGTTCAGCACGTACCTCGGTGTGAGCGGCGACACCGATGTCGTCGGCACCGTCGAGCGGTGCTGGCTCTCGGCGCTCGCGCCCCACGTTTCCGCCTACCGGGAGGCGCGCCAGCTCAGTGCCGAGGACCAGGGCATCGCCGTCGTCGTGCAGGAGCTCGTCGACGCCCAGACGGCCGGCGTGATGTTCACCCGCCACCCCCGCACGGGCGACCGATCGCTCGTGGTCGTCGAGGCGAGCTACGGACTCGGTGAAGCTGTCGTCGGGGGCGAGGTCATCCCAGATCTGTTCGAGCTCAACAAAGTCACCGGACGGGTACAAGAGCGTGTCCTCGGCTCGAAGCCGTTCGAACATCGGCTCTCTGCCGACGGGCGCGCCGTCGAGACCGAGGCCGTGGACCCCGACCGCCAGCGCGCCTGGTCCATCGGCGACGAGACTCTCGAGGCACTCCTCGAGATGGCTCGCCAGCTCGAGTCCAGCATCGGGCGCGGCCTCGACATCGAATGGGCGATCGGCTCCACCCGGAGCGACAGCAGCGGGAGCGAGCTGTTCGCATTGCAGGTACGGCCGATCACCGTCGACCGACGGAGCGCTCCCCTCGTGGCCTCCGGCAGTCCGGTCGACATCGTGCTCAGGCGCCTCGGAGGCGGTCACCACCCCCATCACGGCGAGTGACGGGCGCAATGACGGCCGTGCGCCCATCCCAGGTCTCAGATGGCGCCTCCGCCGTTGCCGCAGTCGGCGCCGGTCAGACCAGCGTCGCCGACACGGCCGAGCAGGCTCTCGCCCGCGTTGCCCGACTCGACGAGTCCATCGGCGCCTTTCGGATCGTCGACGAGGAGCTCGTCCGCACGCAGGCTCGGCAGCTGGACACCTCCGGCGCGGGTGCCCTCCGGGGCCTCGTCGTCGGTGTGAAGGACGTCATCGACACCGCCGACCTACCGACCGGCTACGGCTCACCGCTGTTCTCCGATCACCAGCCTTCGCGCGACGCCGATGTCGTCACGACCTTGAAGTCGGCCGGCGCCCTCATGCTCGGCAAGACCGAGTCCACCGAGTTCGCCATGTTCCAGCCCACCCGAACCCGAAACCCCCTCGACCTGACGCGCACCCCAGGCGGTTCCTCGAGCGGATCGGCGGCGGCGGTCGCTGCCGGCATGGTTCACGCGGCCCTCGGGACCCAGACCGCCGGCTCGGTGCTGCGACCGGCGGCCTACTGCGGTGTGTTCGGGTTCAAGCCCGCTCACGGATGGACCTCGACGGCAGGGGTCTTCCAGCTCGCCGAACATCTCGACACGGTCGGGTTGTTCGCCCGCTCCGTGCGAGACCTCGAGCTGCTCCACCGGACCCTGCGACACTCCACCAGCGAGAAACGACCGCCGCCCGACACCGCCGGCGGCGCCACGGGAGCTGTCGGTGACGGCCGGCGCTTGTGCGTCGGGGTGCTCCGAGCCGACGAGTGGGCACTGTGCGAGAGCGACGTGTACGACGCTCTCGACGCCGTTGCCGGTCGACTGCAGCACGGCGGGGTCACCGTCGTGGAGCTCGCCATGCCCCCGACGTGGGCGTCGCTGCCGACGGCCCACCGAACGGTCATGGCCGTCGAGGTGGCGAGGAACCTCCGCGACCGCCTGGGCGACCGCGTCCGCCAGATCTCACCGAGTGCCCAGGCCATCGTGGCCGAAGGCGACGCTTGCCCGTTGCATGTCTACGAGATGGCCGGTGTCGAGCGGGAGGAGGCCGTCGCCGCACTGCCGGAGCTCGCCAGCTCGCTCGACCTCGTCGTGCTGCCGAGTGCACTTGGGCCAGCCCCCGTCGGGCTCGACTTCACCGGCGATCCGGTGATGTGCCGCCCAGCCACGTTGCTGGGCATCCCCGCCGCCAACGTTCCCGCCCACTGGCGATCCGACGGCCTTCCGATCGGGCTGCAGGCCATGGCGCCGCATTTCAACGATCTCTTGTTCCTCCGCCATCTGGCCTTGCTCGAGGCCGTTCTCGACCCGAAGGAGTGTCCGTGAACTACGACTTCGTCAACGTTTGCAAGCAAGAGCTGCAACTCTGCGGCGTCCACGAAGGCGAAGCCGTCGCCATTTTGAGCTCCGATTCCGCCGAGGAGCTCATGGGGCACGCGGCCGCCTTCATGCAGGCGGCCAAGGAGCTCGGAGCGCTCCCGTACCACGTACGGGTGCCGGCTCACCGTGGCAAGTCCTCCGGAGCTTGGGAGGTCGGCCAGACGCCGCTCACCGGACACCCGGCCGCCATGGCAGCGCTCAAGGAGGCCGCCATCGTGATCGATCTCGTCTTCATGCTCTTCTCCACCGAGCAGCTGGAGATCCAGGCGTCCGGGACCCGCATCTTGCTGGCGGTGGAGCCGATCGACGTCCTCACGCGCCTGCTGCCCGACCCCGAGCTCCGCGAACGCGTCGAGTTCGCCGGCGGCCTGCTCGAGGGCGCCGGCACGCTTCGCATCGAACACGAGAACGGCACGAACTTGCTCTACCGCTTGGGCCGGTACCCCGTCATCACCGAGTACGGCTACACCGACGAGCCCGGCCGCTGGGACCACTGGCCGTCCGGGTTCCTCTTCACCGGTGCTCACGACGACGGCGTCGACGGCACGATCGTGCTGGCGCCCGGTTCGATCATCTACCCGTTCAAGACGCACACGCGCAGTCCCATCACGCTTCGGGTCGAGCAGGGACGCATCGTGGATCTGTCCGGAGAGCTCGACGCCGAGCTCATGCGCGACTACATGGACCAGTTCCACGACCCGGACGGCTACGCCATCTCGCACATCGGCTGGGGCCTCAACGAGAAGGCGCTCTGGTCCGGACCGATGATGGACACCCGCGGGATCGGCCAGGAGGGACGCTCGTTCTACGGCAACGTCCTGTTTGCCACGGGCCCGAACCAGGAGCTCGGTGGCACCAATGCCTCCCCCTGCCACCTTGATATCCCGCTGCACGGGTATTCGCTCTTTCTCGACGATCGCCAGATCGTCGACCGCGGCGACATCGTCGTGCCTGAGATGCGACCGCGGTCGCGCTCCTGAGCCGTTTCGCAACACCGAAGTTCCGACATCCGCAGTGACATCTGACAAGAGGAGGGGCAGATGACAACAAACCTCGAGGCCGGTGCGGCAATCGCCGCTGGGGACGCCAAGGACGATTTCGGGAGCATCGAGACACGGGGGATCGACCGGATACCTGACATCGAGCGCAAGTCGAAGCCGTCCGAGCTGCTGACCATCTTCTTCGGGCCGCAGTTCGGCTACGGCAACATGCTCTTCGGGGCGCTCCCGATCGCCTTCGGGCTCGGATGGTGGGCGGCGGCGAGCGCCATCACGGTCGGTGCCCTCGTCGGGTCGCTCATCTTCCTCGCCGTCACACCGGCGAGCCCGAAAACGGGAACGAACACTCAGGTGACGAGCGGAGGCGCCTTCGGCGTGCGCGGGCGGCTCGTCGGGTCCGGTATCACCTGGTTCATTGCCATGGGTTTCTTCATCATCCTCGTGTACACCTCGGGCCAAGCGATCATCTACACGTTCAACCGCTGGTTCCACTCATCCACCGGGCTCGGGGCGCTCTCCATCGCCATGGTGGCCGTCATCCTCATCACCTGCATGTCTGCGATTCTCGGCCACCGCACCCTCGAGCGGAGCGTCCGAGTGATCACGATGGTGTCCATTGCCGCCGGGATCGCCATCTTTGCCGTCTTCGCGCCGCACTTTCACGCCATTCACGGCGGCAACTACCTGCTCGGCAGCTTCTGGCCAACCTGGTTCATCTCCGCGACGACGGCGGCCTCCCTGCCCATCTCGTGGGGGCCGTTCGTCGGTGACTACGGGCGCTACATCCCCGCCAATGCACCCGCCAAGCTCGTCGGCACGTACGGTTTTGCCGGCATCTTCCTCGGCTGCTGGGTGGCGATGATCGCAGCCGCCTTCGCGGCAACCTCCTTCCCGGGCCAGGCCTTCAACTTCGTGCAGGGCATCACGACGGCGGCGCCGAGCTGGTTCCTCCTGCCGATGCTCCTCGTGCTGGGTCTCGCCTCCAACATCGCCAGCGCGGGCATGACCTTGTACAACGCCTCGCTGGACATCGGCTCATGGCCGTGGTTCTTCAAGATTCCGCGCTGGCAGATCGCCGCAGGCCTGTCCGCTGTGGCCTTCGGGCTGACGTACCTGTTCGTCGTGGCGACGAACTTCCTCAACAACCTGGAGGCATTCGTCACGATCATGGTCGTCGTCGCGACTCCGTGGATGGTGATCATCGGCATCCACTACCTGTTGGAGAAGGGCCAGTACGCCCCTGACGACTTGCACGCCTTCGCCATCCCGGGCGCCCGCGGGCGCTACTGGTACACAGCCGGCGCCAACCCGAGGGCGATCATCGCCTGGCTGATCGGCGTGGTCCTCGGGCTGATGTTCTCCACCACCAGCCTGCTCACCGGTGTCCTCGAGAGCTCGGTGAACGGCGTCGACCTCTCCTGGCTCATGGCCGCTCTCGGCGGCGGAGTCGCCTACCTCGTGCTCACGCTCGGCTTCGCCCCGCGTCATGCCACGACGGGGGTGCTCGAGCTGGCGGTCGACCAAGGTCCCAGCGTCAGCGTTGACGAGGTGTCACCTCTGCCGTGAGCGACCCCGTTTCGATCTTCTTTTCCTCCGACGGGCTCCGCATGCACGCCGCCCGCCACGAGGGGGGCAGCGGCACGCCGCTCGTGGTGGTCCCTGGCATCACGACACCGGCGGGGGCTTTCGCGTTCGCCGGCAGGCGGCTCGCCGACGAGCCAGGCATCGGCGACGTCTTCGTGCTCGACATGCGCGGCCGGGGCCTGTCCGAGCGGGCAGGTTACGGTCGCCACCGAGCCGGCGACTACGCCACCGACGTCCTGTCCCTCCTCGATCACCTGGGGCTCGACAACGCCGTCCTCGTCGGCCACTCCCTCGGCGCCCGCGTGGTGGCCGAAGCCAGGGCGCGTGTGCCCGGCTGTGCGCTCGGCGTCGTCGCCATCGATCCGCCGATGTCGGGGCCAGGACGGCGGCCGTATCCGATGGGCGTCGACCGGTTCATCTCCGGGATCCTCGGCGCCCGCGCCGGACGTGGGACCGAAGATGCGAAGGAGCACTATCCGACCTGGACGGCCGAGCAGTGCGAGAGCCGCGGAAAGTGGCTCGCGAGCTGCGACGAAGTAGCCGTCGTGGAAAGCTACGGCTGGTTCCACCTCGAGGCGTTCGAGCCTGTCTGGCAGGACGTGGAACCGCCCGCTCTCGTGCTCTTCGGAGCCGAGAGCCCGGTCGTCACGTCGTCGGACGCCGCCGTCATCGAACAGTCGAACCCTCGGGCCACCGTCGTGAAAGTGCCGAACAGCGGCCACATGATCCCGTGGGACAACCTCGAGCAGACCGTGGCCGAAATCGTCAGATTCGTGGCCGGCTGTGTGCCGTGAAGACGACCTCGGCGTGGCCACGATGGAAAGCAACCACAAGGAAGTGAGTTGACACCAATGAGCGACGAGGCGCCCAGAGCGGCGCACCGAACCGACATCGAACATCGGGCCTCGGCGTGGATCGAGCCGTACAGCCAGTCGTGGCACCTGGAACGCGCCCGCGACTGGGTCGTGTACCTCGACGCCGATGCACCGGTCGAAGTGCGTCTGGCCACTCTCACCCACGATATTGAGCGGATGTTCCCGAACGGACCCGTCTTCGACAAGGCCCGCGGCCGCTGGGACGACCCTGACTACCTCTACGCCCATGCATCCCGCTCGGCCGAGGTCGTCGGTGTCTGGGTGCACGAACAGGGCGACGCCGCAGCCCATCTCGACCGCAGCGAGCTGCGACGCCTCATCACGCTGCACGAGTTCGGGGGCCTTGCATTCGCCGATCTCGTGCAGGCAGGCGATTCCCTTTCATTCTTGGAGACGCTGCAAGACGTCGTCGCCTCCTGGGTCGAAGGTGGCGAGTGCGATGTCGCCCAGGCGCGGGCGAAGCACCAGTACATGGCGGACCGCATCCGCATCGCCGAAGCCCGGCGCCTGGCCGAGCCGCTCCTCGAAAAGGCGATGGCGAGCCTTGACGCCATCGAAGCGAACCTCGACGGCGCAAGGCCGGCGGCAGTGCTCCTGCAGGGATCAGCCAAGGGGCACTGAGGGCGCCCACGGCCTCACAAGCGACTCGCTCTGGCATTCTGGGGCTCGAAGGCCCACACGCCGAGTCGAGGAGGTCCCCATGGGCGCTTTCTTCACTGAGGTCCGCCAGACGATTCTTCCCGAGCGCGAGGCGAAATTCGGCCCGCTGCCGCCCTTGATGGTGGCGATGACGCTCGTCACAGGTCTCGTCGACGCGTTCAGCTACCTCGTCCTCGGGCACGTCTTCGTGGCGAACATGACCGGCAACGTCGTGTTGCTGGGTTTCGCGCTCGTCGGAGCGCCGGGCTTCTCCATCACGGCATCCCTGGTCGCCATCGGGTCCTTCGGGCTAGGTGCCGTCGGCGGCGGCCGGCTCGCCTCGCGCTTCGGAGGCCACCGAGGGCGGCACCTCAGTAGCGCCGCCGCCGTCCAAGGCGTCTTCCTCGCCGCCGCGATGATCCTGGCGATCTCCACGCCCAGCCCGGTGCCGTCGGGCGATCGCTACGGGTTGATCGTCGCCCTCGCCATGGCCATGGGCATTCAGAACGCCACGGCTCGCCATCTGGCCGTGCCGGATCTCACGACCACCGTGCTCACGATGACGATCACCGGGATATCGGCCGACAGCGCCATCGGCGGAGGCAAAGGCTCCAAATCGGGTCGGCGGAGCATCGCCATTGCCGCCATGCTGGCGGGCGCCGTAGTCGGGGCCGCGTTCGTCGTCCACCACCACATCGTCTATCCCCTGGCAATTGCTCTGGTGCTGATTGCGATCGTGGCGATGACGACCTGGGCGGCGGCGCGGTCAAACCCCGCTTGGGCGCAGGCTGACGCCTGACGGCGACCACACCAGGTCGCGCAACTCTCGACCGTCTGGGAACAGGCCGGTCGCAAGGGCGAACGACCTCACGACGCTCTCCGGCCAGATGAGGTACGCGAGGATGGGTGCGTGGCCAACTCTGGTTCTGAGCGACTGAAACTTCACCGTCGCGCGCTCGCTCTGGGCGGTCGCACCTACACGGTGCTTTCGCCCCGTTCGAGCTCCGGCTTCGGCTTCGCCATGAGCTCGTACCCAGGCGCCTGGCATGTGGTGACCGACCGTGCCGGAGCCGGGCTTCTCGGTCGGCTCCTCTGGGCGATGGCGTTCCAACGACGCGAGCGCACCATCGCCGTCATCGATCCCGGCCTCATGGTCCCGAACCCGTTCGACGCCGACCCCTCCGTGCCGATCGCCATCTTGAACGAGGAGCTCGGGACTCTCAACCGCCAGGCTGCTGACGATCTGCAAGCGCAACTCCCGTACTCAGCCGCCCCGGCGGGGACGGTCGTACTCCAGACGCGCGGTCTCGACGCCGCCCTCGCCGAAGGAGGGCAGCCGGAGCGAGACGGTGCGCCCGCCGTCCCGGACCCGCCGAGCGAGGGCGAGACGGCAAGTGGGCTGGTGATCATCTCGGCGCCGCCACCGATCCTTCGTGCCTGGGGCGTGCGCGTCGCTCGACTCGGCCTGCAATTCAACGAGAACAGCGACGAGGCCGTGCTGGAATGGTCCGGCTCGGCCGGCGAGATCCAGGTCTTGGAGGACTTCGAGATCAGGGTCGTTCGAGCACAGGAGGCGAGGGAGCGCCTCTTTCCCGACCGGCCCGACGAGGACCTGGGAGATGAGGAACGGCGCCGTGTATGGGAGCTCACACGGGGGCAGTGAAAGGACCCCGTCCGGACCAAGGAGAGTACGTGACCGAGACACCACCCTTTGCCGCCGTCGAAGATGTCGGTCGTCTGCCGGCGTTGTTCGAGGTTGGCGAGTCGTGAGCCCCGAGTCGCCGGCGGACAACGACCGCCCCGGCACTTGGCCCGAGCTGACTCTGTCGGCCTGGGAGGACACGCGCGACACCTTGCACCTGTGGACTCAGATCGTCGGGAAGGTTCGCCTGGCGCTGGCGCCCATGACGAACCATTGGTGGCAGGTGCCGCTGTATGTCTCGGCCCGCGGTTTGACGACATCGCTGATGCACGTTGGGGGGCGAGGTCTCGAGATCGAGTTCGACTTCATCGATCATGTGCTGTTGCTGAGGGCGTCCGACGGGGGGCAGGCGGCCGTCTCGCTCGAACCACGGTCCGTCGCCGACTTCTTCGAGGCGACCATGACCGCGTTGGCCTCCCTCGGTGTGCACGTGTCGCTGCTGGCGCGACCGGTGGAATTGGTCGAGGCGATCCCCTTCGCCGAGGACGAGCAGCATCGCTCCTATGACGCAGCTGCGGCGCAGCGGTTCTGGCTGGGCTTGGTGCAGGCTCATCGTGTGTTGGCGCGGTTCCGGGGGCGTTTTGTCGGCAAAGCCAGCCCGGTGCACTTCTTCTGGGGCGCCGCCGACCTGGCGACGACTCGATTCTCCGGCAGGCCGGCGCCGAGACATCACGGCGGCGTGCCCAACTGTGCCGACTGGGTCATGGAGATGGCCTACAGCCACGAGGTGAGCAGCTGCGGCTTCTGGCCAGGCGGAAGCAGCGAGGGGTCGTTCTACTCGTACGCCTACCCCGAACCGGACGGGTTCGCTCAGTGGCCACTCGGGATCGCCGGGGCCTCCTACGACCCCGGCCTGGGCGAGTTCCTCCTCCCGTATGGCGAAGTCCGCGCCGCCGCGGACCCCGACGCCTTGCTCCTCGACTTCTTCCAGCGCACCTACGAGGCTGCCGCCGAGTTGGGTCTCTGGGATCGGCCTGCTCTCGAGTCGGTGCTGTGACGGCGGCTGCGATCCCGCCACCGCTCGCTCGGGGCGCTCAGGCGCGGGGACGCAGCTTGCCGGGGTCGTAGATCGCAAGTGGGGCGACCGTCGCCGACACGCTCTCGCCGCCGACGCTCACCTCGACACGCTCGTCGTCACAAGCCTGCGCTGTCTCGAGGACCGCCAGCGCGATCAAACCGAAGCGCGGGCTCATCGCTGGGCTCGTGAGCGTTCCGACCGGCTCACCGTGACGTGTCACTTCTGCGCCGTAGTCAGGCAGCTCGTCGCCTTCGAGACGGAGCGTCTTCAGGCGGCGCGGCGGGTCTGCCGCCACGGACTTGAGAGCCTCGCTGCCGAGAAAATCGACGGTGCCGAGTGCGACCATGCGATCAAGCGAGAGGTCGTATGGCGTGCGCTCGCCGGCGGAATAGTCGTAGTCGAGGACCACGAGCCCTGCCTCGACGCGCAGGGCCTCGAGAACGCCGACCCCGAACGGTCGAGCGTTCATGCCCGAGACGACGACGTCCCAAAGATCGGCGGCGTGCTCAGGGCGGCAGAAGAGCTCATAACCGAGCTCCCCGCCGAAGCCCGTGCGCGACACGACGCAGGGGACGCCACCGACCTTCGTCGGCTCCGGGATGAAGCGGAAGTAGCCCAGGCGCGAGATGTCCGCCTCGCAGAGTGGGGCGAGGGCTTCCCGGGCGCGAGGACCGAGCACTCCGAGGTGGGGCATCGCCCGCGTGATCCCCTCGATCTCGACGTCGAGCCCAGCGGCGGCATCACTGAAGTGCTCGGCACGATCCGAGCCGTTGGTCATGACCCAGACGCGATCGGTCAGGCGGTAGACGGTGCCGTCGTCGAGCATCAAGCCTTCGGGGTCACAGAATGCGCCGTAGCGGACCTGTCCGACACCCAGGCCGAGGATGTTGTTCGTGTGCACGCGCTGGGCGGCGGCGAGGGCGTCCGGCCCGCGAAACTCCCACTTGTTGAGCGGTGACACGTCCCACACCCCGAGGTCGTCGCGCACGCCGGCGTACTCACCGTCGGCGTCGCCGAAGCCCTCGGTCCACCACCATCCGCCCTCTTGCATGAAGCTAGCGCCCAGGGCGGCGGCGGCCTCGTAGAACGGGCTGCGGCTGGGCTCGGTGTCCATGTCGGAACAGTACGTCTCGAGGGGCGTCCTCGCTTCGTCGCCGTAGGCTGGGTTCGTGGAGACGGCCAACGCGCGTCCGTGGTCGATCGTTGCTCGCAACCTTCCCGACCACGCGCGCAATCCGATCCACACGAACGCCGGCGCCCGGGCGGCGGGTTTCGATCGGGCTCTCGTGGCAGGCGTCACGTCGTACGCCTACTGCTGTCATCCAGTCGTCGCAGCCTTCGGAGTCGATTGGGTGGCCTCCGGCGAAGCCACCGTCAGGTTCAAGTCGCCGGTGTTCGACGAGGACCGGCTCTTGTTCCCGGTGGTCGAGCGCTCGGACGGCGGTATCGACATCGCCGTTGTCGCTGAGCGCAGTGAGCAAGCACTGGTCCAGCTGTCAGCCTGGCGCCAGCATCGCGCCGGCGCCGAGCCACCGCCGGGCGAGGCGCTCGAGCCCGTGATCGTGCGGCTCGAGGGCGAGTACGGAGCCGATTACGCATCCCGGGCAGGGGACGAGCAGTCGGTCTGCGCCGACGCCGGCATCGTGCACCCTGCGGTCTGGCCGGCGCTCGCCAACTTTGTCTTCCAGCACCAGCTCGTGCGCGGATCCTGGGTACATACGAGCAGCGTCGTCCGCCACTTCGGCCTCGCGCCCGTGGGCGCCGAGGCGGAGGTGCTGACCGTCGTCGTCGCAAGGCGCCTCGACCGCCACGGCGAACGTGCAACGGCGGATGTGACGGTACGGGTCGGCGGCACCATCGTCGCCACCGTCGAGCACGAAGCGATCATCGCGCTGGCCGGTCGGGGCGCCGACTCGACGACCTGATCCCGGACAGATTCTGTCCGCATCACCTCCTAGCGTGTTGGTCCGACATCCACACGAAGGAAGGAGCAGTTCGAAATGGCCGATGTAGCGACCTTCGACCGCCTGGCCGCAATCGCCTCGGAGAGCGCCCGCGTGGCGGAGCTCGCCGCCCGGACGCCGGGCGACGCTCGCGTGCCCTCATGCCCCGACTGGGACTTCTCGGCGCTCGTCGGTCATCTCGGTGAGGTGCAGCGGTTCTGGGCGGGGAACGTCCGGGCCGCCTCCCTCGATGGTCCGTCAGAGGGCGAGCGCACGCCTCCGGCGACCGAGCTGAGCCGTTGGCTGGCGGAGAGCACCGGGCTCCTGCTCGCGGCTCTCGCCGAGGCTTCGCCGGATGCTCCATGCTGGACGTGGTGGGGAGACCCGAGCACGGTGGCGGCGGTCGCCCGCCATCAGGTGCAGGAGGCCGCCGTCCATCGATGGGACGCCGAGAAGGCAGTCGGAACGCCGTCACCGCTGGCGCCCGAGATCGCTCACGACGGGGTTGCGGAATATCTCGAGATCATGGTGGACGAGGAGATCGGCCTTCCGGTTGGCGAAGTCATCTTCGAGAGCACCGACACCGGGGGGCGGTGGCGAGCGGGCGCTCCTGGGGAGACGTCGGTCGTGTTGCGAGCTTGCGCCAGTGATCTCGTGCTGCTGCTCTACGGGCGGCTACCACTGACCGCAGTCGAGTACCACGGAGACCTCGCCTTGTGGACGACGCTCTTGAAAGCTGCCGACATGGTGTGACCGGCTCCTGCCCCGTCGTCAGGCAACGGTTCAGAAGCCAGGGCGATTGCTCGGCTGGCCGCCGGCCTGACGCCGGTTCCACCGCCTCCGGCGGAGCCAGGAGAAGAGGAACACGCGGACGACGAGCAAGATCCCGCCGATGCCGAGCACCCAGAAGATCGCCGCGTGCGTGCCGACGAGCGAGTCGACCAGCAGGAAACGCAAGGCGAACAGGACAAGCAGGATCCCGATCCATGCGCTTCCACCCCGCATGCCGAAACCACCACGTCGGCCATAGCCATATCCCCGGTTGCTCGTCCCTCCGGCGTTCGGGCCGCTGCTGGGCCAACTGTTGCCGGAGGGGCGGCCTGTCGGGACGGCGATGCCCTGGCTCCGTTGCATCTGAGCGAACTGGCGTATCTGGTCCCGGTGGTCTCTCGCGTACTGGCGGGGGTTGATGCCCTGCCGCTGCAACTCCTCCGCCGAGGTTCCGAATATCTGCGTGAAGTTGGCTCGCACCCACGCCTGGCGGTCTTGCGGTGCGCCGGTATTCTGCGGATCGGAGCCGCCGTTGGTCGGGAACGAGTCGATACGAGATTCTTCCATGTCACCCACGGTGCGATGGCGCACGTCCTGCTCGGCGACTCTGCTCGACGTGCTTCGGGGCGACGCGTGTGACGGGGATCTGCGGCAAGCCAGGCCGAAGTCGCAGCCGCTGAAGCCCATCTGACAGAATCAACCCGTGACCGAGCGCAAGCCGCCCGGGGTCTCGTTCGAGACGTGGATCGACCGTCAAGTCCGCGAAGCGATGGACCGGGGCGAGTTCGACGACCTGCCAGGTGCGGGCAAGCCGATCCCGGGGATCGATCGGCCCCACGACGACATGTGGTGGGTCAAGGAGAAGCTGCGCCGCGAGAACGTTTCGATGCTGCCGGCGACACTGGTGCTCCGAAAGGAAGCTGAGGAAGCACTCAGCGCAGCATCCAAAGCGGCCTCGGAGCTCCAGGTGACACAGATCATGGGCGAGATCAACGAGAAGATCCGTCGGGCCAACTCGCGCCCACTCGACGGCCCGCCACTCAACCTTGCCCCGTTCGACGTCGAGCGCGTGCTCGAGCGGTGGCGGATCGACCATCCCGCCGAGGTTGCCGTGGTCGCAGCGACTCGTGCCGACGTCGAGCCGGTCGTGGCTCGCCCGAGGTCGCGGTGGGCTTCCTGGCGCGGGCGGCGTCGCCCGCACTGAGAGCACCCGACCAGCGCCCTCGGGGCCGGCGGAGCGCTTTCGACGCCCATCAGCGGCGACGGCGCACTCACGTGCGCTCGATACCGAGCTCCCCTGCTGGTTTGGTGACCACGAGGCCGTTGACCGAGGGCACGGCCACGACCACCAGCGCCGAGAGGACACACCAGATGCTTGCGCCGATGAAGGTGGCCCGTATTCCGATGGCGGACGACACCGGGCCGGCCAGGGCAAAGCCAAGAGGAAGAAAGACGAGCGAGCCGAACCAGTCATAGGAGCTGACCCTGGAGAGAACCTCCGATGGCACTTCGCGCTGCATGGTCGTGTTCCACAGGACACCGAAGACCGCAAGAGCCACGCCTGCGGCGAAGGATCCTGCAGCGATGACAGCCAGCGGGGCGCGAAAGGCGAGGGCGAGGAGAGACCAAGGAAACACCAGCGAACTGAGTGTCCCCACGAACAACGGCCGCCGAACTTCCAATCGCAACAGAACGATCCCGCCGGCGACCGAGCCAGCGCCTTGGGCGGCGAGAATCGTCCCCCACGCTGTGGAACCGCCGAGGTACCGGTCAGCGACGACGGCCCCGAGGACGAAGAAGGGGCCGAGAATCACGGCGTTGCCGATCGACCACTGCACGACGATGACCCAGAGCCAGGTGCGCGACCAGAATTCGCTCCAGCCCTGCCGCAGCTGGGAGAAGAAGCTCGTCGCAGCCTCCATCTTCGTCGGCGGCATGCGGAGCAGCGCCAGCGAAGTCACGCTGGCGAAATAACTCAGGGCATCGGCGATGATCGCCCAGCCCGGGCTTGCCGCCGCCACGAGGACGCCCGCAAGCGCGGGACCGGCGATGCTGCCGATCGAGTTCGACAAGCCGTCGAGGGCATTTGCCTGAGCGAGGCGCCCAGTGGAGACCACCTCGGGAATGAGCCCGGTCAGTGCCGGCATGAAGAATGCCGTGGCGGTCCCGACCATGGCGGCAAGGAGCACGAAACCCCACAGCGGAGGGTGTCCGATCAGCACCCACGCTCCCAGCCCGGCCTGGGCAGCACCTCGCATCAGGTCAGACGCGAGCATGACCCTTCGCCGGCCGAGGCGGTCGGCGATCACGCCTCCGACAAGAAGGAACACCGCGAGCGGCACGGCATTGGCAGCGAGAACGACGCCGAGGGCAGTGGCCGACCGATCGCTGGCGAGAACGGCAAAGGCGAGGGCTACAGACGTCATCCCCGTCCCGATGGCCGAGGTGAGCTGACCGACGAAGTACAGGCGGAAGTTGCGCTCGCGAAGCGCGCCGAGCCACGACTCGATCCGCATTTGTCGAGATGTTAGGACCTCGCGTCCGGTGTTGACACGACGGCTACGTCATCTTCTAGGATTGTCTTATGACAATAGGACAACCGGCCAGGGACCTCTCCGGCGCAGCGAAAACCCCACCTGATGGCGGGACCGGTCCGGTGTCGCCGATCGCGTTCCGGCTCGACCCCGCCTCTGGCGTGCCGACCTACCTGCAGCTTGTCCACCAAGTGGAGCACGCCCTGCGCCTCGGCTATCTCGAACCAGGCGATCAACTGCCCAAGGTGAGGGATGTGGTCGCTTCGCTGGCCATCAACCCCAACACCGTGTCCAAGGCCTACCGGGAGCTGGAGACCAAGGGGCTCATCGTGGGGCGACCCGGCCAGGGCACGTTCATCCTGGCCACCCTCAGCCAGGTCGCCCTCCCCGAGCTCACGGGGCTCCGGCGTTCCCTGCTCGGCTGGTTGGAGCAGGCCGATACGGCGGGGCTGGACGAAGACGGGAGCGTGGCGCTGTTCTCCAGCGTGTTGCGAGCTTTCTATGAGCGCCGAAGCGGGTCGCGCCCCCGCGGCGCCACCGTCGCCGACGAAACGGTGGGCGTTGCATGAACGTCCTCGAAGCAACCGGTCTGGGCAAGCGCTACGGCGGCACGCGGGCGTTGCGCGACTGCTCGCTCGCCATCCCCGACGGTCGTGTGGCCGCCCTGGTCGGCCCGAACGGCGCCGGCAAGAGCACCCTACTGAGCCTGGCGGTCGGCCTTACAGCTCCGTCCGAGGGCGGCCTCACCGTGCTCGGCGGCCGCCGCCCCGGGTCGCCCGCCGCCTTGGACGGCATCGCCTTCGTCGCCCAGGACACGCCGCTCTACAAGAACCTGTCGGTCGCGGACATGCTGCACCTGACCCGCAATCTGAACCGACACTTCGAACAGTCCTATGCGGAGTCACGGCTGGCCGAGCTGGGTATCCCGCTGAAGCGGAAGGCGGGTCGACTGTCCGGCGGCCAGCAGGCGCAGCTCGCTCTGACCCTGGCGCTGGCGCGGCGACCGCGGCTGCTCGTTCTCGACGAGCCGGTGGCGATGCTCGACCCGATCGCCCGGCACGACTTCATGGCGACGGTGCTCACGGCTGCGGTCGACGACGGGGTGTCCGTGCTGCTGTCCTCGCATGTGCTCGCTGAGCTCGAGCGGGTGGCCGACTACTTGATCCTCATGTCGCAGGGCCGCGTGCAGGTAGCCGGAGAGGTCGACGACCTGCTCTGCAGCCACCGCGTGCTGACCGGCCCAGCCGCTGAAGCTAACGCCTATCGCGAACGGCCGGTCGTGCATGTCCGCCGTGCTGGAGCACAGGCCCATCTACTGGTGCGGGCCCCGATCGATGACCCGGTCCCGCCGGGCTGGGAGGCCCATCCGGTCGGGCTGGAGGAACTCGCACTTGCCTACCTGCGCGAGCCCGAAGCAAGGGCGCTACCGGGGCCACGCGGCCGGGTCGCCGAACCATCGGAGGTGGCGAAGTGACTGCGCTGACCACGCTGGCCGCGCCCGTCCGTCAAGGGGAGGACGCGAGCCTGCGGCCGGTGCCATGGCGCCAGATGGCCTGGGTCATCTGGCGGCAACACCGGATTGCGCTGGGGGCCCTCGCCTTGGCGCTGGGTGCGCTGGCGGCCTACGTCTGGATCATCGGCCTGCAGCTGCACCACGCCCACGCCGCCGCCATCGCCTGCAACCCCTCCTCGCCGGTCTGCCCTGACCTGATCACCAACTTCAACTTTATGAACCACGTGCTGGTGGGTGGCTACACCCTGCAGCTGGTGCCACCGTTGATCGGCGCGTTCATCGGGGCGCCGGTGCTGGCCCGCGAGCTCGAGACTGGCACGTTTCGCTTCGCCTGGACCCAGGGCTTCGAGCGGTGGCGGTGGACGCTCGCCAAGGTGGTGGCGCTTGCGGTGGTGGTGACTGTCGCCGCTGGGGCTCTGAGCTTGCTGTTCTCCTGGTACTACCAGCCGTACCTCGCCACGGGCAACCAGTCGCTGTCGCTGAGCGAGGAGTCGCCGTTCTCACCCGCCCTCTTCGATCTTCGAGGGGTTTCCTTTGCCGCCTGGACGCTGATCGCATTTGCCATCGCCGTCCTTGCAGGCATGCTCATCCGCCGTGTCGTCCCGACGATCATTGCCACCATGGCCGCCTACGTCGGGCTCGCTCTCGTGACGGCAAACCTGCTGCGCCAGCACTACTTGGCGCCGCTGCACACGACCAGTCCGAACGTGCCCGGGTCGGCGTGGATCTTCAGCCAATGGTGGACCAGGGATGGCAAGTTTGCGTTCTTCGGCTGGCGGGATGCCCCTCACAGCCTCCTCCAGGCGTGTGCCCCTCCTGGGGGACCCTTCGGCAAGGGATCACCGGGAACTCTCGCCCAGTGCTTCGCCCAGCACGGCTACACGCAGTTGACCAGCTACCAGCCCGCCAGCCGCTTCTGGCAGTTCCAGTGGATCGAGGGCGCCTGGCTGCTCGCCCTGACCGTGCTGCTCGTCGCCGTGACTGTATGGCTAGCTCGGCGTCGCGCCGTCTGATCGTTGACGCGGTGTGCCCGAGAGGTAGTTCGGCGGGCGGACCACCGGGACACCCTCTCCGGCCGGCAACCGACGGATCCCTCCTTCCCGTCAAGGAGGGATCCGCAAGTCGCTTCGTCGTTACTTTCCGAAAGCCGCTAGGGCTGTTGAACTCCGGTCAGTTTTGTTCGTACCAGTAGATGGCAAAGGCAGACTGCGGTGGCTTCGTGGCGTTCGCCAGCGCACCCGGCTCGGTGTCGATGTTCCCGGACTGTCCGACTGCGATCGACTCGACGGTGTTCCAGTTGCTGTTCTGAAGGCCGCCGGTCTTGTCCTTCCCCTTTGCCGCGTCATCGGTGACCGAGATCGTCTCGTAGTGCTGCTCACCGAAGTCACTCGTGCCGGCGTAGCTCGAGTTGGCGTAGTACCCCTCGGTGATCACTTCGGCAGAAGAGTTGTCACATGTCGACGCACAGGTCTCTCCAACGTCGAAGTAGTTGCCCGTTGTGTAGTCCACGAGGTACAGGTAGTACTCGCCGTTTGCGCCGTCGTAGTCGACCTCCGAGAAGATGGCATCACCCGGATTGACGTAGAAGTCAAACGTGAGTCCTGCCGGGTACATCTCGTACCAAGCGAAGTATTGCGGTGTCGTGCCGCCGGGACAGTCGGCTGCGATGCCGTCCTGCTCAACCGTTCCGTCGGACCATCCGTCCAGTCCCACCCAGTGGTAGGAGAACGAGTCAGGCGACTCGTTGCAGTTCACGGAAGGGACGTTGTAGCTTGCCGACACCTGATTGAAGCCGGTGGACTTACCCGATTTGGGCTGTGCTACGTAACCCGACCAGTTGCCGCTGTAATCAACTGGAATGCTTCCCTTCGGCGAGTTATGCACTCCGCCAATGTGAATGGCCGGAAGCGACTCGATTCTGTGCACTTTGGATGCCTTGGTCGGAGCGGCTGCAGCTGATAGCGCCCCCACTGATAGGGTCAAGAACCCTACGCATGCGACGGTGACAAGCACCGTCATTCCCCTTCTCAGCCTCATGGCTTTCCCTCTCCTTTTTCCCTTGTCAAAGGCATCACGATGATTCCGATCACAAGTCTCGAAAGCGTAGCTTGCGCACCCTCGTAGATCAATGGAAAGCTGGGCGACCCGCATCCGGGCGTGGTTCCGAGTGCCCTGACCAGGAAGAACGCTGGGAGGGCTGTCCGACGGAGCGACCGGCCGGGGTGCGGTTGTGTGGCAGAGTGACTTGTCCTCCGTCTGGTTACGTGTCCACCTGTCTGAGCAGGTGGTCCGCGTCGCCCAGAAGCGTGCGCGCACCCACTTGCGGTCGACTGTCGCCGCGGCGGTCGTCTTCGGCTCCCGCAACCGCGCCGTAAACCAGTCTCCCGCCACTGCCATTGTGACGGATGCCTCTATCGCAACGGCGACGGGCCAGCGATGATCACGAGAGTGAGCAAGCGCGGCCTCGATGCAATGTCGATCCCAAGCACCGGAATCAGAGCCACCGGCTTGATCAAGTCCTACGACTCGGTCCAGGCGGTTCGCGGAGTTCGGTCCGAACGGAGCGGGCAAGACGACGACGATCGACATGATCCTCGGCCTTCGTCGCCCCGACGCCGGAGCTGTCACCGTCTGCGGCCTCCCTCCAGCTTCGGCCGTCAGGTTGGGCTTGGTCGGTGGGATGCTCCAGACGGGATCGCTGCCGGACTTTCTGCGGGTGCGCGAGCTGGTCTCGCTGGTCGCCTCGTATTACCCCCACCCACTTCCGGTCGACGAGGTGTTGGCACTCACGGGGCTGGGCGACCTCGCGGAGCGTCGGACGACGAAGCTGTCCGGTGGGCAAGCCCAGCTGGTGCGCTTTGCTACGGCTCTCGTCGCCGACTCCGAGCTCCTGGTGCTGGACGAGCCGACCGCGGGCATCGACGTCGAGGGTCGTCGGGA
>JBEKYM010000003.1:0-234292 GCA_049510975.1 Acidimicrobiales bacterium
GCTCGGATGTCGACGGAGCCGATCAGCCCGCTCTCGTCGGAGAGGGCGATGGCGGCGGTGGACGTGGCCGTTTCGATGGCGAGGACGATCACGCCGCCACCTCGGCGACGATGGCAGCCAGCTCGCCGGCTCGCTCGCACCAGCGCCCACGCGGCTCGAAGATGACGTCGCGTCCGTCGCCGGCCCCGCCGGCCTCACCGGCCTCGCCGGCCTCGCCACGGCCGGCCTCGCCACAGCCGGCCCCGTCGGACGCCCCCGCCTCGATGCGGATGACGAGCGCATCGTCGCCCAACAACGACTCGGCGCCTTCGCCCCACTCGGCTGCGACGACACTGCCCTCCTCGAGCTCCTCGTCGAGGCCGAGGTCGAGCACCTCGCTCGTGCGGTCGAGGCGCCAGAGGTCGACGTGAACGAGGTCGAGCCGGGCCGGATACCTCTGGCAGAGCATGAACGTCGGGCTCGTGACGTCCCCCTCGTATCCGAGCCCGCGCGCCAGTCCTTGCACGAAGGTCGTCTTACCGGCCCCGAGGCTCCCGATGAGCAGGAGGACGTCGCCGGGCTGCAGGAGCCTCGCCACCGCCTCGCCGAGCGCCCGTGTGCCGGCGGCATCGCCGGTGTGGAGCGAGATCACGAGCCGGGTGCGAGGAATCGCTTTGCCCGCACGAGATCGGCCCGCATCTCGGCGACGATGACGGCGCCCCCCCGGAGGGCGTACGACGGATGAAACGTCGGCACGATGGCGGTGTGCCCATAGGGATAGCTCTTGCCCCGAAGCCGCGTGACGGTGTCGTTCGTCGCTAGCAGCGTGCGGGTGGCGAAGTTGCCGAGCGTGACGATGACGCGCGGAGCCACGGCCGCCACCTGTGCCTCGAGATAGTGACGGCAGGCCTCCACCTCGGCGGGGAGCGGGTCGCGGTTGCCCGGCGGCCGGCATTTCACGACGTTGCAGATGTAGTAGGCGCTGCGGTCCCGTCCGAGCTCTTCGGCGACGAGTCGGTCGAGCAGCTTGCCGGATCGCCCGACGAACGGCTGGCCGACGAGGTCCTCGTCGTGCCCGGGCGCCTCGCCGACGAACATGAGATCTGATGTGGGGTTGCCTGCCGAGAACACCACGTTCGTGCGTCCCGCTGCCAGCGGGCAGGCGACGCAGACGCGCGCATCGGCTTCGATCTCCGCTAGCGACGGCATCTTGGCGAATGCTATCGGGCTGGGCGGTGCTCGCCGGAGGCCGCCGCGCCGGCGCTCCGCCCGGACGTACCGGCCCCACACCGATACGAACGCGGGACCCGCGGCCCGATCCGCGTGATGACCTCGTAGCTGATCGTGTCGAGGCATTCGGCCCAGTCCTGCGCGGTCAGGCGTTCGTCGCCCTGCTCGCCGATGAGCACGACTTCGTCCCCTGCGGCGACGGTGAAATCGTCGCCGCAGTCGACGAGGATCTGGTCCATCGTGACCGATCCGGCCAGGCGCCGGCGCCGGCCGTTCACGAGCACGGCACCGCCGCCCTCGAAGTACGCACGGGGGATGCCGTCGGCATAACCGAGCGGCACCGTGGCCACGAGCGACCGCTCGGGAAGCGGCGCCTTCAGCCCGTAGCTGACTCGCTCGCCCGCTTCCAGCTCTCGCACCAAGGCGACGCGGGCCACCCACGACATCGCCGGGCGAAGTCCGTCGTCGAAACCCGCCGCCGCCGTTGCGCTGGCCAGCATGGGCGCCACCGCCGGGCTTGGTGCATAGCCGTACAGGCCGATGCCGCAGCGCACCAGGTCGAGCCGTCCCGCCGGCCAGGCGATGGCGCCGGCCGTGTTGGCGGCATGCACGCGGCCGGGCTCCGGCAGGCCCGCTTCCCGCAGGGAGATCCGAGCCGCCTCGAACCGCCGCAGCTGCTCCCCGGTCACTTCGCTCGCCGGCTCGTCTGCCACGGCGAGATGGGTCCAGAGGCCGGCGAATTCCAGCTCGGGAGCTTCGACGAGCGCTCGGGCGAGCGGCACGAGCGCCGCTGGGTCGGCACCGACGCGGTGCATGCCCGTGTCGACCTTGATCTCGACCGGTGCGCGCCGGTCCGCCCCGGCCGTCGCCGCCGCGTGCGCCCCGGCTGCGTCCCGAGCACGTGACAGCCCGCCGGGGGTGTAGATCGTGGGCACGAGCCCGTAGGCATACACCTCGGCCATGGCATCGGCGCCGGGTTCGGAGAGCACCAGGAGCGGCGCCTCGATGCCGGCGTCGCGCAGCTCGACGCCCTCGTCGACGATGGCGACCGCAAGACAGCTGGCACCGCCGGCGAGGGCGGCGGCGGCGACTTCGACGGCGCCGTGCCCGTAGGCGTCCGCCTTGACGACTGCGCACAGCCGGGCGGGAGCGGCGATGGCGGCGAGGACGGCCGCATTGTGCTCGATGGCGTCGAGGTCGATCTCGAGCCAGGCAGGCCGCCGTGACCCTTCAGCCACGTGAACCTCGCACCCGGGGCGACCGGCGAGCCGCCACGGGCACCTGATTCGCCACGGCGAAAGCCTGCGCCTCGCCGGCAACGCCCTCCCTCGCCCTCGAGAGGACGTCGGCCACGAGCTCGGGCAAGTCGCCGGCCAACAGGCCCTCCGGACGACCCGCCCCGGCGGCCCTCCCGTGGACGTGAGCGGCGAGAGCGGCAGCCTCGAGGGCGTCGACGCCGCGGGCGACAAAGGCGCCCAGGATGCCGGCGAGCACGTCGCCCGTGCCGGCCGTAGCAAGGCGAGGCGAGCCGGCCGCCGCCAGCAGCACTCGGCCGTCGGGTGCTGCCACGACGGTGGTCGCCCCCTTCAGCAGCACGATGGCGCCCGTGCGGGCGGCGAGGTCGCGGGCGGCACCGATGCGGTCGACGCCGGGAGCGCTGCCGTTCAGGCGAGCGAACTCGCCGTCATGAGGCGTGAGCACGAGAGGCACGCCCGATCGGGCGCGGACGAGTGCGGCCACGTCGTCGGCACCCCCGAGGGCCGTGAGGCCGTCGGCATCGACGACGGTGGGAACGGCGGCTGCGGACACGAGACGGCGGACGGCGGTCGAGACCGCCTCTGACACGCCGAGGCCCGGCCCGACGACAAGGGCGTGGAACCGAGCGAGGTCGTCGAGGACCTCACGATCGAAACCCGCCGCCCCGAGCGACCGAGCCACCGCCGCCCCGGCCGGCAGCGTGGCGGGATCGGCACCGGGCACGCCCAGGCGGACCATGCCCGCGCCGCTGCGCCCTGCGCCGGCGGAGACGTACCGGGCCGCCCCGTACATCCCCGGAGAACCCGCCACGACCATGACGGCGTGGTTCCACTTGTGGCCCGAGCGCGGCCGTGCCGGGAGCAACGACACGATGTCGGAGTCCTCGACGAGGTACATGCCGGCCTCGACGGCGCCGAGCGGCAGTCCGATCGATCGTGTCACGACGGTGCCACAACACCCGGGGCCGTCGTTGAAGAGCATGCCGGGTTTCAGGGAACCGAACGTCACCGTGCTCGCCGCCCGCACCGCCCCGCTGCCGGCGACTCCCGTGCCGGCGTCCATGCCTGTTGGCAGGTCCACTGCCAACACAGGCGCGGTCCCCGGATCGGGTGCGTCGTAGCTGCCCCGGTACCCGGTCCCATAGGCGGCGTCGACGACGAGATCGGCACCGGTGATCCGAGCGGGTCGGTCGGCGGCGTCCACGAGCGTGATGCGGGCGCCCCGGCGGGCGAGATGGGCGGCGGCCACCCTGCCGTCATTGCCGTTGTTGCCCTTGCCGGCCACGACGGTCACGCGGCGCCCATAGGCGCCGGTGGGGCCGAGCAGCTCGAGGGCCTCGCCGGCGACCGCCATGCCCGCTCGGGCGATGAGGGCGGCGATCGGCTCGCTCTGCTGGGCAGCCGCGTCGACAGCGCTCATCTCGGCCACCGTCAGGACCGGCTGCATCAGCGAACCGGTCCCGAGGGTGCCGCTCCGTCGGACTCGCCCGGGCTGGACGGAGTTGCCGCCCGCTCGGCCAGAACGACCGCGGTGGCAAGGGTTGCCGTGTGAGAGAGCGAGACATGCCATGCCGTCACCCCGAGAGCTGCCGCCCGCTCGGAGGCCCGTCCCGAGATGACGAGACGAGGCGCCCCACCCGGGCTCGAGAGGACTTCGACGTCGGCGAAGTCGATGCCACCGATGCCGGTGGAGAGCGCCTTCATCGCCGCCTCCTTGGCAGCAAAACGAGCCGCCAGCGCCGGCACCGGATCGCTCCGCCCGCCGGCGAATGCCCGCTCGCCGCCGGAGAAGAGCCGCCCGGCCATGCGCGGCCGGCGGTCCAGCACCTGGCGGAAGCGATCGATATCGACGGCATCGATCCCGATGCCGATCACCGGGCTCATCCGGCCGGGCTCATCGGGTTTGCGCCGGTCAGGCGGCGCTCATCGTGGGCCCGCTCGGCCGGGCTCACTCGACGGTGACGACCTTGGCGAGGTTGCGCGGGCGGTCGACGTCGTTGCCACGCGCTCGAGCGATGGCGTACGCCAGCACCTGCATCGGGACCACGAGCACGGCGGCCGCCACGATCTCGTCGACGTGCGGCACGGTGAGCACGATGTCGGCGATGGCGGCCACTTCCTCGTCGCCGTCGTCGCACAGCGCCACGACGGTGGCGCCGCGGGCCCGGACTTCCTCGACGTTGGCGAGGATCTTCTCGAACAGCGTTCCCCGGTTCGCAACGACGACGGCGACGGAGTCGCGGTCGATGAGGGAGATGGGGCCGTGTTTCATCTCGCCGGCCGGATAGCCCTCTGCCCGCACATAGGCGAGCTCCTTCAGCTTGAGGGCGCCTTCGAGCGCCACCGGGTACCCGTGGCTTCGCCCGAGGAAGAAGACGTCGTTCACTTCGGCGAGCTGCTCGGCCGCTTCCCGGTACTCGGCAAAACGTCCCACGGCCGTCTCGACCTGACCGGGCAATGCGTGGATCTCCGCCCCGAGCCGGGCGACCTCGGCTGCATTCAGCGTGCGGCGGATCTCGGCCAAATGGAGGGCGAAGACTTGCAGCAGGACGATCTGAGCGGTGTGGCACTTCGTCGAGGCGACGCCGATCTCGGGGCCGGCGTGGGTGTAGAGGACGCCGTCGGCCTCACGGGCCATGAGCGAGTCGACGACGTTCGTGAGCACGATCGAGCGTGCCCCGCGGCGCTTGGCCTCCCGCAAGGCGTGAAACGTGTCGACGGTCTCACCGGACTGGCTGATCGCCAGCACGAGCGTCGTCGGGTCGACGACCGGGTCGCGGTAACGGAACTCGCTGGCGATCTCGACGGTGCAGGGCAGCTTCGCCCACGACTCGATCGCTGCCCGGCCGGCGAGGCCGGCGTGGTAGCTCGAGCCGCAGGCGATGATGATGACCCGAGAGATCTCGAGCAGCTCGCTCGAGGGGATCTCGAGCTCCTCGAGCTCTGTCGTGCCCTCCGGCAGGATGCGACCGAGCAGGGTGTCGGCAAGGGCGCGGGGCTGCTCGTGGATCTCCTTCGACATGAAGTCCTCGAAACCCTCCCGCTGCGCGGCCCGCACCCCCCAAGTCACGTGCAGCGGTGCCGGCTCGCAGCTCGTCCCGCTGGCGTCGACGACTCGGATCGACCCGGGCCGGACTTCGGCGATCTGGTCGTCCTCGAGGGCGTAGAGCTCGCGGGTCGTCTCGAGGAGGGCGGAGATGTCGGAGGCGACGAGGCCGAGGGTCTCGGTCCGGCCGACGATGAGCGGGGACGTGCGCCGCGTGGCGACGAGCACGTCGGGCTCGTCGGCGGAGATGAAGGCGAGGGCGTAGTCGCCCCGCAGCACCGAGACGCAGCGCTGCACTGCCTGAAAGAGCGAGGCGCCGCCGATGATCTCGGCTTCCACGAGGTGGGCGATCACCTCGGTGTCGGTCTGGGACGTGCGGACATGGCCTTCGGCATCGAGCTTGGCAGCGATCTCCCGGTGGTTCTCGATGATGCCGTTGTGGACCACTGCGACCCGTCCGGTGCAGTCGACGTGCGGGTGGGCGTTCTCCTCGGTGGGAGCACCGTGGGTCGCCCAGCGCGTGTGGCCGATCCCGGCGCGTGCGGGCGGGGCGGTCGAGGCGATGCGCTCGAGGCCGGGGATCGACTCGCCCCGCACGGCCGAGCGCCGGCGCCAGAGGGACTCGGCCGCCTCGCCCTCGACCGAGCCGGCCTCGGCCACGAGCACGACGCCGGCGGAGTCGTATCCGCGGTACTCGAGCAGGGCGAGCCCGTCCAGGACGAGTCGAAGTGGATCGTCAGAACCGGTGACGCCGATGATGCCGCACATGGCCGCAAGGCTACCTGCGGGTTGCCACCCCCTTGTGCCGGGCGGTGCTGGCCCCTCGCTGCCGGGCCCAGGCACCCGGCGCCGGCGGGCTACGCCAGTTCGCGCTCGACGACGGCGGCGAGGTGTCGCACGTGGCGCTCGACCTCTTCGAGGGTGGGCGCTTCCACCATCACCCGCACCGCCGGCTCGGTCCCGCTCGAACGCAGGATCACGCGACCGGTCGAGCCGAGCTCGGCTTCGACGGCCGCGACTTCGGTCCAGACCGCCGCGGCGGACCCGAGCCGGTCCTTGTCCTGAACGGGCACGTTCACCATGGCCTGCGGCATCTTCTGCATCGAGACCCCCGCCAGCTCGGCGAGGTCCTGCCCGTCGCGGGCCAGGAGCTCGAGAAGCTTGAGCGACGTGAGCAAGCCGTCTCCGGTCGAAGCGTGCTCCCGGAAGATGAGGTGCCCGGACTGCTCGCCGCCAAGGACGTAGCCGCCGGACTCGAGGGCGTCGGCGACGTGGCGGTCGCCGACTGGGGTTTCGATGAGCGACACGCCGCGCTCCGACAGGGCAGTCCGCAGCCCGAGGTTGGACAGCACCGTCACGACGACGTGGCCGCCGGCGAGCTGCCCGCGCTCGTGCAGGTCGGCGGCGAACATGGCGATGAGCTGGTCGCCGTCGACGACTTCGCCGGTGTGGTCGACGGCGAGCATGCGGTCGGCGTCGCCGTCGAAGGCGATGCCGAGGGCGGCGCCGGTGCGGGCGACTTCGGCTTGCAGGAGACCGAGGTGGGTCGATCCGCACCCGGCGTTGATGTTCGTGCCGTCCGGGACGGCCCCGATGACGCTGTGGTCGATGCCGAGGCGCTCGAAGACCCGCGGCGCCACCACGCTGGCAGCGCCGTTGGCGCAGTCGAGCACGACACGCCCGCGGTAGGCGGCGGCGCCCGGGACGACCGATGCGAGCCGCTCGGCGTAGGCGTGCAACCCGGAAGAATCCGTGGAGATCGTGCCGACATCGGTCCCCGACGACGGCGCGGAGCCGAGGGCGTGCTCGAGCTCCTCCTGCACAGCGGCTTCCTCCGCCATCGAGAGCTTGGTCCCGCCGGCCCCGAGCAGCTTGATGCCGTTGTCGGCGAAGGGGTTGTGGGAGGCCGACACCATGGCCGCCGGCGCTCCTCGCTCCCCCGCCACCCAGGCGAGGCCGGGCGTCGGGATGACGCCGGCATCGACGACGTCGCGGCCCTCGGAGGCGAGCCCGGCCGCTAATGCCGCCAGCAGCATCGGCCCGGATCGGCGTGTGTCGCGGCCGAGCAGCCACGGAGACCCGGGAACATGCCGAGCAGCCGCCCGCCCGAGGGCGAGGGCCATCTCAGGCGTGATCTCGGTGTTGGCAACTCCGCGGATCCCGTCGGTGCCGAATTGCAGCACCCGCGTGACTCCTAGCGCTTGGAGTACTGAGGCGCCTTGCGGGCCTTTTTCAAGCCGTACTTCTTGCTCTCCTTCTCGCGGGCGTCGCGAGTGAGCATGCCGGCTTTCTTCAGCGAGCCCCGCAGCTCGGGGTCGAGCTCGATGAGCCCGCGGGCGATGCCCAAGCGGAGCGCACCGGCTTGGCCCGACAGTCCGCCACCGTCGATGGTGGCGTCCACGTCGAACTCCTCGGCCTTGCCGGCGAGCCGCAGTGGCTCCGATGCCAGCATCCGCGCCGTGGCGGAGGGGAAATAGTCCTCGAAACCCCGCCGGTTGATCGTGATCACGCCCTGCCCGGGGCGGAACCGCACTCGTGCCACCGCTTGCTTGCGGCGACCGGTCGCTTGTACCAGTGGCTTCGGCATCAGCGGGTGAACCTCTCCTTCGAGTTGTGGAAGCCGGCGGCGGGGGTACCCGGCCGGCGGAGAACTGACATTCCGGCGGTCATGAGATCCGCCGTGCAGCGGAGGCGGGCAGCGCCATCGGCTTCGGCATCTGAGCGGCGTGCGGGTGCTCGGCGCCCGAATAGACCTTCAGCTTCGTGAGCATCTTGCGCCCGAGCGTGCCCTTCGGGAGCATGCCGCGAACGGCAGAGCGCATGAGCTCCTCCGGCTTGTTCTGCAGGAGGTCGCCGTAGCTCGTCGCCCGCAGGCTGCCCGGGTAACCGCTGTGGCGGTACGAGAAGGACTGCTCGCCCTTGTTCGCCGTCAGCACGACTTTGCTGGCGTTGATGACGATGACGTGGTCACCGGTGTCGAGGTGCGGCGAGAAGATCGGGCGGTGCTTGCCGCGAAGGATGCGGGCCACCTCCGTGGCCACTCGGCCGAGCACCATGTCGTCGGCGTCGACGACGTACCAGACGCGCTCGACCTCGCTGGGTTTCGTGGAGTACGTACGCACCAATCGTCCTTGCTCAGTGTCTCTTCGGGACCGCCCGCGGCTGCGGGCTGTCAGCGGTTCGGGAGGCCTGCGACGCCAAAACGGGCAACTCAGCCGAGAACCGGGCGCGCGCCCAACATGCGGCACGCGCCGTATCGCTACAGGATAGGCGGCGCGCAGCGGTCAGGCAACCGCGACCTCGCCTGGCGGCAGCCACACGCCACCCTCCACCAGCTCGGGCGGGTAGCGCACCGACTCGAGACAGAGGCCACCGGGCGGCGCCAGCCGCGAGCCGCGGGCCCGATCGCCCGAGCGGAGGATCTCGAGCACGTCGGCAGCCGTGAGCTTGCCCTCGCCCACCGACACGAGGGCCCCGACGATCGAACGCACCATCTGGTGGCAGAACGCATTCGCCTCGATCTCGAAGCGCAGCAGCCGGGGGTCGGTGCCGCTGGAAAGGCCGACATGGCTCACGTGCCGCTCGAGGGAGCCCCCGTCGGGCCGGCGCCGGCAGAAGGCGGCGAAGTCGTGGGTGCCGAGCACCGTGTCAGCGGCCAGGCGCATGGCCGGGACGTCGAGGGCGTTCGTCACGTGCCAGGACGTGTGGCGCAGCAGCGGGTCGGGAGCCTCGCCCCGCAGGATGAGGTAGCGGTAACGCCGGGACAACGCCGATCGCCGCGCATCGAAACCCTCCGCCGCCGGCTGCAGATCGAGCACGGCGATGTCCGGAGCGACCTGATGGGTGAGCGAGCGGATGAGGCGGCTCGGCTCCGGGTAAGCGGTGAGGAAGGCGGGGGCAACGTCGGCATGCACCACCTGCCCAGTGGCATGCACACCCGAGTCGGTGCGACCGGCGCAGGTGAGCGAGACTTCGTGGCCGGCGATGTGGCCGATGGCCTCGGCGAGGCGTCCGGCGACGGTGACCTGGCCCGGCTGGTGGGCAAAGCCGTGGAAGGCGCTGCCGTCGTAGGCGATGAGCAGCCTCACGCGACAGAGCGGCCCCAGCGGGGCCGCTCGGTGCTCGGCGGGAACCGCCGGCGGTGCAGGATCAGTGCCGGGCTCGCTCGAGCCCGTGCCTTGGTCCTCGGGGTCGAAGAGCCTCACACCCACTGCACGCGAGCCATGGGGGCATTGTCCCCTGCACGCGGGCCGAGCTTGAGGATGCGCAGGTAGCCACCCGGGCGATCCTCGTAGAGCGGGGCGATCTCATGGAAGAGGGCGTGAGCCATGTCCTCGTCCCGGATGAAGGCGATGACCTGGCGGTAGCTGTGCATGTCGCCCTTGATCGCCTTCGTGATCATCTTCTCGGCGATGGGCCGGAGCGCCTTGGCCTTGGCCTCGGTCGTGGTCAGCCCTTTGTCATAAGCCTGATGGGCGGCGATGAGCGAGGCAACGAGGTTCCCCATCATGGCCTTCTGGTGGGCGGCGTCACCGCCGAAGCGCCGTGACTTGCGCGGAGCAGCTGGCACTTAGATCGCCCCCTCCCGGAGGGCCAGCCCGCGCTCGTCGAGGCGAACCAGCACCTCGTCGAGCGACTTCTGGCCGAAGTTCGTGATGGAGAGCAGCTCGTCGGGCGTGCGCTGGATGAGCTCGCCGACGGTGTTGATCTGTGCGCGCTTCAGGCAGTTGCGCGGCCGCTCGGAGAGGTCGAGGTCCTCGATCGGAAGGTCGAGGTCGGGCGAGCCGGTGGCCGCCGAACCGACGTCGCCGAGCTCGAGACCGTGTCCCTCGTCGGCCAGTTCGGCGACGAGTGACAGCAGTGAGCGCAGCGTCTGACCCGCAGAGGCCAGCGCCTCGCGGGGGCTGATGGAGCCGTCGGTCTCGATGTCGAGGATGAGGCGGTCGTAGTCGGTCGACACCTCGACGCGGGTCGGCTCGACGTCGAAGGCGACGCGGCGGACGGGCGAATAGATGGCGTCCACGGGGATGACGCCGATCGTCGAGGATGTTTGCTTGCGTTCGGCGGCGACATATCCCTTGCCGCGCTCGACGGTCACGTCCATGGCGAGACGGCCCTTGGCGTTCACGGTGGCGAGCTGCAGCTCAGGGTTGAGCACCTCGACGTCGGACGTGACCTTGATGTCGGCCCCGGTGACATCGGCCGGGCCCTTCACGTCGACGCGCATCGTCACGGGCTCGTCGGACTCGCTGCGGAGCACGAGATCCTTCAAGTTCAAGATGATGTCGCTCACATCCTCCTTCACGCCCTGGAGGAAGGTGAACTCGTGAAGCGCCTCGTCGAAGCGGACCTGGGTGACCGCCGCGCCCGGGATCGACGACAGGAGGGTCCGTCGAAGGGAGGCGCCGAGGGTGCGGCCGAAGCCCGGGTCGAGTGGACCGATGGCAAAACGCTGCCGGAACTGGTCGGACTCGCCGAGCGGCTCGACGGTCGGTCGCTGAATGATGAGCATTGGGTACGAGACTCCTTAGACGGCGGTACTGCTCTGGCGGGGTGTCGCTCGGGGCCGGTGACGGCAGGCCCTTGAGCGACGGGGCGGCTACTTCGAGTACAGCTCGACGATGAGCTGCTCTCGAACCTGGGTGTCGATCTGCTCGCGGAGCGGCACGGCGAGAACACGCACGGAGTTACCTCCGTCGCCAACCTCGAGCCAGGCGGGCGGCCTCCGGTCGATGGTGTCCTGGTTGTGCCGGATGACGATGAAGTCTCGGGCCTTCTCGCTGAGCTCGATCACGTCGGACTGGCGGACGCGATAGCTCGGGATGGTGACGCGCTTGCCGTTCACCTTCACGTGCCCGTGGCGCACGAATTGGCGCGCCTGGTTGCGGCTGGCGCCCCAGCCGGCACGGAACGCGATGTTGTCGAGGCGCAGTTCGAGCATCCGAAGGAGGTTCTCGCCGGTGATGCCGCCCTGGCGGTTCGCCTCCTCGTAAGTATTGGCGAACTGCTGCTCGAGCACACCGTAGATGCGCCGCGTCTTCTGCTTCTCACGCAGCTGGGTGTTGTACTCCGAGCCCTGGCGCAGGCGGTCGCGGCCGTGCTCACCCGGCGGGTTGGGCCGGCGCTCGACCGGGCAGCGCACGCTGTCGCACTTGGCGCCCTTCAGGTAGAGCTTGGTCTTGTCTCGCCGGCAAAGGCGGCAGACCGGTCCGGTGTATCGGGCCATGGTGTCTTGTGCTCCTCGGACTCGCCGCTCAGACCCGGCGCCGCTTCTTGGGGCGGCAGCCGTTGTGCGGGATGGGGGTGACGTCTTTGATGCCGACGACTTCGATGCCGACGCTCGCGAGCGAGCGGATCGCCGTCTCGCGGCCCGAACCCGGGCCGCGCACGAGCACGTCGACGCGACGCACGCCGTGCTCCATGGCCCGCTTGGCGCACTGCTCGGCGGCCATCTGGGCAGCGTACGGGGTGGACTTGCGGGACCCCTTGAAGCCGACGTTGCCGGCCGAGGCCCAGGACAGGACGTTGCCCTCCTGGTCGGTGATCGACACGATCGTGTTGTTGAACGAGCTCTTGATGTGAGCGACGCCGTAGGTGACGTTCTTGCGTTCGCGGCGCCTCGGCCTGCGGCCGCCTGGCTTGGTGGTCTTGGCCATCAGTGTTTACGCACCTTCTTCTTGCCGGCGACGGTCTTCTTCGGTCCCTTGCGCGTGCGGGCGTTGGTGTGCGTCCGCTGCCCGTGCACGGGGAGCCCGCGACGGTGCCGGATGCCCTGGTAGCACCCGATCTCCATCTTTCGCTTGATGTCCTGGGCGACGTCGCGGCGAAGGTCACCCTCGACCTTCAGATTGGCGTCGATGTAGGTGCGCAGCCGGGCGACTTCCTCGTCGGTCAGCTCACGCACCCGGGTGTTCAGATCGATGCCCGTCTCCCCACAGACGTGCTGGGCGGTCGTCCGCCCGATCCCGTAGATGTAGGTCAGGGAGATCTCGAGCCGCTTCTCGCGGGGGATGTCGACGCCGGAGATACGAGCCATCGATCAGCCTTGCCGCTGCTTGTGGCGCGGGTTCTCGCAGATGACCATGACGACGCCGTGGCGCCGGATCACTTTGCACTTCTCACACATCGCTTTGACGCTCGGTCGCACCTTCACCCTTGCCGTCCTTGTCCCAAGTACTCTCTCGCCGGCCGGGCGCAGGGGCGCCGGCCTCGTGACTCTCTGTTGCGTTCACGGCGCTCCGGCTGCAACAGCGGGCGCCACTTCTTCGTTCCGACCTACTTGTACCGGTAGGTGATCCGACCTCTGTTGAGGTCGTACGGCGTGATCTCCACCTGTACCCGGTCGCCCGGGAGGATCCGGATCCGGTGCATCCGCATCTTGCCGGAGCTGTGGGCCAATACCTTGTGCCCATTCTCCAGTTCCACACGGAACATCGCGTTCGGCAACGGTTCGACAACCGTGCCTTCGAGCACGATGGCATCCTCCTTAGGCTTTGGCAGGTGACCCTCCCGGGTATCGTCGTAGTAGTTGTTGCGGCGCGGCGAGCACCCAGGACTTCAGGGCTGCCACGAAGGCCGCGGGCAGCCGCGCGAACACGGGCGCCCCAAGGCGTCCACCAGCATAGCCGCCGCCCACCAACCATGCGACCGGGGTCCTGGGCGGACCGGCCCGCCGGCGGTCCCGGCCGGCGCCTTGGCTCGAACCGTGTGCACAGAGTGACCGCACACCCGCCTGCCCGGTCACTTCATGCACACGGTTCGCCCGCGGCCGCCCCGCCGGCCCGAACCGTGCCGCCAGGCCGGTGCCAGGCCGGTGCAGGCCGGCCAGGAGACAGACCGCTACTCAGCGGCGGTGAACACCTCGGGCCCGTTTTCGGTGACGGCGATCGTGTGCTCGAAGTGGGCCGAGAGCTTGCCGTCGGCGGTGACGACGCTCCATCCGTCGGCGAGCTCGACCGTCTCGGGGCCGCCGGCGTTGACCATGGGCTCGATGGCAAAGACGTTGCCCACCTTGAGGCGCGGTCCCGGCGTGCCCGGCCAGTAGTTCGGGACCTGCGGTTCCTCGTGCATCTCGGTGCCGATGGCATGCCCGACGTAGTTGCGAACCACCGAGAAACCCGCCGCCTCGGCCACCTCTTGCACCGCCCGCCCGACCTCGTGCAGGCGGTTGCCGTCGCGGAGCTGCTCGATCCCGGCCCACAGGCTCGCCTCGGTCACTTCCATCAGCCGCCGAGCCTCCGCCGACACCTCCCCGACCGCAGCGGTGTAGGCGGCATCACCGTGGTAGCCCTCGATGATGGCCCCGCAGTCGACCGAGATGATGTCGCCGTCCTCGAGCACCAGGTCAGACGGGATCCCATGCACGATCATGTCGTTGGGCGACGTGCACACCGTGGCGGGGAAGCCGTGATAGTTGAGGAAGTTCGAGCGAGCACCCCGGAGCTCGAGCACCTGGCGGGACACGACGTCGAGGTCGCGGGTCGTCACCCCGGGGCGGATGATCGCCCGCGTCTTCTCGTGGATCTCCGCCACGACCCTGCCCGCCTTGCGCATCTTGGCGAGCTCGGCGGCATTGCGCCTCATGAGGTTTCGCTCTCCTGGGCGAGCTCGTGCCCGAGGCGGGTGTCGTCGTCCGGGTCGGCGGAGTGGAAGTCCAACTCCGGATCGGAGTCATCGTCGCCGGCGATCGCCCGCAGCGGTGCGCCAAAGCCACCCGTGGCCGAGCGATGGTCGTCCACGGCGCCGATGAGCCGGTCCGAGACCGCTTCCGGGCTGCCCACGCCGGAGATCGACACGAGGGTGTTGGCGCGGCGGTACCAGGCGATCAGCGGCTGGGTTTCTCGGTCGTAGAGGTCGAGGCGCCGGCTGATGGCGGCCTCCGTGTCGTCCTCCCGGTGAATGACCTCACCGCCGCAGGCGTCGCAGATCCACGGGACCCTCGGCGGCGAGACGGTCGAGTAGATGGCGGCGCAGTCCTCGCAGACCCGGCGGCTGGCGAGCCGGCGGAGCACGAGGGGCGTGGGGACGACGATGTTGACGGCGAGGTCCAGGCTGGCCGGCGACAGCAGGTGCTCGAGGCCCTCGGCCTGCGGCACGGTACGCGGGAAGCCATCGAGCACGAAACCCCTCGTCCTCGTGTCGTCCTGGTCCAGCCGCTGAGCCACCATCTTGAGCACGATCTCGTCGGGGATGAGCTCGCCGGCGTCCATGTAGCGCTGCGCTTCGAGCCCAAGCTCGGTGCCGGCTTTCGTCTCACCTCGCAACATGTCGCCCGTCGAGATGTGGGGGATGACGTAATGGTGCGACAGGCGCACGCATTGCGTCCCTTTTCCTGCCCCCTGCTTCCCGAGGACGACGAGCCTTCCGCCCGGTATCACTTACTGCAGGAAGCCCTCGTAGTTGCGCATCATCAGCTGGCTGTCGATCTGCTTCATCGTCTCGAGAGCGACACCGACCGAGATGAGCAGCGTCGTTCCGAAGAACGGGATCTGGGTGATGTGCACCGATGCGAGGATCACCGATGGGAGCAATGCGACAGAGGCGAGGAACAAGCTCCCGGGAAGTGTCAGCCGGTTGAGGATGCGGGAGAGATACCGCTCGGTCGGCTTGCCCGGCCGGAATCCGGGGATGTAGCCGCCTTGTTTCTGGATCTGATCAGCCTGCTGGTAGGGGTCGAACGTCACGTGCACGTAGAAGAACGTGAAGATGACGATGAGAAACCCGTACAGGATGAGGTAGGCGCTGTCGGTGCCCCCGCCGAGGTTCGTCTGGACCCAGCTTCGGAACCCGCTCGACGGCAGGACGTTGGACAGCAGGATCGGGATGTAGAGCAGCGAGTTGGCGAAGATGATCGGGATCACGCCGGCAGCGTTCACCTTCATGGGAATGTAGGTGGACTGGCCCTGGTAGACCCGCCGGCCCTGCAGCCGCTTGGCAAAGGTGACCGGGATACGGCGCTGACCCTGCTCCATGAAGACGATCGCCACGAGCAACAGGATGCAGACCACGATGATGGCGCCGAGGAACGGCCACCCCTTGTCTTCCTTGATGAACTCGCCATAGATCGGGATGGCACTGATGACGTTCGAGAAGATGAGGATCGACATGCCGTTGCCGATGCCTCGTTGCGTGATGTTCTCGCCGAGCCACATGACAAATGCCGTGCCGGCCGTGAGGACGAGGATCATGAACAGGATGTCCTCGATGATCGACGTGGGCGTCGAGAAGATGTCACCGGAGTGGAACAAGAAGACGAGGCCGGCGCTCTGCATGACGGCGAGCGACACCGTCAGGTAACGGGTGGCCTGGGTGAGCTTGCGCTGCCCGACTGCACCCTGCTCACGCCACTGCATGAACTTCGGGATGACGCCCGTGAGCAGCTGGATGATGATCGACGAGGTGATGTACGGCATGATCCCGAGGCCGAGCACGGCCGCGCGGGACAGGCCCGTGCCGGCGAACAGGCTCAGGTAGCCGAGGATGCCGCCGGAGCGGGCCGAGGAGCTGATGCCCCGGAGGGCGCTGAAGTGAATCCCCGGGATGGGGACGCTGATGCCGAGCTGGTAGATCGCGATCACGAGGATCGTGAACAGGATCTTGTTCCGCAGGTCTGCGACCCGTACCAGATTCCGCAGGCTTGCGAACATGCCTTCTCCTCAAGCGTGCCCCGTTGCGGGGCGGTCCATAACCGACTCGAAGTGCCCTTGCGGGCGCTCCGCAACCCTAGCGGTTGGCGAGAGCATTCCCCTTGGCAGGCGGGCGGCGGTCGCCAAAGGGCTTGGCCACGATCGTGACGGTCCCGCCGGCGGCCTCGATGGCGGCCTTGGCGGACTGCGAGAAGGCATGCGCAGACACCTGCATCGGGCGGCTCAGCTCTCCCCCACCCAGTACCTTGACCAGGCCTTTGTGGTGGACGATGCCAGCAGCCTTCAAGCTGTCGGGAGTGACCTCTGTGGCTTCGAGCGACTCGAGCACAGCGAGGTTCACGACGTTGTACTCAATGCGGAAGGGGTTGTCGAAGCCGCGCAGCTTCGGGATCCGCTGCGTCAGCGGCAGCTGACCACCCTCGAAACCCAGCTTCACCTGGCCATGAGCCTTCTGGCCCTTCGTGCCGCGGCCGGCTGTCTTGCCGCCTTTGCCGGCGTTGCCGCGGGCGACACGGCGCTTGGCCTTGTGCGACCCGGGTGCGGGAGCGAGATCGTGAACTTTCATGAGCCTGTGTCCTCTCCGGCCCCGACTTCGGTCACTTCGACCAGGTGAGGGACGCGGGCAATCATGCCCCGGATCTCCGGCCGGTCGGGCAGCACGTTCGATTTTCCGATGCGGCCGAGGCCGAGGGCGCGCAAGGTACCGCGGTGCTTCGGCTTCTGGCCGATGCCCGAACGGACCTGGGTGACGATGAGCTCAGCCAATTCAGCTCGCCTCCACCGCAGCCGAGGCGCGTCCGAGGCGGCGGCGCTCCTCGTAGGCCCGCAGCACGCCGGCCGGCGTGACCTCTTCAGGCGTCTTGCCGCGCAGCCGGGCAACCTCGTCCGGGCGGCGGAGACCCTTCAGTCCGGCCAGGGTGGCATGGGCGACGTTGATGGCATTCGAGGTCCCGAGGGACTTCGCCACGACGTCATGGATGCCGGCCATCTCCAGGATCTGGCGCGCCGCCCCGCCGGCGATGACGCCGGTGCCGGGGGCGGCCGGCTTCAGCAGGATGCGACCTGCTCCGGCCCGGCCGATGATCGGGTGGGTGATGGTGGAGCCGGCGAGGGGGACGTCGATCATGTTCTTCTTGGCTTCGTCGATCCCCTTCTGCACGGCGAGGCCCGCTTCCTTCGCCTTGCCGTAGCCGAGGCCGACGCGGCCGTTGCCGTCACCGATGACCATGAGGGCGGTGAACGAGAAACGCCGCCCACCCTTCACGACCTTCGCCACACGGTTGACCTTGATCGTCCGCTCTTCGTACTGGGATTCAGCCACTTACAGCTCCAATCCGGCTTCGCGTGCGGCCGCTGCGAGCGCAGCGACCCGACCGTGGTAGCGAGCGCCGCCACGATCGAAGACGACTTTGGTGATGCCGGCGGCAAGCGCTCGCTCGGCGACGAGGCGGCCGACGGCGGTTGCGGCGGCGGCGTTTCCCGTGGCGCTCGCTCGCAACGAGGGCTCCACCGTCGAAGCGGAAACGAGCGTCGTCCCGGCACGGTCGTCGATCACCTGAGCGACGATGTGACGGTTGGAACGGAACACCGCCAGGCGAGGACGCTCGGGCGTGCCGGCGACCTTCTTGCGGACGCGCCGGTGACGGCGGTCCTTCAACTCGTGGGTTCGCGTCTTTGTGCCCATGCCTACTTCGCTGCCTTTCCGGCTTTGCGTCGCACGACTTCACCCACGTACCGCACGCCCTTGCCCTTGTACGGCTCCGGCTTGCGGATCTTGCGGATGTCAGCGGCGACTTGGCCGACGAGCTCTTTGTCGATGCCCTTCACGATGATGCGCGTGGGCGCCGGCACCTCGAAGGAGATACCGGGAGGGGCGTCCACGACGACCGGGTGGCTGAAGCCGAGCGCCAGCTCGAGCTTCTGCGGGCTCGTCGCTACCGCCCGGTAGCCGACGCCGACGATATCGAGGTCCTTCGTGTAGCCCGTCGTCACGCCGATCACCATGTTGGCGACGAGCGAACGGGTGAGGCCATGCAGGGCTCGGTTGTGCCGCTGGTCGTCGGGGCGTTGCACGAGCAGGGTGGAGTCCTCCTGCTGCACGGTGATCTCACCGGGCAGGTCGCGCTGCAACTCCCCCTGCGGCCCCTTCACGACGACGCGGCGACCCGACAGGGTCACCTGAACGCCGGACGGGACCGGGATCGGGCTTCTACCGATTCGAGACATCAGTGCACCTCACCAGACATAACAGAGCACCTCGCCCCCGACCTTGCGCTGACGCGCTTCACGGTCGGTCATGAGGCCTTGGCTCGTCGACAGCACGGCAACCCCGAGCCCGCCGAGCACTCGGGGCAGGCGGTCGGCGCGCACGTAGATGCGCAGGCCGGGCTTGGACACCCGCTTCAGGCCGCCGATCACCCGGGCGCGCTCGCCCGTGTACTTCAGCTGGATTTCGAGCACGCGGCCGGGCCGCGTCTGGTCGTCCTCGGCCGAGAAGCCGGCGATGTAACCCTCGCGCTCGAGGATCACCGCCAACGCCTCCTTCAACTTCGAGCTCGGCATGCGCACGGTGTCGTGCATCGCAACATTGGCGTTGCGAACGCGCGTGAGCATGTCGGCGATCGGGTCAGTCATGGTCATCGACGATCCCCTCCTCTCACCAGCTCGCCTTGGTCACGCCGGGAATCTCTCCGGCGTGTACGAGCTCGCGCAGGCAGATACGACACAGGCCGAATTTGCGGAAGACCGCTCTCGGCCGGCCGCAACGGCGGCAACGTGTGTAGCCGCGCACCTTGAACTTCGGGGTGCGCTCCTGCTTCTCGATCAGTGCCTTCTTGGCCATAACCCGCTTACTGCCCTTCGCGTCGGAATGGGAACCCGAAGGCCGACAGCAACGCTCGGCCTTCGTCATCGGTGCGGGCGGACGTCACGATCGTGATGTCCATCCCGCGGGTCGAATCGATCTTGTCGTAGTTGATCTCCGGGAAGATCAGCTGCTCGGTCACACCGAAGGTGTAATTGCCGTGCCCGTCGAAGCTGCGAGAGGAAAGACCCCGGAAGTCCCGAATTCTCGGGATCGCCAGGCTGATGAGCCGGTCGAGAAACTCCCACATGCGGTCGCCTCGCAGCGTCACCATGCAACCAATGGCGTTGCCCTGACGCAGCTTGAAGCCGGCGATCGACTGGCGGGCTTTGGTGACGACGGGCTTCTGACCGGCGATGGCCGTCATGTCCTTGACGGCACCTTCGAGCAGCGACTGCTGCTGGGTGGCCCGGCCGACGCCCATGTTGATGACGATCTTCTCGAGCCGGGGCACCTGCATGATGTTGGAGAGCCCGAGCTCACCCAACAACTGGCTGCGCACCTCGGCGTCGTAGCGGGTGCGAAGGCGCGGCCGCGTGGCCACGGCAGCCTCGGCGGCGCTCATAGGTCACCCCCGCACTTCTTGCAGACGCGGATCTTGCGACCCTGCTCGTCCTGGCGGTACCCGATCCTCGTCGGGCCGCAGCTCGAGCAGATGATGGCCACCGAGGCGACGTGCATCGGCATGTCCTTGTCGATGATGCCGCCCTGCATCGTGCCGCGCTTTGGCCGGCTGGAGCGCTTCGAGATGTTGACGCCCTCGACGATCACCTTGTTCTTGGACGGGATGGCGCGCATGACCTCGCCGGACCTGCCACGGTCCTTGCCCTGCAGCACCTGGACGCGGTCGCCCTTTTTGATTCGCATGTCAGATCACCTCCGGAGCCAGCGACACGATGCGCATGAAGCGCTTGTCGCGAAGCTCACGGCCGACGGGCCCGAAGATGCGGGTACCCCTCGGCTGCAACTGGTCGTTGATGAGGACGGCGGCGTTCTCGTCGAAGCGGATATAGCTGCCGTCCGGCCGCCGGTTCTCCTTGCGGGTGCGCACGACGACGCATCGAACGACGTCACCCTTCTTCACTGCCGCGCCGGGCACGGCGTCCTTCACCGTGGCGATGAAGACGTCGCCGATGCGGGCGTAACGCCGTCGTGACCCACCGAGCACCTTGATGCAGAGGACTTCCTTCGCACCGGAGTTGTCGGCGACACGGAGCCGTGACTCCTGCTGGATCATCGTGCACGCTCCAGGATCTCGACGAGCCGCCAGCGCTTGGTCTTCGAGTACGGCCGCGTCTCGGCGACGCGCACGCGATCTCCCGCAGAGGCGGAGTTCTCCTCGTCGTGCACGTACAGCTTGCGCGTGCGCTGCACCGTCTTCGCGTACCGCGGGTGGCGGACGCGCTCGGTGACGGCGACGACGGCGGTCTTCTCCATCGACGTCGACACGACGATCCCCTCGCGGACCTTGCGCCGGTTCTCCCGCTCTGGAGCGGTCGTGGCGGAGGCGACCTCCGGTGTCGTGGTCGTCGTTTCGTTGTCGGACATCACTCCTCCTCATCCCGGCGCCGGCGCCGGCCACCGGTGGCGCGTCCCGCGCTGACGGGCTCGACGGCGACCCCGGCCTCGCGGTCGCGGATCACCGTGAGCATGCGGGCGATGTCGCGGCGGACCGCACCAGTGCGGGCCGAGTTGTCGAGCCGCCCGGTGGCAGCCTGGAACCGCAGGTTGAACAGCTCCTTGCGGGCATTGATCAATCGGTTCTCGAGCTCGTCGTCGTCGAGCTCTCGGAGCTCTGCAGCTGTCGTCATCAGACCTGCACCTCCGGAGTCGATCCGACGCCGGGACGCGTGACGAAACGCGCCTTCATGGGAAGCTTCTGGATGGCGCGCTCCATGGCGCCGCGCGCCAAGGCCTCGTCGACGCCGGCCAGCTCGAACAGGATGCGGCCGGGACGCACGACGGCGACCCAGTGCTCGGGGTTGCCCTTGCCCGAACCCATGCGGGTCTCGGCGGGCTTCTGCGTCACCGGCTTGTCCGGGAACACCCGGATCCAGACTTTGCCACCACGCTTGACGTGGCGGGTCATGGCGATACGAGCTGCCTCGATCTGGCGGGCGGTGATCCACGCCGGCTCCATGGCCTGGATGCCGAAGTCTCCGAAGGTGACGGTTTCGCCGCCTTTGGTCATCCCGTTGAGGCGACCGCGCTGCTGCTTGCGGTGCTTGGTCTTCCGGGGCATGAGCATCAGTCGTTCTCCCTGCGGAAGTGCGGCACGTCGTGGTGCTGATCGCGCGTGCGACGCTCGATCTCCTCTTCCTCGGCGAGCAAGCGCTCGAGCGCCTCGTCACCGCCGCCGGCACCGGGGAGGGGGGCTGCAGGGGCAGCGGCCTCAGGCGTCTCTGCCGTGTCGGCACCTTCGACCACGACCGGTGCTTCCCCATCGACGGCGGCCGGGGCGGCATCGGTCGGGGGAACGTCGCCTTCGAGCTGCGAGCCGGGCTCACCCAGCTCCGGCCGGCGTCGACCGCCGCCGGCGCTCACGATCCGCTTGCGTCCCTGCCCCGAGGTCTCGCCGACGGCCATGGCGACCTCCCGAGAGATCTTCTCCTCGGTCGAGACCTTGTAGGGCAGGATGTCGCCCTTGTAGATCCACACCTTCACGCCGATGCGGCCGGTGCTGGTCCGAGCCTCGCGAAACCCGTAGTCGATGTCGGCTCGCAACGTGTGCAACGGAACCCGACCCTCGCGGTACGACTCCTTGCGGGCCATCTCCGAACCGCCCAGGCGGCCGGAGCACTGCACGCGGACGCCCTGGGCGCCGGCCTTCTGCACCGTCTGGATGGCGCGCTTCATGGCGCGGCGGAAGCTGATGCGGCGGGCCAGCTGGTCGCAGATGCCCTGGGCGATGAGCGCCGCCTCGAGCTCGGGCTGCTTGATCTCCTGGATGTTCAGCTGCACGTTGGCGTTGTGGGTGATGCGACCGAGCTGACGGCGCAGCCGGTCGGCTTCGGCCCCGCGGCGACCGATGACGATGCCGGGACGAGCGGTGTGCACGTCGACGCGCAGGCGGTCACGCGTGCGCTCGATCTCGATGCGGCTGACGGCGGCTGCCTCGAGCTGGCGCATCAGGTAATCGCGTATCTTCCAGTCCTCGATGACCGAGTCCTGGTAGTTGCGATCGTCGAACCACCGAGACTTCCAGTCGGTGGTCACGCCGAGGCGGAAGCCGTAGGGATTGACCTTCTGGCCCATCAGTTCTCCTCGCCGGCTGGGTCGTCGGTGCCGGCGTCGGTGGTCGACGACTCGGGAGGAGAAACCTCCGCCTCGTCGTCGCCACCGTCGCCCGGGGCGATCTCGTCGGCTTCGTCGTCGTCTTCGTTGTTTGCTGCGTCTGTGACGTCCGTCTCGTCGGCCTCGGTGTCGTCGTCGGTGTCGAGCTCGTCGGAGAACTCGGCGTCGGCGTCGTCCTCGTCCTCGTCGTGGTCGTGGTCGAGCTCGTCGAGGGCGGAGCCGGCCTCTGCCTCGAGCTCGAGGTGATGGCTCGTCGTCTCGAGGGCGCGGGCTTCCTCGAGGGCGGCGAGCGCCTCGCTCGTCGCCACTTCCTCCTCCGGGGCGCCCTTGCGGCGCGTCCCGGCGTCGCCGGCGGCGCCACGGTTGCGGCGGAGGCCGCCGGCCACGCGGCGGGCGCGGCGCTCGGTCTGCTCGGAGGCCCGGCGGGCGCGGCGACGAGCCAGCTGGTCGTCGGGCAACCTGGACAAGATCACCGTGATGTGGCAGGTGCGCTTGCGGATCCTCGTCGCCCGGCCCCGGGCACGGGGACGCCAGCGCTTGAGGGTCGTTCCCTCGTCGGCGAAGCACGCCGACACGTACATCTCCTCAGGGTCGAGTCCGTCGTTGTGGCGGGCATTGGCTGCCGCCGAATTGAGGAGCTTGCCGATGGCGTCGGCGACGTCGCGCTCGCAGAACTCGAGGATCTCGGCGGCCCGCTCGAAGTCCTGCCCCCGGATGAGGTTCAGCACCTCTCGAGCCTTGTAGGCCGAGACACGCGAGTGCCGCAGCACCGCCCTCGTGCCCGGGCGCTCGTTCGTCTTCAGTCCTGGCACGTCAGCGCCTCCCCGCCCGCTCTTGGCCGGCGTGGTAGCGGAACGTCCGCGTGGGGGCGAACTCGCCCAGCTTGTGACCGACCATCGACTCGGTGATGTAGACGGGCACGTGCTTGCGCCCGTCGTGCACGGCGATCGTGTGACCGACCATGTCGGGGATGACCGTGGAACGACGCGACCAGGTCTTCACGACCCGCTTCTCGTTCTTGTTGTTGAGATCGTCGACCTTCTTCAACAGATGGTCGTCGACGAATGGGCCCTTCTTGAGGCTGCGAGGCATGTGTCTCCCGGCGCGCTAGCGGCGAGCGCCGCGTGTGCGGCGGCGGCGGATGATGAGCTGATCGGACGGGCGGTGACGGTGACGGGTGCGGCCCTCGGGCTTGCCCCAAGGCGAAACGGGGTGGCGGCCACCAGATGTCTTGCCCTCGCCACCACCGAGCGGGTGATCGACGGGGTTCATGGCAACGCCGCGCGTCTGGGGGCGGATGCCCTTCCAGCGGTTGCGGCCGGCCTTGCCGATCGAGATGAGCTCGGCCTCGGCATTGCCGACCTCACCGAGGGTCGCACGGCAGTCGATGGAGACGCGGCGCATCTCCGTCGACGGCAGGCGCAATGTGGCAAAAGCGCCTTCCTTGGCGACGAGCTGCACGCTCATGCCGGCGCCGCGAGCGAGCTTGCCTCCGCCCCCAGGACGCAGCTCGACGTTGTGCACGACGGAGCCGACGGGGATGTAGCGCATCGGCAAGGCGTTGCCGGGGCGGATGTCAGCCCCCTGACCGGACTGGAGCATGTCGCCGACGGCAACCCGGGCCGGAGCCAGGATGTAGCGCTTCTCACCGTCGACGTAGTGCAGCAGCGCGATGCGGGCGTTGCGGTTCGGGTCGTACTCGATCGCCGCCACCTTGGCGGGGACTCCGTCCTTGTCGCGACGGAAGTCGACGATGCGGTACTGCTGCTTGTGACCACCGCCGCGGTGACGGGCGGTCTTGCGACCGTAGCTGTTGCGGCCACCGGTGCCCGACTTCGGCACGATGAGCGTCCGCTCGGGACGCGTCTTCGTGATCTCGGCAAAGTCGGAGGCCGACTGGAAACGGCGCCCGGGGCTGGTCGGCTTGCGCTTGCGAAGTGCCATGGTCGTTCCCCTCAGCCCTCGAACAGCTCGATGCGGTCGTCGCCGACAAGGCGCACGATCGCTCGTTTGGTGTCAGGACGCTGACCGAAGGTCTGCATCTTGCGTTGCCGCTTGCGCTTGCCCTTGCGGTTCAGCGTGTTCACGCTCGCCACGCGCACCCCGAAGGACGTCTGCACGGCGTCACGGATCTCGATCTTGTTGGCGCGGCTGTCGACGACGAAGACGTAGGTGCCCACGTCCATGAGCGCGTACGACTTCTCCGAGACAACTGGCCGAAGAAGGATCGCCTTGTCGGTCATTCGCTCTCCTCCTCGTCCTCGTTGTCTTCGGCTTCGTCATCGCTGAGGTCGTCGACCGTCGAGGCTTCGAGCGGAGAAACCTCCGCCTCCGCCTCGTCGCTCGCCTCCTCGGCGCTCACGTCGTCCTCGGCCTCGTCGGACGAGTCGTCGGACGCTTCGACCGCAGCGCTCTCGGAAGCCTCATCAACACTCTCGTCGGAGGTCTCGGTCACGTCGTCGGCGTCGGTGGTGCCGTCATCGGCGCTGGAGTCGTCGCCGGCGGAGGTTTCTCCGCCGGAGGCGGGTCCAGCGTCGTCACCGTCGGCGCCAGCGTCGTCAGCAGAATGGTCGACAGCAGGTCGCGCCGAACCCTCGACGACGGTCACTCCGCCGGGGACCGTGGCGGAGGTGAAGAGAATCCAGTCGTTGGCGAGCACTTCGTAGGCACTCAACTGGGCGGCCTCGACGAGGTGCACGTCGGGCAGGTTGCCGAAGGAGCGCTCGGCGATGGCGTCCTCGGTGGAGAGCACGACGAGGATGCGGCCGTCGAGCTCGAGGGCCTTCAGGACCTTGACGGCGTCCTTCGTCTTCGGGATCTCGAAGGGCCACTCATCGAGGATGCGCAGCTTGCCTTCGTTGACACGGTCGGAGAGGGCCGAGTGCAGCGCCAGGCGCACCATCTTGCGGGGCGTGCGCTGGGCGTAGCTGCGGGGTTTCGGGCCGAAGGCCACGCCGCCGCCGGCGAACTGGGGTGCCCGGATCGTTCCCTGGCGGGCTCGGCCGGTGCCCTTCTGGCGGTAGGGCTTGGCTCCACCGCCGGAGACTTCGGAGCGGGTCTTGGTCGAGTGCGTGCCGCGGCGGCGTGCCGCCAGCTGGGCTGTCACGACCTGGTGCATGAGGGGGATGTTGGGGACGACGCCGAAGATGCTGGCGTCGAGCTCGACGGTGTCGATGACGTCACCCTTGCCGTTGTGGCGGTCGACGGTCACCGTCGTCGTGCGCTCTTGGTCGATCGTCTCGCTCGCCATCACTTGCCTGCCTTCACGGCGTTGCGGATGAGGACCATCCCGCCTCGCGGGCCGGGTACGGCGCCCTTGACGAGGATGAGCTCGCGCTCTGGGTCGGCCGCCACGACTTCGAGGTTGAGGGTCGTCACGCGGCTCGCACCCATGCGTCCGGCCATGCGGGTGCCCTTGAACACCCGGGCCGGCGTGGCGCAGCCGCCGATGGAGCCGGGAGCGCGGTGTTTCTTGTGGTTGCCGTGGGCAGCGCCTTGGCCCTTGAAGTTGTGGCGCTTCATCCCACCGGCAAAACCCTTTCCTTTCGAGATAGCCGTCACATCGATCTTGTCGCCGGCCGAGAGGATGCCGGCGTCGATCTCCTGGCCGACCTCATAGCCGCTCGTGTCCTCGAGCCGGAGCTCGACGAGGCGCTTGCCCGGCTCGACGCCAGCCTTGGTGAAGACCCCGGTCTCCGGCTTGTTGATCAAGCTGGCCCGCTTCTGGCCGTAGGTGACCTGGAGCGCCGAGTAGCCCGAGCCTTCGGGCGTCTTCACTGCGACGACGCGTACGGGCGCGACTTTGACGACGGTCACGGGCACGACGCGCTGCGCCTCGTCCCAGACCTGCGTCATGCCGACCTTCTCGCCGACGATCGCCTTCGTGGCCATCTCGTGTGCCATCCCTTGTAGGTGTCTCGTGCCGGGCATGACGGAGCCCGGGGAGGGCACACGACGGCCCGGCTGGGTGACCGGTTCCTTCGCGCACGTCCGGGACCCTGCTCGGCCCATATCGTGCAGACGCTCCGCCCGGTATGACCGGAACGGAGCGCTCTTTCGCTTGCCGGAAGGTCCCCCGTAGCGGGGCGCTCCCGGACGTCAGAACAATGGGCGCGAGGCCCAAGGACAGGAACTATAGCAGCACCGCCGAAGCGGCAAACCCCCTCGCGTGGCGGGACGGAGCTCCCGCACGCGACTCGGCGCCCGCCCCTGCCCGAAGGCGAGGAGCCAGGCGCCGAACTCGTGAACGCTCGCGACGAGCGCTACGCCGTGATCTTGATCTCGATGTCCACCCCGGCGGGCAGATCCAGCCGCTGGAGTGAGTCGACCGTCTTCGGCGTGTGCTCCACGATGTCGACGAGACGCTTGTGAATGCGCATCTCGAAGTGCTCCCGGCTGTCCTTGTGCTTGTGCGGGGAGCGGATCACCGTGTAGCGGTGCTTCTCGGTCGGCAACGGCACCGGGCCGCGAACCTTCGCCTGGGTCCGGAGGACCGTGTCGACGATCTTCTTCGTCGACTGGTCGATGATCTCGTGGTCGTAAGCCTTGAGCCGGATCCGGATCCGCTGACGGGGGGTTTCTGCCATGGTGTCGTCGCCTGCCGTTTACTTGAGGATCTTCGTGACCCGGCCGGCGCCGACGGTACGGCCACCTTCCCGGATGGAAAAACGCAGACCCTCGTCCATGGCGATCGGCTTCCCCAGCTCGACGACCATGGGGGTGTTGTCACCCGGCATGACCATCTCGGTGCCTTCGGGCAGCTGAATCGTCCCGGTCACGTCCGTGGTGCGGAAGTAGAACTGCGGGCGGTAGTTGGCGAAGAACGGCTTGTGCCGACCACCCTCAGCCTTCGTGAGGACGTAGACGGTCGCTTCGAAGTTCGTGTGCGGAGTGATGGAGCCGGGCTTGCACAGCACCTGGCCGCGCTCGACCTCCTCCTTCTTGATCCCGCGGAGCAAGGCGCCGATGTTGTCGCCGGCCTGGCCCTGGTCGAGCAGCTTGTGGAACATCTCGACGCCCGTGCACACGGTCTTCTGCGTCGGGCGGAGCCCAACGATCTCGACCTCGTCGCCGACCTTGACGATGCCCTGCTCGACGCGGCCGGTGACGACGGTGCCGCGGCCCGAGATCGTCATGACGTCCTCGACCGACATGAGGAACGGCTTGTCGAGCTCACGAACGGGCTCGGGGATGAACTCGTCGACCGTGTCCATGAGCTTCATGATGCCTTCGGCCGCCTCGGCGTCACCTTGCAGCGCTTTGAGGGCACTGATGCGGATGACTGGCGTGTCGTCGCCCGGGAAGTCGTAGGAGTTCAGCAGCTCGCGGACCTCGAGCTCGACGAGCTCGAGGAGCTCCTCGTCCTCGACCATGTCGGCCTTGTTGAGGGCGACCACGATCGACGGCACACCAACCTGGCGGGCGAGCAGCACGTGCTCACGCGTCTGGGGCATTGGACCGTCGGCGGCGGACACCACGAGGATGGCGCCGTCGACCTGGGCTGCGCCCGTGATCATGTTCTTGATGTAGTCCGCGTGGCCGGGCATGTCGACGTGGGCATAGTGACGCTTGTCCGTCTCGTACTCGACGTGGGCGATGGCGATGGTGATGCCACGCGCCTTCTCTTCAGGGGCCTTGTCGATCTCGTCGAAGGCCGTGAAGGCGACATTGGGGTTGTGCTCGTGGAGCACTTTTGTGATCGCGGCCGTCAGCGTGGTCTTGCCGTGGTCGATGTGCCCCATCGTGCCGACGTTGACATGCGGCTTGGTCCGCTCGAACTTCTTCTTGGCCATTGGTGCCGACCGCTCCGTTTGCTCCGGGTCATCCCCGCCAGGCGGTCCGGCTCGTCAGCCAGGTCGGGCCGGTGTGGCCTCTCCCAGCGGTGCAACTCGCTCCCGGCGTTACTCGCCGGTGACTCGGGCGATGATCTCCCGCGACACCGATTCCGGGACCTCCTGGTAGGAGTCGAACTGCATGGTGTACGTGGCTCGACCCTGGGTGCGCGAACGCAGGTCGGTAGCGTAGCCGAACATATCGGAAAGCGGGACCTGTGCCCGCACGACGTGGCTGGCGCCACGCTGCTCCATGCCTTCGACGCGGCCTCTCCGGGAGGAGAGGTCGCCGATGACGTCGCCGAGGTAATCGTCGGGAGTGACGACCTCGACCTCCATGATCGGCTCCAGCAGTACCGGCCGGGCCGCCCGGCAAGCCTTCTTGAAGGCCAGCGAGCCGGCGATCTTGAACGCCATCTCGGAGGAGTCGACGTCGTGGTACGAACCGTGCACGAGGCGCACGCGCAAGTCGACGACAGGGAAGCCGGCGAGGACACCGGAGTTCATCGCCTCCTGGATGCCGGAGTCGACCGCCCCGATGTACTCCTTCGGGATGACTCCGCCGACGATCTTGTCGACGAATTCGAAACCGCTCCCCGGCCCGGTGGGCTCGAGGTCGATGACCACGTGCCCGTACTGGCCGCGGCCACCGGTCTGGCGGATGTAGCGCTCCTCGATCTTGTTGACGGCGTCGCGCACGGTTTCGCGGTAGGCGACCTGAGGCTTGCCGACGTGGGCGTCGACCTTGAACTCGCGCAGCATCCGGTCGACGAGGATCTCGAGGTGGAGCTCGCCCATGCCGGAGATGACCGTCTGGCCGGTCTCGGCATCGGTGCGCACGCGGAAGGTGGGGTCTTCCTCCGAGAGGGCGAAGAGGGCCTTGCCGAGCTTGTCCTGGTCGGCCTTCGTCTTCGGCTCGACGGCGACGTGGATGACGGGCTCGGGAAACTCGAGCGTCTCGAGCAGGATCGGGTGCGCCGGGTCGCAGAGCGTGTCGCCCGTCGAGGTCGACTTGAGCCCGACGACGGCGACGATGTCACCGGTATAGATGGCGTCCTTGTCCTCGCGGTGGTTGGCGTGCATCTGAAGGATGCGGCCGATGCGCTCCTTGCGATCCTTCGTCGTGTTGAGGATCGTCGACCCCTTCTCGAGGGTGCCCGAGTAGACGCGCAGGTACGTGAGCTTGCCGACGAACGGGTCGCTCATGATCTTGAACGCCAAGGCGGCGAACGGCTCGTCGTCGCGGGCCTCGCGGGTGATCGCCTCGTGCGTCTTCATGTCGGTGGCGATGGTCGGGGGCACGTCGACGGGACTCGGAAGGAAGTCCACGACAGCGTCCAGCATCGGCTGGACGCCCTTGTTCTTGAAGGCCGATCCGCACAGGACGGGGACGACGTGGCTGCCGATGGTCGCCCGGCGGAGCGCGGCCGCCAGGTCGTCGGCGGTGATCTCCTCCTCAGCGACGTAGCGCTCCATGATGTTGTCGTCGAAGTTCGAGAGCACGTCGACGAGCTCGTGGCGAGCCGCCACAGCCGCGTCGGCGAGCGCGGCCGGGATCTCCTCTTCGGACCACTTCTCGCCCATGCCCTCTTCCCACAACAGCGCCTTCATGGAAGGGAGGTCGATGACGCCGCGGAAGCTGGCCTCGGCACCGACCGGCAGCTGGATGACAGCCGGGAGCGCCTCGAGGCGGTCGCGGATCATCTGCACGGTGCGATCGAAGTCGGCGCCGACGCGATCCATCTTGTTGATGAAGCAGATGCGAGGAACGCCGTATTTGTTGGCCTGGCGCCATACGGTTTCGGTCTGCGGCTCCACGCCGGCGACGGCGTCGAAGACGGCGACGGCGCCATCGAGGACGCGCAAGGACCGCTCGACCTCGACGGTGAAGTCGACGTGGCCGGGCGTGTCGATGATGTTGATCCAGGTGTTCTTCCAGCGGCAGGTCGTCGCCGCCGAGGTGATGGTGATCCCGCGCTCTTGCTCCTGGATCATCCAGTCCATGGTGGCGCCGCCCTCGTGGACCTCGCCCATCTTGTAGTTGCGTCCCGTGTAGTACAGGATGCGCTCGGTCGTCGTCGTCTTACCGGCGTCGATGTGGGCCATGATCCCGATGTTCCGGGTTCTGGCGAGCGGGAATTCGCGGATTGCGGTTGCCATGTCGTTCGTGTCTTCTTCTTGCGTCAGTTGGCGTTTGTCGGTGCTTGGTGGTGCGTACGGTCGCAGCCGGTCGTGCGCGACGGCTGCAGCCGGGGAGCTGCGGCCAGTCGTGCTGCTGGAAGCTGGGTACCGGGAGAAGCGGGTGCTGAGCCGGCTCGCACGGCACCCCTACACACCAGCACCCACGGCTACCAGCGGTAGTGGGCGAATGCCTTGTTGGATTCCGCCATCTTGTGCATGTCCTCCCGGCGCTTGACGGCGGCGCCGATGCCGTTGGAGGCATCGAGGATCTCGTTGGCGAGCTTCAGCGCCATCGTGCGCTCGCGGCGCTGGCGGGCGAAGTTGGTCAGCCACCGGATCGACAGCGTCGTCGCCCGGCGGGGGCGCACCTCGACGGGGACCTGGTAAGTCGCACCGCCGACGCGCCGGCTCTTCACCTCGAGCTCGGGCCTCGTGTTGTCGAGCGCACGCTTGAGCGTCTGGATCGGGTCGGCCCCGGTCTTCTCCTTCACGACGTCGAGCGCCTCGTAGACGATGCGCTCGGCCAGCGAACGCTTGCCGCGAGAGAGAATCCGGTTGACGAGCTGAGTCACGAGGACGGACCGGTAGACCGGATCCGGGACGAGCTCGCGACGCTTGGGGGGACCATTGCGGGGCAACTCAGGCCTCCTTCTTCGTGCCGTAGCGACTGCGCGCCTGGGCGCGGTCGCGCACGCCGGAGGTGTCGAGGGTCCCGCGGACGATCTTGTAGCGAACGCCCGGCAGGTCCTTCACACGGCCACCGCGCACGAGGACGATGGAGTGCTCCTGCAAGTTGTGCCCCACACCGGGGATGAACGCCGTCACTTCGACACCGCTCGTCAGCCGCACGCGGGCGACCTTGCGAAGCGCCGAGTTCGGCTTCTTCGGCGTGGTCGTGTAGACGCGCGTGCAGACCCCGCGGCGCTGCGGAGCGCCTTTGAGCGCGGGGGTCTTCGTCTTCGTCCTGGGAGTTTCTCGGCCTTTGCGGACGAGTTGGGCGATAGTGGGCACGCGAATCCTCTTGAGGTTGTGTCGCCGTAGGGGTAGCCGAGGCGCGAAATACCTGCCCGCCTGGGCATATAGGACTATACCACCGCAGCGCCGGCACCCCACCACCTGAGGCCGCCGGCGGCGTGATTTGCCGGTGTGAGCCGGACGGACGGATCGGGTACGCCCAGCCCACACCGACTTCCAGGCGCCGTGCGGTCGTCGGCGCCGGCGCGAGCGCCGGCGCGGCCCAGCCGCTTACTCGGTGCGAATCTTGATCTCGCCCATCATCCCGATCACTCGGATGTGCAGGCGGGGCACGCCGGGCCGTGGGCGGATGTCGTCGACGTCCACTCGTTTCTCGCCCATGAACACGAAACCGGTCACCTCCACCTCCACACCCTCCGGCACGATGACCTGCTGCTCGCCCATCATGAGGTACATCGTCATCCGGATCTCCGGGCTGTCGATGAGCGACCGGCGCAGGTCGAGCTTGGACTCCCCCATGATCGTCACGACGACCGTGTTGTCGGGGAGACGAACGATACCGCGCTTGAGCTGGCCCATGACCGTGACGTACCACTTGCGCTTCGTCTTCACCGGAACCGGGGCCCCGGGCAGTCCCGCCGCCGTCTGCGGCGCTCGCATCATCGAGGCCGCCGGCAGATCGATCGTGAGCGGCTCGAGGTCGGCCCTGGTCACGGCCGCGTAGGCGGCGCTGACCCGCCCGCCCATCTCCTCGAGCGTGAGCCGGCCCTCGGCGCAGGCGGCCGACAGCCACGTGACGATCTCCTCACGTTCGGCGTCCGACACCCGGAGCAACCTCGGCTCGGGCACCGCCGGCGAGCTCATCGCCCTCCTCGGTTCCAGGTCGCCTGCGGAGCGTTCTGTCACCGTTGCAACGCTAGAGCATCGTGGACCTCATGACTACGCCCGGCGCGGGAGGGTGGGGGGTTTCTTGGCGGCTGGTGGGGCGCCGGCTCGAACCTTGTGCACAAAGTGAACGCCGGGGGCCTTGTCCGGTGACCCTGTGCACACGGTTCAAAGAAACCCCCGCCCCGCCGGCCGCACCGGCCCCCGAACGCGCCGGCGGGGTGGGGGTGGAGAAGGCGAAGGTTTCTCGCCGGCTCCACCCCCACCCCGCGTCAGCGAAGAGAAGGAGAGAAAGGCCAGCCCTAAGCCGAACCCTCCTCTGGCACGTCGAACTCCTCCGTCGGCGTGGCGTACGGGTCCGGCACGTCGTCACTCGGGCCGAAACTCGCCAGCGGGCCGGCGTCCGGATCCGCCTCGTACCCGGCGCCGTAGCCGCTGGTGTCGTAGGCGTCCTCGAGCTGGCCTTCGCCGAGCGAGGTGCGCCCGACGTCGCGCAGCCAGGCGGCGAGATCCGAAGGCGTGCCTTCGAGACCTTCGCTGCCGCTGTCGAGATCCGACGACCAGAACGACATGCGCTGGGCATCGGGCGTGTCGACCTCGACCGAGCGGTAACGCTGCATGCCGGTGCCGGCGGGGATCAGCTTGCCGATGATGATGTTCTCCTTCAGCCCGAAGAGCTGGTCGGAGCGTCCATCGATGGCAGCTTCGGTGAGGACACGGGTCGTCTCCTGGAACGAAGCGGCCGACAGCCACGACTCGGTCGCAAGCGACGCCTTCGTGATACCCATGAGCTCCGGGCGGCCCTCGGCGGGACGCTGCGACGCCTGCACGAGCTCGCGGTTGACTGCCGCGTAGCGCTGCGAGTCGACCCGCTCGCCAGGCAGGAAGGGAGCGTCGCCGGGCTCGGCGACGAGGACCCTCCGCAGCATCTGGCGGACGATGAGCTCGATGTGCTTGTCGTGGATCGCCACACCCTGGTCGCGGTACACCTTCTGCACCTCTTCGACGAGGTACTGCTGGGTCTCGCGGATGCCCTTGATCTCGAGGAGCTCCTTCGGGTCCTTCGGGCCTTCCACGAGGGCGTCGCCCGGGTGGACTTCCTGGCCGTCGGTGACTTCGAGGTGAGCGCGGGGAGACAGCGTGACGACTTGCTCGTCGCCGTTCTCGGCCACGACGGTGACCCGCCGGCCCGTCTCGTCCTCGTCGATGCGCACGACGCCGGGCTCGCGCACGAGCACGGCGGCACCTTTCGGTGTGCGTGCCTCGAACAGCTCGACGACACGGGGGAGGCCGTGGGTGATGTCCTCACCGACGACTCCACCGGTGTGGAACGTACGCATCGTGAGCTGAGTGCCCGGCTCACCGATCGACTGGGCGGCGATGACGCCGACCGCCTCGCCGAGCTCGATCTCCCGGCCCGTTGCGAGTGACTGCCCGTAGCAGAGGGCACAGACGCCCTGGGGAGCCTCGCAAGTGAGCACCGAACGCGTCCGCACTCGGTCGACCACGGGGTCGGCTGCGAGCTCGACCAGCTCGAGGTCGCGCAAGGTGAGGCCGACCGGAAGCGTGCGCCCGTTGGCGAGCGAGACCGGCTCCACGAGGACACGGCCGAACAGGCGCGTCTCCAGGTAGCTGCGCTTTCCCGCCTGGTCCGGGACGACGTCCTCGATCCAGATGCCGCGGACGCTGCCGCAGTCCTCGATGCGGACGATGAGCTCCTGGGCGACGTCGACGAGACGCCGGGTCAGGTAGCCGGAGTCGGCCGTACGAAGTGCGGTGTCCGCGAGGCCCTTGCGGGCGCCGTGGGTCGAGATGAAGTACTCGAGCACCGAGAGGCCCTCACGGAACGACGACTTGATCGGCCTCGGGATCATCTCACCACGTGGGTTCGAGACGAGGCCCTTCATGCCGGCGATCTGCCGAACCTGCTGCGGGTTACCACGGGCACCCGAGTCCACCATCATGTCGAGGGGGTTGAAGGCGATCGTGGCGAGCGTGCGCTCCATGGCGCGCCCCACCTCGGAGTTGGCCGAGGTCCAGATCTCGATCTCCTTCTGGCGCCGTTCGTCGTCGGTGATGATGCCGCGCTTGAACTGGGTTTCGGCCTTCTCGGCTTCTTTCTCGTACCGGTCGAGGATGGCCTGCTTGTCCGGAGGCGTCTTCACGTCGTCGATGGAGATCGTGAGGCCCGACCGGGTGGCGAACTTGAAGCCCAAGTCCTTGATGCGGTCGAGGCTCTCGGCCACCGCCGACTTCGGGTAGTGGGCAGCGATTTGCTCGACGATCGTGGCGATGGGCGTCGCCCGCCGCCCGACGACGTCGTTCACGTACCCGAAACCCGGCGGCAGGGCGGCATTGAAGAACATGCGCCCGGCGGTCGTTTCGATTTCGGTGATGTCGTCGGCCGGTGCCTCCGCTGCGTGCGCACCCTTCTCCCCGTGGCGGGCACCCCGCATCGGGAAGCAGAACCCGTTCGGCCCCTTGCGGAGCTTGATGGGAGCGTGCAGGTGGACGTCGCCGGTCTCGTAGGCCTGCTCGACCTCGTAGAGGTTGCGGAACACGAGCCCGGCACCCTTGGCGTCGGCCTCGACGAGCGTGAGGTAGTACGCCCCGAACACCATGTCCTGAGACGGGACCGTGACCGGGCGCCCCGTGGCCGGCGAGAGGATGTTGTTGGCCGAGAGCATCAAGATGCGAGCCTCCGCCTGAGCCTCCGCCGACAGCGGGAGGTGCACCGCCATCTGGTCACCGTCGAAGTCGGCGTTGAAGGCCGCACACACGAGCGGGTGGATCTGGATGGCCTTGCCTTCGACGAGCAGCGGCTCGAAGGCCTGGATGCCGAGGCGGTGGAGCGTCGGGGCCCGGTTCAGGAACACGGGGTGCTCCTTGATGACCTCGTCGAGCACGTCCCAGACCTGGGTGCGCCGGCGCTCGACCATCCGCTTGGCGGACTTGATGTTCTGGGCGATCTCGGTGTCGACGAGCCGCTTCATGACGAAGGGCTTGAAGAGCTCGAGGGCCATCAGCTTCGGCAGGCCGCACTGGTGCAGCTTGAGGGTCGGGCCGACGACGATGACCGAACGGCCGGAGTAGTCGACGCGCTTGCCGAGCAAGTTCTGGCGGAAACGCCCCTGCTTGCCCTTCAACATGTCCGAGAGGCTCTTGAGCGGCCGGTTGCCCGGTCCGGTGACCGGGCGCCCGCGGCGGCCGTTGTCGAACAGCGCGTCGACGGCCTCCTGCAGCATCCGCTTCTCGTTGTTGATGATGATCTCGGGGGCGCCGAGGTCGAGGAGCCGCTTCAGCCGGTTGTTGCGGTTGATCACGCGGCGGTACAGGTCGTTCAAGTCACTCGTGGCAAAACGCCCACCATCGAGCTGCACCATCGGCCGCAAGTCCGGCGGGATCACCGGCACGGCGCCGAGGATCATGGCGCGGGGGTCGTTCGCCCGCCGGCCGTTCTCGTCGCGGCGGTTGAAGGCCGAGACGATCTTCAGCCGCTTGATGGCCTTCTGCTTGCGCTGGGCCGAGAGCGGCCGGTGACCTTCGACCGGGTCGATGGCCTCGCGGAGCTTGACCTCTTCCTCGTCGAGGTCGAGGCGCTCGATGAGCTGCGAGATCGCCTCGGCACCCATGCCCCCCTCGAAGTAGGCGGCGTACCGGCTCTTCAGCTCGCGCCAGACGAGCTCGTCCTCGATGATCTTGCGGGCATGCAGGTCGCCGAGCTCGGTGAAGGCCTTGCGCGCCACGGCCACGTCCTGGTCGGCGCGCTCGCGCACACCGGTGACGTCCTTCTCGACGGCACGCTGGCGAGCACGAAGCTCGGACTCCTTGGCCCCGCCGGCTTCCAGCTCGGCGAGCTCCTTCTCGAGCTCGGAGAGGCGACGCTCGGCTTCGAGGTCGCGGGCGCGCTCGATCTCGGTGATCTCGATCTGCAGCTCGGCTTCGAGGCTCGGCAGGTCGGCGTGACGCTTCTCCTCGTCGACTTTCGTGACGAGGTAGGCGGCGAAATAGATGACCTTCTCGAGTTGCTTGGCCTTCAGCTCCTCACGGGCTTCGGTGCCCATGAGCAGGTAAGCCAGCCACGACCGGGTCCCGCGCAGGTACCAGATGTGGACGACGGGGGCCGCCAGCTCGATGTGGCCCATCCGCTCACGTCGGACCTTCGAGCGCGTGACCTCGACACCGCAGCGCTCGCAGATGATGCCGCGGAAACGGACCCGCTTGTACTTGCCGCAGTAGCACTCCCAGTCCTTCGTCGGACCGAAGATCTTCTCGCAGAAGAGCCCGTCCTTTTCCGGACGCAGCGTGCGGTAGTTGATGGTCTCCGGCTTGCGGACCTCGCCGTGCGACCAGTTACGAATGTCGTCGGCGGTGGCCAGCCCGATACGGAGCTGATCGAAGTCGTTGACGTCGAGCACCTTAGAAACCCCTCTCCGCTGCCCTACGAGCGTCCTCTTCGTCAGAGCCGCGCTCGGGGCGGCTGATGTCGATACCGAGCTCCTCGGCCGTGCGGTACACGTCCTCGTCGAGCTCTCGCATCTCGATCTGCTCGCCGGTCGTCGAGAGGACCTCGACGTCCAGGCAAAGCGACTGCATCTCCTTGATGAGCACCTTGAAGCTCTCCGGGATGCCTGGCTCGGGGATGTTCTCCCCCTTGACGATCGCCTCGTAGACCTTCACGCGTCCCAAGACGTCATCGGATTTGATGGTGAGCAGCTCCTGCAAGGCGTAGGCGGCTCCATAGGCCTCGAGCGCCCACACCTCCATCTCTCCGAACCGCTGACCACCGAACTGCGCCTTTCCTCCGAGAGGCTGCTGGGTGATCATCGAGTACGGGCCCGTCGAGCGGGCGTGGATCTTGTCGTCCACGAGGTGGGCAAGCTTCAGGATGTAGACGTAGCCGACCATCACCGGGTTGTCGAAGGCCTCGCCGGTGCGGCCGTTGTACAACGTGGCCTTTCCGTCCGGACCGAGCTGGCGGGCGCTGCCGTCCACGGCGTCGGAGTCGAGGGTCTCGAAGAGGTGCTGGATGGTGGGCTTGTCGCCGGCCTCGTCAGTCTCGTCCCAGTGGGCGCCGTCGAACACCGGCGTCGAGATCCAGACCGTCGGATCCGTCTTCGGGCGGGTCTTGGACTCGGTGCCGCGGACCGACGGGGGCAGCGGGCTCGAGTGCGAGGCACGCAGACCCTCCCAGCCCCAGCGGGCGGCATAGCCGAGGTGACCTTCGAGCACCTGGCCGACGTTCATCCGGCTCGGCACGCCGAGCGGGTTCAAGATGATGTCGATCGGGGTGCCGTCGGCGAGGTGGGGCATGTCCTCGAGCGGCAGGATCTTCGAGATGACGCCCTTGTTGCCGTGGCGTCCGGCGAGCTTGTCGCCCTCGGAGATCTTGCGCTTCTGGGCGACGTAGACCCGAACGAGCTGGTTGACGCCGGGCGGCAGCTCATGGGAGTCGTCCCGTGAGAAGACGCGGACGTCGATGACCTTGCCGTACTCACCGTGCGGCACCTTGAGGCTCGTGTCGCGGACGTCGCGGGCCTTCTCGCCGAAGATCGCCCGCAGGAGGCGCTCCTCCGGCGTCAGCTCCGTCTCGCCCTTCGGCGTGACCTTGCCGACGAGGATGTCGCCCGGGCCGACCTCGGCGCCGATGCGGATGATGCCGCGCTCGTCGAGGTCCGCCAGGATGTCGTCGGACAGGTTCGGGATGTCCCGGGTGATCTCCTCGGCACCGAGCTTGGTGTCGCGGGCATCGACCTCGTGCTCCTCGATGTGGATCGAGGTGAGCACGTCGTCGCGCACGACCCGTTCCGACAAGATGATGGCGTCCTCGTAGTTGTAACCCTCCCAAGGCATGAACGCCACGAGCAGGTTCTTCCCGAGCGCCAGCTCACCGTTGTGAGTGGACGGGCCGTCGGCGAGCAGGTCGCCGGCCTTCACGTCCTCGCCCTCGGAGACGAGTGCCTTCTGGTTGATGCAGGTGTTCTGGTTCGAGCGGCGGAACTTGAACAGCGGGTAGACCCGCCGGCCGAGCTCCACGCCGAAACGACCCTTCTCACCCACCTTGTACTCGACGGTGATGTGGTCGCCGGCGACCTCGGTCACCTTTCCGACGCCCTCTGCGATGACGAGCTCGCCGGCATCGAGGGCGGCACGAGCTTCGATGCCGGTGCCGATGTAGGGCGCTTCGGGCACGAGCAGCGGGACGGCCTGCTTCTGCATGTTGGCGCCCATGAGGGCACGGTTGGCGTCGTCGTGCTCGACGAAGGGGATGAGGGCCGTCGACACCGACAGGATCTGCTTCGGTGAGACGTCCATCAATCCGACTTCGCCGGCGGGGACGTAGTCCACCTCGCTCGTGGTGCCGTAGGACGTCGAGGTCGCTCCCACGCGGACGCCGGCACCTTGCGGGCCGCGGCGCACGAGGACACGGTCCTCGGTGAAGCGGCCGGCGGCATCGAGGATGGCCGAAGCCTGGGCGATGACGTACTCCTCTTCCTCGTCAGCGGCGAGGTAGACGATGTCGTCCGTGACGCGACCCTCGACCACTTTGCGGTAGGGGGTTTCGATGAAGCCGTGCTCGTTGACCCTGGCGTACGTGGCGAGGTGGCCGATGAGGCCGATGTTCGGGCCCTCTGGCGTCTCGATCGGGCACATGCGGCCGTAGTGGGACGTGTGCACGTCTCGCACTTCGAAACCCGCCCGCTCCCGCGACAGACCACCCGGCCCTAGGGCGGACAGGCGACGCTTGTGGGCGAGGCCGGACAGGGGGTTGTGCTGGTCCATGAACTGGCTCAGCTGGCTCGTGCCGAAGAACTCCTTGATGGCAGCCACGACCGGGCGGATGTTGATGAGCGTCTGCGGCGTGATGGCCTCGACGTCCTGGGTGGTCATGCGCTCGCGCACGACCCGCTCCATCCGGGACAGGCCGATGCGGACCTGGTTCTGGATCAGCTCGCCGACCGAGCGGATGCGGCGGTTGGCGAAGTGGTCCTGGTCGTCGAGCCGGTAACCGGGCTCACCGTTGGCCAGGTGCAGCATGTAGGTGGCGGCCGCCAGCACTTCGCTCGGGCTGAGCACGCCCTGGTCGGGAGCCGGACGCTCGAGGTCGTGGTCGAGGATCTCGGCGATCCGCTCGATCTCGGGCCCGAGCTTGCGGTTGAGCTTGTAGCGCCCGACCCGCGTGAGGTCGTAGCGGCGGGGGTTGAAGAAGGCGTTCTCGAAGTAGACGCGGGCTGCCTCGAGCGAGAGCGGCTCGCCGGGCCGGGCGCGCTTGTAGATCTCGAGGAGGGCTTCCTCACGGGTCGGGACGAGCTCGCGCTCCTTCTCCCACTGGCCCTCGAGGAAGTCGAAGTGGCGCACGAACTTGTTGAGAAACGCCTCGTCCTCGTACCCGAGGGCGCGCAGCACCACGAACAGGCTGAGCCGCCGCTTGCGGGCGACGCGGGCGCCGGCGGTGACGTCCCGGTTCGGCTTGGCCTCGACGTCGAACTCGATCCACTCACCGCGGTAGGGGTGGATCGTGCCGGTGACGATGGTCTTCTGGTCGCGACCCGGCTGGAAGATGACACCCGGGGAGCGAACGAGCTGGCTCACCACGACACGCTCGGTGCCGTTGATGATGAACGTGCCCCGGTCCGTCATCATGGGGAAGTCCCCCATGAACACCGTCTGCTCCTTGATCTCGCCGGTGGAGGCGTTCATGAAGCGGGCGCGCACGAAGATCGGCCCGGCGTAGGTGATGTCCTTCGCCTTGCACTCGTCGATGGTGAATTTCGGTGGCGGACGCAGGTCGGCATCGCTCGGGTCGAACTCGAGCTCGAGGCGAAGCTGATCGGTGAAGTCCGCGATGGGGCTGATGTCGGCGAACGTCTCGGCCAGGCCCCGGTCAAGGAACCATTGGAACGAGTCGCGCTGTACGGAGATCAAATCGGGAAGCGGAAGGACTTCGTCCAATTTTGCGAACGAAAATCGGTCCGGCGTGCGGGAACGAGACGGCAAGGCGCTACTCCTCGCGAGAACGAGACGGCCGGGAACTCGGGACGGGCCGTGTCCGGGCGCGCGTCAAAGTGGGCAGGAGATTGCAATCAGGCGCGGTGAGGGCACGGCAACAGGACAGCATACTCGCGCGAGGACGCGCGAGCAACACCCGGGCAGCATGCCCCGGGAGAGGGTACGGGAAGTGCACCGATTCGTCAAGGAACTTTCCCTGACGAGGTTGCGCCGACGTTCTGGATGGTTGGTGGGGACCTCTGTGTGTCCCGCCCGACCATCCAGAAGCAACCGGGGGTGCACTTCTCCACCCAAGTCCCCCGCCAGCGCCGGCGCCGGTCCACTTCTGGGTGCATGAAAGGGACAAATACGTCCCCAACGTGCACCCAGAAACGACCGATCTGCGGCGCTGGGCGGCAGCTGTGAGCCGGCGCCGCTTCGCGTTACTTGAGCTCGACGCTGGCGCCGGCTGTCTCCAGCTGGGCCTTCGCCTTCTCGGCGTCTTCCTTCGTGACCTTCTCGAGCACGGGCTTCGGAGCGCCGTCGACCAGGTCCTTCGCCTCCTTGAGGCCGAGGTTCGTGAGCGCACGCACCTCTTTGATGACCTGGATCTTCTTGTCGCCGGCAGCGGTGAGGATGACGTCGAACTCGTCCTGCTCCTCTTCTGCCGGGGCAGCCTCGGCTGCGCCGCCGCCGCTCGGGGCGGCCACGGCGACCGGGGCGGCGGCCGTGACGCCGAAGCGCTCCTCGAACTCCTTCAGGAGCTCACTGAGCTCGAGAACCGTCATGCTCGAGATGCCGTCGAGGATCTCTTCCTTGGTTGCCATCATTGCTCCCTGTCGTTGCTACTCGTGGTTGGTTGTGCGAACTATTCGGTGGGTGACTCGTCGGTGGGCACAGCGGCTTCGGTGACCTCGGGGGACGAAACCCTCCCCTCGCTCACCGCAGCCTCTGCGCCGGCGCTCTCGTCGGCCGCGGCCTCCGCCTCGGGCTCGGCTGATGCCTCGGGCTCTGGCTCTGCTGCTGCCTCCGGCTCTGCTGCGGCCTCGGGCTCGGGCTCCGTGGCTGCCTCGGGCTCTGGCTCCAGCTCGGACTCTGGCTCGGGCTCTGCTGCTGCCTCGGGCTCGGGCTCTGGCTCCGGCTCCGCCTCGGGCTCCGCTGATGCCTCGGGCTCTGCTGCTGCGGCGACCTCAGGCTCGGCCTCCGCTGCCACCTCGGGCTGTTCTGCCGCTGCCTCGGGCTCGGGCGCTGCTGCGGCCTCGGGCTCGGCCGCAACCGGTGCGGCGCCGTCGCCGGCGCTGGTGTCGTCGCCGGCGGAGGTTGCTCCGCCGGAGGCGGCGCCAGTGTCGGCCCCGCCAGCAGTGTCGCCAGCCGAGTCAGCAGAAGCAGCAGGAGCAGGCAACGCCTCTCCCCCCGCCACCCGCTGGTCGATGAGTGCGGAGATGCCGTAGGCAAGGCTCTGGGGCAGCGCCTTCAGCAGCCCGGCGAACTGCCGCATCGGGGCGGCGAGGGCGCCGGCGATCTGGGCCAACAACACTTCGCGGGACGGCAGGTCGGCGAGGGCGTTCGTGGTGCGAGCGTCGAGGACGCCGGTACCGACGAAACTTCCCTTCACGACCAGCGCCGGATGCGTCTTGGCGAACTCGCGAAGGATCTTTGCGGCCGCCGCCACGTCCTTGTCCACAAAGGCGATGGCCGTCGGGCCCTCGAGCATCGTGTCCATGGCAGCGTGTGCCGTGTCCGCCGTGGCACGCCGGACGAGGGTGTTCTTGTAGATCTTGTACTCGGTCCCTGCACCCCGGAGCGCCCGCCTCAAGGTGGCGAGATCGCCAACCTTCAGCCCGCGGTACTCGGTGAGGATGGCGGCGTCTGACTGATCGAGGTGGTCTCGAACCTCCTCGACCACAGCGACTTTCTCGGCTCTTGGCCCAGCCACCTGTGCTCCCTTCGTTCGTCTCGGCAACTACAGCGATCGTGTGACCCGGTCGGAGACCCTGGTGCGCGCGGCGCGGACGAACGGAAGCCTTGTTTCAGACTTCGCCTCGTCAGGCGGGCTTTCGCCCATTCTGCACACACGGTGCACCGGAGGTCTTCGGCGACTGATGAGTCGGTTGTGGCGGAGATGTTAGCCGACGGGCCATCACCCCACGTCCGCCGCCGGCGCTCGCCCGGCATCGTGGCGAGTCGTGCCGGTCACGTGTGCGGCGTCGCGACTTGCCAACTTGCTGAGGGCAGACCGTGACGGCAGCCAGACCAGCCCAGTAGCTCAGCGCCAGCGAGCACCCGCTCAAGCCGAGGCGGCCATCTCCTCGTCGGTGATGCGTGCCTTCAGCGTGTCGATGTGGACCCCCGGCCCCTGCGTCGGGGACAGCGTGATCGATCGCAGGTAACGGCCCTTGGCGGCCGCCGGCTTCACACGCAGCAGCTCGTCGATGACGGCTCGGTAGTTGGCGATCAGGTCCTCGCGCTCGAACGACGCCTTGCCGATGGGGACGTGGACATTGCCGACGCGGTCGGTCCGGTACTCCACCCGACCCCCTCGAAACTCCGTCACTGCCCGAGCCACATCAGTCGTGACCGTGCCCGTCTTCGGGTTCGGCATCAGGCCACGGGGACCGAGCACCCGGCCGAGGCGACCCACCTGGGCCATCATGTCCGGCGTGGCGATGGCCACGTCGAAGTCGAGGAAACCCTCTTTCTCGATGCGAGCAACGAGGTCGTCGGCACCGACCACGTCGGCGCCTGCTGCCCGAGCTTCGGCGGCGGGCTCGCCGGCTGCGAAGACCGCTACGCGCTTGGTCTTGCCGGTCCCGGCCGGCAGCGCCAGCGAGCCGCGCACGATCTGGTCGGCCCGTCGAGGGTCGACGCCGAGACGGACGGCCATCTCGATCGTTTCGTCGAATTTCGCCGATGCGACGCTCTTGACGAGGTCGATGGCTTCCAGCGGCGTGTACAGCCTGGTGCGGTCGATCCGCTTCATCAGGTCGTCGTAGCGCTTTCCTGTCGTCACTTCGGATCCCTTTCGGTGCTCATTGGTCTGCGCTCTCAGCCGACCGAGATGCCCATCGACCGCGCCGTGCCGGCCACCTGCCGCTTGGCGGCCTCGAGGTCGTTGGCGTTGAGGTCCGGCATCTTCTTCTCTGCGATTTCGGTGAGCTGGGCGTCGCTGACCGAGCCGACGATCTCCCGACCGATGAGCTTGGCGCCCTTCTCGACACCGGCGGCCTCTCGCAACAGCACCGTGGTGGGCGGGGTCTTGAGGATGAACGTGAACGTCCGGTCCTCGTAGATCGTGATCTCGACGGGGATGATCGTGCCGCGCTGGTTCTCGGTGGCGGCGTTGTACTGCTTGCAGAACTCCATGGTCTGCACGCCGTGCGGCCCGAGGGCCGTACCGACGGGAGGCGCGGGGGTAGCTGCCCCTGCGGGCAGCTGGATCTTGACGATTGCGGTTACACGGCGACGTGCCATGGTGGTGCGCCTTCTCCTTTGTGTGCCCGGCTCCGGCTTGCGCCTAGAGCTTGGCGACCTGGCTGAACTCGAGCTCGACCGGGGTTTCCCGGCCGAAGATGTTGACGAGGACCTTCAGCTTCAGCTGGTCCTCGTTGATCTCCGCGATCTGGCCGGAGAAGTCCGCGAAGGGGCCTTCTTTCACCCGGACGGTTTCGCCGACCTCGTGCTCGAGGCGCGGCTTCTGACGCTTCTGACCCTCGACGCCTTCGGGCCTGACCTGCAGGATCGCTTCCACTTCGGAGCGGGGCAGCGGCGTCGGCTTGGTGCCCGGCCCGACGAAACTCGTCACGCCCGGCGTCTGGCGGATCACCGACCACGAGTCGTCGTCGAGGTCGCAGCGGCAGAGCAGGTAACCAGGGAAGACCTTCCGCTGGACCGGCACTCGCTTGCCGTTCTTGACCTCGATGACCTCTTCCATGGGGATGACGACCTCGTAAATGCGGTCTTCCATGTTCATGGACGAGATGCGGCTCTCGAGGTTCGACTTCACCTTGTTCTCGTAGCCGGCATAGGTATGCACGACGTACCAGCGACCCGGCCGGTCGTACGGGCTCGGTGGCCGCTCGGCCGGCTCGTCATCCTCGTCGGAGTCCTCGTCGTCGGCAAAGAGCTCGACGGCTTCGGCTTCGTCCTCGGCTTCGGCTTCAGCTTCAGCTTCGTCCTCGGCTTCGGCTTCGTTCTCGATCGCTTCGATGGCCTCGACCGCCTCCAGTGCGGCTTCGGCCTCGACGGCCTCCACAGCTTCCTCGACCTCGATGGCCTCGACGATCTCGACGGCCAGCTCGGCCTCGACCGCCTCCTCGACGACTTCCTCGACTTCGGCTTCTACAGCGGCCTCGACCTCGGCCTCGACCTCGGCTTCGGTCTCGGCCTCGACCTCGGCTTCGACGGCAACCGAGGTGTCGTCGGCCGCCCCGCCGTCCCCGGATGTGGACGTGTCGGTCAGGTCGTCGTCGGAATCGATGGGCTCGTTACTCACAGTTCTCGTCTCGATCATTTGCCGAACAGGACTAGCACAGCCTTCGCGAACGACGCGTCCAGCCCGAAGACGACGGCCGTGAGCAGCACAACGGTGCACAACACGACGGTCGTGTACTTGATGACCTCGGCCCGCCCTGGCCAGGCGACTTTCACGAGCTCGACGCGAACCTGGCGCAGGAACTCGGCCGCCCGGAGCGGCACGCCGGGCGCACGGCTCGCGGGAGAAACAGCCTCGGTCACGTTCTCATCTCGCTCTCTCGCATCACTTGCCGAACAGCACGAGCACAGCCTTGGCGAACAAGGCGTCGAGGCCGAAGACGATGCTCGTGAGCAGCACGACCGTGCAGAACACGACGATCGTGTACTTGATGACCTCTGCCCGCCCCGGCCAGGCGACTTTCACGAGCTCGATGCGAACCTCGCGCAGGTACTCGGCGAGGCGCTTCGGAAGCGTCGGGCGCTCCGCCTTCTCGGCCGCCGTCACGCGCGCTGCCGCCGAAGCGGCGCGATCGCGCGAAGGCGCCGCCGGGGCGCCATCGGGCCCGAGCTGTCCTTGCCGCTGTAGCAGACGCTTTGTTTCTCTGTTCACTCACTGACCTCGGCTCGATAAGGAGCAGGGCAAAACACTTGACATGCAGGTTGAGCAGGGCAGGAGGGACTCGAACCCCCAACCGCCGGTTTTGGAGACCGGTGCTCTGCCAGTTGAGCTACTGCCCTCAGCGTGGGCGTTCTCGCCCGCCACGGGGCTGAGCACCGAGCATCCCGGGCACCATCACGATAGCACCAGCTCCCGCCGGCACTACATGGCGGGCATGGGCGCGTGCGAGCGCCACCAAACCCGTCGCAGCGCCGCCGGCTGCCACGACGGCTCCGGCGTAGGCGAGGCTGCGACCCGTGAGCACCGATCGGATCATCCGCCGCTGGGCGACTGTGCCGACGACGGAGAGCACGTCGGCCACGACGCCAGGCGGTGGCTCGATCTCCGTGGCGGCCAGCTGGTGAAGCAGCCGCACGAGCCGGCGGTAGCGAGCGAGCTCCGCCTGGCACCGCAGGCAGGTCTCCACGTGCGAGACGAGCGGCGCCGTCGCCGGCAGCCCCCCGTCGAGGATGCGAGGCAGCTCCGCCACGACTTCGGCGCAACTCACGATCGCCAGGCGGCGACGCGGGCGGGCGATCGAGGCCCAGTTCCGCCCCGTGGCGACGACGGCGTCGGCCGCCCCGGCCAGCCGGCTCACGCCGAGTGCTCCCAGGCGGCCGCCGCCGGCTCGTCCACGGCCGGCGGAGGCAGGACGACTGCCGCTGCCGTGTCACCCTCGTCCGGGGCCGGCTCTCCCGTCTCGGGCCGCCGGCCTGGGAACAGGCGCTCCCGCAGCCGCCGGCGTGCCCGGTGCAGGCGCACCTTGGCGGCCGTCTGGCTGATGCCCAGCTCCTTGGCGATGTCGCGATGCGACATGTCGTAGACGTCGCGCAACACGACCACGAGCCGCAGCGGATCGGGCAGCTCACCCAACGCCGCCACGAGACGCTCACGGTCGTCCGCCGTGCTGGCGGCCGACTCGGGGTTGCCCTCGGCCCCCTGCTCGATCAGCTGGGCGGCGTCGCCGAAGTCGTCGAGCTGGTCACAGGAGGCCTTCTGGCGGCGGCTGAGCAGCGACATGGCGCAGTTCACCGTGATGCGGTGCAACCACGTCGAGAAACCCGCCTCCCCCCGGAACCGCCTCAGCCCCCTGAAGGCTTTCAAATAGGCGTCCTGCATGACATCGCGGGCATCGTGCTCGTTGCCCACGAGGCGCAGGGCCAGGGCGTAACACGCCGGCGAGGTGATGCGAACGAGCTCCTCGAAGGCGGCTGTGTCGCCAGCACGAGCGCGCTCGACGAGGGCCTCGGTGTGTTCGGCCGGCGCCGGCCGCCCGCGATCCGGGTGATCGAGGTCGGTCCATGGAGCCTCGACACGCTGCGCGTCGAGGGCTCGGAGGGCGCTCACGGACACCACCCGCAGGCGCTGATGCTCAGCGAGTCTCTTTGTGGAGGGTGTGCTGCCGCTCCCAGCGGCAGTACTTCTTCATCTCGATCCGCTCCCGGTCGTTCTGCTTGTTCTTCGTCGTGATGTAGTTGCGCCGCTTGCAGACCTCACAGGCGAGCGTCACCTGCACGCGCTTCTCATTTTTTGCCATCTGTCTCGATCCTTCGGTCGCTGCGCATCGGGAGTACTGCGTGTTGTAGCGGCGGCGGGACTCGAACCCGCGACCCCACGATTATGAGCCGTGTGCTCTTACCAGCTGAGCTACGCCGCCCTGAAGCCCTGGTGAGGCTCGAGGGAGCCCCCTGTCGGAATCGAACCGACGACACCAGCCTTACCATGGCTGTGCTCTGCCGACTGAGCTAAGGGGGCGACATCACCCAGCGGGCATGTACGCGCCGAGATCATACCGGTTCCACCACCGGCTATCACTACGATCGGCCGCCATGCTCTTGCGTCGGGCGCTCGAGATCGACTCGGAGTCGATCCGCCTCATCTACAACACCGAGGTGTTGACCTCGACCGCCACGCTCGACCTCGTGCCCCGCAGCCCGAGCGACCAGGAGACGTGGATGGCGGGCCATTCCGGCGTCTACCCCGTGCTCGTGGCCGAGGCAGACGGGGTCGTCGCAGGGTTCGCCTCGCTGTCGGCCTACCGCCCTCGACCCGGGTACGCCACCGCCGTGGAGGACTCCGTCTACGTCGCCGAGGGCTATCGCGGCCGAGGCGTGGGGCGCCTGCTGTTGACCGGGGCCGTCGAAGCGGCCGTCTCCCACGGATTCCACTCCGTCATCGGTCGGATCATCACCGAGCAGCAGGCCTCCATCGCCTTGCACAAGGCCTGCGGTTTCGAGATCATCGGCATCGAGCGCGAAGTCGGGCGCAAGTTCGGGCGCTGGCTGGACGTCGCCCTCGCCCAACGCATGCTCTAACCCTGCCCGCCGCCTCGGGCAGCGCCAGCGCCCCGTGGCCCAGCTGGGCGCCACGACCTCAGGCGGAGGGCGCCTCGCCGGCCAGCGCCCCGTGGCCCAGCTGGGCGCCACGACCTCAGGCGGAGGGCGCCTCGGCCAGCGCCGGCGCCCCGTGGCCACGCTGGGCGTACGGACCTCAGGCGGGCTGCGTCTCGCCGGCCGGCGCCCCGTGGCGCCCGGCGCCGGCGGAGAAGCGGGCGGCGCCCGCCAGCGCCCCGCCGAGCACGGGAATACCGTGGCCGACTTCGTTCACGAGCGCTTCGGCCTCCCCCAGGCCCTCCTGCTCGAGCACGCTGAGCCGGTCGGAGCGAAGGCAGTCCTGGGGGAGGGCGGCGAGCTCGCCCGCCAGCTGCTGAGCTGCGGCCAGCGCCTCGCCGGCGGGAACCAGTCGGTTGGCGAGTCCGATGGCGAGTGCTTCGGCGCCGCCGACGGCCCGGCCGGTGAGAATGAGGTCGAGCGCCCGGCTCGTGCCGATCAGCCTCGGGAGGCGGACCGTGCCGCCGTCGACGAGGGGAACGCCCCATCGGCGGCAGAACACGCCGAACACGGCCGTCTCGTCCGCCACGCGCAGGTCGCACCAGAGGGCGAGCTCGAGCCCGCCGGCAACAGCGTGGCCCGAAACGGCGGCAATCACCGGCTTGGACAGGCGCAGGCGCGTCGGGCCCATCGGCCCGTCGCCGGTCGTGTCCACCCGGTTCCCCGAGCCGGCGGCGATGGCCTTCAAGTCGGCGCCGGCGCAGAACGTCCCGCCTGCCCCGCTCAATACGGCCACGCAGAGCTCGGGCGACTCGTCGAAGTGGCGGAACGCCGAAGCCAGGGCGTCGGCGGTCGGCCGGTCGACGGCGTTTCGCACTTCCGGCCGGTCGATGACGACCGTCAGTACCGGACCGTCGCTCGTCACTCGCACTGCATCGGCGTTCACGATCGCTCCCATCTCGAGGAACCGTCCATCCTTTGGACTGCGACAGCGTGCCGCGTCGGGGCGCCCAAGGGGCGCGCCCGCCTCACGAGGCTGGGCCGGGCACCGCTCCGGCTGCGGACCCGGATCGCCGCTGCACGACGAGCTGCCGTAACCGGGGCGCAAACGACAGGGCGGCCACAGCCGCGAGCACCGCCAGCGCTGCGAGCACGACGAGCGGGCCGGACCGCTGCAAGTGGCTCACGAGCATTCGCCCACCGGGCAGTCCGAGGAAGGACATCACCGAGGACAGCACGACGAGCAGCATGCGAATGCGGCGTTCGGCGATCGGGGCGAGCAGGACGATGCCCCACACGAGGTACCAGGGCTGTACGACCGGGCCGAGAACAACGACGGCGAGCAGCGTCAGACCGATCGCCCGCAGACTGGCGACACCGCCGTCCGAGCGAAGGAGCAAAACGATGGCGATGATGCCGGCGGCCGTGAGGCCGAGGCCTCGGAAGACGTCGACGATGATCCCTGAGTGCTCGCCGAGGCCGACGCCGTTGACGATGCGGGCAACGAGCCCGCCGATGCCCGTCGCCGGGTCCATCCATGAGTTCAAGCTCCCCGGGTTGAACAGCAGGCCGACGACCCATCGCCACCCGAGGCCGACCGCATAGGTGACTCCGACCATCGTGACGCTGCAAACGGCGAGAGCCTTCGCCACCGTCGGGACGCGCGCCCTCCACTCGACCCCGATCCCCGCCCAGTCCCAGCCGATGTAGATCACGCCCGCCAAGGCGGGGGCCTTCACGAGCCCGGCCAGGGTGCACAGCACGATCCCGATGATGGGATGGCGCTCGCGAGCCAGCGACAGGCCGGCCACGAGCAGACCCATCATCAGGGCGTCGTTGTGCTCGCCGGCGACGAGGTGGAAGAGCACGAGCGGGTTGAGGGCGACGAGCACGAAGGCCTTGGCCGGGTCCCGGCCGTAACTGCGGGCGAGCCGAGGAATGAAGATACCGAGGAGCACGACGCCGAAGACGGCGAGCAACCGGAAGCCGAGGAGCGCCGCCAGTTCGTTGTGATGGACGACGGTGACGATGAGGCCGGCGAGCCCGAGGAACACCGGTCCGTACGGCGAGGTGGTGTTTGCCCAGAGTTTGTCGACCAGATCGGCGTAGACGTTGCCGCCCGTGCCGAGAATCGAGGGCGGGTAGATGTAGGGGTTGATCCCCCGCGACACCTCCTCGCCCTGACCGACGTAGCTGAAGGCGTCGTGGCTGAACAGCGGCGCCACGACGAGCAACGGCAACAGCCATGCGGCGAACAAGGGGATGAAATGCCTCACGGGGATGCCTGGATGCAGACGCGTCAGACGGGTGACGGCCAGCCAGGCGCGGATCATGAGGAACATGCCGGCGTAGACGGCCACGACGCCGAAGAGCACGTTGCCCCTCGGCGTGCCGGTTCCGAAATACCACAGGCGCACGCCGACCTGGAGCGCCGGATCGCCCACCGTCTTCAACGTGGCGTGGTTCAACGTGAAGGGCGAAGTCGGTTGAGAAGCGCCCCAGAGGACGAGCAGCGAACCGACCGCCCCGATCAAGCCGGTCCAGAACAACGAGCGGGCGACCTGTGTCTCCCCCTCCACGTACGGCTCGGGCTCCGGCTCGGGCATCCGCAGCCAGCCGACCGCGTGCCAACCTCGCCGGAGGAACGCCAGGGCCCGGTCCCCGAACGCGTGTCCGCGACCCTCCGAGGGTGCGTCGCCGCTCAGGCGTTCCGAGGTCCTCATTTCGTCCTGTCGCGTTCCGATGTGCGGCGTCGCCGACCGACGATGAGCCGGGTGGACCCGGCCGCTCATCCCTCGCGCGAACGCCACGGAGAGCCCGGGCGGCTCCAGCGGTTGTGTGTCGAAATCGTATCAGCGCGCCCCTTCCGGCCGCCTGGCGGGTTCGGGCCTTACGATCTGCCGTGCCCACGACCGAGAATCTGCCGATTCCGGGGTGGAACCGGGCAGATTCTCTCGCAGCCGCCGTGCTCGTCGCGAGCCCGACGGTCGTGCTCGTGGCGGCCGCCGCCGCCGGCTACCCGCTCATTACGGGCGACGACCTCGTCCAGAACGCTCCCCTCGAGGAGCTCACCGGACAGGTGTTGCGGCACGGGCACCTTCCCCTCTACGACGCCTTCCTCTGGTCGGGCACGCCGCTCCTCGGCGGCACGAATGCGCATGCGCTACTTCCCATCACGTGGCTCTTCGCCATCCTGCCGCCGCTGGCGGCCTGGGTGGTCGGCGAGATCCTCGTTCTGGCGGCCGCTGCGATCGGTACCCAGCTGTTCCTGCGCCGGACCGGCTGCTCGTCGATGGCCGCTGCGCTCGGGGGAGCTTGCTTCGGGCTGGGGGGTTTCGTCAGCTCGCAGATCGTCCACATCGACTTCGCGGCGGCGGCCGCCGCGCTCCCCTGGATGCTCGTCGCCGTCGACGGGCTGGCGACGAGGGCCGCCGGCTCCCGCCGGCTGCATTGCTTGTTGCTGGCCGCCTGCGCTGCATGGATCTGCCTGTGTGGCAGCCCGGACATCATCGTCGACACGGCCGTCATCGCCGGCTCGTACCTCCTCCACCTCCTGCTGCAGCCGTGCGAGCCGGGGCGCCGCGCCATGGGCCGGCTGCGGCTGATGTGGTGGTCGATCGGCGGCGCCATCGCCGGCGTGGCGGTCGGAGCGTTGCAGTGGTGGCCCTCGGCCGACTTCGTCGCCGCCTCCGAGCGCGCCCATCCCAGTTTTGCCTTCATCTCCGGCGGATCGTTGAACTGGGCGAACTTCCTCGAGCTGCTCGTGCCTCACGTGCTCGGTGGCGGAGTCATCGGCTCCAGGGCCTTCGGCGGCTCCTTCCCGCTCGCCGAGGTCGACGCCTACCCGGGCGTGCTTGCCCTCGTCGCCGTCTTCGTCATGCTCGTGTCCTGGCGCCAGCAGGGTGCCTGGCGCTGGCGCGTCTGGCTCGTCGTCGTGGCGGTCGCCCTGCTGCTCGTCTCCGGCGACCACACTCCCCTCGAGCACGTGATCGCTTCCTTGCCCGTCGTGGGCGATCAGCGGTTGCCGAGCCGGGCGCTCATCGGTTTCGCCCTGGCCGCATCACTGCTGGGCGGCTACTTCATCGACTCGCTCCTCCGGCTGCACCCGTCGAGCCGTCAGGTCGCCGCCGGCCTGGTGCCCCTCGCCGGCATCGTCGCGGTCGTGGTCGCAACCGTCGTCACGGGCAAGCCGGCGGGCGGCGCTCTCGTCGCCCACGCCGGCACCGGCTGGACGCTCGCCGGCGACCTCCCTGTCCTGCTGATCAGCGTTCTTTTGGCGGGGGCGGCTGCCGCCTTCCTGCTCTTCGGCGCCTCACTGGTCGGACGCCGGCGAAGCGTCCTCGTCGCCGCTCTCGTCGTCGTCGACCTGCTCTTGTTCGACGTGAATCAGTCGTCCCTCGCTCCTGCGTACGCCTCGGAGCTCTCCCCGACCGAGGCGGCCTCCGTCACCGCCCTCACCGGAGCCGGCGGGCGCTACCTCGTCGACGACCCCCGCCTCAGCGACGGTCTCGCCCTCGACCATCTCGGCGCTCCCGACCTCGGTGTCGTCGACCAGCTGAGCGATGCCGGCGGCTACGGCTCCCTCACCTGGGGTCCCTATGCGAATGCCACCGGAACTCACAACCAGGACGCCGTCACGGCCGCCGCCCTCGCCGACGGCACGATGGCCTCGCTCGGAGTCCGAGCCATCTTCACCCTGCCGTCCCAGCTCGTCACGACGGGAACGGCGCCGGTGAGCGCGGTGAAGGCCGGCCCCGGCGCCCGGATCGTGCGCTGGTTCGGGCAGCTCGTGCCGGTGACCGCCGTGACGCTCGCCCTCGCCGACTCATCGAGCGGTGCCGGCGCCGGCGGCGTTACACCCATCGGCCAGGTGGCTTCGACGTGCCGGCTCCTCGCCTACGGCGGACGACCAGTCACGACTGCATCGTCGGTCCTCGTCGCCGGCGGGGCGGCCGAGGTGACGCTTCACTACCCGTCCCCCGTCACCGCCGCCGGCCTCGCCTGCGGTGGGAGCGCCCTGGCCGCCGGCCTGGCGATCGCCGAACCGGTCGTGCAGCCCGCCCACGGACCTGCCTTCAGGACGTCCGGCCCGCTGGCAGCAGCCCTGGGTGCCGGAGGGTGGGTGGAGGTGGAGGGGGTGGGGGGTTTCTCGACGCTGGTCAACCACGCTGCGGCGGCGCCGTACCGTCTGAGCACAGCAGGCGGCTCGCTGGAAGTCCTCGCCAGCGATCCGTGGACGGGCAGCGCCACGGTGCGCGTCACCTCGCCGGCGGCCACGAGCCTCGTCCGCAGTGTCGCCGACCTGCCTGGCTGGCGGGCGACCGTTCTGCGGGCCGGTCGGCGGACGACGGTGCCGGTCGAACGGTACGGACTCGTGCTCCGGATCGACCTGCCGGCCGGGACCTCCGTCGTGACGTTCGATTACGTCGCTCCGGGGTGGCGGTCGGGTCAGCTGGCGGCGCTCGGCGGCGCCCTTGCCTGCGCCGGCCTCGTGCTCGTGCCGGTGGCCAGACGGAGAGGCCGGCGGCGGCTCAGCGCTCCCGGTGCTCCGTCCCCACCCCCGGTGTGACGAACAGCGCCGTGCCCGGCTCGACGACGTCGGCCGTGTGCCAGACGCCTTTCGGGTTGATGACTGCCTGGCCAGGGCTGAGCTCGAGCCGGTTCTCGCCGCCGGGAAGGTCCTGGATGAGGATGCTGCGGCCGGCGAGCTGGACGACGAGCTCGTCGCCGGCAGGGTGACGCTCCCACTGCGTCCACGTCTCTGCCTGCGGGCTCATCGTGACGAGGCGGCCGTCGGGACCGTCGCCGGCGGTCGCCGTCTCGTAGCCGGACAGGTACGCCTCCGTCCACTCAAAACCCGGCAGCTCCCTCGCCACCGACCCCAACCCGAGGTGCACGAACGTGGACGAGAGATCGAAGACCTGAGGTGTCGTCACGTGGTCCTCCGATCGTCGGGCGCGACAGAAGCTTGCGGTGGGCCGGGAAGGATTCGAACCTTCGAAGGCTGTGCCGACAGATTTACAGTCTGCTCCCTTTGGCCACTTGGGTACCGACCCGCGGCCTGACACCATAATCGACCTCCGCAGGGGGGTGATCGCTCCGGCGGATTGGGGGCTGTGCGGTCACGCTGTGCACACGGTCCGGGCCGGCGCCGGCGGCCGGCGGTGCGCCATGCCAACCGTGTGCACGAAGTGACCGGACAGGGGGTTGTGCGGTCACTCTGTGCACACGGTCCGGGCCGGCGCCGGCGGCCGGCGTCTCGCCGGCCCGCATGGGGCCCGCAGGAACGGGGGCCGGCTGCGGTAGCTTGCTCGCATGCCGAGCTTCGACGTCACGTCCGAGGTCGACCTCCAAGAGGTGCGGAATGCCGTCGACCAAGCCCAGCGCGAGGTCGCCACGCGTTTCGACTTCAAGAACACCGGGGCGTCCCTCGAGCTGAGCGGTCACGAGATCACCCTGCACGCCCCCACCGAGGATCGGTTGCGAGCGCTCACCCAGGTGCTCGAGGAGAAGCTCGTCCGGCGACAGGTGTCGCTGAAAGCCCTCTCGTTCGGCAAGATCGAGGAGGCGTCTCACAACGCAGTCCGCCAGGTGGCGACGTTGAACGCCGGCATCTCCTCCGACCACGCCAAGCGGATCAACAAGCTCGTGAAGGACCTCGGCCTGAAGGGTGTGAGCTCGCAGACCCAAGGCGACCAGGTGCGCGTCATCGGCAAGAAGCGTGACGACCTGCAGGCCGTGATCGCCGAGCTCAAAGCGACCGACCTCGAGATCCCCCTCCAGTTCGGCAACTTCCGGGACTGAGCAGCCCCGCAACCCCGGAGCCCCAGCCCAGCCCAGCCCAGGCCAGCCCAGCCCAAGCCCCCTACTCCTCGCCCGGCGCCTCGGCAGCTCGCGTCCGAAGCTCCTCCACCACCGCCGGGTCGGCGAGCGTCGTCGTGTCGCCGAGCGTGCGGCCCTCGGCGACGTCACGCAGCAGCCGGCGCATGATCTTGCCCGACCGGGTCTTCGGGAGGTCGTCGGTGAACACGACGGTCCGTGGCCGGGCGATCGCCCCGATCTTGGCGGAGACGTGCTGCCGCAGCATCTCGCCGTGCTCGACGGTGGCCTCGATGCCGGCCCGCAGCGTGACGAAGGCGATGATGCCTTGGCCCGTGACGTCGTCCTTCGCACCGACGACGGCGGCCTCGGCCACGCTCGGGTGGTCGACGAGGGCCGACTCCACCTCGGTCGTCGACACGCGGTGCCCGGAGACGTTCATGACGTCGTCGACGCGCCCGAGCAGCCACAGGTAGCCGTCGGCGTCGAGCTTGGCACCGTCGCCGGCGAAGTAGCGACCGGGGAAGCGGCTCCAGTACGTCGAGGCGTAGCGCTCCGGGTCCTTGTAGATGCCCCGCAGCATCGAGGGCCACGGGTCGGGCAGCGTCAAGTAGCCGCCGCCGCGGCTGATGGCGGCGCCGGACTCGTCCACGAGCTCAGCGGTGATCCCCGGCAGCGGAAACGTCGCCGAACCCGGCTTCAGCGTCGTGACGCCAGGCAGGGGGGCGATCATGATGGCTCCCGTTTCGGTCTGCCACCACGTGTCCACGACCGGGCAGCGAGCTCCTCCGATGTGCTCGTAGTACCAGATCCACGCCTCGGGGTTGATCGGCTCCCCCACGGATCCGAGGATGCGCAGGCTCGTGAGGTCGTGCGCCTCGGGCAGCTGGGCACCCCACTTCATGAACGTTCGGATGGCCGTCGGGGCGGTGTAGAGGATCGTCACGCCGTAACGCTCGATGATCGACCACCAGCGGTCGCGAGACGGGTGGTCGGGCGTCCCCTCGTAGAGCACGCTCGTGGCACCGTTGGCGAGCGGCCCGTAGACGATGTAGCTGTGGCCGGTCACCCAGCCGATGTCGGCGGCGCACCAGTAGACGTCGCGCTCGGGCACGTGGTCGAAGACGTACTTGTGGGTGTAGGCGACCTGAGTGAGGTAGCCGCCCGTCGTGTGCATGATTCCCTTCGGCTTGGCCGTCGTGCCGGAGGTGTAGAGGAGGAACAGCAGGTCCTCGGCGTCCATCGCCTCGGCCGGGCAATGGGGGTCCTGGCCGGCGACGACGTCGTGCCACCACAGGTCGCGCCCCTCGGTCATCGAGGTGTCGTCGGCGGCATCCCCGAGGCGGCGGACGACCAGGACGTGCTCGATCGAGGCTGCCCCGCCCTCGAGGGCGGCGTCGGCACTCGCCTTCAGGCGCACGGGCTGCCCCCGACGCCAGCCCCCGTCAGCCGTGATGAGCACACGGGCCTCGGCGTCCTCGATCCGGTCGCGGAGCGCATCGGCAGAGAAACCCCCGAACACGACCGAATGCGCCGCCCCCACCCGGGCACACGCCAGCATGGCAACGGGCAGCTCCGGGATCATCGGCATGTAGATCGCAACCCGGTCGCCGCGCTCGACCCCGAGGCTCCGCAGCGCATTGGCGCAGCGGCCGACCTCGTCGAGGAGCTCGGAGTACGTGATCGTCCGCGTGTCACCCGGCTCGCCCTCGAAGTGGTAGGCGACCTTGTCACCGCGGCCGGCCTCGACGTGGCGGTCGAGGCAGTTGTAGGCGACGTTCAACTTGCCGCCGACGAACCATTTGGCGAAGGGGAGCTCCCACTCGAGCACCGTTTCCCAGGGCTCGAACCACGTCAGGGCTGCCGCCTGCTCCGCCCAGAACTGCTCGTGGTCGGCGCCGGCGGCATACACCGCCGACGAGTTGACGAGCGCAGCCGCACGCACCGCCTCTCCGGGAGGGAATGTGCGCTCCTCGGCGAGGTAGTCCTCGATCGTCGCTCGGCCTGCGCCTTCCGGTGGAACGTCGTTCGCGGTGGCGCCATCGTTTGCCGTCATTCGCCAGACTTAGCCCGGCCGGCCCTCGGTGTCAATGCAGGCACGATGGGGTGCCGTGGCAAGATGGACCTGATGGCGCCGCAAGATTGCACCCTGTCGTGCACGAGCGTCGCCGTACCCGCAGGCGGTCGGGTCGTGGTGGCGGGCGACCTCTTCCTCACGGCAACACCGACGCTCGCCTCGACATCGGCCTCCTGCGAGCTGGCGAGAGCGGTCGCCGAGATCACCGGACCGGGGGCCCTCGTGGTCGCCGGCAACCTCTTCGAATTCGCCGACCACCCGGACGAGGAGCTGGCCGGGTCGCTGCGCGCCCATGGCGAGCTGGCCGAGGTCCTCTCCGGCTGGATGCACAGCGGCGATCACCGCATCATCCTGCTGCCGGGCACCCGCGACCGGGCGATCTGCTACGACCCGCCGACGATGGCAGCCGTGGCCGCCTGGGGCGTGGAGGTGGCGATCTCGGCCGATCTCAACATCGAGACCAACGCCGGCGTCCGCCAGGTCCGGGTGGAGCCGGGTTGGCGCTACGACCCGCTCAATGCCTACGGCGACCCCACCGACCCGCGCGACACACCGCTCGGACAACACGCCATCACCGAGCTGTTCCCCGCCTTCAAGGCGACGAAGTCCGGCTGGCTCGACGGCATCGACCGCCTGGCCGATCCCGCCGGCCTCCCGCGCTTTGTCACGTCCCGGCTGACCTACCGGCGCCTCGGGCGCTACGTCTGGTGGCTCCTCATCCCGATCGCCGTCGCCTTGCTCGCCCGCCTGCCCGAAGTGGCCCTCTTCGGCGAGCGGCTGCATGCCGTCGCCCACACCTTGCGCGACGTTGCCATCTCGCTCGCGCTCGAGCTCGTCGCCATCGCCGTCCTCCTCGGCGTCGTGAACCACCGGGTCTGGGCGGGCCCCGGGAGCGCCCTCCTCGGCACGCCGGGCGACCGCGCCAACGACTCAGCCCGCGACGCCGCCCGCCAGCTCGTGGCAGAGGGCTACGCCGGCCTCGTCACCGGGCACACGCTCCGGGCGGAGCTTGCCAGTGTGGGGAAGGGTTTCTTTGCGAATACAGGGGCCTGCGCCGAGCTCGTGGAGGAGCGCCGCGCCCTGCTCGGGATGCCGCCCGTGTTCGTGCGGGACGAGCAGATCTCCTTCGTCGAGATCGAGGGCGGCGGCGACGGCGTGCAGGCGCGGTTGCGACTCTCCCGCCAGCAACGACCCGCCGGCAGCGTTCTCGAGCGCCTTGCCCTCGGGAGGCGCCGGGCGCCGCTCGAGCTCGCCGTCGTGGCCTCGTACCCGGCCGGCGAGAGCTGGCCGCCGATCAACGACCCGACCCGCCACCGCAAGCTCATCCGCCGCCTCGCCGCCACCGTCGTGCTCCTGAGCGGCATCCTCGACCTCGTCACAGCGCTCGTGCCCGTGCACGTGCGCGGCCGCCTGCACCCCTACCTCGGCTACATCCCCCTCGGCGCCAGTGAAGCTGCCGGTGCCCTCGACGCCCTCGCCGGCATCGCCCTCCTGCTGGTCGCCCGCGGGCTGCGGCGCGGGCAGCGCCTCGCCTGGTTCGTCGCCGTCACCATCGAGGCGCTCACCTCCATCCTGCATGTCGTGCGCGGCGGGCAGATCCTGCCCGCCCTCTTCGCTCTGGCTGTGCTGGCGGGGCTCGGGTGGGGGCGCGATTCGTTCCGCGCCCGCTACGACCCGCCGTCGATACGCGCCGGCGCCCTCACCCTCGTCGGCGGAGCAGTCGGCGTCACGCTCTTCACGACCATCGTGCTCTGGTTCGGCGTCGCCATCGACCGCAATCAGCTGCACCATCACAACGTGCAGTCGCTCCCGCTCGGCTCGGCCTTCCTCGCTGCCGCCGGCGGCCTCGTCGGTCTCAGCCCCGTGAACCTGCCCGACGCCGTCGGTGACTTCCTCAGCCCGGCCCTGCTGGCCGTCGGGCTCGGTCTGGCGGCTGTCGCCCTCCTGCTCGTCTTCCGGCCCGTCGTCGACCGGCGGCTGGCGCGCCGGCCCGCCAGCAGCACCGACACGATCGGGCTGAGTCCTGCCCCAGCCCTTCCCGAGATCGGGGCCAACGGCGCCGGCGACGCTGCCGCTTCGGCCGCTGCCGAGGCGGAGGCGGAGGCAGAGGCGGAGGCCGTGGCCGACTTCGAGCGAGCCCGCGACGTCGTCGCCCGGAGAGGCAGCGGCACGCTCGACTACTTCGCCCTGCGCAGCGACAAACAGCACTTCTTCGACCGCGACAGCGTCATCGCCTACGCCATCCGGTCCGGGGTCTGCCTCGTGTCGCCCGACCCGATCGGGCCGCCGGAGGAGCGGGAGCGGCTGTGGGCGGGTTTCCGGCGCTTTACCGACGAGCACGGGTGGGCCATCGCCATCCTCGCTGCCGGCAAGGACTGGCTGCCGATCTACCGCCAGTCCGGCATGCGGGACCTCTACATCGGCGACGAGGGCGTCGTCGACGTCCGCACGCTCTCGCTGCAGGGCGGGACGAAGAAGGGCCTCCGCCAGGCGGTCAACCGCATCGCCAAGTACGGCTACTCACTGTCCTTCCACGACCCGGCCGACTGCGACGCCGCCCTTGCCGAGGCGCTCCGGTCGGTCATGACACAGAGCCGGCGGGGCGGGGTCGAGCGGGGTTTCTCGATGACGCTCGGCCGCATCTTCGATCCCCACGACGAGGGACTCCTGCTCGCAGTTGCCTCCGATCCCGCCGGCCGCCCGGTGGCCTTCTGCCAGTTCGTGCCGGCGCCGGGCATCGGCGGCTACTCGCTCGACCTCATGCGCCGCGACAACGGCGAGCACCCGAACGGTCTGTTCGACTTCATCCTCGTGCGCACGATGGAGCATCTGCGCGAGGCCGGCTACTCCCGCCTCGGCCTCAACTTCGCCATGATGCGTGCCGTTCTCGCCGGCGAGGCGGGCACGAAGGTCGAGCGATGGGTGCTGCGGCGCATGTCGGATTCCATGCAGATCGAGTCATTGTGGCGCTTCAATGCCAAGTTCGACCCGGAATGGCTGCCGCGCTTCGTGGTGTGGGACTCCGCCGAGCAGTCGCTGGCCGCTGCGCTTGCGATCGCGCGGGCGGAGAGTTTCTGGGAGCTGCCCATCATCGGGCGCTTCCTCGTCCCGAGTGCCGGCGTGGCAGGGCCGAGCGAGCCGGCAGCTTCCGAGCCGAGCGAGGCGACGCCGGCGCGCTGATCCCACGGACGCCGGCTGCGCAGCCGCCGCCCCGGCGGCCGCCGCCCGCCGGCGGGATCAGAACAGCAGCCGGGCTGCGTGCACGAAGGAGAAGAGGGGACCGGGCCAGATTCCGAGCACGACCGTGAAGGCGACCGTGACGAACAGGCCGATCTGAGTCGTCGCCGGGATCTCGAGCGACCGGTCGCCCACGAGGCTGGCGTCCTCCACCTCGGCCACCTCGGCAGTCTGACCCAGCCCGCCGGTGACAGAAGTCTCGCCGGCGGCCGTGCCCCCAGCCGAGGCGAGGGCCAGCGCCGGTGCCGGTGCCGGCGCAACGAGCTCAGGTCCGGCGGCGGTCTCCGGCGTCGCCCCGCCGCCGGCGGTCGCCGGCGCCAGACCGGCGCGGGGGCCGGTGCCGTACATGAGGAAGACGACGCGCAGGTAGAAGGCCGCCGCGATGGCGCCGGAGAGCATGGCGATGACCGCCAGCGCATAGGAGTGCGCCTGCACGGCAGCCTCGACGACGTACAGCTTGGCGAGGAAACCGGTCGTGAAGGGGGCTCCCGCCTGGGCGAGCAGCAAGACGGCGAAGCACAGCGCCAGAACGGGCTGGCGCCGGCCGAGGCCGCGGTACCCCTCGATCTCGTGCGCACGGTCGCCGCGGGCGCCGAGGAGGGCGATGACCGTGAAGCTGCCGAGCACGAGGAAGGCGTACACGAAGATGTAGTACAGGCTGGCGGCGATGCCGGCGGTGATGCCCGCTTGCAGGCCGAGCAGCACGAAGCCGGCGTGGTTGATCGACGAGTACGCCAGCATCCGCTTGATGTCGCGCTGTACGAGACCGAGGACGGCGCCGGTGAGCAGCGTGAGGATGGCGACGACGAACAGGATCGGCTTCCAGTCGATGGAAAGGGTCTGGAAGGAGGAGAAGAACACCCTGAGCAAGGCGGCGAAGCCACCGACCTTGGCGATGGCCGCCATGAACCCGGTGGCCGGCGTCGGTGCCCCCTGGTAGACGTCGGGCGTCCACATGTGGAACGGCACGGCGGCGATCTTGAAGCCGAAGCCGACGAGCAGCAGCGCCAGGCCGGCCAGCAGCAGGCCGTTGGACGTGAGGACGTTGTTGCCGAGGTAGGAGGCGATCTGGGCGAGGTTGGTCGACCCGGTGGCACCGTAGGTGAGGGCGATGCCGTAGACGAAGATGGCCGACGAGAACGCCCCCAGCACGAAGTACTTCATGGCGGCCTCGCCCGACTCCGAGCGCCGCTGGTCGAAGCCGGCGAGGATGTAGAGCGGGATGGACATCACCTCGAGGCCGAGGAAGATGACGATGAGGTCGTTGGCGGCCGCCATGAACATGGCGCCGGACGCTGCCAGCAGGGCGAGGGCGTAGTACTCCGGACCGGTGATCCCCTCGGAACGCAGGTAGCCGTCGGCCACGAGGGCGGCCACGATGAGGATGCACGACGCCAGGATCACAAAGGCCGTCGAGAAGCCGTCGATGGCGAGCGACTTCGCCACGGCCACGAAGGGCCCGTGCAGCTGGACGATGTGCCAGAGCACGAGCGAGCTGACGAGGGCGGCCGTCGAGATGGCGACCGTCAGGGCGGTGTAGAGCACCGTCGGGAGCTGGCGGACCGAGAGCGCCCCGGCCAGGAGCAGTGCGAGGGCTCCGCCGATGCAGATCAGCTCCGGCATGATCGCCGTGTAGTCGATGTGGGGCGTCACGATGGGCGTGACCGCGAGCAGGTTCATCGTGTGCCTCCACGGCCGCCGGCGGTGTTGACGCCGATCACGGGTCCGGCCGCCGGGACGTCTGCGGTCGCCAGCGCCACGTCGGCGCCGGCACGAGCCTCACCCGTTCCCACCCGCGCCCTCGTCAGGCTCACCGTGGCGGCTGGCTGGCCGGCCGGCGGGACGCGAGCGTGGCCGACCTGCTCGACGTGCTGGACGAGCAGGTCCACCGACGGGGTGATGCGTGACAGCAGCGGCCCGGGGAACACCCCGATGAGGACGATCACGGCGATGAGCGGCGCCATGTAGGCGCTCTCCTTCCAGGTGATCTCCTTGAAGCCTTCCTCGGCGGCGGTCGGTTTCCCGTGGAAGACCTGCTGATAGGCCCACAGCAGGTAGATGGCGGCGATGACGACTCCGCCGGTCGCAACGACCGCCCACCACCGGTGCGTGAGGAACGTGCCCGAGAGGATGAGGAACTCGCCGACGAACCCGTTCAGGCCCGGCACGCCGATGGAGGCGAGCATGACGATCGTGAACATGCCGGCGAGCACGGGCGCTTTCGATTGCAGGCCGGAGAGATCCCGCGTCGAGAAACTGCCCGATCGCCGGTAGATGAGCGCGATCAACAAGAACAGCGCCGCCGTGTAGACGCCGTGGTTGACCATCTGCAAGACGGCTCCCGACAGCGCCGGCCCGGTCAGGGCGAAGGCTCCCACGACGATGAAGCCGATGTGGGCGAGCGACGAGTAGGCGACGAGCCGCTTCAAGTCCCGCTGCACGGCCGCCACGATCCCGCCGTAGATGATCCCGATGACGCCGAGGGTCAACAGCAACGGGGCGAGGGTGACGACCGCCTTCGGGAACAGCTCGAGGTCGAAGCGCACGATCCCGTACGTGCCGAGTTTCGCCATCACGCCGGCGAGGATGACGGTGCCGGCGACCGGCGACTCCCGGTAGGCGTCCGGCGACCAGGTGTGGAACGGGAAGATCGGCGCCTTCACGGCAAAGGCGGCCGTGAAGGCGAGAAACAGCAAGACGCCGGCCGTCGGCGACAGATGCGTCGAGGCGAGCGCCCGCACGTCGAAGGTCGTGACGCCCGTCTGGTCGGCGTGGATGGCGACGAGAGCGAGGATGCCCACGAGCAGGAAGGCGGAGGCGCCGAGGGTGTAGAGGAAGAACTTCGTCGCCGCGTACCCGCGGCGCTCGTGGCCGAAGGCGGCCACGATGAAGTAGACGGGTACGAGGGTGAGCTCGAAGAAGAGGAAGAAGATGAGGAGGTCGAGGGAGAGGAAGCTCCCGAGGCAGCCGGCCTCGAGGAGGAGGAGCCAGGCGACGAAGGTGGTGTCGTTTCGCCGCTCGCCGGCGCCGGCGAGTGCGATCGGGAAGAGCACGGTCGTCATGAGCACGAGGAACAGCGAGATGCCGTCGACCCCGAGGGTCCAGCGGATCCCGAGCGACGAGATCCAGGCGTGGCTGGAGACGAGCTGGAAGCCACCCGAGCCGCTCGTGAATTTCACGAGCACGGCGATCGAGATGCCGAGGGTGACGAGGACGCCGGCCCAACCGACGGCCTGCACGACTCGCCGCTCGGCCGCAGGGTTGTCGGGCGTGACGAGCGACGTGATGATCGGCAGCACGACCGCCGCCACTGCGGGGACGAGCACGAGGACCGTGAGGTAGGGAAACGAGCTCATGAGGCGGCTCGGGCGACGACGTAGGCGAGGACGAGCACGAGCCCGCCCATGAGCCCGAGGGCGTAGTTGCGGACGTAACCGGTCTGCAGCCGGCGCAGGCGCCGGCCCGACGCCGCCATGAGGCCGGCGAAACCGTTCACGGCACCGTCGATGACCTTCGTCTCGACGTCGTCGGAGGTCACCTGTGCGAGCTCGGTCGAGCCGCGGGCAAGGACATGGTCGTAGGCCCAGTCGATGTACCAGGCGCGTTGCAGGAAGGCCGGTTCGAGCTCGGGGCGCTCGGCCGTCCGGCCCCAGGCCCCGAAGGCGACGGCGACGCCGAGGCCGGCCAGCACGGCATCACCGAGAGCGAAGGCCCACTCGGTCCCGGTCGAGAAGTGCAGCTGCAACAGCTCGGAGCCGACGACCGGGTTGAGCCACCGCGCCAGGTAGTCGAGCGGGTGCACCGGCAGGTTGATGATGCCGGCGATGACGGAGGCGGCCGCCAGCACGACGAGCGGCAGCCTCATGACCCAGACCGGATCGTGCGGGTGAAGGTCGTCCCCGGTCGGGCGAGCTTCCGTCCAGCGCTGCTTGCCGGAGAACGTCAGCAGGTAGCAGCGCCCGAGGTAATAGGCCGTGAGCACAGCGGTGAGGGCGGCGACGGCGTAGAGGACCGGGCTGAACGCGTAGGCGTTCTCGAGGACGTCGCCTTTCGAGAAGAAACCCGAGAACGGCGGCACACCACCGATCGACAACCACCCGATGAGGAAGGTGATCGACGTGACCGGCATGAGCTTTGCGAGGGCGCCGAAGCGTTTCGTGTCCTGGTCGTCGTCCATGGCGTGAATGACCGAGCCGGCGCCGAGAAAGAGCAGCGCCTTGTAGAAGGCGTGCGTGAGCATGAGGAAGATGGCGGCCACGTACGCGCCCACCCCGGCGGCGAGGAACATGTAGCCGAGCTGGCTGATCGTCGAGTACGCCAGGATCTTCTTGATGTCGTTCTGGGCACACGCGATGGTGGCGCCGAGGAAGGCGGTGGCCGCCCCGACGATGGCGACGACGTGGGCGGCGTCGGGGGCGGCGTGCAGGATGGGGGCGATCCTGCACATGAGGTAGACGCCCGCCGTCACCATCGTGGCGGCGTGGATGAGGGCCGAAACCGGTGTCGGGCCCTCCATGGCGTCGGCCAGCCACGGGTAGAGCGGGAGCTGGGCGGACTTGCCGGCGGCGCCGAGGAACAGCAACAGGGCGATGGCGGTGAGCGACGTCGTGCCGACACCCCCGAGATGGGAGAACACGATCCCGTACTGCAGGCTGCCGGTGCGCTCGTAGATGAGGAACATCGCCAGCAGGAAGCCGGCGTCGCCGATGCGGTTGAAGATCATCGCCTTCTTGCCGGCGCTGGCGGCGCTCGGGCGGTCGAACCAGAAGGCGATGAGGAAGTACGAGCAGACGCCGACACCCTCCCAGCCGAGGAAGCTCAGGAGGAAGTTCCCCGCCAGCACGAGGATGAGCATCGAGGACACGAACAGGTTCAGGTAGAGGAAGAATTTGGAGAAGTGCTCGTCGTGGCTCATGTAGCCGATCGAGTACAGGTGGATGAGCGTGCTCACGCCCGTCACGAAGAGCGCCATCGTCATCGAGAGGGGGTCGATGAGCAGGCCCGCCGTCACGTGCAGGCGGTCCACCGAAATCCACGAGTACCAGGTCTGGGTGTACGAGCGGGTGGCGGCGCTGCGCCCGAGGAGCCCGGCGAACACGACGAGTGTGGTGACGAAGGAGGCCAGCACCATGCTCGTCGCCAGCCAGCCGGCGCGCGGGTTCCCGAGCTTGCGCCCGGCGGCGACCAGGACAAGAAACCCGACGAACGGGAAGAGCGGGATCAGGAACGCAGCCTTCAGCACGTGGCGATCAGCCCTTCAACACGTGGATGTCGTCGGCCGTGGCGCCCACGCGACGCCGGTAGATCGCCACGATGATCCCGAGCCCGACGACGACCTCGGCAGCGGCGACGACGAGTACGAAGAACACGACCGCCTGCCCGCCCACGTCGTTGAGCTCACGAGCGAACGTCACAAAGGTGAGATTGGCGGCGTTCAACATGAGCTCGACGCACATGAACATCACGAGGACGTTGCGGCGGATGAGCAGGCCGATGGCTCCGATGCTGAACATGGCGGCGGCGAGCGTGAGGTACCAGGCGGCGCTGACGGTCATGAATCGCTTCCCTTCTCGCGGCTGCCGGCACTCACCCGGGCGGGACTGGGATCGAGCTCGCCGGCGTCCTCCTCGTCGAGCCCTTCGTCCTCCTCGTCGAAGTCGTCGTCCTCGTCGAAGTCATCATCGTCGTCGAACCCGGCGTCCTCGCTCTCGGGGTCGTCCGGCTCGTCGCCGGCGAGCGGGTCGTCGGCATCGATGGCGAGCAGCGGGGGCGTGCCGCCCCGCCGGGGGCGTCGGGCGAGCACGACGGCACCGATGATGGCGATCACGAGCAGCGCCGAGGTGAGCTCGAAGGGCAGGAGGAACGTCGTGAAGATCGACTTGCCGAGCACGTTGACATTCGGGGTCGTCCCCTGGTTGAGGCCGCCGGCGCTCGAGTGCGCACCAGTCGGCCACTTCCCGCGGGCGAGCAGCACGACCTCGGCGAGCACGAGGGCGCCCAGGATGAGGGCCACGAGACGCTGGCCCTTCAGCGGATCGGCGCGGATCGACTCGGCCCGGTCGATGCCGAGCAGCATGATGACGAAGAGGAAGAGCACGACGATGGCGCCGGCGTACACGATGACCTGAACGGCAGCCAGGAACTGGGCGTTCTCCTCTACGAAGAGCACCGCCACGCCGAACAGCGTCATCACGAGCATGAGGGCCGAGTGCACCGGGTGGGTCGAGACGACGACGCCGAGCGAGCCGACGATGCAGATGGCCGCCGCCACGGCGAAGGTGATCGTGTCCGGCAGCGACGGCGTCGCGAGGAGGAAAGCGCTCACGATGCTCAGCGCGCCGTTCCGCCGAGGCGGCGGGAGATCTTGTCGCGCTCCACGACGCGGACCGAAATGTTGCCGGTGGCGCCGTCGTCGCGCTGGCCGCTCTGGCCGCCCTCGGGCGGGCGAACGCCGTAACCGAGCTCACCCGACCATTGCACCTCGCCCTCGTAGGCGGCCGAGCCCGACGGCGACGTGGCGCGCATCCAGCCCGACGTGTGCTCGTCCTCGCCCTTGCGCCAGTCCTCCCAGGGGAGCTGCTGAGGCTTGCCGTCGTCGGCGACCACGAGCTCGGCCTTGGTGTAGATGGCGTCCGCCCGGTTCGTGAAGGAGAACTCGAACATCTTCGACTCGGTGATGGCCTGTGTCGGGCACGCCTCGACGCAGAGGTCGCAGTGGATGCAGCGCAAGTAGTTGATCTCGTAGACGAAGCCGAAGCGCTCTCCGGGCGAGACCGGGTCGTCCGGCGGGTTGTCCTTGCCGCGCACGTAGATGCAGTCGGCCGGGCAGACCGCCGCGCAGAGCTCGCAGCCGATGCATTTCTCCATGCCGTCCTCGTACCGGTTGAGGACGTGGCGGCCGTGGAGGCGGGGGGGTTTCGGCTGCTTGGCTTTCGGGTACTGGGTCGTGACGCGCGGCTCGAACACCTGCCGGATCGTCACTTTGAAACCGCCGAACAGCGGAGGGAGCATCAGAGGTCACCTCCCGGTGCGTCATCGAGGACCGAGCGGGCGAGCACGTCGCGCGGTCCGAGCCGGTAGCGCTCGGCGTCGTCCTCGGCCGCCAGCAGGTCGCGGCGCCGGCGGCTCACCTCACGCGAGCGCTGCAGGACGAGGTAGACGAGGCCGCAGCCGATCAGGACGGCAATGCCCCACCAGCGGCTCTCCTCGATGCCGGCGATGACGAGCAGCCAGCCGAGCGAGAGGGGGATGAGGAACTTCCAGCCGAAGTCCATGAGCTGGTCGTAGCGCATGCGCGGGAGGGCGGCTCGTACCCAGACATAGGCGTAGAGGAAGACGAGGGTCTTGCCGGCGAACCACAGGATCGGCCACAGCCAGCGGGCGAAGTGGAAGCCCGGACCGTCGGGACCGCCGAGGAACAGCGTCACGATGACGGCCGACATCGTGATCGTGTTCATGAATTCCGCCAGGAAGAACAAGGCAAAACGCAGCGAGGTGTACTCGGTGTGGAACCCGCCCACGAGCTCCTGCTCGCCTTCGGAGAGGTCGAAAGGCGGACGCTGCAGTTCGGCGGTGACGGCGACGATGAAGATGACGAAGGGCACGATGCCCGTGCGGAAGACGTTCCAGTGGAGCACGCTGGAGGCCTGCTCGCCGACGATCGCCCGCGTGGAGAGCGAGTGGCTCTGCAGGATGACGGCCACGATCGACAGGCCCATGGCGGCCTCGTAGGAGATCATCTGGGCGCTCGCCCGCACCGAGCCGAGGAGCGGGTACTTCGAGCCCGACGACCAGCCCGCCAACATCGTGCCGTAGACGGCAATCGACGAGAGGGCGAGGAGGAAGAGGATGCCGATGGGGGGGTCGGCGACCTGGAGCTCGACGGTGTGGTGGGCGATCGTGACGATCCCGCCGACGGGCACGATCGTGAAGATCAGCAACGCCGGCAGCAGCGCGAGGTAGGGCGCCAGCTTGTAGACGATCCGGTCGGCCTGGGTGGGGAGGAGGTCCTCCTTGAAGAAGAGCTTGATGCCGTCCGCCAGGGTCTGGAGGATGCCGTACGGGCCCGCCCGGTTCGGGCCGATGCGGTTCTGCATGTCCGAGATGACCTTGCGTTCGAACCAGATCATCAACATGACCGAGACGAGGAGCACGACGAAGGCGACGACGACCTTGACGACGGCGATGATGAAGACGCCGAGATCGACGCCGTGGAGGAAGAGGGGATCGCCCATTACGCCAGCGTCTCCACTCGGACCTGGGACACGATCGAGGCCGAGTCGAGCAAGTCGGCCACGCTCGGCTGGTCGACGGGCACGACGGCGAAGGCGAGCACGGCCACGCCTGCCGGCAGGCTGTCGTCGGCCACGACGGGCACGACGAGCTCGCCCGTGAGCGACCGCACGCGCACGTCGTCACCTTCGTGGACGCCGAGCTGCTCGATCTCTTTGTTGCGCAGGCGGATTGCCTGGCTCGGTACGAGCGGTGCGAGCGACGGTGCCGCCTGCACGAGGGTGCCGTGGTCGTAGAGCGACCGCCGCGTCACGAGCCGGAAGGCGTAGCCGTCGGGCGGGGGCGATGGCGGGGCGTCGAACTGCACCGCCGCCAGTTTCATGAGCGAGGGGCGGAGCGGGATGCCGGCGCCTGAGCCGTGAGCTTCGGCTGAGCCGCCGGCGGTGCCTGAGCCCTGCGCGTCGGCTGGGCCGGCGGCGGTGCCGGCGTCGTCTGTTGCGGCCGGGTCGTCGGGGGCGGCGACGGCGCCGGCGTACAGCGGGGCGCCCTGCTCGTCCACCGAGGTGATGCCCGGCGTCGCCATGGGGTCGATCCGCTGCACGATGCGGGGGGCGACGGTCGTCGCCCGCACGGGGACGACGATCCCGTCGGTGGCGCCATGGCTGAGGAGGGCGGTGAGGGTGCACCCCCGGTGCGCCGGCGACAGCCGCTCGATCTCCTCCCAGATGCCGTCCACGCTCTCGAGGCCGAGGTCGCGCCCGAGCAGCTCGGCGATCTCGACGGCGATCATCCAGTCCGGCCGGGCCTGGCCCGGCGGGACGACTTTCTGGGCGAGGCGGCTGATGCGGCCTTCGAGGTTCGTCGTCGAGCCCGCCCGCTCGATGGAGGTGGCCGCCGGCAGGACGACGTCGGCGAGCTGGGTGGACGGGCTGGCAATGGCGTCGACGGCGACGATGAAGGGCACTTGCTCGAGGGCTCGGGTAGCGAGCCGGCGGTCGGGGAAGTCCGAGAGCGGGTCGGCGCCGAGGAGCACGAGCGTGCCGATCTCGCCGTTGCCGGCGGCCTCGAGCATGCCGGCCGTGTCGAGGCCGGCGAATTCCGGCAACGAGCCCCAGTGCGACTCGTACCAGTCGCGCCCGTCTTCCAGGCTGACGCGCCCGGGCAGGAGGCCGGGGGCGAGGCCCATGTCGAGGGCGCCGGCGACGTTGGACCGCCGCAGTGCCGGGAGGAACGTGACGCCGGGCCACGCCGCCGCGATCACGCCGGCCGCTTCGGCCACCTGCAGTGCCGACTCGGCGAGGGACGGGCGGCCGAGGACGACGACGATGCCGCTCCCGTCCGCTGCGCTCTCGAGGGCCGCCGCCAGCAGGCCGTGAGCCCGCCCGAGGCTCTCGACCCCGACACCGGGCGCTTCGCCCGAGCCGCCGGCGGTGCCCGTGCCCGACGCGCCGGCACCGGCGCCGGCGGACACGAGGTTGCGGGCGAGGGCGACGGTCTCGCCCGGCCGGTAACGAAGGGCGACGGCAGCCACCTCGGCCAGCGCGGTCGGGACGGGAGCGCACTCGATGATCTGCAGGCCGTCGTTGGCGGCGGCCGACCGCAGCCGCAGGTGCAGCACCGGCAGCTCCTCGCGGAGGTCGCCGGCGAGGACGATGACGACCTTGGCGGCGCACGTGCCGGCGATCGTGGCGCGCGGCAGGGCTGCCACGAGCTCGGCCGGCAGGCCGTCGCCGAGCTGGGCGTCGACGTGGTCGGTGCCGATGACGCTGCGGGCGAGCTTCGACCAGGCGTAGGCGTCCTCGTTGGCGAGGCGGGCGCCACCGATGATGCCGACGGTCGACCCGGCGACGCCGCTCAGGCGCTCGGCGACGCTTCGCAGCGCCTCGTTCCAGCCGACCGGGACGAGCTCGCCGTCGCGTCGCACGAGCGGCGTCGTCAAGCGGCTCGGGCTCGAGTTCGCCTCGAAGCCGTACCGTCCGCGATCGCACAGCCAGCTCTGGTTGACGGGCTCGGAGTCGACGCCGAGGTAGCGGACGAGGCTTCCGGCGGACGACTGCGCCGCCACCCGGCAGCCGACGGCGCAGTACGTGCACGTCGTCTCGACCTGTTCGAGATCCCACGGCCGCGACTTGAAGCGGTAGGGCACCGAGGTGAGCGCACCGACCGGGCAGATCTGCACGGTGTTGCCGCTGAAGTACGACGTGAAGGGATGCTCGGGGAAGACGGCGACTTCGATGCGATCGCCCCGGCCGTAGAAGTCGATGAGCGGCTCGCCGGCCACTTCCTCGGCGAAGCGGGTGCACCGGGCGCACTGGATGCAGCGCTCACGGTCGAGCAGCGTGAGGGGGCCGAGGGCGATGGGCTTGGCCCAGTGGCGCTTCTCCTCGTCGAAGCGGCTCTCGCCCGGGCCGTGCGAGACCGACTGGTCCTGCAGCGGGCACTCGCCGCCCTTGTCGCACACGGGGCAGTCGAGCGGGTGGTTGACGAGGAGAAACTCGAGGACGCCCTCTTGGGCTTTGCGGGCCGCCGGCGACTCGGTGGAGATCTCCTGGCCTTCTGCGACCGACACGAAACACGCCGGCTGCAAGCTCGCCCCCCGCGGACCGGAGATCTCGACGAGGCACATGCGGCACATGCCGACGGGTGCCATGCGGGGGTGGTAACAGAAGCGCGGGATGTAGACGCCGGCGCGTTCGGCCGCTTCGATGACGAGCTCGCCGTCGCTCGCCTGCACGTGGCGGCCGTCGAGGACGATCTCAGGCATGCCGCACCTCGTCGGGCGGCATGGGGCAGCCGCCTTCCTTCACGTGCAGGAGGAACTCGTCGCGAAAGCGGGTGATGCCCGAGACGATGGGCGACGGGATGGAGGGGCCGAGGGGGCAGATCGTGGTCTGTTTCGGCGGCCAGCCGAGGCCGGGGGCGATGTTGTCGCACAAGTCCATGAGCAGGTCGAGGTCCTCTTCCCGCCCATATCCGTCCTCGATGCGGCGCATGACCTTCTCCGCCCAGCCGCTGCCCTCACGGCAGGGCGTGCACTGCCCGCAGGACTCGCGGGCGAAAAAGCGCGTGATCCGCCAGGCGGCCCGCACGACGCAGGTCGTGTCGTCCATCACGACGATGGAGCCGGAACCGAGCATGGATCCCGCCTTGCCGACGGCGTCCTGGTCGAGGCCCATGTCGAGGTGCTCCGGGTAGAACCAGGGCGAGGAGGCGCCGCCGGGGATGAAGGCCTTCAGCTCGCGCCCGTCCCGCACGCCGCCGCCGAGGGACGGGTCGTAGATGAGGTCGCGGAACGTCGTCTTCGACATCTCGATCTCGTACCAGCCTGGGTGCTCGACGTGGCCCGAGAGGGCGAACAGGCGCGTGCCGGCGGACGAGCCCTGCCCGAGGGCGGCAAAGGCCGCCCCGCCGTTGAGGACGATCCAGGGCAGGTTCGCCATCGTCTCGACGTTGTTCACGATCGTCGGCTCGCCGTAGAGCCCCATGACGGCGGGGAAGTAGGGGGGCTTGATGCGCGGGAACCCGCGCTTGCCTTCGAGGCTCTCGAGCAGCCCCGTCTCGTCGCCGCAGATGTAGGCGCCGGCACCCGGGTGGATGACGAGGTCGACCGAGTAACCCGACCCGAAGATGTCGCCCCCGATGGCGCCGTACTCGTAGGCCTCGTTGCAGGCCTGCAGCAGGCGCTCGTAGCCGAGGGCGAACTCGCCGCGGCAGAACAGGAAGGCAGCCGTCGCCCCGATGGCGTAGGCGGCGATGATGGCGCCCTCGATGATCTGGTGCGGGTCCCGCTCGATGAGCATGTGGTCCTTGAACGTGGCGGGCTCGCTCTCGTCGCCGTTGATGACGAGGTAGGTCACGTCCGAGGGGCGTTTCATCGACCATTTCCGGCCCGCAGGAAAGCCCGCCCCGCCCCGCCCGAGCAGGCTGGCGGTGTTGACCTCGTCGTGCACCTGCTCGGGGGTCATCGAGAGCGCCTTTTTGAGCCCGTCGTAGCCGCCCGTGGCAAGGAAGCGGTCGAAGGTATAGGAGTCGTCGTAGTCCATCCGGGACGTGACGATGCGGGGGTGGCTCGTGATCACGTCCCGCTCCTCGCCCGGCTGCCGTTCGGCGGGGTGTCGCCGGCATCGCCGGCGGCGGCCGCTTTGGCGGCTTTGGCCGCCTTGGCCGGCAGGCCGACGGCGCGGCTCACGCGATTCAACACGCCGTGCGGCGGCACGGTGTCGGCCAGGTGGCCGGCGGCCAGGTCGTCCACGAGCTGGTCGAAGGCCTCCTCGTCGATGGGACCGAAGAAACGGTGGTTCACCTGCACGCACACGGCCTTGTCACAACCGGCGAGGCACTCGGCCTCCTCCAGGGTGAACAGCTCGTCGTGGGTCGTCTGCCCGACGCGGATGCCGAGGCGCTCCTCGGCGTGCGAGAGGACTTCGTAGGCGCCCGCCAGCATGCAGGCGATGTTCGTGCAGACGGCAAAGACGTACCGGCCGACGGGCTCGGTGTGGAGCATGTCGTAGAAGCTCGCCGTCCCTCGCACCTCCGCCGGCGAGCACCCGACGAGCTTGGCGATGTCCTCCATCGAGGCCTCGGTGAGGTAGCCGTGCTGGGACTGTGCGAGGTGGCACAAGGGGACGAGGGCGGAACGCGCCTGCGGGTAGAGGGCCACGATCGCTTCGGCGCGGGCGCGGTTCTCGGCGCTCAGGCCTCCATCTGGCATCAGCGGTCCACCTCCCCCATGACGGGGTCGACCGAGGAGATGACGGCGATGGCATCGGCGATGAGACCGCCCCGCAGCAACGCCGGCAGCGACTGCAGGTTGACGAAGCTCGGCGCCCGCACGTGCAGGCGGTACGGCTTGTTGGTGCCGTCGGAGACGAGGTAGCAGCCGAGCTCGCCCCGGGGTGACTCGACAGCGGTGTACACCTCGCCGGCAGGCACCTCGAAACCCCTCGTGAAGATCTTGAAGTGATGGATGAGGGCCTCCATCGACTCGTCGATGCGCGCCCGCGGCGGCGGCGTGACTTTCTTGTCCTGGCTGCGGTAGTCGCCGGGGGGCAGTTTCTCGAGGATCTGGGCGACGATCCGGCACGACTCGCGTATCTCGTTCAACCGCACGGCGTAGCGGTCGAACGTGTCGCCGACGGTGCCGGCGATGACGTCGAAGTCGACCTGGTCGTAGTACAGGTACGGCATCGCCTGGCGGAGATCCCAGGCCACGCCTGAGGCTCGCAGGATGGGACCGGTGGCGCCGAGGGCGAGGGCCACTTCCGGCGAGATGATCCCGACGCCCTCGCAGCGCTCCCGGAAGATCGGCTGCCCGGTGATCAGCTCGTCGTACTCGTCGATGCGACCCGGGATGGTGTCGATGATGGCGGCAACATCGTCTTCCCAGCCGTCGGGCAGGTCGGCGGCCACGCCGCCGACGCGGATGTAGTCGTGGTTCATCCGCAGCCCGGTCGTCTTCTCGAAGAACGTGAGGATCATCTCCCGCTCGCGAAAGCCGTAGATCATCATCGAGGTGGAGGCGAGATCCATGCCGTTCGTCGCCGTCCACATGACGTGGGAGGAGATGCGGTTGAGCTCGCACATGAGCATCCGGATCCACGTCGCTCGCGGCGGGATGTCGATGTCGAGCAACTCCTCGGCCGCAAGGGCGTAGACGAGCTCGTTGTGCAGCGGCGAGAGGTAGTCCATGCGGGTGACGTTCGTCGCCCCCTGCACGTAGGTGAGCTCTTCGCCCGTCTTCTCCATGCCGGTGTGCAGGTAACCGATGACGGGTTTCGAGCGGAGAACCGTCTCGCCTTCGAGCTCCATCATGATCCGCAGCACGCCGTGGGTCGAAGGGTGCTGCGGACCCATGTTGATGATCATCGTCTCGTCCTCGCCGAACTCGACGTCGATGTCGTTCGGGTCGAGGACGAGCCCTTCGGGCAGGCGCAGAACGGCCGAATCGTGCTGGGCCCAGTCGGGCTGGCCCGTGCCGGCGGCGGTGTCCATGTCGGCGTCGTTCGGGCCGGCGTCCGGAGCGACGGTCTCGTCGGGCTCGTCCCACTCGGGCTGTTCGTTCGGCTGGCTGGCTTCGACAGCTTCGGTCATCGGGGTCCCGGCGCTTCCTTGAACTGCACGGGAACGCGCCCCACGCTGTAGTCCTTGCGCAGCGGGTGGCCCTCCCAGTCGTCGGGCATGAGGATGCGGGTCATGTCCGGGTGGTTGTCGAAGGCGATCCCGTACATGTCGTAGGCCTCGCGCTCCATCGCCTCGGTGCCGGGGTAGACACCGAAGAGGGTGGGCAGCCGCGGATCGCTCTCTGGCACTTGCACGCGGACCCGCAGGCGGCGAAAGCGAGTCAGCGACGTGAGGTTGACGACGACTTCGAAGCGCTCCGGGTCGATCCCCTCCGGCAGCTGCCGGTCGAGGTGCTCGAGGTAGTCGACGGCGCACAGGTCCGAGCAGAGCGCGAACGAGTCGTCCCGAAGCGCCCGCACGACGCCCACGTAGTCATCCCGGTCCGGGTGCACGACCAGCTGGCCGCGCACGTCGGCATGCGGCACTCCCGCCAGCGCCGGCAACGACAGCAGATCCGCCAGGGCCGGGTCTGTGCTGGTCCCGCCGGCCGGGCCGGCCGGCGCCTCCGGGTTCGCCGGCGCGCCCGGGCCGGCCTGGGCGCCTGGGTTCGGCGGCGCCTCCGGGTTCGGCGGCGCGGCCGTGGAGACGGAGGCGTCCGGGCTCATTTCGGCGTACCCAGGTGCACGGGCGACTGCTGGGGCTGCACCCATCCGGGCACGGGCTCACCGATGCGGATGCCCTCGCCGATGCCGGCCTCGGGCCGCCTCGTCAGCTCTCCGGTGCGGATCTTCTCGTGCAGGGTCAAGATGGCGTGCATGAGGGTCTGAGGGCTCGGTGGGCACCCGGGGGCATAGACGTCGACCGGAACGATCTGGTCGACGCCCTGCACGATGGCGTAGTTGTTGAACATGCCACCGCTGGAGGCGCACACGCCCATCGAGATGACCCACTTCGGCTCGACCATCTGGTCGTAGACGTGGCGGAGCACCGGTGCCATCTTCTGCGAGACGCGCCCGGCCACGATCATGAGATCGGCTTGGCGAGGCGAGGCCCGGAAGACCTCCATGCCAAAACGTGCCAAGTCGAAGTCCGCCGCCCCCGCCGCCATCATCTCGATGGCGCAGCAGGCCAGACCGAAAGTCGCCGGCCACACGCTCGATCGCCTCGCCCATTTGACGAGATCCTCGATACGGCCGGTGAGGAAGTTGTGCTGGAGATCCTCCAGTCCCATGGTCGCCGCTCCCCCGCCTCAGGCTGCCTCGCCGCCGGAGGTGCCGGCAGCTGCCGGAGCCTCCGTGGCATCGCCCTCGCCGGCACCGCCTCCGCCCCCCGCGGTGACGGCGACGCGGGACCCCGGGCCGCCGGGCGGCGGGACCCGGCGCACCGTCGAAGCGGTCGTGCGCGTCACGTCGGTCGGGAGGCGCTTCACACGCTTGATCGGGCCCCAGTCGAGGGCGCCGTTCGAGATGAGGTAGATGAACGAGATGAACACGGCGGCGGCGAAGACGATGATCTCGACAAGCCCGAAACGCCCCAACTGGTTCTCCACGATCGCCCAGGGGAACAGGAAGATGATCTCGATGTCGAAGACGATGAAGATCATCGCGATCAGGTAGAAGCGAACCGGGAACCGGCTCGAAGGTTCGGTCTCCGGTTCGATCCCGCATTCGTACGGCGCCTCTTTGGCGGCGGTCGGCCGCTGGGGAGCCAGCAGCTTGGACGCGACGAACGAGAGGCTCGCAAAAGCGATGCCGACGAGGATGAGGAGAAAGATCGGGAGGTAGCTGTCAAGGCTGCCCATGGCTCGGTCGGTTCTACCACGCGCCCTCGCGGCGGGTCACATCAGGGACGCCGGCAAGCGTGGCGTCCGAGCCTCGCCGGACTCGGCTGCGGCCGTGGCCGGCTCACTCCTCGGCGGGGCCCGCCGGCCTCACTCGTCGGCGACGATCGAGCCCACCCGCTCGGCGAGGCCCGGGTCACGCCGCGTCAGCACGATGGCGTAGATGATCGCCAGCGCGAGGATCACGAGGGCGACGTAGGGGTACCAGTTGTACGGGGAGAGCTGCCCGGGCTTGGAGAGGTAGTACAGCGGCACGACGATGGAGGCGGCTCCGAGAACCGGCAGCACGAGGTGCTTGACCGGATTGAACGACCCGGGGCGGTGCTTGCGGATGAAGAACGGCAGCGCCAGGTTGGCCGCCAAGTAGACGAGGAGCACGAGGATCGTGCCCATCGTGGAGGACTCGGCGAAGAAGTTGACGGCGTTGAGCTGCAGGTGCTTGCCCTGCACGAGGTCGAAGACGGCCCAGCCGCCGATGATGACGAGCGAGATGCCGACGAAGGTGAAGATGGCATTCACGGGGGTCCGCCGCCTCGGGTCGACCTTGCCCACCCAGCCGGGCAACAGGCCCTCGCGGCCGGAGTTGAACACGAGCCGAGCTTGCGAGTTCGTGCCGGCGATGAGGGCCCCGAGCGTCGAGGTCATACCGGCCAGGTAGGCGAACAGCACGAACAGCCCGATCGTGCTGTGGGCGACGGAGATGAACGGGATGGGGGCGGCGCCGAGCTTGGCGACGTTGTCGCCGAAACCCGACACCGTCGAGTACGCGAACAACAAGTAGCTCACGACCATGATGCCGACGGAGAGGAAGACGGCGCGGGGGACGTTGCGTCGCGGGTTGTCCGTTTCCTCGGCGAGGGCGGCCGAGTTCTCCCAGCCGATGAACAAGTAGATGGCGAGCGGGAAGCCGGCGGCAAGGCCGCTGAAGCCGTTCGTGATGTGGCTCGGCTCGAAGGGGGCGATCGACAGGTGGCCGGCGTGCTTGATGATCGAGGCGATGGCCACGATGACGAGCACCGTCAGCTCGAAGCCGAAGAACGTCCCCGCCACTTTCGTCGACACCGACACGCCCCGGATCATCATGGCGACGGCGGCGACGCAGAGGATCACGGTGAAGATCCCCCACGGGACGTTCCAGCCGAAGTAGTAGTTCAAGATGATCGAGAGGAAGCCCCCGGAGATGGCGATGACCGAGGCCATCGCCGTGATGTAGCCGAGTCCGGCGAGAAGGGCCGTGGTGACGGCGCTCGTCGGGCCGAAAGTCTTGCCGACGAAGGTGATGAAGCCGCCGGTCGAGGGGATGACCTTGGCGAACTCCGAGAGCGTGTTCGCCAGGAAGGCAATGGCGATGCCGGCCGCCAGGATCGTGAGCGGCGAAGCCACGCCGGCCGTCGTGGCGAGGAAGGCGAAGCCGAAGTAGAAGCTCATCGCCGGGGCGACGTTGGCCATCGTGGCGGCCGAGATGTCGACGAGACCGAGCGTGCCCTGCGGCAGCCGGTGCTCGCGGCCGACTTCGCCGACCGGCGGGCTCTTCGACTCGGCGATCGGCAGTGGTGTCACATCGGACATGGCGCTCCCCCCTGTTCCCGGCGACGTTCACACGCTGAGCAAGCCCAGGAGACAAGCGACCCCACTGCGAGCGGCCCCACTTGGTCCTCCTGGTGCCGGCTCAAATCGCAAGCTACCACCGGCGCCGGTGTCCCCAGCGTCCCGGTCCGGTCGCCGGCGCGCCCGGCGCCGGCGACCGGCTCCCCTAACATTCGAGGCGTGGCGAAGCCCGAAGGACTCGACCCGCCTCGCCCGAGCGAGCACCACTGCGACGTCCTCGTCGTCGGCGGCGGCCCGAGCGGCTCGGCGGCGTCGTACTGGCTCGCCACCCAGGGCGTCGACGTGCTCTGCGTGGAGAAGAAGCACTTCCCTCGCGAGAAGACGTGCGGTGACGGACTCACGCCTCGCTCGGTCCGGCAGCTGCAGGACATGGGCCTTGAGGGGGCCCTCGCCGGCAACCACCGCTACGAGGGGCTGCGGTCCGTCGCCTTCGGCCGCGAGCTCGAGATGCGCTGGCCGAAACACCCGGACTTTCCCCCCTACGGCTACACCATCACGCGCTTCCAGCTCGACGAGCTCGTGAACGAGCACGCCGAGAAAGCCGGCGCCGTCGTCTGGCAGGGGGCCGAGGCCGTCGAGCCGCTGCTCCCCCAGCCGGCCCTCGATGCCACAGGTCCTCGCAGCGCCGGCGGCGCTATCGTCGTCGACAAAGAACGGGGGACGCGCACCGAAGTGCACGCCCGCTACGTGATCGTGGCAGACGGCTCGCTCTCACGCTTCGGCAGGGCGCTCGGCTCGGTGCGCGACAAGTCCTACCCGCAGGGCATGGCGATCCGCGGCTACTTCCGGTCCCCCCGGCACGACGACGGTTACATCGAGTCTCACCTCGACATCCGAGACCGCGAGGGCAACGTCGTGCCCGGGTACGGCTGGATCTTCCCGCTCGGCGACGGTCGAGTGAACGTCGGCATCGGCTTGCTGTCGACGTCGGAGCGCTGGAAAGGCCTCAACACCACCAAGCTCATGGAGGAGTTCGTCGACTTCGCCCCGAAGTCCTGGTGCATCTCGCCGGCCACGGCCTGCTCGGTGCCCACCGGCGGGCGCCTGCCGATGAGCTTCTCGGTCCGCCCGCGCGTCGGCACCGACTACGTCATCGCCGGCGATGCCATGGGAGCCATCAACCCGTTCAACGGCGAGGGCATCGCCTACGGCTGGGAGACCGGCCACCTCGCCGCCGACACGATCGCCGCCGCCCTCCGTTGCTCCTCCGAGGCGGAGGCCGCCGCCACGCTCGCCGCCTACGAGGGCCGCCTGGCGGCGGAGTACGCCCGCTACTACGCCATCGCCAAGGCGTTCGTGCGGGTCATCGAGGAGCCGAAGATCATGCGGGCCCTCGTGGCCGCCGGCATGTACGTGCCGCCCGTGATGAAGGGCGTCCTCCGCATCATGGCGAACCTGAACCGCCCCGACCGCCGCGTCGGATCGGAAGCGCTCTACAACACCCTCGTCAAGGTCTCCGAGGCCCACGACCGCCGGCTCGGCCGCACGGCGCCGGCCGGCTGGCCGCAGGACTAGCCCCGCCGGGAGGGGCTGCGCCGCGGGCCGGCGGGGGGTTTCTTTTCGGCTGGCGGCAACCTTGATAGTGACTTTCGGACATATAGGTCCGAAAGTCACTATCAAGGTTGGGAGACGAGCAGCGCCGAGGCTCGATTCAATGCCTGCCGGACGTCGGCCACGACGGCGTGGGGACGCTCTCGGACTGCCGTCGGGGTTGTGCGCAGCAGGGCCCAACCGAGGGCAACGATCCGGTTGCCCCGCTCCCGATCGTGGACGAAGGTCCTGGCGTCAGCGTGGTAGCGGAAGCCGTCGAGCTCGAGCGCAACCCGCTCACCTGGCCAGGCGACGTCGACCCTGCCGACGAAGCGGGCGCCGTCCCGCACCTCGAACTGCCTGATCGGCCTTGGGATTCCGGCCGAGGCGAGGAGGTCCACGAGCTCCGCCTCGGCGAGGCTGTCGACCGGGCCGAGCTCGGCGAGGAGAGCCTGCAGCTTGTGGATGCCGCTCACGTATCGCCCGTGCTCGGAGGCGTGCCGTTCCAGACCGCGCAGCGTCAGCAGACGAGTGGCGATGCAGTGATTGACGAAGCCGCGATACAGCTCGTCCCCGATCGGGCGGTCGGCGAGGTCGAGCACGGTCCGCAGCGGCTGGGTCAGCGAGACGCCTACTTCGCCAGCCCGGCCGCCACCTCCGCCGCCGCCTCGGCTGCTGCGGCCACGGTGCGCTCGACGTCGTCGTCGGTGTGCGCCAGCGAGCAGAAACCCACCTCGTACGCGCTCGGCGCCAGCGCCACCCCCCGGTCCAACATGGCGTGGAAGAACGGCGCGTACAGGCCGCCGGCGGCTGCCGCCTTGGCGCCGTCGTAGTCGGAGACGGGATCCTCGGAGAAGTAGATGGAAAAGAGCGAGCGGACGACCGGCACCTGCACGGGCAGGCCGGCGGACGAGATCGCCTCGGCCAGCCCGCTCGCCAGCCGGCCGACACGCTGAGCCAGCTCGTCGAAGCGCTCCGGAGCGAGCCGCTCGAGCACGGCAAGGCCGGCGGCGGTCGCAAGCGGGTTCCCCGAGAGCGTGCCCGCCTGGTAGACGGGCCCGACCGGCGCCAGCTGCTCCATCACCTGGCGGCGCCCGCCGAGGGCCGCCAGCGGCAGGCCGCCACCGATGACCTTGCCGAAGGTCCAGAGATCCGGCCGCACTCCGAACAGCTCGGCGACACTGCCACGCCGGAGCCGCCACCCGGTGATCACCTCGTCGAAGATGAGGAGGGCGCCGGCGCCGTCGCAAGCCGCCCGCAACCCGGCAAGGAAACCCGCCCCCGGCGCCACCAACCCCATGTTGGCGGCGACGGGCTCGACGATGACGCAGGCGACCGTTTCGTCGAGGGTGGGCACGACGTTGTAGGGCGCCACGACGGTGTCGGCGACGGCGCCGGCGGGGACGCCGGCCGAGCCGGCGAGGCCGAGCGTGGCGACGCCGCTGCCGCCCTCGGCGAGCAGGCCGTCGGAGTGGCCGTGGTAGCAGCCGGCGAACTTCACGATGCGGTCCCGCCCCGTGAAGCCGCGAGCCACCCGGATCGCCGTCATCGTCGCCTCCGTGCCGGACGAGACGAGGCGTACGAGGTCGAGGCCGTCGACGGCCTCGACGAGGGTCTCGGCGAGGCGCACCTCCGCCTCGGTGGGGGCGCCGAACGTGGTGCCACGCCCGCTGGCCTCGGCGATGGCCGCCAGCACGGCGTCGTCGGCGTGCCCGAGGATGGATGCGCCCCAGGACTGCACGTAGTCGAGATAGGTCTTGCCGTCGGTATCGGTGACGTGGGCGCCTTTGGCGCTGGCGACGAAGTACGGGGTGCCCCCCACTGAACCGAATGCCCGCACCGGAGAGTTCACGCCCCCGGGGATGACCCGGCCGGCCCGGGCGAACAGCTCCTCAGCCACGCGGTGCCTCAGTCGCAGGCGCGCCAGGCGCCGGCGCCTCAGGCATTGAGGGCCTCGGCCACCTCGGCGGCGAAGTAGGTGAGCACGAAGCTCGCCCCGGCTCGCTTGATCGCCAGCAGGTGCTCGAGCGCCACGGCGGGGCCGTCGATCCATCCGCGCTCGGCGGCGGCCTTGACCATGGCGTACTCGCCGCTCACGTGATAAGCGGCCACGGGCACGTTGACGGCGGCGCGCACGGTGGCGATGACGTCGAGGTAGGCCAAGGCCGGCTTCACCATGACGATGTCGGCGCCTTCGGCGATGTCGAGGTTCACCTCGTCGAGGGCTTCGCGGCCGTTGGGCGGATCCTGCTGATAGGCGCGCCGGTCGCCCCCGCCGGCGATGTTGACGTCGACGGCGTCGCGGAACGGGCCGTAGAGGGCGGAGGCGTATTTGGCCGCGTACGCCAAGATGGCCGTGTCGTCGAAGCCGGCGCCGTCGAGCGCCTGGCGGATCGCCCGGACCTGGCCGTCCATCATGCCGCTCGGCGCCACCACGTGGGCGCCCGCCACCGCTTGGGCGACGGCGACCTCGCCATAGCGCTCGAGCGTGGCGTCGTTGTCGACGGTTCCGTCGCTTCGCACGATCCCGCAGTGCCCGTGGTCGGTGTACTCGTCGAGGCACAAGTCGGCCATGACGACGACGCCGTCGCCGACGGCGGTGCGCACGGCCGCGAGCGCCTGCTGCACGATGCCATCGGCGTCGGAGGCGCCCGACCCGACGGCGTCCTTCGACGACGGGACGCCGAAGAGGATGAGGCCGGGGATGCCGATGGAGGCGAGGTGTTTCGCCTCGAGGACGACTGACTCGACGGTGTGCTGGACGACGCCCGGGAGCGAGGCGATCGGCTGCGGCTCGGCGATCCCCTCCCGGACGAAGAGCGGAGCGACGAGGTCGTCGGGCGTGAGCACGGTCTCGGCCACAAGGCGGCGCAGGGCGGGCGTCTGCCGGAGGCGCCGCATCCGCCGTTGCGGGAAGGCGGCGATCGATCCGGACGAGCTCGTGACGGGCGGGCTCGGGCGGCCCTGCTGGGACATGACCGGGACTCTACGCCGACTCGGGCCGGCCAGGGTCACGCCTCGCAGCGGCCCGCCGGCAACTTCAGCCGCCCGCTCACGCTTTTCATGGACCGCCCCCAACCTCAGCGGTCCGGCCGGCCGGCGGTGCCGGCGTAGGCCACGAGCGCGGCGACGAGGCCCGGGATCGAATGCTCGCTCGCCGCGAAGTCGACCGGGATGCCGGCCGCTCGGGCGGTCGCCGCCGTGATCGGCCCGATGCAGCCGACTACCGGCGGGACCAGTTCGCGCCCGAACAGCTCGAGCCAGCCCGTCACCGTCGAGGAGGACGTGAACGTGACGGCGTCGGCCGTCCGGACGGCGTCGAGGACACCTGGGGCGGGCTCGGGACGCACGGTGCGGTAGGCCTCGACGACGTCGACCTCGTAGCCCTTGGCGGCGAGCGCCAGCGGCAGGACGTCGCGGGCGACGGCGGCCCGCGGCAGCAGCAACCGCTGAACCGGCCCGCCGGCGACCGACGCCGGCGGCGGGGGGAACGCCTCGACGAGCGCCTCGGCGACGAACTGGCCGGGCACGAGATCGGCGACGATCCCGTGGCTCTCGAGCGCCCTCGCCGTCCCGTCGCCGATGGCGGCCACACGGGCCGCCCCGAAGGCTCGGGCATCGCTGATCTCGGCGAACAGCCTGCCGACGGCGTTCGTCGAGGTGAACACGACCCAGGCGTACGACGAGAGTCGGCCGGCCGCCTGGCGCAGCGCCGCTCCCCCGTCGGCTGGGTCCACCACGGCGATGGTCGGTATCTCGATCGGTTCGGCGCCGGCCTCGGCCAAGGCCGCCGACAGCTGCGAGGCCTGCTGGCGGGTGCGGGTGATCGCCACGCGCCAGCCGAGCAGCGGGCGGGCCGAGAACCACGCCAGGTCGAGGGCGGCGACCTCGCCCACGACCACCGTCGCCGGCGTGCCGGCGTGCACGTCGCCGAGGGCGCCGAGCGTCGTACGGGTCGTGCGCTGGGACGCCAGGGTTCCGTTCTCGATGACGGCGACGGCTTCGGAGGGCTTGCGCCCGGCTGCGATGAGCCGCTCGGAGATCTCGGCCCGGTGCTCCACGCCCATGAGGATCACGATGGTGCCGCCCACCTTGGCAAGGGCGTCCCAGTCGACGGGCACCGGCCCGCCCGATGCCGTGCCGTCGGCGCCGTGGCCCGTGACGACGGTGAAGGCCGTCGACAGCCCCCGATGCGTGAGGGGGATGCCGGCATAAGCCGGTACGCCGTTGACGGCGGACACGCCGGGGACGACTTCGAAGGGGAGGTGGGCGGAGGAGAGGGCGAGGGTTTCTTCGCCGCCGCGACCGAAGATGAAGGGGTCGCCACCCTTCAGGCGCACGACGACCCCGCATCGGCGGCCGAGCTCGATGAGGAGCTCGTTGATGGCCTCTTGGCTGGCGCGGCCGCCGGGCCGCTTGCCGACGTCGTGCAGCTCGGCCGAGGCCGGCGCCAGCGCCAGCAGGCTCGGGTGGACGAGGCGGTCGTACACGACGGCGTCCGCCCGCGCGAGCAGGTCGGCGCCCCGCACCGTGACGAGCCCGGGGTCGCCCGGTCCTGCCCCGACGAGATAGACGGTCACGGCCGGAAGCCTGCCTGCTCGAGGAGGGCCCGCCCGCCGCAGTCCTCGAGCAGGTGGCGGGCGAGGGAGCGGCCGAGGGCCTCCGGGTCGGTGCCGTTCATCGAGTCGCGTACGAGGACGTGCCCGTCCGGCGAGGCGATCATCGCCTCCAGCAGCACCGTGTCCGGAGTGTCCGGGGTGCCGGCGCCGGTGCCGGCGGGGACGCATCGGGCGAAGGCTCCCACGGGGGCGTCGCAGCCGCCGCCGACGCTGCGCAACCACGCCCGCTCGGCTTCGACCTCCCGGCGGGTCGGCGCGTGGTCGATGGCGCCCAGAGCTTCGAGCGTGGCCTCGTCGTCCGGCCGGCAGCAGACGGCGATCGCCCCCTGGCCGATCTGGGGGAGCATCTCGGTCGTCGAGAGCACTTGGTCGGCGCGTGCCGACAGACCGAGGCGGTCGAGCGCCGCCATGGCCACGACGACCGCCCCTCCCTCCGGCACCTGCTCGAGCCGGGTCGCCATGTTGCCCCTCAGCTCGGCAAAACGCAGATCCGGCCGCAGCCACGCCAGCTGGGCCCGCCGGCGCACCGAGCCGCTCGCCACGACCGCACCCGCAGCGAGGTCGCCGAGCCGGCGGCCGACGAGGGCATCGCGGGGGTCCGCACGGGGGAGGTAGGCGGCGATAAGGAGACCACCCGAGACGCTCGAGGGCAGATCCTTGGCCGAGTGCACCGAGGCCTCGGCGCGGCCGGAGAGCACGGCATCGTCGATCTCCTTCACGAACACGCCCTGGCCGCCGAGCGCGGCGATGGGGACGTCCCGGCGGAGGTCGCCCGCCGAGTTGAGCGCTAGGCGCTCGACGGCGCCGGCCCCACCCCCGCCGCCACCCCCAGCCACAGCCAGAGCCAGCGCAGCCGCAACGAGGTCGACCTGCAGGAGCGCCAGCGGGCTCGAGCGCGTCGCCAGCCGCATCACCGGCGCGGCCGGCATGGCACCTCGGGAACCGTGGAGTGGGCGGGCACGAAGCAGGCGACCCTAGAGGTCGAACAGCGCCCGCAACGCCTCCGCCAGGCGCTCACCCCTCGGCGAGCCCGCCGCCTCCTTCAGGCGGACCGTGGGGTCGTGCAGCAGCTTGGCGACGACGCGGCGGGTGACGATGTCGATCAGCTCCCGGTCCTCGGCGCTGAGGGATCCGAGCCGTGCGCGGTGGCGCTCGAGCTCGGCGGCGCGGAGCATCTCCGCCCGCTCGCGCAAGGCCGCCACGACCGGCGCCGCCAGGCGGCCGGCGGCCGTCGAACGGTAGCGGTCGAGCTCCTCGGCGAGGATGACGCGCACCGCCGGGACCTCCCCGAGGCGGCCCGCCATCTGCTCCTCGGCGTACCGGCGGACGTCCTCGACGTCGAGCCGGACGACGCCGTCGAGCGAGTCGACCGACGGATCCACGTCTCGGGGGATGGCGAGGTCGACGACGACCATCGGCCGCACGCCGTCCGCCGGCGCACCCGCCGGCGCACCCGCCGCCGGCACCCAGCGGGCTTGGCGCACTCGCAGGGCGGTCTCGAACATCTCCGCCCCCATGACGATCTCCTCAGCCGCCGTCGAGGTGAGCACGACGTCGGCCGCTTCCAGCTCGGCGCCGATCTCGGCGAGGCCGACGACGCGGCCCGCCAGCATGTCGGCCACCTCGGCGGCCCGGTCGGCGCCGCGGTTGGCGACGACGACCTCGCCGGTGAGGTCGGCGCGGCCTGCCAGCGCCCGGCCCATGCCGGCGCCCATCTCCCCGGCGCCGATCAACAGCAGCTGCTTGCCCGCAAAACCGTGCGCCCGGTCCGCCGCCAGCTCCACGGCGGCGTTCGCCAGCGACGTCGTGCCGCGCTGGATGGCGGTCTCGGTGCGGGCGCGTTTTCCCGCCTCGACGGCGTGGCGAAAGAGCGGCCCGAGCACGGTGCCGGCGGCGTTCTCCTGGCGAGCGGACTCGGCGGCGTCGCGCACCTGGCGCAGGATCTCGCCTTCTCCGAGGACGGGCGAGTCGATGCCCGCAGCCACCTCGAACAGGTAGGCGATGGCGGCATCGTCGTAGCGGCACGTCAGCCCGCCACCGAGCTCGAGCACGCCGCCGCCGGCCTCGGGGCGCCGCTCGCCGGCCTCCAAGTGCTCACCACCTTGGCTGGCCTGCGTCGATCCGGGATGACCCATCGAGTCGCCGGCGGACGCCCTGCTCCGCCCGCCGGCGCCCATGCGGGATGCGAAGAACGCCTCGATCTCGGCGACGCCGTCGTGAAAGCGTTCGACGACGGCGTAGACCTCGGTGCGCAGGCACGTCGAAAGGATGATCGCCTCGGACAGGTGCGGGCTCGCGACGAGACCGGCGAGCGCCTTGCGCACCTCGTGCTCGCTGACGGCGACCCGCTCGAAGACCTCGAGAGGCGCATCCCGTTCGTGCATTCCGACGACGACGACCGCCACGGGCGGTTCCCTCTCCCTCCAGGACGCCGCCGGTCGGCGACTCCAGTCTCACGGCGCCGCTCACGGGCGCACGCAGCAGGTGCCGCATCGCTGCACACCTGCAACGAGCGTACCCGGACGATCAAGACCCGAGTCTCGCGACCGCCTCCGATCGATCGGTGACCCCGTCGGAACGCCCCGTGACGGCTTCCGGGTGGGCCTGGTAGAACGCCAGCACCTGCAGCTCTGCCGAGAAGTCGACGTGGCGGACCTGTACGTTCGGCGGAACCGAGAGCACGGTGGGGGCGAAGTTCAAGATGGCGTTCACGCCCGCCTCCACCATCGTCTCGGCGACGTCCTGGGCGGCACCGGCCGGTGTCGTGATCACGCCGATGCCGGCGCCCCGCTCCCGGCAAGCTGCCGGCAGCTCGGAGATGTGCTCCACGGCCAGCCCGGCGATGAGCTCGCCGATCGTGCCGGGGTCGATGTCGAACAGCCCGACGATGCGGAACCCTCCCGCCACGAAACCCGGCGACCGCGCGAGCGCATGGCCGAGATGACCCATGCCCGCCATGACGACGGCCCGCTCCTGGTCGATCCCGAGCTCCCGCTGCACCTGGCCGAGGAGGTAGTCGACGTCGTAGCCCGTCCCCCGCGTCCCGTACGTGCCGAAATGGGAGAGGTCCTTGCGCACTTTGGCGGCGTTCACGCCGCAGGCGTCGGCGAGCTCGGCGGAGGAGACCGTGGAGACCGAGTGGCGCGCCAGCTCGTGCAAGACGCGCTGGTACAGGGGAAGACGGACGACTGTCGGCTCAGGTACTCGCCGTCCGAAGCGCTCGGGCATGGGGGGCGATGGTAACGAGGGGGACCCGGCTCTCACAAAAGCGCCGGTCACACGGTCGGTTCGGGCCGGCGGCGGGCGGCTTGGGGCGGCAGCGGGCGGCGTTTCGCCGACGGCAAGCGGTGTTCCGCCGTCCAGCACCGACCCGAAGACCGCCGCAACCGGGCACAGCGAGCCTCAGGCGAGCGCTCGGCGGAGGGCCTTTCCTTGCATGCCGCGGGGCAGCTGGCGGACGAACACGACGCTGCTCGGGCACTTGTAGCGAGCGAGACGGCGGCTGCAGAACTCGATGAGCTCGGGGCCGGTGACGCCGTCAGGCGCGGCGGCGCCCTCCGGCCAGGAATCGGGGCGGGGCACCACGAAGGCCCGGACCGACTCGCCCAGCAGCGGGTCGGGCACGCCGATGACGACCGCCTCCGCCACGGCCGGGTGCTCCTCGAGCACGTGCTCGACCTCGGCGGGAAAGACGTTGAAACCGGACACGATCACGAGATCCTTGTGGCGGTCCACGATCGTGAGCGAGCCGTCGTCGTCCATGACGCCGACGTCGCCGGTGTGCAGCCAGCCGGCGCGATCGAGGGCGGCCCTCGTGGCGAGGACGTCCTCGAAGTAGCCGGCGAAGACGTTGGGGCCGCGGACGAGAATCTCGCCCGGATCGCCGTGCTCGACCACCCCGCCGTCGGCGTCGACGATCTGCACCTCGATGCCGGCGAGGGGCACGCCGACCGCCAGCGGGCGCCGGGTGCCCTTGAGGTCGGGAAACGTCACCGTCGGCGAAGCCTCCGTGAGGCCGTACGCCTGCCAGATGGGGACGCCGAATCGGGCCTCGAAGCTCTCGGCCACCTCGGCGGTGAGCGGGGCGGCCCCGGAGATGGCGATGCGCACCGAGGCCAGCTCCTTGCCGGTGGCCTGCGGGAAGGACTCGAGGGCGGCGAACAGCTGGGGCACCCCAGGCAGCACCGTGACCTGCTCGCGGGCGACGACCTCCAACAGCGAGGCGGGATCGAACCGTTCCAGCAGGACCGTGCGGGCGCCGGAGAACAGGTTCGTGCCGAGCACGGCGTTCAGCCCGTAGATGTGGAACGGCGGGATGACGAGCAGCCCGACGTCTTCGGCCGACACTGCCAGGCCCACCGCGAGCGACATCTGGTCGATGTTGGCGCGCAAGCTCCCGTGGGTGAGGATGGCCGCCTTCGGCGAGCCGGCCGTGCCCGAGGTGAACAGCAGGACGGCCGCGTCCTCGGAGGCACGATCGACCATCGCCTCCTCCGGCTCGCTCGCTGCGGCCCCCGCGCCCGTGCCGCCGCCGGCGCCGCCGAGGAGCCCGTCCTCGCCGAGCTCGAACACCTGGTAGCCGAGGTCGGCGATGGAGCCCGCCGCCGCCGTTGCCCGGGGACCGCCGAGGAGCACCGCAGCGGCCCGAACCGTCCCGAGCTCAGTGGCGAGCTCGGCAATCGGGCTCTCGGGGTTGAGGGGCACGGCAACGGCGCCGGCGGCCAGCACGCCGAGGTAGGCCACGACGAAGGCAGGCGTCGTCGGGAAGACGAGCGCCACGTGGTCGCCCGCGACGATGCCAGCGCCCGCCAGGCCGGTTCGCACCCGGGCCGCCCGCTCGCGCAGCTCGCCGTAGGTGAGCTGCGAGCCGTCATGGCTCAAGGCCACGGACGCGGCCGGATGCGATTCGATGATTGCAGCGAGGTTCACGATGGGGTTGCTCCTGTGCCACGCAGGCGGCCACGCGAGCCGTCCCGTCGGTTCCTGGACAGGCGCTCCGCCCGCCGTCGAGGCGCAACCCTAGTCAGCCCTCGGCGCCGCCTGTCATCCCGCCTCCGTGAAGCGCTCCGATAGGTATCGGTTCACGTCTTCGTCTCTCAACCGGTACGACTTCCCGACTCGGACCGCAGGAAGCTGCCCGGAGCTGATGAGGCGATACACGGTCATGCTCGAAACCCGCAATACTCGGGCAACTTCCGCGACTGTGTAGAACCTCGCCTTTGAGTAATCGATGCTCGTCAGTTAGATCACCCCTCTCCGCCTGACCACAACTGTACGCCACTGTGGCTGGTGTGGAAACTGTGACTAGCTCTGACCCAATTCTCGGGCTCTGGCGGACGCCGCCGCCACGGCATCGATGACGGAGCCGCGCACCGCCCCGCGCTCGAGCACCCGCAGGCCGGCGGCCGTCGTGCCCCCCGGTGAGGTGATCGCCGCCCGCAGCACCTCGGGAGAATCGCCGGTCTCGACGAGCAGCCGAGCCGATCCGAGGAGCGTATGGATGACGAGCAAGCGGCTGACGTCGCGCTCGAGGCCCTCCGACACGCCGGCTTCGATCATGGCCTCGGCGAGCAGGAAGAAGTAGGCCGGTCCGGAGCCCGACAAGCCCGTCACGGCGTCGATCGACGCCTCGCTCACGCGGGCGACCACCCCGAAGGCCGAGAGCACGGACTCGCCCCAAGTAAAGTCCGACTCGCTCACCGACGTCCCGCCCGCCAGCGCAGAGGCGGCCGAGCCGACGATTGCCGGCAAGTTCGGCATCGCCCGCAGCACGGCGGTACCCGGCGGCAGCCACGCCTCCAGCTTGCCGATCGTGACGCCCGCCATGATCGAGAGCACCTTGGGTGGCCTGGATGCGGTCAGGGACCGGGCGGCGACCTCGGCGTCGTGCGGCTTGACGGCGAGCACGGCCGAGTCGGCCGCGACCGGCTCGGCGACGACCGTCACGCCAGGGAAGCGGTGGGCGATCTCGTCTCGGGCCGCTTCGAGCGGCTCGGCGATGGCCAGGTCGGAGGGTTCCACCCAGCCGGACCGCAGGAGGCCGCCGATGAGCGCCTTGCCCATCCGCCCGCCGCCGACGACGACGAGCCGGGTCACCTCAGCACTCGACGAGCTCGCGGGAGGTGAGCTCGGCATACAGCCTCCGCAGCCGGGTGGCGGCCGTCGCCCAGGTGTAGGCCTGTGCCATGGCGGCGCCGCCGGCGCCGAGGTCTGCCTGCAGGATCGGGTCGGTGACGATCTCGGCCACCCGCTTTGCGAAGCCTTCGGCGTCGCCGGAGTCGACGAGGTAGCCGGTGACGCCGTCGTCCACGAGCGTCGTGAGGCCACCGACGGCGGAGGCGACGACCGGGATGCCGCAGGCGGAGGCTTCGAGGGCGACGAGCCCGAAGGACTCCGAGCGGGAGGGCACCAAGCAGCAGTCGGCGGCGCGGTAGTACGTGGAGAGGAGCTCGTGAGGCTGCGGCCGGTGAAAGAGCACCCGCTGATCGAGCCCGAGGTCGTCCACGAGGCGATGAATGGCGGCGAGCTCCTCGTCCCCGTGCGGGCCGCTCGGTCCGCCGACGATCACGAGCCGGGCGTCGTTCACCCCGCCGGCATGCAGGGCGGCCAGTGCCCGCACGGCGACGTCGGCGCCCTTCAGCGGCTGGATGCGCCCGACGTAGAGCAAGAGCGGGCCGCTGGCGCCGTCGAGGCCGAGGGCGCGCTGGGCCATGCGGCGGTCGCCCGGCGAGAAGAAAGCGTGGTCGACGCCGAGGGGCACGATCTCGATGCGGTCTCGCTCGGCGTCGTACAGCTGCACGAGCTGCTCGCGCTCGACGTCGCAGGAGGCGAGGAGGGCGTCGGAGCAGCCGATGATGGTCGCCTCCGCCTCGGCGCGGCGGGCGCCGGCGGACGCCTCCACCTCCTCGGGGCTGGCGATGGCCTTCACCCGGTCGAGGGTGTGGAACGTCGAGATGAGCGGCAGGTCGAGCCGGTGCTTGATGGCATGCCCGGCCAGCCCGGAGAGCCAGTAGTTGGCGTGCACCGCACAAGCGCCCGCCTCGAACGGCCCGAAACTCCCCGTCCCCGGACCCGCCAGCCGGGCGACGCCTCCGGTCATGTGCTCGATCACTCCCTCGGTGAACTCCTCCACATGGGTGTGCAGGCGTTCCTTCGGGACCGAGCTGACCGGGCCGGCGGTGATGTGGTGGACGGCAACGCCGGGCTCGACGAAGACGGTGTCCGCCAGCTCGCGCCGGTCACGCCGGGTGTAGACGTCGCAGGCCACACCGGCGCGGGCAAGGGCGGTGGACAGCTCCCGGACATAGACGTTCATGCCGCCGCCGTCGCCGGTGCCGGGTTGAGCCAGCGGTGAAGTGTGCAGGGAGAGCACAGCGAGCCTGCGCATCGCCATCGAGCCTACTGAGGGCGGTCCTCGTCGCCGGCCCCGACATCGCCGTCGCCACTGCCACCGTCGCCGGCAACGGCGTCGGTCTCGAGCGGGCCTGCGGCTGGCCCGTCCTCGGCGTGGCCGCGAAACGAGAGGTAGATGGCGATGAGGACCTGCTTCTGCTGGTCGTCGATGTCGGTGGCGGCGTAGATGTGGCCGACGAGGTCGGCGTTCATGTCGCGGTGGTCGTCGAGGATGCCGGCTCGGACATAGAGCGTCTCCGCGGAGATGCGCAGCGCCTTGGCGATCTGCTGGAGGATCTCGGCTGACGGCTTGCGCAGCCCTCGCTCGATCTGGCTGAGGTACGGGTTCGAGATGCCGGCGATCTCCGACATTCGCCGGAGGCTCAGGCGCGCCATCTCTCGCTGCGAGCGGATGAACGTGCCGAGGTCCGTCCAGCGGTCAGGCATCTCTTTCAGGGTGACTCGCCCGCCTCTGCTTCGTCGCCGGCGTCGGCCGGCCCGTCGGTGCCGGCGTCGCCGGCTGCCGCGGGGTTGTGATCCGCCAGCAAGGTGTCCGCCCGGGCGGCGCCGGACTTGTAGCGCTCGACCACGATCGCCTGCAGCATGTCGATCCGCTCGTGCAGCACGCGACGCTCGGCCGAGAGGATGCCCTCGTGCCGGCGGAGGCGCTCCAGGAGATCGGTGAGCTCGGCGTCGGCGAAGCTCTCGAGATTGGCGCCGGGCATCGTGCCGCCCTTGAAGGTCGTCTCGGCCAGCTCGGGGGAGATGACGGCGGCGATCTCGTCAGGGGCGAGGCCGGCCTCCTCGGCAAAGACCTCCGACACCGCCGGCATGGAGAGCAAGGAAGTCGTCTGCCGCCCGGGCGACGGTGGCGCCTGATCGCCGTTGCTGCTGCCGGTGCCCGTGGCGGCGGAGTGGGAACCGGCGAGGATGGTCGGCAGATCCTCGACAAGACGATGCTGATGCCCCCCCGCCCCGCCGCCGAGGCGGATCTCCATCTCGGCCACGACGAGGTCGATCTGGCCCTGCACGACACGGCGCAGGTACGACACGAGGTCCTCGATCTGGCGGCATTCGGCTCGCTTGGCGCGCAGCTCGCTCACGGGGGCCTCCGCCAGACCCTCCACGAACTCGGGGGCCAGCAGCCTGTCCACGTCCTTCCTCTGCAGACCCTTCGGGCTCAACTCCGGTCCCTCCCTTCGAGGCTCACCATGGTGCCGCCGGCGCCTTGCCCGGGCTCACGTGATCGATCTGCCCGAAACCCGACGCTGGCGTGCCGGGGAGCCGGCAGGCCGAAGCGGCATTCGTTCGCAGCGTAGTGCCTCCACGGCGCCGCCTCTCCGTCCCTGGCCGCGGGCCGTGGCTCAGCGCCCGGGCGACGACCGGTGGTAGGGGGACCAGTAGCACCAGAGCACCCGGCCGAGCACGGCCGTGCGGGGTACGGGCCCGAAGTGCCGGCTGTCGCGGCTCGGCCCGGCGTTGTCACCCTCCACCCGCACCGAACCTCGGTCGACGCCGGCGACACGCTTCACGAGGACGCCCCCCTCGTCGTCGGGGTCACGAAAGGCGATGATGTCGCCGACGGTGATGCGATCCGTCCGCAGCACGAGCACCCGGTCGCCCGGCGCCAGCACCGGCACCATGCTCAAGCCCTCGATCCGCAACCGCAGCAGCCGCCGCTTGGCGACGACGGCGGCCGTCACCAACGTCAGGGCCGACGCCGTGCCGGCAGCGGCCAGGGCGTAGCGCCGCGCCAGCCGGCGGTCGACGGCGGCCAGGCGCACCCGCAGGCGCCCCAGCCTCGAGCCCTCTGCTGCGATCACGCCCCCAGGCTCTCACGCTGGAGGAAGGGCCGCGGCAGCGCGGGGATAAGGTGAAACGCCGTCAGCACAACGACCTCAACCAAGGAGTCGGCCATGTACCTCCGCCCTGGCAGCCCGGGCTCACGCCTGCTCGCAATCGTCGACCGCATCTCCCCGCCCCGTGCGGCACACGCGCACTGCGACTTGCCGTGCGGCGTCTACGACCCGGCGCAGGCCCGGATCGAGGCGGACTCGGTGAAGGCGTGCATGGAGAAGTTCAACGCCTCCGACGACTCGGTCTTCAAGGAGCGGGCCGTGCTCATCAAGGAGGAGCGCGCCGACCTCGTCAAGCATCACCTCTGGGTGCTGTGGACCGACTACTTCAAGCCCGAGCACCTCGAGAAGCACCCGCAGCTGCACGACATCTTCTGGAAGGCGACGAAGGCCGCCGGCGAGGCCAAGAAGACGAACGACACCGCCGTGGCCGACCGCTTGCTCGCGAACATCGCCGAGATCGACACGATCTTCTGGGAGACGAAGAAGGCCTGAGCACCACCGACCGGCCCCGCCCGGTCAGCCGCCCGAGACCGGAGGGAGCACGGCGAGCTCGTCGGTCGGGCGGATCTGGCCGGCGGGCTCGGCGCGCTCGCCGTTCACCCAGATCGTGCTCGTGGCGATGACCTCGCCGAGCCCGGCGCCGAAGCGGCACACGGCCGCCTCGAGCACGCCGGCAACGGTGTCACCCTCGACGTCGGCTTCCCTACAGCCGGCGGCGTCACGTGCCTGCGCGAAGAAGCGCACCCTCGCCACTCACCCGCCTCCCGACGCCGCCCGGGCGCAGCTGGCGCACCAGCGGGCGGCCGGCTCGGTCGCCAGGCGCTCGTCCTCGATGGCGCGGCCGCAGGAATCGCAGCGGGCGTAGGTGCCGTCGTCGAGCCGCCGGAGGGCGGCGTCGATGACTTCGAGGCGCGCCTCGATGCTCGCCAATTCGGCCGACTCGTCGCTGGGTTCGCTCACGAGCAGCGACAGTAGCGGGCGGCCCGGCTGCGCTCTTCGCAGCGTGGCAGCCGCCGACTTTCCGACCGTGGTCTCGCCGCGCCGGCATCGCTTGCGTTAAACCCGCAATGCGAATATCTTGTGGCGTTGGCCGGCGGTGGGTCGGTCATTCCAGCAAGGGGGAATACATTGAAGCATCCACTCCGGCGGATCATTGCCGTCGGTTCAGCTGCTGCGATCGCCGCCATGGTGATCGTGCCGCTGGCCAGCACTTCAGCAGTCGCCGCTTCGGCCAAGCCGGCCGTTCGGCACACGTTCAACAACGCCGTTGCCGTGAAGTTCCTGAAGAGCATGGACAAGATGCGTCTTGCCCACGGCACCCTTGGGAAGTCTGAGCTGAAGATCAAGGGCCAGACGGGCTTCGGCAGCTACAACTGGTCGGGTTACGCTGAGGCAGCCACGCCGAGCGACACCTTCCCGGACACCTACTCCAAGGTGAGCGCCACCTGGAAAGAGCCGGACATCGTGTGCGACGCGAGCGACAGCTACTACCAGATCGCCGCCTTCTGGGTCGGCCTCGACGGCTTCGACAGCGGCACGGTCGAGCAGGACGGGACGATCGAGGAGTGCTACCAGGGTGAGTACCTGGGAGCAGCCGACTGGTGGGAGATGTACCCGTACAACGCCGTTGACATCATCGACGGTATCTCAACTGGTCAGTCGATCCACTCCTCGGTGTCGTACAACGCCAGCAATGGCAAGTACACGCTCGCCGTGAAGGTCGCCCACGACCCGGGCGAGAGCTTCTCGGTGAAGGAGTCGTGCGTGGTTCTCGAGGGATCGCCCTGCGCCAACTCGAGCGCCGAGTGGATCGGTGAGGCTCCGTGCTGCAACGGCAGTTACGAGTACGACCTCGCTGAGTGGGCTCCCTACATCAAGTTCACCGCCGCAAAGGTGACGGGCTCGGCAGGCACGGGCACGATCTCCAGCTACGACGGTGGCGGTGTCGAGGACTTCCTCGAGATGTTCGGTGACCAGAGCGGCAACCCGATCGCCGATGTCACAGCGACGAACGGTCCAGGTACTTCGTTCAAGGACTACTGGTTCGGCCTCAACTAACCAGTAGCCCTCCGGGAGGCTCGTCCTCCTGGTAACGCCACAACCGGCCGCTCCTCTGCATGAAGCAGGGGGGCGGCCGGTGGCGCGTGCGGGGCGCCGGCCGGGCTCGACCTGCGCTCCGGGCTCGCTCCGGTCGGCGAGAACCTGTCAGCTCACGGCCCCGAATCGCACTAGAACGGTGGGCGTGACGATCGCAACCATCAACCCAGCCACGGGCGAGACGGTGAAGACCTTCGACGCCCACACCGACGCCGAGATCGAGGAGCGCCTCGCCCTCGCCGACGAGACGTTCGGGTCCTGGCGCCGTACGACCTTTGCCGAGCGGGCCGCCCTCGTGAACCGCCTCGCCGACGTCCTCGAGGCCGAGACCGACGAGCTCGCCCGCACGATGACCATCGAGATGGGAAAGCCGCTCTCCCAGGCGAAGGGCGAGGTGGGCAAATGCGTCGGGGGGTTTCGGTACTTCGCTACGCACGCCGAGGCGATGCTCGCCGACGAAGCCGTCCCCGGCACCGCCGCCAAGCGCCGCTCGTTCGTCACCTACCAGCCGCTCGGGACCGTGCTGGCCGTCATGCCCTGGAACTACCCGCTCTGGCAGGTCGTGCGTTTCATGGCGCCGGCCCTCATGCTCGGCAACACGGGCCTGCTGAAGCACGCCTCCAACGTGCCCCAGACGGCGCTCTTCCTGGAGGAGGCCTGCGACCGGGCCGGCATCCCGAAGGGGGTCTTCCAGACGCTGCTCATCGGTTCGGACAAAGTCGAGGGCCTACTGCGCGACCGGCGCGTGAAGGCCGTCACGCTCACCGGCAGCGAGGGCGCCGGCCGCTCCGTCGCCTCCATCGCCGCCAGCGAGATCAAGAAGTCCGTCCTCGAGCTCGGCGGCTCCGACCCGTTCATCGTGATGCCGTCGGCCGATCTCGGCCGTGCCGTCGAGGTCGGCCTCAAGGCTCGCGTGCAGAACAACGGGCAGTCCTGCATCGCCGCCAAGCGTTTCATCCTGCACGAGGAGATCGCCACCGAGTACGAGGAGCGCTACGCGGCTGCCATGGCCAAGCTCGTGGTCGGCGACCCCCTCGACGACGCCACCGACGTCGGCCCACTGGCGACCCCGAGCGGCCGTGACGAAGTCGCCGAACAAGTGGAGGACGCCCTTTCCAAGGGTGCCCGCCTGCTGTGCGGGGGCGAGCGAATCGACGGGCCGGGCTGGTACTACCCGCCGACGGCGGTCGCCGACCTCACCCCTGACATGCGCATGTACCGCGAGGAGGTCTTCGGTCCCGTGGCGGCCATGTTCACGGTCGGCTCGATCGACGAGGCGATCGCCCTCGCCAACGACAGCGACTTCGGCCTCGGCTCCAACGCCTGGACGGAGGACCCCGCCGAGCAGCAGCAGTTCATCGAGGAGCTCGAAGCCGGCATGGTCTTCGTCAACTGGATGACCACCTCGTACTACGACCTCCCCTTCGGCGGCATCAAGCGCTCCGGTTTCGGCCGCGAGCTCTCCGACCCCGGCATCAAGGAGTTCGCCAATACCAAGACCGTCTGGGTCGACTGACCCGCCTCAGTCGTCCTCCAGCCAACGCCGGCTGCGGGAGACGACTTCGGCCCCGGAGGCGGACCACACGAGGCGCTCGACGGCATCGAGGGTCTCGGTGACGACGTGCCCGGCAGAAGCGACGGCGGCCACCTCGAGCAGGGCCCGCTGGTGGAGGTCCTGGAAGCCCACCTCGGAGATGGCGACCCGGTAGCGGTTGCGGGCCGTGTCGAGGATGGGGCGGATGGTGGCGCGTTTCTCCTTCAGCGAGCGCGCCGCCGGGATGTGAAGCTCCACGAGAAGGACGCCGACCACGACCGAGCACCGTAGGCTCGCCGGCCGTGCACGTCGAACGCGGCCCCGAGATCCGCACCGAGCGGCTCCTGCTCCGGCGCTGGCGCCCGGAGGACCTGGCGCCCTTCGCCGACCTGAACGCCGACCCGGTCGTCATGGAGTTCTTCCCGAGCTCGCTCACGCCGGCCGAGAGCGACGGCTTCGCCGCCCGGGTGGACGCCGAGTTCGACGAGCGCGGCTACGGCTTGTTCGCCGTGGAGGTGGTGGGCGGGGAGGGCTTCGTGGGCTTCGTCGGGCTGCACGCCTTCACGCTGGAGGAGCCCTCGCCGATGCCGTTCGCCCCCGGCGTCGAGATCGGGTGGCGCCTGGCCCGGAGCGCCTGGGGCCGCGGGTATGCCTCCGAGGCCGCCCGGTCGTGCCTGGCGTTCGGTTTCGAAGAGATCGGCCTCGACGAGATCGTCTCGTTCACCTCGGTGGTCAACGAGCGCTCCCAGCAGGTGATGCGCAGGATCGGTATGCAGCGGGACGCCGCCGACGACTTCGACCACCCGCGCGTGCCGGAGTCGAGCGCGCTGCGCCCCCACGTCCTCTACCGGTCTCGCCGGCCGAACGGCGACTGACCCACCGCCCTCAGGCCACCGCCAAGAAGCCCTCTACCGCTTTGCGAACCCCCGCCGCATCAAGGCCATGGGCACGGGCGTGCTCGGCCGGCGAGCCGTAGCGGCGCAGCTCGACGTCGCCGACGCCAAGGGGCAGGATCCGGTGGCGGAGGTGTGCGAGGGTGCCGGAGACGGGACGCAGCGAGGTGCCCGTGAGCAGTGGCTCGACGACGACGACGTCGGGCTCACCGAGCGTCGCCAGCAGCGTCTCTGAGTCGAACGGGCGGATCGTGGAGGCGTACAGCACCGTGACGTCGAAGCCTGCCGTGGCAGCCATCACCGGGCCGAGGAGGGGGCCGACGGCGACGACGGTGCCCCGACTCCCCTGCCGCACGACCGTCATCCGACCGCCGGCGGGTCGGCCGCCGGGCCAGGGCTCGGGGTTGGACTGCTCCGAGAGGCGGACGTAGACGCGGTCGTCGCCGGTGACGGCCTCCCGCAGCAGCTCGTCGACCTCTGCCGGGTGCCCGGGCACGTACACGCGGAAGCCGGGCACGGTGTCGAGCAGGGCGACGTCACCGGGAGACTGGTGCGTGCGCCCCTCGCCAGAGGCGTCGTAGGAGCCGGCGATGCTGACGAGCACGGCCCCGAGATCCTGATGGCCGAGGTCGAGCTTGATCTGCTCGAACGGGCGCTCCACGAGGAACGTGGCATAGCTGTGGGCGACCGGTCGCAGCCCGGTGAGCGCCAAGCCGGCAGCGACTCCGATCATCGCCTGCTCGCGGATGCCGACGTTGATGACGCGGTCGGGGTGGCGCACTGCGGCGGGGGCGAAACGGTCGCCGCTGATGTCGGCGAGGACGACGGCGACGCGCTCGTCGGTCTCGAGGAGGTCTTCCATCGTGAGGGCGAACTGCTCGCGGCTAGTGCGCATTGCGGGCTCCTTGGTCGGTGGCCTGGAGGGAGCGCCAGGTGTTGGGTTTCGGGGTGGCTTCGACGACGACGACGTTCGGCGTTCCCGCCGGCGGCCGCCAGGAGAGGGCCGCTGCGAGGGCGTCGTGATCGTTGCCGGCCACACGCCGGCTCGCCCAGCCCTCGCCTTGAAAGCGCTCCTCCACCCCTCCCGGCCACCCGTAACTGGAGGAGTCGTTGTCGACGACGACGGCGGTGAGACCGTCGAGGGCGAAACGGCCGCCGAGGGCGATCGCCTCGTGGTTGGAGCCCTCGTCGAGCTCGGCGTCGCCGACGAGGCAGACGACCCTCGGACGTGGGTGGGTGGAGCGCAGGGCCAGGGCGACGCCGACGGCGATGGCGAGGCCATGGCCGAGCGATCCGCTCGAGATCTCCACGCCAGGGACGAGGCGACGGTCCGGGTGGTACCCGAGGGGTGAGTCGAAGCTCCCGAAGCTTGCCAGCACGTCGGCGGGGAAGAAGCCCTTGGCCGCGAGCACGGCGAAGTAGGCCTGCGGGCCGTGTCCCTTCGAGAGGAGAAATCGATCTCGGCTCGGGTCGTCGACGGTGTCCGGCGAGATGTTCAGCACCCGGTCGTAGAGGACCCAGAGCACGTCGAGCGTGGACAGAGCGGCCGGATCGTGCTTCTCGTCGCCCGACATGAGCGCGAGCAACGCCGGCAGATCCTCGAACGATCGCGTGAGTGTCGTTTCCATGCTGGCCACCGTACAAGTTAAAGTTCACTTGAAGTCAAGAGCCTTGTGGCGTACTCTCGAAAGGTGCAAGCCGATCAGCTGAGCATCGGGGAAGTTGCGGAGCGCTCCGGGGTCGCACCGTCGGCGCTGCGGTACTATGAGAGCGAGGGCCTCATCGCCTCGGTGCGCTCCGACGGCGGGCAGCGGCGCTACCCGCGCGAGATGCTGCGCCGGGTCGCCTTCATCCGGGTGGCACAGCGGCTCGGGCTCTCGCTCGAGGCCATCGGCGACGCCCTCTCGACGCTGCCGGACGAGCGGACGCCGACGAAGGCCGACTGGGCACGCTTGTCCCGTTCGTGGCGCCCGTTGCTCGACGAGCAGATCGCCGTCCTCGAGCGCCTGCGTGCGGACCTCGACTCCTGCATCGGGTGCGGCTGCCTGTCGCTGCGCAAGTGCGCCCTCTACAACCCTGCCGACCAGGCCGCCCGCTACGGCAGCGGTCCGAGGTACCTCTACGGCGACCCAGCTGCCGAACCGCCGGCGGTGCCGGCCTCCGAGCGCCTCACAGAACGTCATCGGCGGGAAGGTGCGTGAGGTTGTGTGTCATATGGCGCGACAACCTCACGCACCTACCGCCGGCGCCGGGCCGCCGGCACGCCGGCGGTGAGCTCGCCCGACTCGTAGTCGAGCAGGGCTGCGTACCGCTCCCGCACCTCGGGGGCCCGGGCGGGGTCGGCCGCCAGGTTGACGAGCTCGCCCGGGTCCTCGCTCAAGTCGTAGAGCTCGTGCTCCTGGTCCTCGAAGGCGGCGTCGGCATCGTAGGCCTTGGTCGAGCGGCGTCCTGCCTCGGAGAAGTCGTCGTTCGGCTTGCCGCCCCCGACGCCGTAGTAGCGGGCGTACTTCACCCGCCCGTCGAAGTAGCCGCGCAAGGCGTAGCGAGTGCCGCGAACCTCGGTGGTGTGCGCCGAGTCCATGGCGAAGAGCACGTGGTCTCGCACCGAGGCGGACGGATCCGACCAGATGGGAGACAGGTCGACGCCGGCAAGCCCGTCCACTGCCGAGGGGTCGAGGCCGGCGAGGGCACAGATCGTGGGAGCGAGGTCGACGTGGCTGGCAAGGGCCGCTGAGGTCGAGCCGGGCACCGTGACGCCCGGCACCTTCACGTAGCAGGGCACCTGCATGATCTCGGAGTAGACGAACGGTCCCTTCGAGCGCAGGCCGTGGGAACCGCACATGTCGCCGTGGTCGGAGGTGAAGATCACGGCGGTGTCGTCGGCTGCGCCGGAGCCTTCCAAGGCGGAGAGGACGACGCCGAGGCTCTCGTCGGCGAGGCGGTGCAGCTCGGCGTAGTAGTCCAGCTGCCGGAGCCAGCTGCCCGTGTCGGCCGGGTCGATGTACCCCCAGACGCCGTGCTGCTGCGAGTGCCGCCAGGCGCTGTGGGCGGCGGGCTTGGTGGAGAGGTCGTCGGCGAAATTCGCCGGCAGCGTGTCGAAGACCTCGGGGTAGTCCGCCTCGTAGGGCGGGATCGGGTCGGAATCCTTCCACTTGGCAGCCGACAGGAACGCTTTGGCCACGTCCACGGCCTCGGTGTTGCCCGTCTGGTAGGCCGGCTGGTCGATGGGGAACCACATGACGTCGTGCGGGTTCACGAGCGCGACAGTGAGGAACCAGGGCTGCGAGCTGGCGGCGTTGCTCGTGAGCCAGTGGGCGGCGTTGTCGGCGATGATCGGGTCGAAGTGAACGCCGGTGCCCGCCCATCCCATGAAATGACGGTCGTCCCCGGACCAGTCGGCATATCCGTAGGCCTCCATGGGTGGGTGCGGACCGTAGGACAGGTGCCACTTGCCGATGTAGGAGGAGCGGTAGCCGGCCTGCTCGGTCAGGACACGGCCGATCGTGGGGATGCGAGGGTCGAGCTCGGTGTGCCACGGCATGATGACGTTGTCGACGACGCCGTGCTGGGGCAGGTAGCGGCCGGTCATCATGGAGGCCCGGGAGGGCGAGCAGGGCGAGGAGTGCGTCCAGTAGTTCGTGAGCTCGAGGCCCTCGGTCATGATCGACTGGCGCCAGGGCAGCGGAAACGAGGACGGCAGCCACTGCCGCTGACGCTCCTGATCGGACACGACGAGGAGCACATTGCGCCGCTTGGGCTCGGGGATCACGACGGCCGAGGGTAGCCTTGCAGAGCGCCGCAGACGAACCTTCCGCTCTCGCCGAAACCCGTGCCGCCGCAACTCACATGACGACCTCTCCCCCACTCCCGCCTGCGTCGCCGCGGTCTCGATGGTCTTCCCGCCGGCTGCTCTGGGTGGCAACGGCGATGGCGGCGGCTGTGGCCCTCGCCGGCTGCTCGCCGGCCGGCGCCGGCCCCGGAGCCGGCTCGAAGACCGGGCCGACCCGTCCGTCCACGACCACGACGTCGGTGCCACCGACCACCGCCCCGCCGGCGCGGGGCGACATCGACGACCCGGCCACGGTGCCGGCGCCGTCGGGCAACCTCCCGGACCCCTTCGTCCTCAAGGTCCCGGGCGGCTACCAGCTCTACGCCAGCCAGGCGAGCCTGTCCGGTGCGATCATCCCGACGGCGTTCTCGAGTCGGTTCGGTCGCTGGCCGGCGACGCACGGCGCCATGACGAAGCTGCCGCCGTGGGCGACGGTCGGGTTCACCTGGGCGCCGGACGTCCGGTACCTCGACGGCGAGTACGTCATGTACTTCGACGCCTTGGCGAAACGCTCGCTGTACTACGACGCCGCCGGCCACGGTCTCTCCAACTACGCCCAGTGCATCGGGACCGCTACCTCGAAGACCCCGGGCGGACCCTTCGCCCCTCGCCCCTCGCCGCTCATCTGCGACTTCCACGCCCATGGCGCCATCGACCCGCGGACGTTCCTCGCCCCTGACGGAAAGCTCTATCTCGACTGGAAATCGGACAACAACGCCGCCAACCCTGCGCCGTTCCCAGCGACGCACCTGTTCGCTCAGCTCCTGGCCGCCAACGGTCTCAGCCTCGCCGGCCGCCCGCACTTGTTGATGTCAGCCGACGAGCGCTGGCAGGGCCACATCGTCGAGGCGCCCGACATGGTGGTCGCCCGCGGCCGGTACTGGCTGTTCTACTCAGGGTCGTGGTTCAACAACACGGGCTACGGCATCGGCTACGCCCGCTGCTCGAGCCCGACGGGGCCGTGCACCGACATCTCGGTCAACGGACCCTTCATCGGCTCCAACAAGGAGGGAGTCGGCCCCGGCGAGGAGTCGCTCTTCGAGGGCACGAACGGGGACTGGTGGCTGCTGTACGCCCCGTGGTACTTCGACTGGCTCGGCAGGGCGAACCGCCCGATCGCGATCGCTCCGGTGGCGTTCGGGGCGCGGCCCTACGTCGCCGCTCCCGCCGGCACCGCCAGCTGAGCCCAGGCAAGCAAAGGAGTCACGATGTCGACGAACACCACGCCTGAGATAGCGCTCGCGGGCAGCTCGGGTGGGCTCCCGGGCACCGAGGACGGCATCGACCTCGCTCTCGGCGCCGATCACGAAGAGGTGCGAGCCGTCTGGAGGCCGAAATCGGGCCTGCGAGCCATCGTCGCCATCCACTCGACGGTGCTCGGGCCGGCGCTCGGAGGAGCCAGGTTCCGCCCCTACCGCTCCATCGAGGAGGCGCTCACCGACGTGCTGCGGCTCTCGAAGGCCATGAGCTACAAGGCGGCCGTCGCCGGCCTCGACCTGGGCGGCGGCAAGGCGGTCATCCTCGGCGACCCGGCGACGGTGAGGACCGATGCGTTGATGTCGGATTATGGGCGTTTTGTCGACACGTTCGCAGGTCGCTACCTGACTGCCGAGGACGTGGGGACGACGCAGGCGGACATGGACCTCGTCGGCACGCAGACGCCGTTCGTCGGCGGGCGTTCCGAGGCGCTCGGCGGCTCGGGCGACCCGAGCCCGATCACGGCGTTCGGGGTCGTGCGGGCGATCGAGGCCACGGCCGCCGCCCTCTGGGGATCGCCCAGCCTCGAAGGGCGCCACATCGCCGTGAACGGCGTCGGGAAGGTCGGAGGCGCACTGGCGCTGCTGTGCGCCGAGCGAGGGGCACGGCTCTCGGTGGCCGACGTCTCCAGCGGTGCGCTCGGCGCCCTCGGCGCTCAGCTGGACGTCGAGGTCGTCCCGCCCGATGCCATCCACGCCGTCGAATGTGACCTCTACGCGCCGTGTGCGCTCGGCAGTGCCCTCAACGATCGGACCGTGCCGGAGCTGTCGTGCCAGGCGGTTTGCGGTGCCGCCAACAACCAGTTGGACACTCCGGACACCGAGGCGGCCCTGCAGGCACGCGGCATCACCTACGTGCCGGACTACGTCGCCAACGCCGGCGGCATCATCAACATCGCCTACGAGGCCGGCGGCTACGACGCCGAGGCGGCTCGATCCCACGTCGCCCGCATCTACGACACGGTTGCTCGGCTCTTCGAGGAGGCGAGCCGCACGGGCGAGCGCCTCAGCGTGCTCGCCGACGGCATGGCCGAAGCGCGCCTGGCGGCGGCCGGCGCCTCCCCCGCCGCGGCACAGCCCTGAGAAACCCCCTCGGGCCTTAGCGAGCAGCCTTCTGCCGAGCGCCCGAGCGCGACCGAGGGAGGGCCTCGTGGCCGTCGCGGGCCGTCGCGGGCTCGGCGACGGCCTCCTCGCCGGGCTCCTCATCGGCCCACCCCGCAACGGCCCAGCCGGTGTCGTTCCACCCGGTGATCACGAGCATGAAGAGGGCGAACTGCAAGATGTGGACGCTCGTGCACCAGATGCAGATGTGCTTGACGGCGAGCAGCTCCACGCCGACGAGGTACAGCACCATGACCATGCCGAGGCATGCGGCCGCCAGGCGGAGGCGGGCGACGAGCAGCGACTCCGAGCGCCACATCGCCGGCACGTTGATCACCACCATGAAGAGGAAGAAGACGGCTCCGTAGAGCGCCACCGGGAGGCCGAGGATGGTCGACCAGCCGCTCGTGAGCACAGCCTGACAGTCGATCGTGCCACCCGAGCCGCCGCCGAACGGGCAGACGTTCACGCCCTTGGATCCGGCCGAGTAGTGGCTGTAGGTGAGGTACACGGCCACGGCCAGTCCGAGGACCGACACGATGAGGGCCGCCCACGGCCGCCAGCGGGTCATGACTTCGGGAGCAGCTTCAGCGCCTGCTGGACGGCCGGGAGGCTGCAGACCGAGGCAGGCTGATCACCGGTCATCTTGCAGATGGCCGCCGTGTAGATGTTGGCTGCCCCGAGGATCGCCTGACCCACCGTCGTGAGCGGCGTCGACTGGATGTTGTCGATGATGTCCTGCCAGCTCAGCGGGTGCCAACCGAAGACCGTCTGACTGTTCCCCAAGGTGATCAGGTTGGGGTTGTAGAGACTGCCGGACGAGACGTACTTGCCGGCCCAGTCGAGGAAGGGAATCCCCTGGGTGGTCTGGAAGTACGGCGCGCTGTCGTAGGTCTGGAACAGCTTGGCTTGTGCCGGGGTGGCGCCGGGTTTGATGGGCGTGTAGTTGTCGTTCGGGCAGGCGTTGCTGACCAAGGCGACGGCGCAGACGTTGGAGACGAGCTCGACGGGGTCGAACACGAGGTAGGGGCTCGTGTACGTCGCCTTGGCGAAGCTCCAGGTCCGCGTGTTCGCGAAGCTGTCCTCGGGTGACGACCCGATGATCCCGAGGCCCTTGAACGTCCCGAAACGGCTCAGGGCGATGATGAGCGGCCAGCGAGAGGCGGCACAGTAGGGGCAGTACTCCGCCCCCATGTAGAGCAGCTCGGGCTTCTTCTTGCCCCCGACCGTTGCCGTCAGCGGCGGTTGCTTCGGAGTAGCGACGAAGACGGAGGGGCTTTCCTGCCCGTTGCCGGTGCCGCCGGCGTTGAGCTGGGCGTTCGACACCGTCGTGACGGCGGTGACGTAGGACGCCGGAGCCGTCTTGAAGGTGATCGGGCTGCCGACCTTGCCGGTCGTAGTCGAACCGCCGAGCGTGGAGATGAGGATGATGACGACGATGGCGAGGACGACGAACGCCCCGCCGAAGATGCCCGCCGTCTTTCCCGTGCTGCGTTGCTGCTGCCGCCGGCGGCGGGGGTCGATCTTGGCGCCGGGGCGGTTGCTCCGGGGCGGCGGGCGTTTCGAGCTCGACTTCGGCTGGCTGAGACGGTCGCGAGCGCGCTCGTCGGCAGACAGCCGATCCGAGCCGCCACCGTTGCCGGCCGCGCCGCCCGCCGAGGCGGGCTTGGCGGCTGCGGGAGCACCAGATCTACGGGTCGCCGCCGAACGGTTCCCGGTGCCCGGTGGTCGCCGATTGCCGCTCCCGGGCTTGCGGGGTGTCCCGCTGTTCGCCATCTTGGTGAGATTCCCTTCGTGGTGTTGCGAGTGGCCTCGTCAACCACAGGCCTTCGCCGGTTTGCGCCCCATGAGGTTACATGCCTGCCAACACCGAGGGCACGTCGCCCTCGCAGCGGGAACAGAGGGACGTACCTAGGCTCGCCCTGTGCATCGTCGCCGCCTGAGCTGGGCTCTTGGTCTCGCCCTGGCCGCCGGGCTCGCCGACTGCGTCGTTGATGCCCCAGCCCGGCCGTTCACGCTCCGAGCAGATGTCACGACGGCGATCGGAATCGCCGGAGTCCTCCTCCTCGGGGCCTTCGGGCGACGGCGGGCACGGGAGGCATCGCCGCCGGCCGGGGAGCCCGTGGCGCCTGCAGTGGGCCGTCCGGCCAAGCTCGCCTGGGCGACGCTGGCCGTAGCGGTGGCGAGCCTCGAGCTCGGCAACTTCGTCGCCTCTCCCCGCAGCCAGCATCCGACGATCAGCTCGCTGCTCGCCGTCGCCGAAGGTCACGAAGTCTGGCGGGCCCTGCTGTTCGCCGCCTGGCTCGCAGTCGGCTGGTGGCTGTGGGGACCCTCGTGAGGACGCTCTCCCTCGCGCTGTGGAGCGGCCTTGCAGCCGTCGCCCTCGTGCTCGAGGTGGCCGGTCGGCGCAGGCTCGCCGGCCTCGCTCCCCTCGGCCAAGTGCTCCGGGCCTTGTGCACGGCCATGCCGGCTCGCATCGGCCTGTTTCTCGTGTGGGCGTGGCTCGGCTGGCACCTCTTCGCCCGCTGACTGCCCCGGTGCCGTCGCCGGCGCCGCCAGACGAATCTCGATCGCCCGGCGCCACCCACCAGGCGAGTGTCGCGCACGCCCGCCGGGCTTGCGTCACCTGCGCTGCCCTCGAGATGCCACAAGGCGCCGGGCCCTCCCCCGAGGGGGAAGATCCGGCGCCTTGCTCCGGTGCCGCCAGAGCTCGAGTCGATTCGGTGGCTGATCAGGGTTTACTTCACGCTGCGACCGCCACGAGCGTGTCGGGCGACCGTCAGGCGACGGGCCGGGCCCCCAGCGAGATGGTGGCCGAGTGCTTGCCGCCGGAGGGGTCGATCCAGGTCACGTTGACGGACTGGCCGGGCTTGTCCTTGGACAGGATCGCTCCGAGAGCCACGGGAGTGGCAACCGAAGTGCCGTTGACGGCCGTGATCACGTCGCCTTCCTTCAGGCCGGACTGCACCGCCGGCGTGCCCTGGAGGATGCCGGCGACATAGGCGCCCTTGTTCGTTCCCGGCGTCGGGTACTGCGCACCGAAGATGCCGGTGGGAGCGGCCTCCGCCTGAGCGATCGTGATGACTTCGACTCCGATGAAGCCCTTGTTGTTGATCAGGACCGACGAACTGCCCTTGCCCTGCTGGATCTGCTGGGCGATGGCGATGGCCTCGTTGATCGGGATGGCGAATCCGATGTTCGTGGCCGCCTGTGTGGAGCTGCCCGATGCGGCGGCGGTGTCCATGCCGATGACCTGTCCGGCGGCGTTCACGAGCGGGCCGCCCGAGTTGCCCGGGTTGATGGGGGCGTCGGTCTGGATGAGGCCGCTCAGGTTCTCGGTCACTCCGGTTCCTTCATCACTGGCCGAGATGGAGCGCCCGAGGGCCGACACGATGCCCTGGGTCACGGTCGGCGGGCCCTTCAGGTCAAGCGCGTTGCCGATGGCGACGACCGGATCGCCCACTTGCAGGCTCGAGGAGTTGCCGATCGACACCGTCGAGAGGCCGGAGGCGCCCACGAGCTGCACGAGAGCGACGTCCTGCTTGGTGTCGGTTCCGAGCACCCGAACCTTGTAGGTGGTGCCCTTGCCGTCGATCTGGGCCGTGATCGAGGTCCCGTCCGCGATGACGTGGTTGTTCGTGAGGACTTCGCCGTTCGACGTGAGGATCATGCCGGTGCCGGCCGCCTCCTCGCCGCTCGACTGGTCGATCGAGGTGATGTCCACGACGGCAGGGTCGACTTTGGCAGCGATGGCGGACACGTTGATCTTGGCGTTGGTGCCGGGGCTGCCCGAATTCGACGGCGACGGGATCGGTTGGGTCGCCGTCGTCTGTGCTTTGGTCGGGCTGGACGACTTGCCGATGAGCACGCCACCGCCGATCGCGGCCAGCAGGACGACGGCTCCGAGGGCACCGACGAGCACGCGGCGCGATCGACCGGGCTTTGCGCCAGGCGTCGCCGGCTCCGGATCACCCTCAGGGAACCCGTATCCACCTGGCGCCGGCGGCGGACCGCCCGTCGGTGGCAGACCGCCGCTTCCACCCATCGGCCAGCCCTCTCCGATCTCGATCGGCTGGCCCGGGGGGGCGCCCGCCGCGCCCGCTGCTGCGGAGCCCGGCACCCAGCTCGGGGTAGCGGGCTGAGGCCAGCCACCCCAGGCAGGCGACTGCGCCTGATAAGGCCCGAGGGGGTCGGCCGGCGCCGGCATCGGCGCCCAGGCCGCAGTGCCGGCAGGTGGCGTCGGGCGGGGTACGTCCGGGTCCGGGTGCGGGGCCGCTGCGCCGGGCGTCCATGCCGGCATCCCGCTCGGTGGGGTCGAGGGCTGGGCGGCATACGGGTTCCAGCCGCTCTGGGACGGGTCGGGGATCCATCCGCCGACCACCGGCGACGCCGACTCGGGCATCGCCGGCTCGGCCGCGGCCGCTTCCGGCTCGGCCGCGGCTGCTTCCGGCGCTGTCGTGGCCTCGGAACCGACCTCAGCCTCGGGAGAACCGGTCTCGGCCTCCGGAGTTGACTCGGGGCTCTCGAATTCGTTGTCCATCGGACTTCACACTCCTGTGTGCGACGTGCTGCTCGTTGGCGGCCTGTCTCGCTCTGCTGCACAGCATGGACGAGCCGCCTGAGAGATCTCTGAGAACAAGCTCTGGAGTTGTGGTGAGAGTTGTCGAGAGTCTGGCACCATGTCCGCCTGCTGGGATCAGCCCTTCCGCGCCAAGCCGAAACGCGACCGGCGAGGCACCGCAACCGTCTCGACGGCGGCGTCGTCGTCGGGCGGCACCTCCGACGGCTGGAGGAGGTCCGCCAGAGCCGTCACGAGCTCGTCGATCTCCCGCCAGGTGACCTCGTACTGCTCGGACGTCCCGCCGAACGGGTCGGCGACATCGTCGAGCCAGGAGTCGCCGAGGAGCTCGGCCGGCTCGCGGTCTTCGTGCAGGCGAGCCAGGAACGCCTCGACCGTCTCGCCCTCGTCGATACCGCCGGCTGCGGCGCCCCGGCGAACGATCTCTTTCAGCGTGAATGTCTTCGGCCAGGCGCTGTCGGTCATGAGAGCGGCCTCGCGCAGCTGATGGCGCTCCATCGTGATCACGATGTCGGCGCGGTCGAGATCCTCGCCGGTGAGCTGGTGGCTCGTCCGCTCGCTCAGGTCCACCCCGAGCCTGCCGACGAGCTCGACGACCGGCTCTGGGCTCGTCCGGCCGTCCTCGAGCAGCCCGGCCGACGACACGACGGCTGTCTCGGCGCGCTCGGCCATCTTCTGTCTCATGAGCGCTTCGGCCATGGGTGACCGGCAGACGTTGGCCGTGCAGACGAACAGGATTTCGATCGTCCCAGCGTATCCCGCTCTTGCCGCCCGACGGCCCGGCGGGGCACACTGCCAAGCGCCGTGGGACGACGCCTCCTCTACCAGCTGTCCGACCTCCATCTCGTGAGCGAGGGCCGTCACCGTTCCGGAGCCGATCCCCTCGAGAACCTCGAGCGGGCCATCGAGCTCATGACGGTCGCGCCCAGCCGCCCCGAGGGCATCGTCCTCACCGGCGATCTCGCCGATTCCGGCGAGCCCGGCGCCTATCGACTGCTGCGAGCCGCCATGGACCGACTCTCGGTCGCCCTCGCCGCACCGGTCGTGTACGTGCCGGGCAATCACGACCTCCGCAATGGGTTTCGAGGCATCCTCCTCGAACAAGCCGACGTCGACGAGACCGCTCCCATCGACCAGATCCACCGCTTCGGCGGGTTGCGCCTGATCTCCCTCGACAGCGTCGTGCCCGGCGTCGACGGCGGCGAACTGCGCGACGAACAGCTCGAGTGGCTGCGATCCGAGCTCGGCTCTCCGGCGCCCGACGGCACCATCGTCGCCCTCCACCACCCACCGATCAGCTCCCCGATCCGCTCGATGGCCGCCTTGGCCTTGGCGGAGCCGGAGCGCCTGGCGAGCGCCATCGAGGGCTCCGACGTCTGCCTCGTGATCGCCGGCCACAACCACCACGCCTCGAGCGGCATGCTGGCGGGCGTCCCGGTATGGGCAGCGCCTTCGCTCTGCTACCGGTCCCATCCCCTCGTCGAAGACGCCTACGTCCCACTGCCCGGAAGCGCCTTCACGCGCATCGACGTCGTCGACGGCCGACCGCTCGTCACCGTCGTCCCCGTCCCCCTCTGAGCCGTGAGCCGCTGAGGCTGCCGGGGGCGCCCCCGATGGACGACGAGCGAACTGAGTAGTGTCGCCAGGGAGAACGCGCCGATAGGGGGACCCCAATGGCCATCGACACAGCTGCGCCGGCACCACAACGGCCGCACGGGCCGGGACTCGTCGAGGGCCTCTGGCGACGGCAGCTCGAGCACTACCCCGACACGGGTCGGAGGGCGTCCTACCTCGGCATCGTCGTCATCGCCTCGATCATGCTGTACTACGAGCTCTACATCCAAGGTGCCGTCGCCACCAACATCATCCACCAGTACGGGATGAGCTTTCGGTACTTCGTGTTCGTCTCGGTCATCGGCAACCTCGTGGGTGCCTTCGCCTCGCTGGCCGCAGGACTGGCCGACCGTTGGGGACGAGCAAACCTCGTCGCCTATGGGCTGGCGCTCACCGGTGTGCTGATCTGTTTCGGGCTGCCGAACGCCTCGAGCAAGGGTGTGTATCTCATCCTGTTCGCCTTCGTGAGCCTCGTCGAAGGCGTCGTGCTCGTGGCTACGCCCGCCCTCATCCGTGACTTCTCACCGCAGTTGGGGCGGGCACAGGCGATGGGTTTCTGGACGCTCGGGCCCGTGATCGGCAGCCTCGTGGTCACCGAGGTCTCGAGCCACACGCTCGCCACCCACACCGACTGGCAGTACCAGTTCCGCCTCTGCGGGCTCGCCGGCCTCGTCGTCTTCCTCATCGCCGTCGTCGGTCTGCGAGAGCTCTCGCCGCGCCTTCGCGACCAGCTGATGGTGAGCATGCACGACCGCGAGCTCATCGAGGCGCGAGCTGCGGGCATCGATACCGAGCAAGCGCTCACCGGGCACTGGCGGCAGATGCTGCGCTTCGACATCGTCGGCCCCGCCTTTGCCATCAGCGTGTTCCTGCTCTTCTATTACATCGCCGTCGGGTTCTTCGTCGTGTACTACGCCACGAACTTCGGGTATTCGCCGGCCCGTGCCAACAGCCTTGCCAACTGGTACTGGATCTCCAATGCCATCGCCCTCGTGACGGCCGGCTTCCTCTCGGACCGCTTGCGGGTACGCAAGCCGTTCATGGTGATCGGGGCGGTCGCGAGCGCCGTCGGCGTGGCCATCTTCGCCATGAAGGCCACCCAGCCCCACACGAGCTACTCGACGTTCGGCTTGCTCCTCATCCTCATCTCGGCCGGCAGCGGGCTCGCCTACTGCGGCTGGATGGCGGCCTTCACCGAAACCGTCGAGAAACACAACCCGGCCGCAACCGCCACAGGCCTTGCCGTCTGGGGCTGGACGATCCGCATGATCGTGACGATCTCGCTCGTCGGCCTCACGTTTGCCATCAGCGCTGCCAACGTCCTTGTCGACAACGGGCCGACGGCACAGGCCATCCAAGCCAAGTACCCGAGCCAGGTGGCCACGCTGTCGCTCGTCGACCCGGCGACCCTGACGGCACTCAATGCCAACCCGAACGACGTGGCGGCACAGCTGAAGGCCGCCAGCGAGCTCTCGAAGGTCCCGCTCCCGATCGTCACCCAGCTCGAGACGCTGAAGACGAAGCACCCCTCCGAGGTGCAGACCCTCTCGGCCATCGACCCGGTGACCCTGGCGGCGCTGCACGCCAATGCGCACAACCCGGCCGCCGACGGCAAGGCCATCACCGAGATCGCCGCCCACTTCCACATCTCCTCGGGTGCGGCCACGACTCGCCTGCTGGCCGTGGCCACGCTCGGCACGGCAAACCTCAACTTGCTCTTCAAGTACGGCAACACCGTCAACGCGGCGGCGGCACGGCTGCTGGCGGTGAGCGCCACGGTGCCGAAGGCCGATCTCGCCTACCTGCAGAAGTACGGCACGTCAGTCCAGAACGCCCAGAAGAGCTCGCCCCATCAGTGGCAGCGGTGGTGGTGGATCTGCTTCGCCGGCCAGGTGCTGTTCCTGCCGTTCGTGTTCCTCTTGACCGGTCGCTGGAGCCCGGGTCGGGCGAAGGAAGACGCCGAAGCCCACGAACTGCTCATCCAGCGGGAGATGAAGGAGCTGACCGCCGTCTGAGCCCCGCAGCCGTTGCTCAGACGCCGGCCTCGGCGTAGGTGAGCCACTTGCCCTCGTCGAAGTCGTACAGCTTGCACTGACGCGAGCTGGCGACGAAGTCCTTGAAACGCAGCTTGCTGTCGTGCACGGTGCCCGGGAAGGCCTCCTCGATGGCGGCAGCGGCAGCCTCGAGGTTGTACATCGGGATGCGCATGTCCACGTGGTGGGGTACGTGCACCATGATCCAGTGCAGGAAGAAGTTGTAGCCGCGGGGCGCCCGCAGGATCGTCGTCCCCTCCATCTGACCGCGGAACTTGGTCCACTCCGAACGCTTCCACCAGCGGATGTCCGGCTGGACGTGGTGCACGTGCACGAACGAGCCGATCATGTACTGAAAACCCAGGAACGGCAGCACGAGCACGCGGGCCACGAGCCAGATCGTGCCGGCGACGGTGCCGGTCATCTCGGCTCCGAGCCAGCTCAGCAAGCCGGCGCTCACGAGCAAGAAACCCAACACGGCGAAACGGTCCCGTCGCACGAGCCGGGCCCACCGGTGAGGGGGCTTGCCCACGATCATCTTCGACCACCACACCTGGTGCATGTAGTACAGGCCGGCGCCGGCCCACGACCACTCGATGCGGTGCAGCAACCGAGCCGGACGCGACATGGCGGCGAACTCCTCGGGCGTGACGGGGTGCCAGACGAAGTCGAAGCCCTGGCGGACGGTGTAGGAGTGGTGGATGCGGTTGTGCCCGAGAATCCACCCCTCGTAGACGTGCAGGCCAGGCAGCATGGCGATGTGACCGACGACCGAGTTCATCCGCTTGGTCTTGAACAGTGCTCCGTGGGCCGAGTCGTGGCCGACGATGAACAGCGCGGCCACGAAGATCGAGGCCGCCGCCGCCAGGGCGAGGGCGCCCGGGACGTTCGGGACGAAGATCAAGGCGGCAACAAGACCCAGGTAGATCACGAGATCTCGGAAGAAGTACGCCATTCCCTTCCAGGTCGGGTTCTCGTAGACCGACTTGGGCAGGATGTCGAGAACGGGCTTGAGCGACCCACTTCGTGCTGCCGGTGCGTCCGCCTCGTCCGCATCGGGGGCAGCCTTCGTCATCTCCTGAAGAGTCACAGAGCCAGCCTACCTACCGGTAGGTAGTTTGTCGAGGCGCCCTCCCGCCGGCTCCGAACCGGGCTACTGCCAGGTGCGGGCGTCGCTCGCGAAGGCCTCGGGGTCCTGCACGCGAACCACGCAGAACAGGACACCGGCCGGGTCCCGCATGACCCACCAGCTCTCGATCTTCTCGACTCGCTCGGCGCCGAGGGTCTCGAGGCGCTCGACTTCTGCATCGATGTCGTCAGTCTCGATGTCGAGATGGATGCGTGAAGGTGCGTCCACCCGCTGCACCATGAACTGCAGACCCGGGATCGGCTGACCGACGGAGGCGTAGTCGGGGTCCTCGTCGTCGACTTCCGCCTCGACGCCGAAGGCCCCAGACCAGAAGGCGATCACGGAGCGGTAGTGCTCCTCGGGAACATCGACGAGTGCGGCCGTGAGGCGGCTCCGGTGCATGCCCCATACTGCCCGTTTTGACAGCCGTCTGCCGCGGTCGAGTGGTCGGAGGCGACAACTGCCGCCGGTGACGATGTCAGATCGTGTAGGCGAGGTTGCCGGCGAGGTGCTCGGCGAGGGAGACGTCGCCGTCCAGCAGGAGGTCGCTGCCGAGGTGGCCGGCCGCCTCGACACGCCCGCCGGTGAGACGCAGGAACAGCATTGCTGGCAACGTGATGCCAGCAGTTGGCTCACCGTCGAGGCGGTCGACGACCTCGGCGCGCTCACGCACGCGAACGAGGTAGGTGACCTCGACCGAGCCAGTGAGGCGGATGCGGACGCTCGATCCCGAAGGCATGGCCGCCTTGCGCCCGACGATGTACCCGAGGGCGGTCGCCGTCTCCGCTAAGGCAGAAGCGACGTGGGAGGGCTCGTCCCGATCTGCCAGCCCGAGAGCTTGACGGATGTCGTGCTCGTGGAGGAAGCAGTCGTAGTGGCGGATGCGCATGAAGCGCCCGTAGGTCTCGTCGCGCCCGACCGGAGTCCAGGACGGCTCGTCGAAGTCGGCTTGGGTCATGGCTGACAGCGCCGCCAGCCGCTCGCCGGTGACGGCCTCGAAGCCGGCGAGCACGTCCGCGCCCGAGCGTGCCCGGTTCGCCTCCACCCAGAGCTCGTTGGCGCGCCCGACATCGTTGCGCACATAGGGCTCATCGGGAACCTCGACCGGCGGCGGCGGCTCGCCGGCGAGCATCTGCTCGGTGCCGGCGAGGTGACTGAGCTGGTCCTTCACGGTCCATCCGGGCAGGCACGTCGCCGTCGCCCAAGCCTGCTCGTCGAAGCTGCGGCACATCTGGGAGAGGGCGGCGAACTCCTCGGTGAGCAGTCCCACCATGGCGTCCCGATCGACGATGGTCGCCATGTCAGAGTGCCTCCTTCTGCACCGTCTCCCAGTCGCGAGCCTCGAGGTACGGGCGGAACGTGCTGGCGATGGCCTCGATGTCGTGGCCCTGCTTGGGGCGCTTCAGCTCATAGAGATGGGGGAACTCCAGCCACGACACGAGGCCGTTCCACAGGCGCACGGCGGCCTCGCCGGCGGGCGGGTCGATGAGCACCGGCCCGAAGAGCGCCTGCCCGTCGTCGAAGAACAGCGTCGGCACACCGAAGGCGCCGACTGCCGTCACCCGCTCGTGATCGGCGAGCACCTCGTCGTTCGTTGTCGGGTCCTCGATCGCCTGCTGCACGATGCCCGGATCGAGGCCGAGCTCGGCGAGGAGCGCCTCGGCGACTTCGGGCCGATGGGGCTTGCGCCCGTCCACGTGCAGCGCCGTACCGGCAGCGAAGTACCAGCGGTCGAGCAGGCTCATGTCCATGCGACGCAGCACGGCGCCGATGCGCATCATGGACCAGCCGTAGGACCAGGGCCGTTCCCAGGGGTGTTTCTTGCCTTCGGCGCGGTTGATCTCCTCGAGGCTGAAGAACTTCCAGCGGACTTCGAGGCCGGTGCGGTCACGGACCTCCCGCATCCACAGGGAGGTCTGGTACGCCCAGGGGCACATGACGTCGAAGTGGAAGTCGACAGCGGTCGGGGCCGGAGGCGGCTCGGTCGTCACGCTCGTCATGATGTCATCCCGCCGAGGCCGACGAGCCCCCGGGCGAGCTCGATCTCGCCCATGTGGCGCAAGCCGTGCTGGTAGATCCAGCACTCGGCTGCGTCGAGGAGCGTGATGCCGTCCGGGCCGGCGACGCGAGCGCTGTAGGTGCTGGCGATCTGGGGCGGGAAGGGGCGGGGAACGACGAGCCGATCGAGCTCGGACGGATCGAGGGCGCCCAGCCACGTTTCGGTACGCCCGAAGACCGCCCGCTGATAGGCCTTGAACTCGTCGTAGTCGCCGATGCGCTGATGCACCATCTCCTCGACGCTGCGGTGCTTGCCGTGATCGGCGATCGCCATCCCGACACGCTCCTGCCACGAAGCGTCCCAGATCGGAGCCACGCCGGTCATGAGCAGGAAAGCAGCGTCGATCATGTTGGTGATGTGGAACAACGAGAAGGCGATGGGCACGACACCCTCGCGCTCGAAGTGGTTGACCTGCTCGATGTCCATCGTCTCGACGGCGTCGAAGTAGAGCGAGTGCATGGCGCCCATGCGGCGCTGGAGTGAGTCCAGGATCAGCTCGCTCATCGGCTCGACCTCCAGTCAGCTCGCCACCGCCCTCGGCGGCACGGCTTTCGGCACGTGCCCTGACACTAGTGGGGAGTGTCAGTACCAGCCGTAGTTCATCTCGTGTGCCCAGGCCGCGACCGGTGTGCCGTAGCGAGCATGGATGTAGCGCTCCCCCGCCGTGCACTGGTACCAGCCCGCCGGCTCGGTCGGAGACCCACTCCAGTACTCGTCGAACTTCACGCCCTCGTCGTAGATCAAGGGAGAGTCCATCTGGAACCACCCGTACTGCCCGACGTTCTCGGCGTGGTACTCGAACGTGCTCTCGTAACAGATGATGCGGGCGATGTCGATCCGGTACTCGAGGTCGCTCCAGTACGTGCTCGGAATGTCCTTGTGCATGCTCGTGGCCCCGTCGATGCGAGCCCAGATGTAGGACGGGGCGGACTTGACGGCCTGGCTGTCGCACCAATCCCAGTGCGAGTTCGCCTCCGGACGGGCCGCAGCGGCTGCCGCCGAGGCCGGTCGGGCGAGAACCACTGGCAGTGATAATGACACTACTGTGACCAATCCGAGCATGACTCGGCCCATGACAGAACGATGACTTCGCAACGCGTGACCTCCGGAGCGGCATCCAACCGGCGAAGCCCTCGTCCGGTCCGACCCGCAGGTCAGAGCGTCGGCTTCGCGAGAATGCTCAGCAACAGTCCGTGACCGCGGCGCGCTTTGGGCAACCGCGAAGGCGCCCATACTGAACGAGCCTGATCGCCAGAGTCAAGTCCTGCAACGAGATCTTCACGTTTCGAGCTCGTGTCGCCGCACTGCTGCAACACGATCTCGGTGACGGTCAGGCGCCAGAACCGGACGGCGGCCGTCGTTTCGTCACGGCTCGTCAGCGTCGGCCGACGACGCCGGCTGGCGACTCGGCAGCACGAGCAGCACGACGACGGCCGCCGTGGCCACGACGGCTGTGCCGGCGGTCATGGCGAGGTCCAGGCCGCTCACGAAGGCACCTCGAGCGAACACGCTGAGACCGTGGCCGAGTGCCCCTCCGACGCCGTGGGCCACGCCGAGAGCGCCCCCGAGCGAGCCGGTGATCAGGTGGCGGATCGGTGCCGGGATGGGGTAGTGGGAGAGCACCGGAGCGAGCCGGCTCTGGTAGCGGGTGTTGAGGAGGCTCCCGAGCACGGCCACGCCGAGAGCGCCGCCGATCTGCAGCGCCGCGCTGTTGGTGGCCGAGCCCACACCCGCCTGGTCACGGGGCAGCGACCCCATCACGGACTCGGTGCAGGGCGCAAACGCCAGGCCGGAGCCGGCGCCCATGAGGAAGAAGGCCGGGAGCGCCTCGAGGTACGTCCCGCCGACCGTCACCCGAGAGAGCAGGCCGAGACCGATGGCGATGAGCACCATCCCGGCACACACGACGACTTTGGTCCCGACGCGGCGAGCTGCTGCGATCGACAGCGGGGCGCACACGAGCACGACGACGGCGATGGGAGCGATCCGCAGCCCGGTCTCGAGTGGGCTGTAGCCCAGTGAGAACTGCAGGTACTGGGTGAGGAGGAACAACCCGCCCATGAGGGCGAAGATCACGAGCCCGAGGGCACCCATGGCCGCCGAGAACCTCCGCGAGGAGAAGAACGAGAGCTCCAGCATCGGATGGCTCGAGTGGCGCTCCCAGGCGATGAACGCCGCGAGCACGACGACGGCCGCTGCCGTCGCACCGAGGAAGCTGACCGAGGTCCAGCCGTAGGTCGGGGCCTCGATGAGCCCCCAGAGCAGGAGCCCCATACCGGCGACCGAGAGGGCGGCACCGACGGGGTCGGGTGGCTTGCTGTCGGGGTTCTTCGAATTGGGGACGAGCGCGAGCGCGAGCACGAGCCCGACGAGAGCGATCGGAACGTTCACGAGGAACACCGACCCCCACCAGTAGTGAGCGAGCAGCCAGCCGCCGGCCACGGGACCGATGGCGATACCGAGACCCGACGTGCCCGACCAGATGCCGATGGCCCGAGCGCGGTCGCCGTCGCTTTGGAAGACGTTGGTGAGGATCGAGAGGGTCGACGGCATGATGGCGGCGGCGCCCACGCCCATGAAGGCACGGGCGGCGATGAGGTGGTCGGGCGTCCCCGAGAAGGCGGCCGTGGCCGATCCGACGGCAAAGAGCCCAAGTCCTGCCACGAAGATCCACTTGCGGCCGAGGCGGTCTCCAAGGCTTCCGGCGACGAGCAGGAGACCGGCGAAGACCACGGCGTAGGCGTCCACGATCCACTGGAGTTGGCTGGACGTTGCGTGCATCGACCGGACCATGACCGGCAGGGCGACGTTCAAGATGGTGTTGTCGAGGCTGACCACGAGCAGGCTCACGCAGAGCACGGCGAGGATCAGCCGACGGTGGCTCTCACGCCGGCGCCCTTGGCGGCCGAGCCCGTCGGGCTGGACCGCCGGCGTCGTGGGTGGACGGGCTTCGCCGGCACTGCCGGCCATAGCGGCAGGGCCGGCCGCACTGCCGGCCGTGGCGGCGCCGACGGCGGCTTCGCCGGGCGTCGAACCGCCAGTCGTCGAACCGCCAGTCGTCATCGGCGCCTTCACCATGGCATGCCTCGCTGAGTCGTGCCCTCAGCATCCGCCCTTACCGGAGGCCTGTCCAGGGGAGAAAGTCCCTCCCGCCGGCCGCACTCGACCGATCGCAAACCGGCGAAAATGCTGTCGCCGCGGCGTGGCTCCTGACGGTCGGAAACCCGCTTCGACCGGCACCGCAGGGGCTGCGGATCTCCACATCAACCACATCACTCACAGTGGTCACACAACCACTAAAAGTGACTTAAGTCCACCGAATGCCCGACCGATATACCCGCCCATGAGCGCACTGGTCGGCAGGCGGACGGCCGGGACGCCGTCCGAGGAATTCTTCGTACGGCACACCGAAGAACCGCGGAGATGGTCAAGACGGTTCGCCCGGTCGCGGCTCGTCGCCGCCGGGGTGGTGACCGTGTCGGCTCTGGCGCTGGCGCTCCCGAACGCGGGAGCGACGAACTCCGGGCCGTCGGCCTACTACGGCCAGTTCAGCAACGGCCTCCCCAGCTCTCCCAGCTTCTTTCCCATCGGGGTGTGGTTCCAGAACCCGAGCGGGGGCAACGTGCCGGCGCCCTACACCGACCAGGCGCAGGCCTTCAAGGCGATGGGCATGAACGTCTTCATCGGCATCAGCCAGGAGAACGGCCTGGCCTGGCCCGAGAGCTACGGAAGCGATGAGGGCGAGATGGCCGCAGCCGCTTCCGCCGGCATGTACGTGATCGGCGGCGGCGACCCCAGCTGCTCGGCATCGAACACCGGCAGCGACCCGTGTGACACCGATCATGCCTCGGTCGATTCCGTGCAGAAGCTGCTTGCCTCCCTGCCGTCCGGCGACGCCAAGTACTTCGCCGGCTACGAGTGGATCGACGAGCCGGCTTGCAACGTGAGCATCCCTGATCAGGTTGCCTCCGTCAGTTCCGAGGACCCGACGCGCATGACCTATGCGAACGAGGGCGCCTGGGTGGCCGATCTCCCCAACGACGACATCGGCCCACCCCCGGGCTCCGGCCTCACGGGCGCCCAGTGCCTGGCCGACGCCGAAACGAACCTCGTCGGTCCCTCGATCGCCTCGAGCGACGACTACGCCATCACGGACCCCTGGCACACGGCGACGTGCGCCGGCGGGAACTGCATCTACCTCTACGGCGACTCAGCTGCCAACATGCGAGGCCTCGCCGGCCCGAACAAGCCGGTCTGGGCCTACATCGAGTCGGGCACCGATGATCTCGGTCTCAGCACTCAAAACGGCGCCTGCAACTGGACCACGAACCTCTGCGCCAGCGGTAACGAGGCGGCTGCGACTCCGGTGCAGGTGAACTCGGCCGCGTGGGACTCCATCATCGGCGGAGCCAACGGGCTCGAGTGGTTCTGCGACGCCGCCGACCTCGGGTCGTCGGGCACCGTCAACTCGGGCGTGACGGCCTACGACGCCTGTGCCGGCGGCGGCGGTGACGGCAACCCGGCCAACTACGGGTCGACCGTCATCCCGGCGAACCTGACGTACATCGACAACACCGTCGAGTCGTACGCCCCCGAGCTGAACTCCCCCAACGTCGACGGCATGTCCGTTGCCAGCTCGAACTCCTCGGTCCCGGTCGTCGACATGCTCAAGCAGGTCAACGGCGTGGACTATCTCTTCGTCGAGAGCGACCGGGACGGCAGCACGACGGCCACCTTCACCGATCCGAGCCTCGCCGGGCTCACCGCAACCGAGGTGTACGACTCGGCCAACCGCTATGACGCGGCGAACTCCGAGCAGAACCAGACGTTCTCGATCTCGGGCGCGGGCAGCTTCAGCGACTCGCTCGGGACGTCGGCCAACCCCTACCAGGTGAAGATCTACACGATCTCCGGGTCCGGCCCGACCACGACGACGACGGTTCCGACCACCACCACGACCGTCCCGTCGACCACGACCACGACGGTGCCGACGACCACGACGACCGTGCCGTCGACAACGACCACCACGACGACGGTGCCCACGACGACGACCACGATCCCCACCTCGCCGAAGCTCGGAGTCGGGCCGCCCAAGCACCGGCGCCATCACGGCCGCTGGTGGTGGATCGAGCATCTCGTCATTCCCACCGTGGGGCCGTCTGAGCTGAGCGGCATCGGCTGAGCCAGCGGGGTCATCGGCACTCGCGCTGTTGGGCGAGACTGGGCCGATGTCGCCCATCTCGGACTGCTGGCCGCTGTTCCAGTTGATCCTCCGGACCGAACATCACGGCTTGGAGCTCCGGCCGCTGACCGAGGCAGACGCTCCTGAACTGGCAGCCATCGTGCCCGGCGACGCCGAGCCGGACCCAGCCCTGCCGACCCTCGATCTCGATGGCCAAGCAGCCATACGGGGAGCAAAGCTCCTGCAGTCGTACTGGACCTCCATGGGGAATTGGCGACCGGAGGCGTGGCGGGTGGGTTTTGTCGTGCGTCGCGCCGGAGTCTGCATCGGCGTGCAGGAGCTCGAAGCCGACCGCTTCCCGCAACGGCGCACCGTCGAAACGAGCTCCTGGCTCGGTATGTCTTGGCGGGGACTCGGGATCGGCAAGGCGATGCGGGCTGCCGTGCTCGCCCTCGCCTTCGACGGGCTCGGCGCCATCGTCGCCGAGACCGAGGCGCTCGATGACAACCGCGCCTCGCTCGGCGTCTCGGCGTCGCTCGGCTATGAGCCGAACGGCGAAACCGTCCACGACCACAACGGGACGCACGCTCGCATGCTGCGAATGCGACTTTCCCAAGCCAGATGGGCGGTTTCGGTGAAGCCGGACTGGCCGTGCCGCATCGAGGGACTCGAGGCGGCGGCGCCCATGTTCGGGCTGGATCCTTGATCGGCGTCCTCGCCGAGGCCCTTCCGGCGGCGGGGCACACACGGATCTGACAAAGTGTCGATCGTGGCACGACCCTCGATCTTCGAGTTCGCCGGCGGCGAGCCGGCGTTCCTGGCACTTGCAACCGCCCACCATGAACGGTGCCTGGCCGACCCGGAGCTGAATCACCCGTTCTCACACCCCGGGCATCCGCAGCACGTCGAGCGGTTGGCCAGTTACTGGGCGGAGGTGTTCGGCGGTCCGGCCCGTTTCTCGGAGTCCTGTGGCGGCCACTCGGCGATGCTCGACATCCATGCGGGCCAGGGCGCAGAGGCCGACCTCGGCGATCGCTTCGTGGCGTGCTTCGTGCAGGCGGCCGACGACGCCGGTCTCCCGGAGGATCCGGACTTCCGCCGCTGCCTCCGCTCCTACATGGAGTGGGCCGTGAACGATGTCCTCTCCTACTCGCCCCGCGGTTCGGCGGTGCCGACGGACCTGGCCACGCCCAGATGGTCCTGGGACGGGCTGGAGCCGGCTGCAAGCGCCGAGGACGCCTGAGCGCTCGGCGGCGTCCGGCCTACCTCGCCCGTGGCTCGAGGGACGGCAGGTGGATGAGACCTGCGTCGGTGGGGCGAAAACCGCACGCCTCCACATAGAACCCCGCGAGGTCGCCCGCGTAGTCGACATGGAGCCACTCGCAGCCGGCCGCCTTGGCGTGCTCGGCGGCTCGGCGCACCACCTCGGCCCCGATCCCCTGGCGCTGATGGCTGCCACGGGACTTCGTGTCGATGAGGAAGGCGTGGTCTCCCCCGTCCCAGGCCACGTTGACGAAGCCGACGAGGAGGCCCTCCGCCGTCCGGGCGGCGATCCAGCCGAGGCTCTGAGGTCGGATCTGATCCCACCATCCAGGCACCGCAGTGCCGCCGTGAGAGCGGACGAGGTCGACCATCTCGTCGTCGGTGACTGCTCCTCGCCACGTGTAGGAGATCACGTCGGTCATGTCGTCCAAGTCTGGCGGAACCGGTACGGCGGCCGCCGTTGTCAGAGCGAGGTGTCGGGGAAGGCTTGCTGCATCCGCACGGCCACGAGCTTGTCGACGAGAGACTTCGGCAGGGGCGTGTCGACGGGGAACTGGAGCGCCCCCGTCGACGTCACGTACTCGGCAGCCTCGTCCGACAGCTGCGGGATCACCGAGCCGCTGTGTGGGAAGTAGCTCAGGTGGTTCTTGAAGGCGGCGAACCCGGCGATCACTTTGCCCCGCACTCGAAACGCCGGCATCCGATAGGAGATGCACTGCTCGGCTTCCGGGGCGGCGTCGAGGATCAGCTCGCGAAGTGCCCGCAACGTCGACTGTTTGGGCTCCTCGAGCGCCGCCAGATAGTCGTCGATCTCGCGTTGCGACATGAAGCCAGTCTCACCGGGCGGCTCGGCGTGGTCAAGGACAGCACGACCGACTGCCGACGCCTCATCGCTCCGTGGCCGCGCGACGATCGTCAGATGATCGCAGCCTTTTCCATCGCCCCAGTCGGTGCCGGCGACTCGGTCAGTGAGACGGTCGCCGAGTGCATCGCCATCGTGCGGGCGAGCGGCATCCCGAACGAGACCAACGCCATGTTCACCAACCTGGAGGGCGACTGGGACGAGGTGATGGATGTGATCAAACAGTGCCTCGATCACGTGGCCGCCGTCGCCCCCCGCGTCAGCCTGGTCATCAAGATCGACCATCGGCCGGGCGTCTCGGACGCCTTGCACGGCAAGGTCGCCGCCATCGAAGCTCACCTCGGCCACCAGTAGCGTCGAAACCCCCCGGAGCGGACCGACTCTCGCGCTGGTTCACCCCTCGCCCGCCGATGAACGGCCCGAGGACTCCCGCGGTCTCGACCGGCTCGGGGCGCCGCCTGGCTAGGGTTTGGCACCTCCTCGACGACGGAAGGCCATGACGAGCTTGGACAGGATTCGACTGGGCGTGCTCGGCGCCGGCAACGTCGCCGACCTCAACGTCGCCGGCTACCTCGAGGACCCGCGCTGCGAGGTGATCGCCGTCTGCGACGTGCTGCCCGACGCCGCCGAGTCGGCTGGCAAACGCTGGGGCGTGCCCAAGATCTACACCGACATGGATCGCTTCCTCGCCGACGACGACATCGACGCCGTCGAGATCGTGACCCCGACCTACCTGCACCACAGCCACGTGCTCGACGCGCTCGCCGCCGGCAAGCACATCTCGGTGCAGAAGCCTCTCTCGAACACCATCGACGAGGCCGACGAAATGGGCGATGCCGCCGCCGGCGCCGGCCTGACCCTGCGAGTCGGCGAGTGCATGGTCCACTACCCGCCGCTCGAGCTGGCGAAACGCCTCATCTCGGACGGCGCCATCGGCAAGCCCGTCGGTCTGCGCATCCGCACGGTGGTCGGGCAGACGGACTCGGCGTTCCAGGCCGGCCTCAACGCCGACGGCTACAGCTGGCGGCTGGACGCCCGCTCACCGGGCGGGCACCTCTTCGACGACATGGTGCACAAGTACGCCGTGGCACTTTGGCTCCTCGACCAGGACGTCACCTCGGTGCAAGCCGTGGTCCGCCGCCGGGACCTGTACTTCGAGCCGTGCGTGGCCCTGTTCGAGTTCGAGGATCCCGATCTCCTCGGGACGATGGAGGTCGTGTACGCACCGCAGATGTGGCTGAGGAGCCAGTACTTCGGCGCAGACGAGTTCTTCGAGATCCAGGGCGAGGAGGGTTCGCTCTGGGTGACGCGAGCGACCGGTGAGATGCTCGACCTCGCACCGGTGGTCCTGTACCAAGGCAAGGACAACAAGATCTCGACCACTCGGTTCACGGAGGTCGACTCGAACTTCGCCACGGGTTTCAAACGGTCGTCGTCGCATTTCATCGATGCCCTCATCTCCGGCGATGCCGCCTCCATGACGCCCGTCGACGCGAGAAAGGTCCTGCAGCTCTGCTTTGCCGTCTATCTCGCCGGCGAGACCCGCCAAGCCGTCGATCCCCGGGTGCTGACCGGGTCGGTGTCTCCCTCCGGCTGGGCGGACTGGTAGGCGTCTGCACTGCGTGGGGTGAGTAACGTCACGTCGGTGACCGCGTCGGCACCGTGGCTGGTGAGACGGCTGTTCCCCCTCCTCGCCACGATCGGCCTGCTTGCCGTGGGCATGATCTCGACGACGTGGTGGGGAGCCCATCTCGTCGACAAGACGTCGTGGCAGCTTCCGCACGACCTCTGGGGAACGTTGCTGGCGGCCCGGCGACTCCTCCACTTGGATCCCGGTGGTCTCTACACCCAACCGACGGGCCTGGTCTCGCTTCCCGGCGCCGCCTTGATCCTCGTGCCGATCGTCGCCCTCATCGACGTCGCCGGAGTCGGCCTCGGGGTTCCGGGCGCGCAGAACACGCATCCGACCGCGTGGCTGTTCGCCGGTCCGTACGAGATCGCCTTGTCGGCGCTGGCGCTGCTGGCGGCGGACTCGCTCGCCGAGCGTCTCGGTGTCACCCGCCCAAAACGAGCGCTGCTCGCAGCCGCCGCCGCCGTCGCCCTCTGGAGCGTGTCGGTGAGATGGGGCCATCCGGAGGACGCCGTCGCGGTGGCGCTGTTCTTGTTCGGGATCGCAAAGTTGGCCGACTCGAGAGTCGCATGGTCCGCATGGCTCGTCGGAGCGGCCATCTGCGTGCAACCGCTCGTGCTGCTGGCTGTGCCGGTTCTCCTCGTCACCATCGAGCCACGACGGCTGGCCGGCTACCTCGGTCGTGCGGCGGCCCCGAGCGCACTCTTGCTCGGCGTGGCGGCGGCCGCCAACTGGAACGCCACCTACGCGGCGATCACCAGCCAGCCAAACTGGCCAGCGACCGACCACACGACGCCGTTCACGTCGCTCGCCCCCCACCTGAGCGGCGGGGCCGTCGCCGCCGGGCCGGCCAGGGTCGTCGTCATCTTCCTCGCCGTCTGCTGCGCCCTCGTCCTCCAGCGGCAATGGCATGCTCCTCGAGACGCCCCCCTCAGTGCAGAGGTACTGGAAGAGCTGCTCTGGTGGGTAGCGGTGGCCCTCACCCTCCGCTGCGTGTTCGAACCGGTGATGACGCCGTACTACTTGTGGCCGGTGCTGGCGGTGGGGCTGATCGCGGCGTCCCGCAGCTGGTCTCGCCTCGTCCCGACGTCGCTCGTCGCCTCTGCGGTCACCTTCGTCTCGCAAGCGTCCTGGCACGGGCCCTGGCTGTGGTGGGGATCGGCGGTCGGTGGGCTCGTGCTGGCGCTGGTCCTCTCCTACAACCGAGGGCCGAAGCCGCGCGGCGTTGCCGCCGGCGCCGGGTCACTGCGAGTCGCCGGCTTCAGCATGGATCCGAGACGCCCGGCGACGCCTCACGGCAGCCACGAGACGTGACCGTGGAGGAGCACCCAGCCCACGAAAGCACCGGTGTCGATCAAGCTGTGGGCGACGATGAGGCGGAGCAGGCGACCCTGGCGTTGGAAGAGGCGCCCGAAGAGCAGCCCCATGACGGCATTGCCAAGAAACCCGCCGAAGCCCTGATACAGGTGGTATGACCCCCGGATCACCGAGCTGGTGGCAAGGGCGCGGTTCTCTCCCCATTGCAGCTGGCCGAGGCGGTGGAGCAAGTAGCCGCACACGACCACCTCCTCGAGCACGCCGTTCTGGACGGCGGCCAGCACGAGCACCGGGATCCGCCACCACACCGCAGGCAGGTTCGTGGGCACGACGTTGACGCTCAGGCCGGCGTGATAGGCGCCGAGATAGAGCGCCAGCCCGGCGCCGCCCACTCCGGCGGCGAGCGCCGCTCCCCAGCCGATCTCCCGCCTGAGTCGCCTCGTGTCGAGCCCGATGCTGGCGCTCGACTCACCGGATCTGGACAGCAGGTAGACGACGAGCGCCACCGGCACGAGGGCGACCGCGATGCCGACGAGTGCGTAGGCGAGGTTGAGCAGCGAGCTGTTGGCGCCGGCCGACGAGTTGATCACGGTGCTCTGCGAGCGCAAGGGGACACCGATGGACAGCGAATTCACCAACGCCAGGACGGCGTACACGGCATCGGCGCCGAGCGACAGCCCCAGCACGAGCCAGATCTCGATCACGAGGGCCTTACGGGTCAGCGTCGGGGGGAGGCCCGGGGCGGGGGTTTCGGTGCGATGGCGGGCAGCTCCGAGCGGCTCGGCACTCGCGAGCGGCTCGGAACCCTCGTCGCCGATCAGGGCCTCGCTCACGCCGGACGACGCTACTGCCGGGCTGGCGGCGGCGACCTGTCAGGCGTTCGGCCGGCGGAAGTAGTGGCCCTCGTCGAGATCGTCGAGGAGACCGGGACGCGTGGGTTCCCATCCCATCAGCTCGCGGGTGAGGGAGCTCGAGGCGGGGCTGTCGGCGGCCACCAAGTGCGCCAGCCAGGAGAACTGCACAGCAGCGTCGGCCGGCGAGATGGAGACCACCGGCACGTTCAGGTGGCGGCCGATGACTTCGGCGACGTCGCGGATCGGCACGCCTTCGTCGGCGACGGCGTGCAGGGTGGACCCCGCCGGCGCCTTCTCCACCGCCAGGCGGAACAAGTGGGCGGAGTCGAGGCGGTGCACGGCAGGCCAGCGGTTCGAACCGTCACCGACATGGCCGGAGACTCCGGTGTCGCGGGCGATGGCGACCAGCCTCGCCACAAAGCCGTTGTCGCCGTCGCCGTGGTTCGTCGGTGGGAGGCGCAGCACTGACGAGCGCACGCCCTTGCCAGCGAGCGAGAGCACGAATTCGGCCGTGGCCGCTCGAGCCGAGGGACCGTCGCCGAAGGTGGTCGACGCCGTCGGCCCGTGGCCGTCCAGCTCGGTCGCCAGCCGCCCCGGCGAGAGCCCGAGCGTTCCCGAAGCGATCACGAGCGGGCGATCCGAGCCGGCGAGCGCCTCGCCGAAGGTCTCGACGGCGCGCCGATCGGCCCTCGGCAGCGCCCTGGAAGTCCCCCGAGAAGGCGAGGTCGTGCTTGAAGGCGAGATGGATCACGCCATCTGAAGCGGCCGCAGCACTCCGGAGACTCTCGAGGTCGTCGAGAGTGCCTTCATGCACCTCGGCCCCGGCGGCGGTGATCACGGCGGCGGAGGCATCGGAGCGAGCGAGCCCGACGACCTGATGACCGGCGCCGATGAGCTCGGGAACGACGGCAGAGCCGATCCAGCCGGACGCGCCGGTGACGAAAACACGCATGAGCATGACCTCCAGTTCAGCGACCGCCCTCGGAGGCGAGGGCGATCTCGATGTCAGTTACTGCCATCACCCTACCAGCTATGTCAGTCTCTGTCATCACGGAGTACGATGGCGTCATGGGACGTTGGGAGCCGGACAGCCGCGGCAGGCTCGAGGGGGCGGCGCTGGCTCTGTTCGGTGAGCGAGGTTTCGAGAACACGACCGTTGCGGAGATCGCCTCCCGCGCAGGGTTGACGGAGCGAACGTTCTTCCGGCACTTCGCCGACAAGCGCGAGGTGCTGTTCTCCGGCGCGGGCACCCTGCAGGATCTCCTCGTGAACGGGGTCGCCGGCGCACCGGCTTCGGCGGCGCCGATCGAGGCCGTCGTCGCTGCCCTCGAGGCGGCCGGCGCCCTGCTCCAGGAACGCCGTGACTACGCCCGGCAGCGCCAGATGGTCATCGCCGCCAACACCGAGCTGCGCGAGCGCGAGCTGATCAAGCTGGCCTCGCTCGCCACGGCCCTTGCCGACGCCCTGCGCCGGCGGGGAGTCAAGGACCCCGCCGCCAGCCTGACCGGCGAAGCCGGGATCGCCGTGTTCAAGATCGCCTTCGAACGCTGGCTCGACACGCCCGGTCAACGCGATCTGCCGCAGCTCATTCGAGATTCCCTGGACGAGCTGAGAGCGGTCACCGCCGGCGGCTGAGCACGAGCGGCGGGTCCGGGGTCGATCCGCCTGCCAGAGTAGGGCCGTGCCGACGAACTACTTCGACGAACCCGTCGCCGAGACCTACGACTCCGACTCGGGCGACATGTTCGACCCGGCGGCCGTGGACCCGGCCGTCAATTTCCTCGCCCGACTGGCAGGCGACGGGGCCGCCCTCGAGCTCGGCATCGGCACGGGCCGCATCGCCGTGCCGCTCAGCCAGCGGGGTGTCCACGTGCACGGGATCGACTTGTCGCCGGCCATGGTGGCCCGGCTCCAAGCCAAGCCCGGCGCCGAGGGCATCGGCGTGACGATCGGGGACTTCGCCACCGCCACGGTGGACGGGACGTTCCGCCTCGCCTACCTCGTGTTCAACACGATCGAGAACCTCACGAGCCAGGACGAGCAGGTCGAGTGCTTCTGCAACGTGGCGGCCCATCTCGAGCCGGGCGGGTGCTTCGTGATCGAGGTCGAGATTCCCGCCCTGCAACGGCTCCCCCACGGCGAGACCGTTCGTCCGTTTGCGGTGAGCGAGACGAGGCTGGGTTTCGATGAGTACGACATCGCCCGCCAAGGTCTCGTGTCGCACCACTTCTGGAAGGTCGGTGATCACTTCGAGGGTGCCTCGGTGCCGTTTCGCTACGTGTGGCCGTCCGAGCTCGACCTCATGGCGCGCATCGCCGGCATGCGGCTGCGGGAGCGATGGAGCAATTGGGGCCGCGAGCCCTTCACGAGCGACAGCACCAAACACATCTCGGTGTGGGAGAAGACGGTCTAGAGAAGGCTTTCGCGCCAGGCCTCGTAGAGCTCGGCGTAGTGGCCCGACCCCTCCGCCAGCAACTGCTCCGGAGGACCGTCCTCGACGATCCGTCCCGCCTCGAGCACGAGAACCCGATCGGCGATCTCCACGGTCGAGAGGCGGTGGGCGATGATCACGGCCGTCCGACCCTTGAGCACGGTCCTCAGGGCGGACTGCACGAGCCGTTCCATCGGTGCATCGAGCGAGGAGCTCGCCTCGTCGAGGATGAGGACGGCGGGGTTGGCGAGGAAGGCGCGGGCGAGGGCGACGAGCTGGCGCTGGCCTGCCGACAGGCGCGCACCCTGCTTGCCGACGTCGCTGTCGTACCCGTTGCCGAGTGCTCCGACGAACGAGTCGACGCCGACGGCGCGGCCGGCAGCCGCAATCTGGGCGTCGGTGGCAGCCGGCGAGCCGAAGGCGATGTTCTCGCCCACCGTGCCCGAGAACAGGAAACTCTCCTGGGTCACCATGGCGACCGCCTTGTGCAGGGACGCCTCGTCGAGCTCCGGCAGGGCGATGCCGTCGATGGCGACCTCACCCTCGAGCGGGTCGTAGAAGCGGGCGAGCAGCCGGGCGATCGTGCTCTTGCCGGCACCGGTCCTGCCGAGCAGGGCGACGGTTTGGCCGGCCGGGATCGCCAAGTCGAAGCCCGAGAGAATGTCGACGCCCTCCCGGTAGCCGAACCGAATTTGGCGGAACTCCACGGCTCCCCGCAGGCCGCCGGCGGGCAGGGGGGCGCCGATCTCGACCATCGGCACGCCCGGCTCCTCGTCGAGCACGCCGGCCAACTTCTCAAAACCCGCCCCGGCCGCCTGGAACGAGTCGTAGAACTGGCTCACCTCTGCCAATGGTTCGAAGAACCTGCGCAGATACAGGACAAATGCCGCCAGCACGCCGACTTGCATGTCGTGGTCGATCACGCGGACCCCGCCGTAGAGGAGCACGGCCGCCGTCGTGAGGTTGCCGACGAGCACGATCCCCGGCCAGTAGATGCCGAGCAGTTGGAACGACCGGCTCATGGCGGTCCGGTAGCCCTCGGAGAGCTGGCCGAAGATCTCGTCGTTTCGGGGCTGGCGCCGGAAGGCGTGCACCGCCCGGATGCCCCGGAGCGACTCGGTGAAGTGCACGATGACCAGTGCCATGGCGTTTCTCGTGTTGCGGTAGGCGATCGTGGAACGGCGCTGATACCAGCGAGTGAGGAACCAGAGCGGGATGAAGCCCGACAGGCACACCAATCCGAGCGGGAGGTCGAGCACGAGGAGGATGACTCCGACGCTCACGACCGAGAGCACGGCGTTGATGAGCGTGTCGAGCCCGAGCGTGAACATGTCGTTGATCGCCTCGAGATCCGAGGTGAGCCGCGAGATCATCCTGCCCGTCGTGTAGCGCTCGTGGAACGCCAGGCTCAGCCGTTGAAAGTGGGCGAAGACCCGCTCCCGGAGCTCGAGCAGTATCTCCTGGCCGATCCGCCCCGAGCCGGCCACGAACACGCGGTAGCCGAGCGCCTGCACGACGGCGCAGACCACGATGAGGCCGGTGATGACGCCGATCGGCACGTAGTCGTGGTGGCGGACGCCGTCCACGCCCCGGTCGATGCCGAGCCCGACGAGGTAGGGCACGGCCGTGGCGGCGAGGTTGGAGACGAGGATGGCAGCGCTGAGCCAGATGATCGCCCGCCGGTGTGGCGCCGCCAGTGACCCGAGGAGGTGGCGGGTGCGCCGCCTGAGCAGCCCCGTCCACGCCGGCGGGACTTCATCGACCTCCTCGGCAGCGATACCCCGCCACTCCTCCACCGTGCTCACGACGCCGCCCTCGACCCGTCGTAGTTGACCGACAGCACCGAGGCGTAGTCCGGCCGTTCCATCAGCTCGTGATGGGTGCCGACCGCCACGAGGACGCCGTCGCGCAGCAGCGCGACCCGATCGGCGAGGGCGACCGTCGAGGGCCGGTGCACGACGAGCAGCCCGGTCGTATTGCGGAGCACTCTCGCCAGGCTCGCTTCGACGAGCGCCTCGGTGTTGACGTCGAGGGCCGACAACGGGTCGTCGAGCACGAGCACCGACGGTCGGGCGAGCACGGCCCGCGCCAGCGCCAGCCGTTGCCGTTGCCCGCCCGACAGCGCCATCCCCTGCTCGCCGATGCGGGTGTCGAGACCCCAGGGAAGGTCGTGCACGAAACCCGCCTGCGCCAGCTCCAGCGCGGCGGCGATCTCGTCGCTCGACGCGTCCGGCTGCCCGAGGACGAGGTTCTCGCGCACGCTCATCGAGAAGAGCACCGGCTCCTCGAAGACGACGGCGACATGGGAACGCAGCGACTCGATCGTGAGATCTCTCACGTCGATGCCGTCGAGGGTGATGCGGCCGGCGGTGACGTCGTAGAGCCGCGCCGGCAGAGATGCCAGCGTGCTCTTGCCGGATCCGGTGAGGCCGACGATGGCGACCGTTTCGCCCGGCTCGATGCTGAGGTTGACGTCGCGCAGAACCGGCGCCGGCGCGCCCGGGTAGGAGAACGCCACGTGCTCGAAACAGAGGCGTCCGCTCGAGACCGGGAGCACGCGCGCCCCGGGCCGGTCGCCGACGACCATGGCGGCATCGAGGACCTCGCAGACCCGATCGGCCGCCGTCGCCGCCTCCTGGGCCATCGACAGGATCCAACCGAGGTCGATGATCGGGAACTGCAGCAGCACGAGCAGCGTCGTGAAGGCCACGAGGGCGCCGAGGGTCAAGGAGCCGTGAGCAACGGCGATGCCGCCGATGAGCACGGCCGAGGCCATGGTGACGTTCGGGACGACGGTGAGCCAACCCCAGAAGCGAGCTCGCAGCTTCACCATCTCGAGGGCCGACCCCCGGAGGGTCCGCGCCGAGGTGCCGAAGCGGAACTGCATGAGCGGGCCGCGCCCGAATGCTTTGACGACCCGCATGCCGGAGGCCGCCTCCTCGGTGAGCGTCGCCAGGTCGCCCTGCTGGTCCTGCACGCGCCGAGAGATCTGCGAGTATCCCGCCCCGAAACGCTTCGCCAGCCAGATGACCGGCAGCGTCGTGATGACGGCGATGATCCCGAGCGGTGGGTACACCGCGATCAGCAGCCCCATGACGGCAAGGTATTGCAGCCCGTCGACGATGAAGAAGATGGCGCCGAAGCCGAGAAACCGCCGAATCGTTCCCAGGTCCGTCGTCGTACGCGAGAGCAGCTGGCCCGTCTGCCAGCGGTCGTGAAACTCGACCGGCAACCGCTGCAAGTGGGCATAGAGCCCGTCGCGGATCTCCCGCTCCACCTTCTGCACGGCGACGGACTGCACGCGGCGGCGGGCGACGATGAGGCCGGCCTCGAGGGCGCCGAGACCGAGGGCGATGAAGAACATCGGGATGAGCTCGGCACGGTCGCCCCGTTTGATCGGGCCGTCCACCACGGCCTCGAGTACGAGCGGGATGAGCGTGCTCGCCACGACCGCCAGCGTGGCGCACACGAGCATGGCCACCATCTGGCGCGAGTAGGGCCGCACGAAGGTGCGCATCCGCCAAAGCGACCGGTACGAGGCCGCGCTTCGCCGGCGGGATGCACGACTCATACCTGAGACCGTAGCGAGTGACTCGCTGTCAACTTGCCCTTGCGGGTGGCGGCGCCGCGTCGGCCGGGTTGTCGACCCGCCGGCTGTCGTGGCCGGCGGCCGCAGGTTCAGGGTTCGAGGACGATCTTGCCCAACGTGTGGCGCTGCTCGAGGTCGCGGAACGCCTCCCGCACGTCGGCGAGCGGATAGATCTTGGCGATGGGAACCTCGAGACGGCCGTCGCCGATCAAGCCGGCCAGCTCGGCGAGCACCTCAGCGGTGGCGGCGGCGGCGCTCCCATCCGTCTTGGCTCCGTACTGGGCTGCAGCCGCCCGGTCGATGATGGTGTCGATGCGCTCGGGGGCCACGCCCAAGCCGATTGCCATCTCGACGTACCCGCCGCCGAAGGTGTCGATGAAGGCGTCGACACGCCCGCCGCTCGCCTCCTTGATCCGCTCGGCGACTCCGTCGCCGTAGGTGAGCGGGATCACGCCGTGGCTCTTCAGCCAGTCGTGATGGCCCTCGCTCGCCAAACCGATCACGGTGGCGCCGATGTTCACCCCCAGCTGCGCCGCCAGGGAGCCGACGCCTCCAGCCGCCCCGGACACCACGACCGTGTCGCCGGCGCCGAGGTTCACTGCCTTCACCGTCGCGTAGGCAGTCGTACCCACCACGAACAGCGAGCCGGCCACCTCCCACGGAACGTCGCTCGGGCGCGCCACGAGGTTGCCGGCCTCGGCCACGACGAGCTCAGCGTGGCTCCCGCGGGTCTCGACGAACCCGAAGACCTCGTCCCCGGGCGCGAACTGGGTGACGTCGGGGCCGACGGCGGCGACGACGCCGGCCAGGTCGCTCCCCTCTCCGGAGGGGAACGTGGCCGGCCACATCGCATGCAGCAGGCCCTTGCGGATGGATGCCTCGCCGGGGTTGATGCCCGCTGCCACGACCTTGACGAGCACCTGGCCCGGACCCGGAACGGGCTCGGCGACTTCGACGACCTTGAGGACGTCAATGTCTCCGTATTCGTCGAATCTCACTGCTAGCGGCATGGGGTCGCTCCCTTCTCGCTTCTCGGACGACGCCGGAGACAACCGCGTCCGGAGGAGGAACATTCCGCCGCTTGCCACCCGTGGCGACCTCAACTCGGCGCCGGCAGCCCCTCGAGCCAAGCGGTGGCCTCGTCGCGCTGATCGAACCCGACGATCTCGCCGATCCGCCCATCCCGCACCGTCAGCACCTGCCATCGGGTTGCCCGGCCACCTCGTTCCCGTGCGTTCTTGGTGCGTGTGACGACAAGCCCGACGAGGATCCGGTCGCCGACGACGGTGACCTCGTTCACCCGGGCGCTTGCGCCCGACTCCCGCCCGCGGTGATACCAGGCGATCACCTGTTCGCGACTCTGGCAGGGAGGCGACGGATCTCCTGGCGGTCCCCACCGCACGTTCGGGTCGAGCAGGTCGGCGAAGGTGCGCAGATCGGCCATCTGCAACGCCGTCGCCACCTGCTCGGCGATCTGCTCGATCGACTCGGCTTGCTGCGACGCTGCTTGCTGCGACGCTGCTTGCTCCGACGCTGCTTGCTGCGACGCTGCTTGCTCCGACACTGCCAACCTCCCGTCGCTGAGCTGCCCTCAGCGCACACTGCAACCACAGCAGCCCTCCCGTTCTACCCGACGCGAAGGCCCGGTGCTGTGGCAGTTGGGCTAGACCGGGTAGATGAGGCGCCGTCGCACGGTTGCTGGCATCGCCGTCGTCCTGTGCGTCCTCTCGGCCAGCGCGGTCGTCTCGGGTTCTGCCGGCGCGGCGTCTGCAAAGGTTGCAAGGGTCCCGTCCTCGCCGGCGTCGTGGACCATCCAACGCCGATTCGACCCCTACCTCCAATACGTGTACGGCATCGGGTGCCGCAGCACCCACTGCATCGCCGTGGGTGCTGGACCCCAGGCGGCCAACTCAGGCGGATACGTGGGTGCAGTGGCCTTCACCGTGAACGCATCCGCCTGGATGCCCGGGCTTCTCCCAGCCGGCGTCTTCCAGCTGAACGGCGTCTCGTGCGCCACGGCGGCCGACTGCTGGGCTGTTGGCGAGGCCACGACGAGTGCCGCAGCGGTCATCGTCGCCACGACTGACGGGGGCAGCCAGTGGACCGCCGAGAATGCCCCGAGCGGCGTCGGCGACCTTGCCAGCATCTCGTGCCCGTCCACGAGCGACTGCCTCGTGCTCGCGAACGGCAACGGCGTCGTTGCGACGACCGACGGTGGCCGGCAGTGGCAGACCGAGACTCCACCACCGGCGGCCATCCGTCACGCCGGTATCTCCTGTGCCTCCGAGAGCTACTGCTGGACCGGGACGACCCCCGCCTACGTCACCACCGACCTCGGTGCCACGTGGAGTGCCCAGAGCTTTCCGACGGGCGACACGCTGGTCTCGCTGTCGTGCCCGGCCGCCGGCGACTGCTGGGCGAGCGCCGGCGGCAACACCATGTTGGAGACGACGGACAACGGCGCCGGCTGGACCAGCCACACCGTGAACGCGAGCGAGCTCGGGACGGTGTCGTGCGAGAGCATGAGCGACTGCTTCGTGTTGGCCGCCAACTCGAAGGAGACCCTCAGCGTCGCAACGACCGACGGTGGCGCGAGCTGGAAAGTGGGGACCTTTCCGGCCGAGTTCAGTAGCGCCGTCTACGGGCCCTTTGCCTACTTGGTGGCAGTCACCTGTTCGAGCGACACGGACTGCTTCGCCATCGGGGATCCGGAAGGTCCGCCCGCAGTGATCGCCACGACGACCGACTTCGGGAGCAGCTGGACGACGGGCCGGTTTCCCGGCGGACCCGTAGCCTTCGACACCGTGACGTGCGCGAACGTCGACGACTGTTGGGCCGGCGGGACCAACGTCGTCGAGTCGCTCAACTCCATCGGCGCGGTCGTGGCGACGACGGACTCCGGCGGCACGTGGGGCCCGCAGAGCGTGCACGCGGCGAACTCGCTCACGAGCATGTCGTGTCCGACCACGATGGAGTGCCTGGCGACGACGGACACCGGATTCGTCAGCATCACCAAGGATGGCGGCACGGAGTGGACCTCCAAAGAGGTGAACTCGTCGGAAGACGCCGGCTTCCTCGGGGTTTCGTGTCCGTCGAGCTTGATCTGCTGGGTCGTCGGAGGTCCCACTGAGAAGACGACAGACGCTGGGTCCGTGTGGAAGGTGCAGGGGGGCGCTTCGGTCGGCGACCCGGACGCGGTGTCGTGCCCGACAGCGAACGTGTGCGTCGTCGTCGGCGCAGCGCCCCTCGCCAGCAATGATGTCGAGTACACCTCGGACGGCGGAGGGGTCTGGACGAGTGAATCGGCGCCCGGGGATCCCTCCCTCAGTGACGTGTCGTGCTCCAGCGCCACGAACTGCGTCGCCGTAGGCGACGACGTTCTGCTCACGACGACAGACGGCGGCCGACAGTGGAGCTCGCACGTACCTCCGGTTGCGGCAGATATCGACGGAGTTTCCTGCCCGAGTACCGATGACTGCTGGGCTGTCGGGTACACGACCTCGACACCGAACACGCCCGTGATCCTGACATCGGGCGACGCCGGCAAGACCTGGACGACAGAGAGCGTGCCTGCCGGGATCGGCGCACTCAACGCGGTGTCCTGCGTGAAGAACACCACCGACTGTTGGGCAGTCGGCAAGACGAGCCCCGGTGGTGTGGCGATCCTCTCGACGGTTGAATCGAGCTAGGCGGCGGGACCCCCCGTGGGAGCGAGCAAACGCCGATGCGCCGGCGGAAAGTGTGGCGACGCTCGGCTCCGCCCCGGCGAGGCTGGCGCGGTGGACGGAGGTATCCTGCGACCGCGTTGAGCGGCCGGCAGGTTCCGAACTCAGAGGAGGCGCGCGATGGGTCTTGACGCCGACCCGCTCGAGCGGAGAGAGGCCGGCGAGGGCTTCGGTGACGACGCAACGGCGAACCCCGACGGCGAGCCTCCGGCGCCTGATCAACTGTTGAGCCAGCATCGCCTCCGGGCGGTCGCACCCATCATCTTCTTCGACGTGGCTGGCCCCCTGGCGGTCTACTACGGCGCTCGGGCGGCGGGTCTATCGACGGTGGTTGCCCTCGTCTTGAGCGGCGTCCTGCCCGCCTTCCGGGTGATCGGCACAGTTGCTCGACACCGTCGCCTTGACGCCATCGGCGCGTTGATCCTCTCCGGAATCGCCATCGGGACGGTGACAGGACTGGCGAGCGGCAGCGCCCGGCTGTACCTGCTCGACGGGATTGTGCCCACCGTTGTGCTGGGCGGTGTGTGCCTGATGTCGCTGTTGTCAGCCCGGCCGATGATGTTTCGCCTGGCGCTCGAGACAATGGGAGGGGATGACTCGCCGCAGGGCCGCGCCTTCGCCGGCCTGTGGCGCTACCCCGCCTTTCGTCGAACCCTCCGGATCATCACGTGGGTGTGGGGCTCGGTGTTTCTGGCCGAGTCGGCGCTGCAGGCGATCATCGTCGAGAGGGCCTCGATCAACACCGCCAAGCAGACGTCCAACCTTCTGCCCGTGGTCGTGTTGTTCTTGACCTTCGCCTGGACACGGCTGTACGGCAAGCGATCTCAGCAGCGAGGCCAGCACGTGTCGGTGGCAATCGAGGCGAACGCCCCGGGCGAAACCCTCGCCTGAGCGCCGGCTCCATCGGCGCCTGCCCGGCCGGAGCGGGTTGAAGGCAGGCTGGCCACCGGTGCGGAGGCGTTTCTGGGTGCATGAACGGGACACATACGTCCCTAAACGTCACCCAGAACGCTGATCATGCTCCGACGGAAGGCGACCTTTTCGCACGAGGAATGAATCCGGTGTCGCCTCGCCGAGGCGCGATGGGAGCAATTCGCATGCCCCCGGCGGCAGTCGATCTACGGCGTCTGCGGTGTCGGAGACGGGCCGAGGGCTGCGGCCATAGGCACCGCCAGCGCCTCGACACCGAAGCCGGCCTGGGCGACCACAAAGGCGATGGCGGCGGCGACGACGGCGTAATACGCCACCGCAACCGGGGGGTTCGTATGGGCAGCGAGGAACACAATCCGCGCACCAAACGTGCCGATGGCACGCCGGCCCCCTGTAATCCAACCAATGTGCTCCAGGGAGGGTTCGATGAGCGTGTCATCGATGTGGGGCCGCTCGGCCGGATCGAGGCCGTGCCACTGGGCCTTCAGCCTGCGTCCACCGAAGACGGCCACCTCCACTTCACCGACGAGGTTCCCATGATTCAGCAAATGAGAGAAGTTGCTGCTCACCACGTGCTGAACGGCCTTCTGAACTCCCGGTGGCAGCAGGCTCGTGATCCGCTTCAGAAGCCACTGGATGATCTTTGCCGCCTCTCGCCTCAGTCTGTTGCGGAATCCTTGAAGCGCCAGGATGGTATCGATCGCGACGGCACCCTCGTGGGAGCTTCGGACTACATGCTCGAGGGCCGTGATCAGCGAGGGCAGCTCCGCGGCGCCACCGAAGCACGCAAGGGCAATCGTCTCACTCCCGGCGGCGCTCTCGAGGCGATCGAGCTCGCCTGGGAGGGTCGCCGGCGGATCCACCGCCGCCACCGCCGAGCCGCCACTGATCACTGCCGCGAACCGTCCGATGTCGGCCCGAGCGTCCTCGCCGAACTCGGCCAGGCTCCTCAAGCGGAACTCCGCCCGAACTGTGCTCGGGGACTCGGCAGCGCCAAGAAGGACGTCGACGACTGACAGCGAGCCGGCGACGAGGGCTAACGCACGGTTGGCGGCGTCGACCTCCTCGGGTTCGGCGGACGTGTCGGCCCCCTCGATGGTTCGGTCCAGCGGCTCCTCCCACTCCTCGTCCCGAAGCTCCCGTTCGGTCTGCTCGACGATGAATCGGTCGGGTGACAGGTCCTCGACCGACTCGTTCGCTGGAAACGTTGACTCCTGCTCCGAGAAGTTGGGGAGCTCGGCGAGAACGCCATCGGAGGCGGCGAGGAACGCAGCGACCGCAGCCTCCGGATCCAGGCCATCCGGGAACAGCCCGGCGTCGAGGATGCTCATCCGCACCGGCGCAGCACGACGGGCGACATCGATCACTTCCTGCGCCGTGCGCTGCCACTCACCGGCCGCCCGGTTCAGCTCTTCCGTCGTTGCCATCGGCCCCTCCTCCTGTCTCGCCCCTCGGCACGATATGCCGTCGGGGGCGCGCCCGAGAGATACAGCGCCGACAGATCACCGGTGGCGTCATGTGCCCCGATGGGTACTCGACCAGGGCCGAACCAGTCCGGAGACAACCTCACCGACGAGCTGCCGCCGCTTCCAGGTGTGTCGGCGCCCGTCGATCGACCTTACCTCACGCCATTCCGGCAAGGACGGCCACGACCCTGAATTGAGCGAGGCGTCGTGACGTGTGCCGCCACGCCCATGGCAGGCACAGCGCGACCATCGCAATGAAGTACAGCAGACCGTAGAGGGCGACCGGCACACCGAAGATGACCGATTCGGGACTCGTCGTGACGACTCCGCAGTTGACAAACCCGCGGGCCCCGCTGCTCAGCATCGAGCACGAATTGTTGATCGCCTTCTGATCGAAGTAGTGCGCCCACGTGAGCCATCCGGCCAGACCGGTGCCCAGCAGGCAGATGATCATCGTGGCGGCAGGCCGCCATCGCCTCGCCACCGGAGACGCCTCGTCTGCTTGGCTTGCCATCAGAATCGTTCCCTCTCTGCGACGTCAATAGGCTACTTGCGCCAAGTCGGATCGAGCGCAGACGCCTACGGGGACGCCGTGAACCATGGCTTGCTCAAGGGCAAACCAACCCGTCGTTGGCGGCGCGATGGATCCGGCCACCGGCGGTTACTGGCTGGCCGTCACGGGCGGGGGTGTGAGCGCATTCGATGCCCCGGCCTGTGGGTCGTTGCGCACCGGCGTCGTTGCGATCACAACGGGTTGTGTGAGTGCCCGGCACTCTGCCCGAGCGCCGGGGAGCGAGGGAATGCCGGTGACGTCGGGTCCGAGTGTTCCCGTACCCGTTACCGGCGTCACCGGCCCCGCCGTGAGCTGCTGCCCGTCGGAACTGTGACAGGTTGGTGCCACAAAGGCAAGGGGAACGCGCCAGAGCCGCCTTCCCACCCAAGGGTGGGTGGGAGACCTGTGAAAGCGAGTCGGTCAACTGTCCGCTCGGCTGCCTGGCGGTTTCTGGGTGCATGAAAGGGACACATGTGTCCCCAACCGTCACCCAGAACGAGGATCCAGGCCAGGGCCGCCGGTTCTTCGCGAATGGGGGCGAGCACCAGACTGTGAAGCAGCGGGGACTACAGCTCGTGGAGCATCCAGACGTTCGGCTCCCAGTAGCCGCCGATGCCGTCACGAACACTGAGCGGTGCGAGCCCGGACGGGAAGACGTACTCGCCGTCCTCCGGAAAGGTCATCTCGGTCCATCGCTCCCAGTCGTCCACCGGGGCCTCGATCCGGAGCGATCGTGGCTCGCATCGCAAGACGGTGGCCCCCAACCGAGCGTGTACCCGCAGCCAAGGGTCGATCGGCAACCCGTCCGGGCGCTTCCAGGCGGCGTAGCGGTCGATCGGAGTGAGCGGGTAACGATCCTTCCAGCTCGGCCGGACGGGGGCCACGAGCGAGGCGAGACCGGCCGTGCGGGCAGCAGCAGCCATCGCCTCGATCACGAGACGGCTCAGACCCCGGCCTTGCTGGTCCGCCGTCACCTCGGCTGCAAGGGCTGAGAGCGCAGTTGGTGGCCGCGGGTCGTCAATCGCCTGGAGCCCGACTGCGTCGATTCCGACGGGAAGGTCTTCGAGCGAACCGTCCCATCGGAAAGGAATGGTTCTCCCTCGAGCGACGATGCGGTCCATATCCGTGTCGTAGAGGAGCACCTGGAAATGCGCATGTCGCGGAACGAGCGTTCCGAAGTACTTTCCGGTGTGATTCCCGTGGTTGTTGTACTCCGGCCATACTCCCTCGAAGCACGAGCGCGCCTGCTCCCAGAGCTCCGGACGCTCCTCGGCCGTGAACACGTCGATCGACGACGGGCGTCGCGCAGGGGTCGCTTTCATCGGCCATATCTTGCCCTGCGCAGGCGCAGCCCCCGTCATCCGTCCGTTGAGAGCCGTCTCCCGTCGAGCGCACGATCCCGTCGATCGGGGATGGACGCCGGCCCGGCAGACGAACCGAAGTTGTGCGTTCACCTGCCCGCCCGTGTCCGATCTGGCGCGGCTAGGGCTCCCAGACCGCTCCGTCATGGGCGAACACGACTCGTCGGGGGTCGAAGGCTTGGAGGCGCGTGATCCAGTCAGGTACCGGTGGAAGGTCACCGCCATGGCGGTCGTGGGCGGCACGCGCCGCGAGCACGTCGCGCCCGAACGCCGTCGCACTGTCATGACTCTGGCCGGCGATGATCACCGTCCCATCGGCCCGGCGCACGACGACCGACTGGTGGCCGGCGGTGTGCCCCGGCGTCGGCACGACGAACACGCCCCGCAGGATCTCCGCCTCGCCGTCGAGCAACTCGTAGGACAGCCCTGGGGCATCGACCAGCTCGGCCAGCGTGTAGTCCGGACCTCGAGCTGCTTCGAGCTCGACCCGTTGGGTGAAGATCGGCCGTCCGCCCAGCCGAGGGTTCCCGCCGCAATGATCGAAATGAAGGTGGCAGTTCACCACGCACTGAACGTCCGCGACGGACACGCCGGCCGTCGCCAAGGCCTCGTCGAGTGGGAGGCGTCGCGGCCGGTAATGAGCATCCACCTCTGGGTGCGAGCCCATCCCGGTGTCGACGACAATGAGAGCGTCGGGGTGCGAGATGACGTAGCCCAGGCAGGGCTCCACTCGGGCCTGCCCGCTCCCGGTCTCATCAGCGGGCCGAACGAAGTACCCGTAGTCGATACGTCGCACCCGAAGCTCCATGCCCATTCAGACCAAACTACCCAGACAGAACGACGGCGAAGCCGGAGTCGGTCGTCGGGTCGGTGGCCCTGTTTCGTCTGAGGTTCGGGCGATTTTCGCTCGCCTCCACGTCAACGCGCTTGCAGGGATACCTGCTCTGTTGCTAGCGGGTCGCCTGCGTCGGCGTTCGGCCGGGCGTCCATCTGTCGCCAGATGGGGAAACGAACGGTGGGAGTGTGGCAAATCCGTAAATGATCGCCGCTGACAGCAGCGCGACGCGGACCCCTACGAAGGACACGAGAAGCCCACCCGGAGGCTTCCGAATGGGATGCCGACCCACGCCGAGGCGCCGACTGCGCCGAGGACACGGGCTTGGAGGTGGCGGGGGACGCGCTCGTACTCGATCGCGCCGACGATGCCAACCGTCAGGACGAGCTGTTGTCCGACTCGTAGGTGACGCACCCGCTTGTCGTGCCGGGCGCGCACAGGGTGAGTGTCAGGGTGGTGACTTCGTAGCTCCAATCAACCGTGCCGTAGGCGGCGTTGCACGACTCGCCACAGTTCGACGTCTCGGTGTCGAGAGCGAGGGTGTTCCCCTGCGTTCTCCACTGGCCAAAGGTCTCGACCCCCGCACAGTCGCTGTTCTCCGGGTCCTGCGCGAAGCTGAACGTCCCGTTGGCACCGAAAGAGAACGAGTCGATGTCTTGACACGCGCCCGTCATCTCACTGCTCTCTTCGACCCAGTTTCCAACCACCGCCTCGTCGAGCGACCCGGTCGGCGCACTCGAGCTCGGGGCGGTGTTGCTCCCAGGCGTCGTGGTGTCAGTGGAGCCAGGGGGACGGGTGGTCTGGCCCGGGTTGGTGCTTCCTCCTCCCACAGGAGTTGTCCCCGGACCCTTGGAAGGGCCACAACCGGCCAACACCACGCCTGCGACGATCAGAGCACCCACCGTCCGGGCGTTGAGCCAACGCCTGTGGCACCCTCGTGCCAGGTCACCAAGGCGCGACCCGGGAGTCCTGTCCCTCATCGTTTCCTGCTCTCTCTGAGGCCCGGTGGCAACGCCAACCCACTGCGCCGGTCCGGGCGCCGTTTCACGTCAGCCCTTGAGTTCGAGCAACTGTATGTGAAACGCCCGGGATCGGTGACAGCTCCAACCTTGAGAGCGTGGAGCGTCGGACAGGGGTTGAGGGTCGCCGGCTCGACGCGTCGCCGCTTGTGCCATGCGATGGCACAGCCTTGTCACGCCTGAAAAGCGGCGGACTCGATTCCGTCGGAGAGCGGCAGGTGCTCGGGCTACTGGTCTGGCGAGCTCTCGCGGGCCTCACGGCAAGGGGGAGCGAACGTGTCCATGCTCATCGAGAGGACGATCGGGAGGCCGGGGTCAGGGCGACGAGGGGGACGCCACACGTTGCGCGGCGACGGCTGGCAGCTGGTGTGGCTTGCCCGGGTGGCTGGTGCCGTCGCCCTGGTCGTGGCGACGCTCCTCATGTCGAGCGGGCCGGCCCTTGCCGCCGACTCTGGGGCGAGTCCGGCGTCCGCCCATTCGGCACCGCTGGACACAGTGGGTGCGAGCATGCCGACACCGCCAGGGTTGCCGGCCCGTCCGCGTGGGGTTGCTCTGCCGAAGGGGGTCCCTGCGCCGGGCACTTCCGTCTCTCCACCTGGTGCCAAGTCCAACTGGTCGGTCCAGCCGACATCCAACACGCCAAACCTGGAGCCGACCAATCTCAGTTCCGTCTCCTGCACGGCGACCAATGCGTGCGAGGCCGTCGGCGACTACTTCGACGGTGGGAAGCAGCTCACTCTGGCGGAGGGATGGAACGGCACGACCTGGTCCGTACAACCGAGCGCCAACCCGAACGCCTCCAACGCTCTGAACGCGGTGTCATGCACCGCTGCCACAGCATGTGAGGCAGTCGGCTCGATCTACAACGGCGAGGACTCCTACCCTCTGGCCGAGGTTTGGAACGGCGCAGTCTGGACCAGCCAATACATCCCCAACCCGAGCGGCTCTACCTACAACGAACTTGAGTCGGTCTCCTGCACGGCGTCCGACGCCTGTATGGCCGTGGGCTACTCCTACATCGACTCGGAGTGGTCCACGTTGGCGGAGGCTTTGAGCGGGAGCAACTGGACGATTGAGTCCACCCAAAACCCAGGCGACATCAACTACCTGTACGGCGTCTCCTGCACAGCAGCTGATGCCTGCGTCGCCGTCGGCGACTTCGACTGCTCGTCGTACTGCGGCCTGGTCGAGGTCTGGAACGGGACGAACTGGTCGGACCAGTCCATGCCCAACCCGAGCGGCGTCTCCCTCACTTTCCTGGACGGCGTCTCCTGCACGGCGACCGATGCTTGTGAGGCGGTGGGTGAGTATTACGTGGGTGAGGACACGGTCACCCTGGCGGAGAGCTGGAATGGGACGACCTGGTCGGAGCAGTCCACTCCCAATCCGACTGGGGCGACCGGCAATGCCCTCGAAGGCGTGTCGTGCACAGCGACAGACGCCTGTATCGGCGACGGCTGGTACTCCAACGGTTCGCAGACCTTGCCCTTGGCAGAGGACTGGAACGGGAGCACCTGGATGATCGAGTCCCTCTACGACTCGTTCGGCAACTCCGGCCTCTCCGGAGTCTCGTGCTCGTCGGCCAGTGCGTGCCAAGCCGTCGGTAACTATGAAGACGGTGCAGGCGACTACCCGCTCGCATATGTGTGGAACGGGTCGCAATTGGCCTTCCAGATCGTCCCGAACGGAGCCAGCAGCAGCTCGCTGGCTTCGGTGTCGTGCACGGCGGCCGACGCGTGTGTTGCCGTCGGATACTCCCTCCCCCTCATCGGCTCCGATTACTCGCCTCTGGCCGAGACCTGGAACGGGACGAGCTGGGCCCTCATGTGGCCGCCCCCGCCCAACCCAAACGGCTCCAGCGACACCTACCTCGAGTCGGTCTCCTGTACCACGGGCGGCTGCATGGCCGTCGGGCAGTACTGGAACGGTTCGGCCTACCAGAGCCTGGCCGAGGATTGGAACGGGAGCAGCTGGACCCTCGAGCCGACCTCCAACCCAGGCAGCAGCACTGAGCTGCTCGGCGTGTCGTGCACGGCGGCCAACGCCTGCGAGGCCGTCGGTACGTACTCGAATGGTTCCGACTACGACAGCCTGGTTGAAGTGTGGAATGGGACGGCTTGGTCGGACCAGTCCAGTCCCAACCCCGCCAAATCGCTCGGCACCTACCTCGACGGGATCTCGTGCACGGCGGCAGGTGGCTGCGAAGCTGTCGGGTCCTACTACAAGGCCTCAGGTGTCTACTACACCCTCGCCGAGACCTGGAATGGCACCAGTTGGGCGATCCAGTCGAGCCCGAGCCACAAGGGTGCCTCCAGTTTCCTGGGGAAGGTGTCCTGCTCAGCTACCGATGCTTGTGTGGCCGTCGGTACCTACGACAAGAAAGCTGGAACCGTGCTCACGCTGGCCGAGAGCTGGAACGGCACGAGCTGGGCCATCAACTCCAGTCCCAACCCCGGCAAAGCTGGGAGCGCGCTGGACGGGGTCTCCTGCAGCGGGGAGAGTGGCTGCGTGGCCGTCGGCTACTACGACACCGACTCGGGCTCTCAAGCACTCGCCGAGTCCTGGAACGGGACGACGTGGGCCTCCAGCCGGACCGCCATTCCTTCCGCCGCGATCGGCAGCTCCCTTGCAGGCGACTGGTGCAACGGCGTCAGTGCGTGTGTCGCCGTCGGCAGCTACTCCAACATCTCCGGTGTTTCGCTGACGTTGGCCGAGGCAGAAGGCGGGGACTAGTCCTTGGGGGTCTCGGTCTCGTCCGGATAGGACCCTTCAGATGGGCGGCGTCGGCAACGATCGCGGCGGGCTTGGGCAGTTGTGGTCCGAGGCGGCCAACGTCAGGGGTCGATTCCGATGCTCGGCGTGTGTGGCTGGCGTGTTGCTGGCGGGGGAGGGCTCGAACCTCCAACCTCCTGATCCAAAGTCAGGCGTTCTGCCGATTGAACTACCCGCCAAGGTAGGCGTTTTGGGCGACGAGGCCCTCGGGCTGTGACTCCAGCCTGACACAGACGGCAGGCGGTTTGGTCCGCTGCGCCAGGAGGGTGCGAGACGCCGACAGCGCCGGCCGGTGACGCCCGGCCGGGAGTCACCGAGTGGCCGAGATCGTGTGACCGCACGCTCCGCAGTAGACGAGGGTGACGTTGCCCGGGGGCCGGCGGCGCCCGGATGTTCCGGCGCCCGGTGACGCCACGCTCATCGTCGCCAACACATCGGCCAAACGTTCCCCGCACTTGGGACACAACGGCGGAGCCAGCACGCGTGTCGGGACGACTTCCCCATCGCCGCGGCTGCCCTCGGAGGACGCCTCCGACGACGGGGTCTCCGGCCCGCCGCTCGAGCCGGGACCACCGCCAAAGCGGTCCTGATCGAAGAGCCGCTCACGCCCGGCGCGGGCCTCGAGCACCTCGTCGCGGAGCTCGACCAGATCTACGCCCATGTCCGTGAGCACGAGTGCGGCAACGCCGCTCGCCTGACGGATGATCCCGAGCAGCAGATGCTCCGGGCCGACCTCGAGATCGTCCAGCTGCTCGGCCTCCCGGCTCGCCAAAGTGAGCACCTGCTTCGCCCGAGCCGTCAGCGGTTGGGCGTTCTCGGAGGCGTCATCTCGACCGCTTCCCGGGCGGGCGACCTGGGTCCGCACCTCGACGGCGACGATGCCGTGCTTGGACAGGAGCGGAGCGGCGATCTCGTCGTCGCAGGCGAGCAGACCGAGCAGGATGTGCTCGGTCCCGGTGAACTCGTGACGTAGTCCGGCCGCCTCCTGCCTGGCGATCGCCAGCACCTTGTCGCTCTCGGCGCTGAGGGCATCCATCACCCCTCGACGCTACCCGTCTGCGCTCGTCTGAGTGTGCCAATGAGCTGCCGGGGGTGTTCGACGGTTGGTCGCGGCCGATGTGGCCCGCCGCGCATCGAGATCCAAGACAACGGCCCTCAACAGCAGGAACGGCTGCTCGTACGGGCCGCCGGCGACTCCCCGCGGACGACGCAGCCCTAAAGACCGGCTATCCTCACCCTCGCCATGGGTTCCCTCATCAAGAAGCGCCGTAAGCGCATGCGCAAGAAGAAGCACAAGAAGATGCTGAAGCGCACACGCTGGCAGCGCAGAGCCGCCGGGAAGTAACTCCCGGGGGCCTCGGCCGTCGCCTCACGACGCCGGGACCGTGCTCACCAGCTTCACGAGGGCGCTCTCGCCTGCGGTGGAGATGGCCGCTGTCATCCGTAGCTGTACGTCGGCCAGCTCGTCGCGCCCGCCCTCCAGCCACCACGTGCCGCCGCTGCCGGCGAGCCGCGGGCGCCGGCCGGCCGTCGCCGACACGAGGTCGCGCCACCACTCGAGACGGGGCTCTACGGCGAGGGCCGCCGGCTCGAGGTCGTTCTCCAGCTCCCCCGCCGGCCCGCCGATCGAATCCCAGGCGGCATAGACCGACGGCGTCGAGATATGGAGCCGGGGAACGACGAGCAGCAGATCGGTCTCCTCGAAGGCCAGCGGCTCGACAACCTCGCCAACTCCGCTCACGAGAGCCCTCCCACCGCTCAAGCAGAACGGCACGTCGGCGCCCAACGAGGCGGCAACGCTCACATCGCTACAGCCACCCCACCGCAGCACAGCGGCCGCGTCCGCCGAGCCACCACCGAGCCCGGCTCCGGCCGGAATGCGTTTGCGGAGACGAACACTGGCCGATCGCCCGACGGCTCGCAGGGCGAGCTCGACCAGGTTCGGTCCGGGACCATGTGGCACTCGAGCGGCGGTTCCGATCCAGTCGACCTCGTCGACGACATCGAGGCCGCCGCCCGGGCCGATCTCGAGCTCGTCCACGAGGCTCACCGTGATCATCTCTGCTTCGAGGAGGTGGTACCCGTCGGAGCGTCGGCCGACGACGCGCAAGGAGCGGGTGAGTTTTGCGGGCGCCGTCACGACGCCGGCGTCGCCCCCCCACTGCCGATCTGCCGTAGACACCCCGCCAGCTTGCCCCAAGTCTCGACCCCCAGCTCCTCTGGCCGCCGGGTCGAGTCGACACCGGCCGCCGCGAAGACCTCGTCGCTCACGAGGTCGGCGAGGGATCGTCGCAACATCTTCCTCCGCCCGGAGAAACCCGCCCTCACCAGACGATCGATCTCCTCGAAGCTGGCGACCTCGGGCGGCACCGGCGGCGCCTGGCGGCGAACGATCTCGACGAGGACGGACTCGACGTTGGGACGGGGCAGAAAGACGTTCGCCGGCACCTTCGCCACGACCCGTGCCGTGGCGAAGTAGGCCACCCGAACCGTCACAGCGCCATAGACGCGAGACCCGGGAAGCGCAGCGAGCCGTTCGCCCGCCTCCCGCTGGACCATCACGAGCATGCGGGAGATGGCGGGCACGCCGGCGAGGAGATCGGCCACGAGCGGCGTAGCGATGTTGTACGGGAGGTTGGCGACGAGCACCCACGGCCGAGGATCGCCGTCGGCATCGCCGGCATCGCCGGCTTTGCCGGCACCGAGCAGCTCACTCCAGTCACAGGCCATGGCGTCGGCCCGTACGACCGTGACGCCGAGCGGCTCGACGAGGGAGCGCAGGACGGGCTCGAGGTAGCGATCGATCTCGACGGCGAGCACTTCGGCCCCCGTTGCCGCCAGGGCGAAAGTGAGCGAGCCGAGGCCGGCGCCGATCTCGACGACGCGATCGCCCGGTCCGACGGCGGCGAGGCGTGCGACTCGCTCGACGACGTTGGGGTCGACGACGAAGTTCTGCCCGAGAGCTCGCGACGGTGAGATGCCGTGATCGGCGAGCAGAGCGACGATCTCCGCCCGTCCGGGCGGTCGCCGGCTCACGAGGAGCCCGCCGTCATTCGCCCGCCGGCCGGGTGGCCGGCGCCGTCGGGTTGGCTCGCCAGCTCAACCGTGCAGGTCGAACACCACGGCGGCGTTGGACGTCGACGCCTGCGCCACATCGGCGTCTTCCAAACCTTTGAGAGTGGCGATCTGGGCACCGACGAGGGGAACGTACGACGGCTCGTTCGGCTTGCCCCGGTGAGGAACCGGCGTCAGAAACGGCGAATCCGTCTCGACAAGCAGCCTGTCGAGCGGGCACACCGTTGCCGCCGCCCGAACCGCCGCCGCGCTCGGAAACGTGACGATCCCACTGAAGGACAAGTAGGCGCCACGCTTCAAGCAGGCTTGCGCCTCCTCGGTCCCGCCGGTGAAACAGTGAAACACCAGCCGCGGGGGCAGCCCCTCCTTGTCGAGGATCGAGAACGTGTCCTCCCACGCCTCCCGCGTGTGGATCACAAGCGCCAGGCTGTACTGGTGGGCGAAGGCGATCTGAGCCGCGAACGCCTCCCGCTGCATCGGCCGAGGCGAGTGGTCGTAGTGGTAATCGAGACCGCACTCCCCCACCGCCACGACCCGGGACGCCGCCAGTCCCGACGCCGACAGCTCGCGCAGGAACCGGCCCACGCCACCGATGCCCGTGCTGGCGTCGTGCGGGTGCAGGCCGACCGTCGACCACACCTCGACGGGCGGAGCACCGGAGCCGGTGAGACGAGCGGCGGCGGCGGCCGCTTCGCGCGACGTCGTCTCGTCCGTGCCGACAAAGACCATCCGCCGAGCCCCCGTCTCCCTGCTCCGCTCGAGGACGCTTTCGACATCGTCGGACGACTGCAAGTGGCAGTGGCTGTCGGTCCAGAGCGGCAGCCCAGCAAGACGATCGACGCGCTCGGCCTCCAGTCGCTCGGCCTCGAGCCGCTCGCCCTCCAAGCGGGCCGCTTGCAGCCGGTCCGCCAGCTCGGCGCCGATGTCGGGCTGGCCGGGGAAGCCGGCATTGCTCGGCGAAGCTTGCTCCGCCTCCGCTTCGCGACGGCGACGACCACCGAAGAGACGTCCGAGTCCGCTCATTCTGCTTCGACCTTCCGACGAGGGAACAGTGGCGTACCTTTCTCGACCAGCAGCCCGCCCGGGTAACCGCCCCACGCGAGCACGCCGTTGTCGCCGGCGTTGCCGGGCGCTCCGGGAGAGCCGTCGATGCCGAGGCGCCGCCAGATCTCCGCCGCCGTCTCGGGCAGCACCGCCGAGATGAGCACGGCCACGATGCGGAGCACTTCGAGGGCGTCACCGAGCACGCTGTCAACCTCTGGACCGGGTTCCAGCTTCCACGGCTCGACGGCCTCGAGCTCGGCGTTGGCGGCGCGGATCAGGCGCCACGTCGTCTCGAGGCCTTCATGTGGCGCGAAGGCACGCCAGTGGGCGACCGCCGCTGGTGTCAGCTCGGCTGCCGTCTTCGCGAGATGCGATCCATCAGCAGCACTCCGAGGGGCCGGGCCGATGCCTCCGCACTTCGATGCCACGACCGTGGCGACCCGCGACAGCAGGTTGCCGAGGTTGTTGGCGAGATCGGAGTTGTATCGGGCGATCATGCCCTCGTAGCTGAACTCGCCGTCGGACCCGAGCCCCACATCGCGCAACAGGTAGTAGCGGACGGCGTCGTTGCCGATGTCGGCGGCCAGCTCGACCGGGTAGATCTGGTTGAAGGCGCTCTTGGCCATCTTCTTGCCGCTCACGAGAAGAAACCCGGTCACCACATACGACGCCGGCGGATCGATCCCGGCAGCCATGCACATTGCCGGCCACCAGACGCAGTGAAAGCGGATGATGTCCTTGCCGATCAAGTGGCAGACGGCCGGCCACCACGTCTCGAAACGCTCCGGATCGTTGCCGTATCCGATCGCCGAGATGTAGTTGACGAGGGCGTCGTACCACACGTAGAAGACGTGCCCCTCGTCCCAGGGCACCGGGATCCCCCAGTCGATGGACGTGCGGGTGATCGAGATGTCCTGCAGCCCGCCGCGGATGATCCCAAGGGCCTCGTTGCGCCGAGTCTCGGGGAAGATGGCCTGGGGGTGGGCGTCGTACCATTCGAGGAGCCGCTCGGAGAAACGGCTCAGCTCGAAGAACCAGTTCTCCTCGGTGAACCACTCGACGGGCCGCTCGTGCACGGGGCAGACCTGGCCGTCCAACAGATCGGCCTCGTTGTAGTACGCCTCGCACGAGACGCAGTACCAGCCTTCGTAGACGCCCTTGCGGAGATAACCGTTGTCGTAGATGGCCGTCATGAACGCCTGCACGCTCTCGTGGTGGCGCTTCTCGGTCGTGCGGATGAAGTCGTCGTTGCCGATGCGCAACTCGACCCAGGCGTCCCGGAATCGCTGCGAGGTCTGATCCGTCCAGTCCTGCGGGCTCATGCCGTTCTGCTCGGCCGAGCGCAGCACCTTGAGGCCGTGCTCGTCGGTGCCCGTGAGGAAGAACACGTCGTCGCCCTCGAGACGGTGCCACGCCGCCAGCGAGTCGGCGACGATGGTGGCGTAGCCGTTGCCGAGGTGAGGAACGTCGTTCACGTAGAAGATCGGCGTCGTCACATAGAAGCGGCCGGCCATGAAACGAGCCTACCGATCCAGCGCCTCGCCCCGAGGCGAGGCAGCGGATCGGATGGCCGCCTCGTACACCACGCTGCGGGCGATCCCGAGGCGCCCGGCCACGTCGCGAACGGCGTCACGGCGGGAGGCGCCTGCGGCCACGACGGCCTCGACGGCGCCGGCGAGCTCCTCAGTGCTCAGTTGCGCCGCCGCCTGCTCGGAGGGATCCGCCCCGTCGATCACGAGCACGAACTCTCCCCGCGGCGTCGCCTCGGAGTAGTGGGCGGCTGCCTCCCCGAGGCTCGATCGCCGCACCTCCTCGTGCAGCTTGGTCATCTCGCGGCAAACGGCGAGGCGCCGCCCGGCTCCGCAGGCGCCGGCGAGATCGACCAGGGTCGCCGCCAGCCGCTGGGGGGACTCGTAGCAGACGCTCGGGCACGGCGAGGCGGCGATGTCGGCGAGCCGGCTCCGGCGCTCAGCGCCCTTGCGCGGCAGGAACCCCTCGAACCTCCAGCGCGACAGCCCCATCCCCGAGACGACGACAGCCGCCAGCACGGCAGACGGCCCTGGGACGGCGCTCACCCGCACGCCGGCCTCGGCGGCGGCGGCCACGAGGCGCTCGCCCGGGTCGGAGACGGCCGGCGTGCCGGCGTCGCTCACGAGCGCCACCGTCTGGCCGGCGGCGAGCTCCTCGAGCAGATAGGCGATGCGCTCGGCCTCGTTGTGCGCATGGAGCGAGAGGAGGCGCCGCGTCGTGATCCCGAGTCGTTTCAACATCGTTCCCGTGTGGCGAGTGTCCTCGCAGCAGACGATGTCGGCCGCCGACAAGGTGGCAGCCGCCCGTGGGGAGAGGTCGCCGAGATTGCCGATCGGCGTGGACACGAGCACGAGCTCCCCACCGGCGGGACTGCCGGAGGGGACGCTCACTCCTTGATCTCCAGGTGGTCGCCGACCTTGAGGCCCCAACGCTCGAAGGCACCTGCCTCGGCCTCGAGCACCGACCTCGCCGTGAGGCGAGGACGGGCCATCGAATGCCGGCGCAGGGTGACGGTGTCGACGACGACGAGCTCCTTGTCCAAGAAGGCGACGTCGATGGGAAAACGCATCCCCACCGAGTGCACCCCTCGCGTGTGGGTGAGCAGCATCGCCCCCGCTGTGCCGGAGCGACCGAGCAGGCCCCGGTTGCGAGCCAGGAACGTCTCGGCGATCTCCAGACTCGCCAGCACCTGCCCGTCGCACAGCAGCCATGCCATAGGGGGATTCTGGCATGCGAAGCGCCCGCTACACTCTCCGGCACTGTGTCGAAGCGAACCACGAAGCGGAAGCTCCGCAAGAAGAAGAAGGCCAACCACGGCAAGAAGCCGAACTGCGGCAGGGGCTGAGCCGCAGCGCTCTGCCTTTCGAGACGCTCCGGCCCCGAACCGCTGCTCTAGCGGCGCCAGGCGGTTCCTCGTTCTTCCAGCACTTCGGCCAACAAGCTCGGCACGTCCGAGATGATCCCGTCGACGCCGAGGTCGAGCAGCCGTTCCATCTCCTCCCGATCGTTGATCGTCCACGGGTGGACGGCAAATCCGGCCGAATGAGCTTGCTGCACGAAGGTCTCGTCCACGACGAGTAGGTCCTGGTACCGGGACGGCACCTGCAGTGCGACGAACCGCTGCAGCGCCTCGGGCGGTTGCTCGCCGGCGTGGATGGCGCGATAGAACTCCGCCACCGCCAACGTGCCGGCCGAGGTGGCGATCTCTGGGGCATAGGCGGTGAACCGCTCCGTGGCGCCGTCGATGAACGAGGCCACGATGACGTCGTCGGTGCGCTCGTGCTGGCGAATCAGATCCGCCAGCAGATGCTCGTATCCCGGCACCTCGGGATCGGTCCGCTTGATGTCGAGGTTGAGGGCCACTCCCGGGGTGAGCTCGAAGATCTCGGCGAGGGTGGCGATCCCGTAGTCGTGATCGGCGGGAGCAAGCCCTCGCAAGGGGTAGTCCTCCGGCTCGCGATCGGGCTGCACGTCCTCGCCGGGCACGAACCAGTAGGAATTGTCGAGCTCGAGCAGCTCGGCGAGCGTGTGCCGGGCGATCTCCCCGGTGGTGTTCGTCGTCCGATCGAGGGTGGGGTCGTGGCAGACCACGAGCTGGCGGTCCGCCGTGGCATGCACGTCGAGCTCGATGGCGGTGGAGCCGTGAGCGATTGCCTCGCGGATGGCGTGCAATGTGCTCGACGGGTTCTCGATCGCCCCGCCTTGATGGGCATAGCAGATGACGCGACGTTCCAACCAGGGGTTCTCCCTCATGGTTCGTGTCTACCAGGTCGTCCCGCCCGAGTCGGCCATGATCGGGCGCCGGCGGGAACTAACGTCGGCTCGCCATGATCGATCACATCCTCCTCGACGTCATCGGAGCGATCCGGGAAGCCTTCGAGGGCGCTCTGCTGGAACAGCAGGCGGTCGAGGAGCGCTTCCAGATCGACGTCTTCCTCGGCGACCTGTCGTTCGAGACCTCCTACAGCCTGCCCGGCGAGGGCAACCCGGCCCGCGTGCGAGCCGACCTCACCCTCGACTGGCCGACGTGGAGCCAAAGTGCCTACCGGTCGTGGTCGATCGGCGAGACGCCGGCAGAGCCGCCGGAGCTCATCATGGAGCTGGCCTTCCGGCTGCAGCACCTCGTGGGCGCGCCCGAAGTCGGCAACGTCCTGTCCGTGCTCGACCCTGAGGGACCGGAGATCGGCACCGAGCGCCTGGAGCGGGCGGCACCGACCCTCGAGCAGTCCTTCGACGGCATGCCAGAACCGACCTGCGCGTTCGAGGTCGCCTACCAGGGGAGCCTTCGCCTCGACGACGGCGTCCTCGAGGACCCGTCCAAGCTCGACGACCAGATCGCCGGCCTCGCCCGCTGGGTGGCGAGCGCTCTCGTGCGCCTGGCCGATCTCCACTTGGCGTTCCGTCCCCCCGAGGAGGACAGCCACCCCGCCTGAGCGGGATGGCGAGTCAGGCCGGCGACAGGAGCTTGCCGGCGGCCTCGCGCAGGCTGACGGCCGGGCGCGCCCCGAGGTGACTGATCACTTCGGCCGCAGCAAAGCTGCCGACTCGGAGGGATGCTTCGGGACCGAGCCCGTGGGTGAGCCCGTACAGGCATCCGGCTGCGAACAGGTCGCCGGCTCCCGTCGTGTCCTCCACCCGAGCCACCGAGTCCGCCTCGATGACGACTTCGTCGTCGGGCAGGATGACCATGGCGCCGGCGGCGCCGAGCGTGACGACCGCTGCCGAGTCGGCCCGGCGCAGCCTCGAGGCCGCCTCGGCCCGCGTGCTCGCCCCGGTCAGCATCATGGCCTCCTCCTCGTTACCGAAGAGCAGGTCGACGGCGCCGCCGAAGACGAGATCGCGGATGCGGGCGGCATGGCGGTCCACCACGAGAGGATCTGACAGCGAGAGCGACACAAGTGTCGACGAGGCGTGCGCCAGCTCGACCGCCCGAGTGAGCGCGGCCGATGCCAGCGGAGGGTCGAGCAGGTACCCCTCGAAGTAGACGATCTTCGCCTGCGACACTTGCGCCCGCTCGACGGTCTCGACCGCCAGTTCCCCGGCGGCTCCGAGGCTGGTGGCCATCGAGCGGTTGCCCCCGTCGGAGATGAGCACATGGCAGACGCCCGTGGGCCCGCCGCTCGCCACCGTGGCGACGGTGCAATGCACTCCAGCGGCTTCCAGGTCGGAGGCGTACCACGACCCGGGCTTGTCGTCCCCGACGGCCCCGGCGAAGGCCGGGCGGCCACCGAGCGAGGCGATCCCGGCAGCGGTGTTGGCCGAGCAGCCGCCTGCGACCTGCTCCCAACCGTCGAAGGCATCCTCGATGTCGCCGGCGCGCTCGGCGTCGACGAGAGTCATCCCGCCGGCGTCGATGCCGGCGGCGCTCACGTGTTCGAGGGTCGCATACACGAGCCGGTCCACGAGGGCGTGGCCGAGGCAGAGGACGTCGATCGGCCGCTCGGACAGAGTGCCTGCGGGAAAGGGCCAGCGATGATCGAACACGGCTCGTGACGGTAGCGGCTGCGAACCACGTCCACACACTGCGGCACTAGCCTTCCGGCATGACGATCGAGATCGGCAAGGACGCCGACTTCCGGCTGCCACGAACGGCCCTGCCGCGGCGGTACGCCCTGTGGCTGTCTCCCGACCTTGGTACCGCCACGTTCACGGGCACCGTCGCCATCGAGCTCGACATCTCCAGCCCGACTTCGGAGATCGTCTGCAACGCCGCCGAACTGGCGCTGTCGGGGGCGACCCTGCGCGCCGCAGGCGCCGCCGAGGCCACGTCGCTCGACGTCCAGCTCGACGAGCGCCTCGAGCGGGCGCGTTTCTCGGCTCCAGCACCGATCGAGCCCGGCTCCTACGTACTCGAGTGCGCTTTTGCCGGCGTACTGAACGACAAGCTGCGGGGTTTCTATCGGAGCCGGTTCACCGACCCCGAGGGCACCGAGCACTGGTTGGCGACGACCCACTTCGAGTCCACCGACGCCCGCCGCGCCTTCCCATGCTTCGACGAGCCGGACATGAAGGCCGTCTTCTCCGTCGCCCTCGACATCGACGAGGACCTCTTCGCCGTCTCCAACGGCCCGGAGGTTTCCGTCACCGCCACCGGCGACGGGCGCAAGCGGATCGTGTTCGAGGACACGATCGTGATGTCGACCTATTTGGTGTGTTTCGTCGTGGGCCAGCTCGAGGCGAGCGAAGCGGCCTACTCCTGCGGCGTTCCCATCCGGGTCGTCACGCCTGTCGGCAAGCTCCACCTGACGCCGTTTGCCCTCGAGGTCGCCGTGCACGCGCTCCAGTGGTACACGACGTACTTCGGCCTGCCCTACCCGGCGGCAAAGCTGGACCTCGTCGACGTGCCGGACTTCGCCCAGGGGGCGATGGAGAACCTCGGATGCGTGACCTTCCGGGAGACCGACCTGCTCTGCGACACCGCCACGGCCTCGGTCTCCGAGCTCACGCGCATCGCCGAGGTCATCGAGCACGAGATCGCCCACATGTGGTTCGGCGACCTCGTGACGATGAAGTGGTGGAACGGCATCTGGCTGAACGAAGCTTTTGCGACGTTCATGAGCATCTGCTGCCTCGACGATTTCCGGCCCGAGTGGCGCCGGTGGGTGTCCTTCGGCCGGGAGAAGGACTACGCCCTCGCGATCGACGCCCTGCACTCCACCCGCCCGATCGAGTTCGACGTGCGCGCCCCGGACGAAGCCGAGGCGATGTTCGATGCCCTCACGTACCTAAAAGGCGGCAACGTCCTGCGGATGCTCGAGCAGTACCTCGGCACGGAGCGCTTCCGCGACGGCGTTCGCCGGTACCTCAACACCCACCAGTACGGCAACACCGAGACGACCGACCTCTGGGATGCCATCGAGTCCGCCGCCGACGGCGAGCCCGTGCGTGCCCTCATGGACAGCTGGATCTTCCAGGGTGGGACGCCGCTCGTGACGGCCCGCCGTAACGGCGACGAGCTCGAGCTCACCCAGGAGCCGTTCTCGTGGCTCCCGCCCGAGGAGCTCGATCCCGACGGCGAACCGTCTGCCATCGGCGACAACTGGATCATCCCCATCCGGGTGGCCGAACGGCCGCTCGGGGTCACCCCGTCGCCGGACGGCGGGCCAGGCGAGGTGCGAGCCGTGCTGCTCGGCCCGGCCCCGTATGCGACCGAGCCGCTGCGCCTCCCGATCGGGGACGGGCTTGCCGTCGTCAACGCCGGCGGTTCGGGCACCTACCGCCTCCGCTATCACGGGCCTCTGCTCGAGGAGATCTGCTCCAACCTCGCCAGCCTCACGGCGCTCGAGCAGTTCAACCTCGTCTCGGACATGTGGGCGGCCACGCTCGCCAGAGTGTCCACGCTCGACGACTTCCTGGCGCTCGCCCGCAGCCTCAAAGGCGAGGACGACCCGAACGTCTGGGGCATCGTGATGAACGCCGTCGGGATGCTCGACCTCGCCGTCGCCCCCGAGGATCGCCCCGCCCTCGAGCGGTTCGTGCAGAAGCTGTTCGCTCCGGAGCTGCTGCGGTTGGGTTTCGAGCCGGTGGCAGGAGAGACCCAGGAGATCGCCCGGGCTCGCTCCGCCTTCATCTCGATCCTCGGAACCGTCGGCGCCGACCAGGACGTGCGCTCCAGCGCTCAGGCCGCCTTCGACGCCGCCCGCCTCGGTGGCGCCGCCCTGCCCGGCGACACGGCCGAGTCCATCCTCCAGGTCGTGGCCTATGCCGGCGGGCGGCCCGAGTTCGAGGCGATGCGAGACCGCGTCCTGCACCCGGTCGACCCGATCGACCAGTCCCGGCACCTGTTCGCCATCGCCAATACCCGTGTGCCCGAGCTCGCCGCCGAGCTTCGTGAGATGTGCCTCACCGAGGTGCGCAGCCAGGACGCTCCCTACGTTCTGCGCGTGCTCCTCGGGGGGACCGCCACGGGGCCATCGACGTGGGACTTCATCGCCTCGCACTGGGACGAGCTGCGGGACCGCTACGCCACTCACGCCGTGCCCGGCATGCTCGGGGGCATCCCCCGCCTCGCCGACGTCGACGCCGACGGCGTCCCCATCCTCGCCGGCGCCGTGCGCGCCTTCCTCTCCGAGCACCCCCTCGGTGGTCATCAGCGGATCATCGATCAGCACCTCGAGCGGTTGTCGGTGAATGTGGGTTTTGTGCGGGAGCAGCGGCCGACGCTCGGCGAACTGCTCGCCAAGTCCTGAACTCCGCCGGTGCCGTGCGGTCCCGAGCGGGCTGCCCGGCCCCATCGAGATCCACGGCTGGTGCGCCGTGAACCTCGCCATCGCCGCAACGACCATGGTGCTCGTCATCCCCGCCGAGCTCCCCGACAAGACGTTCATCTCCTGCGTCGTGCTCTCGTCGCGCAACCGGGCACTGCCGGTGTGGCTCGGGGGCGCCATCGCCTTGACACTGCAGGCACTGCTCGCCGTGGTCGCCGGCGGACTGCTGGCGCTCCTCCCCCACACCGCCGTCCGCATCGTCATCGCCGTGCTGTTCATGGCTGGAGCCGCCTACCTCATCTTCGTGCCAGAGAAGGCGGCGGAGGAAAAGGGCGAGCGCCTCGGCGACAAGGCTGCCGTCGCCGTCTCGGACTGGCGGGTGTTCTTCACCACCTTCACGATCGTGGCGCTGGCCGAGTTCGGTGACATCACCCAGGTCCTCATCGCCAACCTCACGGCTAAGTACCGTGATCCGGTGGGTGTGTTCGTGGGGGCGACGGTAGGTTTCTGGATCGTGTCGGGCTTGGGAGTGCTGTCCGGCAAGACGATCGTTCGCGTCGTCCCGCTGGCGTTCGTCCGCCGGCTCTCCGGCGTCGTGCTCCTCGGCTTCGGCATCTTTACGATCGTGAGCCTCGTCAAGTGAGGCGGCGGTGAGCGGGGCGGCCGGCGAGGTCGAGCGCGTGCTGGAAGCTGCTCGGGCGGCGACCGGGTTCATGCCCGACGAGGAGGGACTGGCCCTCGGGCGGGTCGCCGGACTGGTGGCCTCGCTGGCACCGGGTGCCGGCGGCGACGTGATCGTCGAAGTCGGCGCCTACTGCGGCCGCTCGACGCTGTACCTCGCCCACGGCGTGCTGGCGGCGCTCGCTGAGGAGGTCGGCGGCGGCGCAGCCGGCGGGGGGCGACCCGTCGTGTTCAGCGTCGACCACCATCACGGCTCCGAGGAGAACCAGGCCGGCTGGGAGCACCACGATCTCTCCCTCGTCGATCCGCAGACGGGCCGGCTCGACACGCTCCCGACCTGGCGCCGGACGATCGAAGGGGCCGGCGTGGAAGGCGGGGTCGTCGGTCTCGTCGGCGACTCCCCGACCATCGCCGCACGGTGGGGGGCGATGGCAGGTCTCGTCTTCATCGACGGCGGCCACGGCGCCGAGCCGGCGTGGGCGGACTATTACGGCTGGGCGCCGGTCGTGGCCGTCGGTGGATGGCTCGCGATCCACGACGTCTTCCCGGATCCGGCCGATGGCGGGCGACCACCGTACGAGCTCTACCTGCGAGCCCTCGAGTCGGGCGCCTTCGTCGAGGAGGCTGCGCTCGGTCGGGGCAGCCTGCGGGTCCTGCGACGGGTGACCGCCGGCGTCTGAGGGCATAGAGCCCGGCGGCGCCGGCGGGGTGGCGTGGAGCGAGGCGGCGGGTTTCTTTGGTCAGGCGTGGCGCCGGCCGGATCGAACCGTGTGCACAGGGTGACCGCCCGACGCCCTGTCCGGTTACTTTGTGCACACGGTTCGCGCTGCAGCACCGCCGCAGCACCGCCGGACGCCGGCGGCCGGCGGCCCCGAGCCCGTCAGGCGCGCTCTTCCACCTCGGACTCGGCATCGAGGTCGAGCACGGTGCCCGCCGGCAGCGAGCGCCCGAGGAAGAGGCCCGACGCCGGCCCCTGTGCTTCGAGGGCGTCGACGGCGAGGATCATGGCGGCGGCGGTGTAGCTGCTGCGCTCCTCGTGGGGGAAGCTCGAACGCTGCGGGTAGACGAGGCCGGTCATGTAGGAGCCGTCCGGGCATCGCTGGTCCTGCACCCACTCGAGGAGGGAGGCGGCCTGCTGGCGGCGGTCGAGGCTGAGCAGGGCCATGGCGCACTCGGCCGTCTCGGCCGCGGTCACCCAGGAGCGGTCGGACACGCAGCGGACGCCTCGGCCCTCGATGACGAGCTCGGACCACCGCTCGTCGATGCGCTCGGCACCGCGGGCCGGCTCGAGCGCACCGGACAGGACCGGGTAGTACCAGTCCATCGCAAAACGCTCCTTCGGCTCGAACCGGTCCGGCCGGTAGGCGACGGCGTGTCGCAGCCTCCCGGCGGCCAGCTCCCAGTCCGGGCGGTCGAGGCCGATGCGCTCGGCGCAGGCGACCGCGCAGCGCAGGCTGAAGTAGGCGGACGACGACCCGGTGAGCAGCGCATAGTCACCAGGCGTGCCGTCGGCCTCCACGGACCAGGTCAACTCGCCGCCGGGCTGCTGCCAGGAGAGGACGAAGTCGATCGACGCCTCGACGACGGGCCAGAACGACTCGATGACCCCCGTGTCGCCCGTCACGAGGTAGTGATGCCAGATCCCGGTGGCGAGGTAGGCGCAGACGTTGGTGTCGCGTTTTGCGTCCTCGATGGAGCCGTCAGGCCAGTAGTAGTTGTGCCAGGCGCCGTCGGGGAGCTGCGTGGCGCGGAGCCACTCGTAGGCGCGCACGGCGGCGTCGAGCCGGCCGGCGGTGGCAAGGGCCATGGCGGCTTCGACGTGGTTCCACGGGTCGGCGTGGCCGCCCTCGAACCACTGCACCATCCCGTTCGGCAGCTGGCACGCCTCGATGGACGCCGCCGTGGCGCTGAGGTCGTCGGCGCTCAACAGGTAAGCCGGGATTCGGGTCACGATGCATGCTCCACATACACGACGAAACTCTTACCGATCAAGGGGTTCAGTACCTGCTCCGAGACGCGGGTGAGGGCGGGGCGTTTCATGATGTCCCAGACGAGCAGTTGGTGGTAGGCCCGCACGGCCCGGTGCTGATCGTTGCTCGTGCCCACGAGGCACTTGAGCCACCAGTAGGGACTATGGAGGGCGTGGGCGTGATGTGTGGCGAGGATGCGCAGGCCTGACGACTGCAGCCGAGCGAGGAGCTGGCTCCGTCGGTAGATGCGGATGTGGCCACCCGGAACGCTGTGGTACTCCTCCGACAGGGCCCAGTTGATCATCTCGGGCCCATAGCGAGGGACCGTCACGGCCATGCGGCCGGTCGGCTTCAGCACGCGAGCGAGCTCGGAGATGGCGACGTGGTCGTTCGGCAGGTGCTCGAGCACCTCGGCGGCGATGATCCGGTCGAAGCTGTCGTCGGGGAACGGCAGCTGGAACGCCGTCCCCTGCACCTCCATGCTGCGAGCACCTTCGCCTGCTTCGCCGGCCTCCGCCATCGCCTGCACGAGCCCGGTCACGCCTTTCAGCTCGACGAAGTCGGCGTCGAAGGCGACGACGCTCGCCCCCCGCCGGAACGACTCGAAGGCGTGACGGCCGCCGCCACATCCGAGGTCGAGCACCCGATCACCGGGCTGCAGGCCGAGACGTTCGAAGTCGACCGTCAGCACGGCGACCCGGTCCCGGCGGCGTCGATCGCCGGCGCGACGCCGGCCGGAGCGACGCCGGCCGGAGCGACGGCCAGACCGCCGGCGTGGGCAGCAGGAGCAGAGGCCCGGTCGCGGGCGGCTCGCGCCCGCTCCTCGAGCAGGACCCGATACTGATCGGCGGTGAGGCGTGCGGTGACAGGCCAGGTGAAGAGCTCGAGCGTGCGTTTCCGGCCGGCAGCCCCGATCCGAGCTCGCAGCTCGGCGTCGCCGAGGGCCCGCAGCAGACCGGCGGCGAGCGCTCCCGGGTCGTTCGGCGCCACGAGCAGAGCCGTGACACCGTCGGTGCCGGCAACTTCCGGCAGTGCTCCGCCAGTAGTCGCGACGAGCATGACGCCGCTCGCCATCGCTTCGATCGCCGGCAACGAGAAACCCTCGTAGAGCGACGGCACGACCGCCACCTCCGCCGAGCCGTACAGCTCCGACAGCTCGTCGTCGGAGATGCCCGAGCGGAAGTTGACAGCACCTTCGAGGCCGAGGCGATCGAGCACCCCCGGGATGAGGCTCCCGTCCCGCAGCCGCCCGACGACGACGAGGTGGGCGTCGGAACGCTCCGTGCGTACCTTCGCAAGGGCTTCCAGCAAGGGGATGAGGCCTTTCATGGGCACATCCGCACTGGCGGTCGTCACGAGCCTGCCCGGCACCCGGGCGATCTCGGGCCGAGGCCGGAACACCGACTCGTCGACACCGACCGGCACGACGGCCATCCGGGACGGCTCGACGCCGAGCTGCTCGGCGATGTCGTGGCACGACGACTCCGACACGGTCACGACACGGGGGATCTGGCGGGCGACTCGGCGCTGCATCTCGATGAACCCGTACCACCGCCGCAGCGTCAGCCGCCGGCGGATCGTGGTGGCGTGCGACAGGTCCAGCTCACGATCGACCGTGATCGGATGGTGGATCGTGCCGAGCAGCGGCCAGCCGTCGCGCATGATCCCGAGCAGCCCGCTGCCGAGCGACTGGTTGTCGTGCACGATGTCGAACTGGCCGGTGCGCGCCGCCAGCAGCTTGCGTGCACGCAGCGTGAACGTGCGCGGTTCGGGGAAGCCGGCCGTGCACATGATGGCGAACTCGAGGGCGTCGATCGACGTCTTGAACTCCGAGGGGCGCGGCACCCGGAACGGGTCGGGCTCCCGGTACAGGTCGAGGCTCGGCACCTCGACGAAACCCACCCCGTCCTCCAACTCCGGGTACGGCTGCCCGGAGAACACCGTCACTTCGTGGCCGAGCTTCGTGAGCTCATTGGTCAGGTGGCGGGTGTAGACACCCTGACCGCCACAACGTGGGTTGCCCCGGTAGACGAGATACGCGACGCGAAGCCGCTCCGCATCAGCGTTCATGATCGCTCAAGCCTTCCCCGCTTCGGTGCTCCAGCGCAACTCAACATCCAACCTGGCCTTTTCGCTCACTTGATCCCGATCGCCGGCAGGATCGTGACGACCACGAGGAGAACGGCCATGAAGCTCACGACGACCGTGACCACGGCCGAGACGACCTTCAGAATGGGCCCGTTCGCCCACTTGCCGAGAACGCTCTTGCGGTTGGCGAGCACGACGATGAACGTCAGCGTGATGGGTGTGACCAGCCCCTGCACGACCTGGGTGCCGATGAGCAGGCTGATCAGGTTGATCGGCGTCAGCGTCACGATGACACCGATGATGATCTGAGCGGTGAACAGCCCGAGGAACAGCGGCGCCTGACGGAAGCTGCGCGAGACGGAGCGCTCGACGCCGATCGCCTCGGCGAGGGCGTACGAGGTCGACAGGGGGACGACGGCTGCCGCCAGGGCCGAAGCCCCGAGCAAGCCGAGGCCGAAGAGGATGACGGCGGCCGGGCCGGCCACGGGGCGAAGGGCATGGGCCGCTTCCTTCGCCGAGGTGAGCACGCCGGAGCCACCGATGGCAGCCCCAGTGGCGATGATGATCGACCACGAGATGAACGTGGCAAAGCCGGCGCCGGCGACGGCATCGATGCGCTCGAGCGGGTACTCCTCCGGACCGATGCCGCGGTCGACCACCGCCGAAGCGTTGTAGAGCTGCATGTAGGGCGAGATCGTCGTGCCGATGAGGGCCACAGCGAGGAGGACGAACGCCTTGTTGGACACGAGGTGCGGGATGACGACCGAGCTCGCCACCGTCGACCACTTCGGATGTGAGAGGGCGGCCGCCACCGGGTAGGCGAAGAAGGCCACCGTGAGGAGCAGGAAGACCCGCTCGGCGTACCGGTAGCTGCCGAGGAGCACGAGGAGCCAGATGGCGACGGCTGAGATCGGGACCGTGATGTAGCGGGAGACGCCGAACAATTCGAAGGCGGTGGCGATGCCGGCGAACTCCGAGACGACGATGCCGACGTTGGCGATGACGAGCGCTCCGAGGGCGAGGGAGGTGAGGCGGATCGAGAACTCCTCTCGGATGAGAGAGGCGAGTCCTTTGCCCGAGATGGCGCCGAGGCGGGCCGACATCTCCTGCACGAGCGCCAGCCCGATGCCGATGAGGAGCATGAGAAACAACGTCCGGTAGCGGTACTGCGATCCGGCCGAGGAGTAGGTGACGATGCCGCCGGCGTCGTTTCCCGCGGCGGCGGCGATGAGGCCCGGGCCGGCGATGGTGGCGAGGAAGAGGATGCGCCGGCGGACCGGACGTCGACGGGGAGCCCGGGGCGTTCGCAGCAGCCGCGGCTCCGGCTCCCCGGATCCTCGCGGCCGGCCCACCTCGACGGCACCGGCCTCTCCTCGCGACACCGCCCGGCTCGGGCGACGCCGACTCGGCTCCTTGGTGCCCTCGTCCGAGGGCGCCATAAGCCTTCCTCCTTCGTCACTGCAGGAACCGTGGGAAGTGCAGGCGTCCCCGCTCAGGCAGCAGGGCGTCGACGACGTCGTCGGCGAGGATGCGCCCGATGGGGCGACCCTCCTCGACGACGAGCACCGACGACCGGCGGGCTTCGGTCAGCTGGGCCGCCACCGCGCGGATCGACTCGTCGGGGCCGACGGTGAGCGGCGTCTCCTCACCGACGAGATCGCCGACCGTCGTGTTCGGGTCGGCGATGAGCAGGTCGAAGAGCGTGAGGTCGTCGACGAGCAGCCCGTCGGCATCGACGACGGCGACACCGTCGAGCTCGCCGCGGTGATCGGCCAGCTCGCGCAGGCGGCCGCGCAGCGCCTCGACCGTGTCGTCGAAGTGGGCGACGGCGAGCGACGTCGTCATGATGCCGCCGGCGGTGTCCTCCTCGTAGGCGAGCATGCCCGAGAGCTCGGCCGCCCGTTCGCTGTTCATGTGGCCGAGGAGCTCGTCGCGCTCCTCGTCGGCCAGGTCGCGCAACGCTTCCACGGCTTCGTCGGTCTCCATGGAGGAGACGAGTGAAGCGGCCTGATCCGGGTCGACCCCGCGCAGCAGGGACTCCAGCTCCTCGGGGTCCATCTCCTCGAGGGCGTCGGCCGCCTCTCTCGGGTCGAGCACCTTCAGCAGCTCCTGCTGCTCCTCGCGATCGAGATCCTCCAGCAAGTCGGCGAGCTCGCCCGGACGGAGGCGGTGGAGGCCCTCGTGCGTGGTGCGCAGGCGCACCGTCAGGCCCGGGGCGCCGAAGGGTTGGATGGCCGCCCAGTCGATCACCCGTCCCGGTGTCGGTCGGCTCCGCTGGCTGAAGGGGCCGAGGCGGCGCAGCAGCGTTTGGGTGCTCACGTCGACGCCGACGAGGCGGATGCGGTTCTGCACAGGAGCCAGGTAGAGATCGGCTGCCCGGATGACCTGCACGCCGTCGACGTCCACGAGCTGGTGGTCGAGCACGTCGCGGGCGAGCAGGAGCTCGCCGTCACGCCGCTCGTAGTCGCGCAAATCCACCCGCGCCGACCGCAGCACGACCTCGGTGTGACTGAGGCTGGCGACGAGGCTGGCGTCGAGGAACACCTTGCGCCGGCCGACCCGCACGACGAAACCAGTGATCGGCGGGTACGCCTGGTCGCCCGCGAACCGGGCGATGGCGTCCACGACGCGGCCGATCTCCTCACCGCCTTGATGGCGGACGGGACGGTTGATGAGGCCGGCGAGGCTGACGATGGAGTCCCGCACGGCGCGAGTCGCCGTCAGGCGGTTGTGGCGCTTGTCGAGGCGGGTACGGAGCGTTTGCGGAGCGGGCACAGGAGGGCGACGAGCCATGGGACCTCCTTCGAATGACAGGCGCCCTGGGGGCGCAAGCGAGCAACGGCGGCGTCATGCGGACGGCGCGCAACAGCGCGCCTCCACGGTGCAGTCGTGACCCGGTCCTCGGCAGCCGGCCGAGCCGGCCGGTCCTGCGGCTCAGCGCTCCCGCGTGCGACTCAACGGGGTGGACGGAGGCAGGGCACCTGAGGACGGGGCGCGCCGGTACTCGGGGGTTGGTCGGTTGACATCGACCCCACCTCCTTTCGTGCTCGGCCAACTCGTCACGGGTGCTCCGCCGACTGCTCCACCAGGCGAAACCCGCAGCATCCTAGCCGCGCGCCACCCCCTTTCCGCCCGGCCAACTGCCACGTGCTGCGGGCCGGCGGTAGCCTCTGGGCCATGGATCTGACTTACCCGCCCGAAGCCGAGGCGTTTCGCGTCGAAGTCCGCAGCTGGCTCGAGGAGAACCTGCCGCAAGGTTGGGGGCAACCGGGGTTCTCGATGACGCCCGATCAACGTGCCTCGTTCAACAACGAGTGGACGAAGAAGCTGGCCGACGGCGGCTGGATCTGCGCCTCCTGGCCGAAGGAGTACGGCGGCCGCGGGCTCTCGATCATGGAGAGCGTCGTGCTCAACGAGGAGTTCGCCCGGGTGAACGCCCCCATGCGGGCGGACTTCTTCGGGGACACGCTCGTCGGCCCGACGATCCTCAAGTGGGGCACCGAGGAGCAGAAGCAGTACTTCCTGCCGAAGATCCTCTCCGGTGAGATCTCGTGGTGCCAGGGCTTCTCCGAGCCAGACTCGGGGAGCGACCTCGCCTCCTTGAAGACGAGGGCCGAGCTCGACGGGGACGAGTGGGTCATCAACGGTCAAAAGGTGTGGACCACCCAGGCGCAGTACGCCGACTACGTCTTCCTCATGGCGCGCACCGACCCGGAGCTCCCCAAGCACAAGGGCATCTCCTACCTGCTCGTCCCGATGCGGCAGGAGGGCATCGAGGTGCGCCCGATCGCCCAGATCGACGGGTCGGCCGAGTTCAACGAGGTCTTCTTCTCGAACGCCCGCTGCCCGAAGGACAACGTCGTCGGCGGTGTCAACAACGGTTGGGCCGTGGCCATGGACACGCTCGGCTTCGAGCGGGGCACGTCGGCGACGACCGGCTACCGCCGCTTCCAGAAGGAGCTCGACGCCATCATCGACGTCGCCAAGGCCAACGGCAAGATCAACGACCCGCTCGTGCGCCAGCGTCTGGCGCTGGCGTGGTCGAAGGTCAAGATCATGCAGATCAACGGGTTGCGAAGCCTGACCTCGGCGCTGACGGGCGACCACTCGACGATCGCCCTCGGGGCCACCAACAAGATGTACTGGTCCGAGTACCACCGCGACACGATGGAACTGGCGATGGACATCTTGGGCATGGAAGGCCAGGTCCTTCCCGTGCACGCCGGCGATGACGACGACGTCGAGTTCATGCCTGGCATCGGTGCGCGCCACCGGCGGCCTGGGTATGGGGTGAGCCCGCTGCAGGCGAGTTTCTTCTTCTCTCGTTCCGAGACGATCTGGGGAGGAACCGCACAGATCCAGCGAAACATCGTCGGCGAGCGCGTGCTCGGCCTGCCGAAGGAACCCAAGGCCGGCTGAGCCCGGCGGCCGGCGCCGGCTACCTCTTCGGACTCGGATCAGGGCGGCGGCTAAGGACCGTCGTCGCAAAGGTGCCGGCGGTACGCTGCGAGCCTTGCTACCTCGCGGAGGCACCTGACATGCACGGCCCCACTCGGTCCTCGGGATCAACTCGCCGGCGCCGGTTGAGCGTGCCAGTGGTGCTGGCACTCGGGCTCGCCGCCGTCATGGCTGCGCCGGCGGCCGCGGCCGCTTCGCCTTCGACCGGTGCAGGCTCGGCCACCGTGACCTCGCCCTGGACGACGCAGGCGGCGCTCGGCACGACCTTCGTCCTGTCGAGCGTGGTGGCATGCGCCTCGTCCACCGACTGCTACGCCCTCGGGCGGACTGATGGGGAGGAGGCGGCCGGGTTTCTTGTGTCGAGCGACGCCGGGCAGGTCTGGTCGAGCGCGGCGATCGCCTCTGGTTCCACTGACTTCGACGTCATGGCTTGCCCGGCGATCGCCACCTGTTACATCGCCGGGCCGGGTGGCGGCGGCACGATCATGGACAAGACGACGAACTCCGGCGCCAGCTGGGCCGCCGTCAAGGTGCCGGCGTCGGTCAGCATCGACGCCCTCACCTGCCGCACGGCCACGTGGTGTGTCGCCGGCGGCTTCTCCACGGCGAGCAACGAGTCGATCGTGACCACCAATGGCGGCGCCTCCTGGACGACGGCGGCGACCCCCGGGCAGGCGATTGGGACCATCTCCTGCCCGTCGACGAGCGTGTGCTACGCCGCCAGCGACGGCGGCTACTCGGTCGACGTCACGACCGACGGGGCCAGGGCATGGAAGGCCCTCACCCTTCCGAAGCTCACCGGGCTGCTCACCGGCATCGCTTGCAGGACGACGACCGGTTGCGTCGTCGTAGGTGCCAAGGAGGTCGGTGAGACGGCCGACCCCCTCGCCCTCGTGACGAGCGACAGCGGTGCGGCATGGAAAGCCGAACCGATGCCGTCGGGTTTGTCCATCCTCCTCGGGCTCGCCTGCCCGTCGACGGCCGTGTGCGTGACGATCAATACCTCCGCCTCCACCGGGGCGAGCTCGGCAGTGGTCACGACCGACGGCGGCGCCGCTTGGAAGGCGTATGCGCTCACGGTGGTGTCGAACGTGTTGTCGTTTCTCACTCCGACCGGCGGCGTCGTCGCTTGCCCGTCCACGTCGATCTGCGTCACGTCCGGGGCCACGGGCGCCGGCAACGACCGCACGATCTACTCGAGCACCGGCGGAGCGACGTGGCGGACGGCGAGTTTGCCGGCGGGCGGTTTCGTGGACTCGATCGGGTGCTGGTCGGCGAACGCCTGTGTCGGGGCCGAGCTCACCAACTCCGGCCCGATGACGGACGTGACAGGCAACGGCACGACCTGGAGCCCGGTCGCGCTCTCGGGCTACGTCGCCGTCGGTGACATCACCTGTTCGGCGTCCGAGACCTGCGTGGGAATCGGGGAGACGTCGGCGCTCAAGTTCGCTTTCGTGGAAACGACCGACGGCGGCACGAACTGGAGCACGCTTGCCACGTACTCCTTCGCCTTCGGCACCGACCCTCTGTCGCTCGCCTGCCCGTCGGCCGGCGTCTGCTACGCGACGTTCTCGGTTCCGAACGGCAGCGGTGACTCCACGGAGCTGGAGCACTCGACCGACGGGGGCACGAGCTGGTCGTCGATCACGATCCCGAAGGGAGTCGTCGCCACGGGATTCGGGACGGTGACGTGCCCGACCACGGCAGACTGCACGCTCTCGGCCGCCAACGGATCGGTCGAGTACACGACGAACTCGGGCGGGACGTGGGCGACGGCCGTGCTCCCGACCGGCTTCGGCCAAGCCGGACCGATGTCCTGCGGGTCGGCGACGACGTGTGTGACGTTTGCCGACGGCAGCGCCTCGACGGTCTCGACCATCGTCTCCACCGACGCCGGCGCCCGTTGGACGACGGCGGCGAGCCTCCCGTCAGACTTCAACGGGAAGGCGATCGTCTGCACGGGGGCGGCCGACTGCGAGCTGCTCGGCTCCTCCGGCACCGGAGCGCCACTGAGCTACTCGACGTCCACGACGGCCGCGTCGTGGACATTGCAGCCGGCGCCGGCCCGGCTCGGCTCCGCCGGCCAATGGAACAGCCTCGCCTGCCCGGCCGTCGGGCGTTGTGAGGCGTCGGCCGTCGGGCCTGCCGGTGCCGGTTACGTGTTCGGCCTGGGGTGAGCGCCGGACCCCTGCCGGCGTCACGGCTCCCAGTAGACCTCGACGACATAGCCGTCGGGGAACTCCCGCCGGCCGCGGTCGAAGCCGAACCACCGTCGGTAGAACGCCACCGACCGCTCCGGGTCGGCGACGGTGAGATTGAGGTGCACGGGCACGAGGCGAACGCTACTCACGAGCACCGCCGGCGCCTCGCGACCCTAAGGTGACGCCATGCGCTACAGGACCCTCGGAAGCACCGGAATCCAAGTCAGCCCGTACTGCCTCGGAGCCATGATGTTCGGCGGGTGGGCGAACGCCGACCAGGACGAAGGCGTGCGGATCATCCGGCGTGGGCTCGACGCCGGCATCAACTTCGTCGACACGGCCGACGTGTACTCCCGCGGCGACTCCGAGGAGATCGTCGGCAAGGCATTGAAGGGCCGGCGCGACTCGGTCGTGCTCGCCACGAAGGTGCACGGCCAGATGGGCGACGACCCGCACGACCCGAACCAGCAGGGCAACAGCCGGCGCTGGATCATCCATGAAGTCGAGCAGTCGCTGCGCCGTCTCGACACGGACTACATCGACCTCTACCAGATCCACCGGCCGGATCCCCGCACCGACATCGAAGAAACCCTCTCCGCCCTCTCCGACCTCGTCCACGCCGGCAAGGTCCGCGTCATCGGGTCCTCGACGTTCCCGGCCGAGCAGATCGTGGAGGCGCAGTGGGCGGCCGAGCGGCGCGGCTTCGAGCGCTTCCGGTGCGAGCAGCCGCCTTACTCGCTGTTCACGCGCGGCATCGAGGCTGCCGTCCTGCCCACCTGCGAGCGCTACGGCATGGGCGTGATCACCTGGAGCCCGCTCGGCGGCGGCTGGCTGACGGGGCGGTACCGCCGGGGCAAGGAGATCGACATGACGACGGGACGGGCGTCCCGGCTGCCCCAGCGCTTCGACCCCAACCTGCCCGAGAACCAGCGCAAGCTCGACCTCGTCGAGGAGCTGGAAGCGGTCGCCAAGGACGCCGGCATCTCCCTCACCCACCTCGCCATCGCGTTCGTCATCGCCCACCCAGCCGTGACGGCCGCCATCATCGGGCCTCGGACGATGGACCAGCTCGACGGCCTGCTGGCCGGCGTCGACGTCAAGCTCGACGATGCCACCCTCGACCGGATCGACGAGCTCGTCAAGCCCGGCCGGAACGTCAACGCCGCCGACGGCGGCTTGGAGCAGCCGGCCCTGACGCACGCCTGGCGCCGGCGCCGTCCCGCCGGCCTGCGTAGCGCCAGCTGACCGCCGGCGTCGCTGGTTCGCCCAACACCGGACCGAGCGCGAGAATCGCCACGACTCGAGGAGGGTCCGATGCTTCCTGACTACGCCGGCTACGAGCAGGCGATCGGTCTCGACTGGTATGCCGCCGACCCGAACCTGCGCCTGCTGCTCGACCGCCTGCTGCCGGAGGCCGACGACCGCACCTTCGCCGAGGAGGTCGTGTCGCGCTACGGCAAGCTCGTCGGCGGGACGGTGGCCGCCAACGCCGAGCGCAGCGACAAGCACGGCCCGGTGCTCGTCCGCTACGACCGCTGGGGCAACGACGTCGGGCTCGTCGAGCACAGCGACAGCTGGTTGGAGAACAAGGCGGAGTTGATCCGGGCGGGTTTTGCCGGGGGGTTGCAGGCACACGCGGGGCGAAGCGTGCCGGCGGTCGTCACCGCCGCCATCTCCTACCTCGTGTCCCAGGCCGAGACGGCCGCCTACTGCGCCCTCGGGATGACGAGCGGCGCCGCCGACATCGTGGAACGGTACGCCCCCCTCTCGGTCCGCGGCGACGTCCTCGGCCGCCTCACGTCCCTCGACCCCGACGAGTCGTGGGAAGGCGGCATGTTCCTCACCGAACGTCAGGGCGGCAGCGACGTCGGCGCCAACACGACGCGGGCCACCCAGGACGGCGACGAGTGGCGGCTGTTCGGCGACAAGCACTTCTGTTCGAACGTCGATGCGGACGTCTTCATCGTGCTCGCCCGCCCGGACGGGGCGCCTTCGGGCAGCCGTGGGCTCGCCACGTTCATCATGCCGAGGCGGCTGAGCGACGGAACCGACAACGGCTTCCACGTCAAGCGACTCAAGCCGAAGCTCGGCACCGTCGCCGTCCCCACCGGCGAAGTCACCCTCGACGGCGCTGTTGCCTGGCTGGCCGGCAGCGAGCCGAAGGCAGCAGCCGCCAACGGCAACGGCAACGGCAACGGCGAGAGCCACGACGCCGCCCGTGACGGCAAGGGACTCAACCGGATGATGGAGATGGTGAACGGGAGCCGCTTCGGGGTGGCGCTCATGAGCCTCGGCATCCATCGGCGCTCGTGGTTGGAGGCGGCGATCTATGCCGCCCAGCGCCAGCAGTTCGGCAACCGCATCGACTCCTACCCGCTCGTTCGCGAAACCCTCGTCGACCTCCTCACCGACCTCGAAGCCGGCATGACCCTCAGCTTCGAGTGCGCCGCCGCCAACCGCACCGCCCCCACGCCGGAGGAGGGCGCCATGCTGCGGCGGATCGCCATCCCGCTCGCCAAGCTGCGCGCCTGCCGGGTCGGCCTCGAATCCACCATGCACGCCCTCGAGGTGTTCGGCGGCAACGGCTACATGGAGGACTGGCCCGTCGCCCGCCAGCTGCGGGACGCCCAGTGCCACACGATCTGGGAGGGCACGGAGAACATCTGCTGCTTGGACGTGCGCCGGGCCATGCGTGCGGACAACGCCGACGAAGCCGTCGTGCGCCGGATCGACCGTGCGCTCGAGGCTGGCGCCGGCGCCCCAGGCAGCAAGGGCGTGCTGGATGCTCCGCTTGCTGTCGTGCGTGCCGCCCGTGACGAACTGGCCGAGGCCGCCCGCTACCTGCGTTCGGCGCCGGACGACCTGGCGTTGCTGCAGCTGCGGCGTTTCTCCTCTTTCATGGCCGACACCCTGGAGGGGGCGCTGCTGTGCGAGGAGGCCGCTTGGTCGCTCGGGCGTGACGGCGACGCCCGCAAGGCCGTCATCGCCCGGCGCTTCGCCGCCCGCCGGCTCACGAGCCAGCCGCTCCACGGGATCACGAGTACCGACCGCAGTGTCATCGACCTGTTCGAGCCGCTCGTCCGCTACGGCCAGATCGACCCGTCCGATGCGCTGGCGGCCGCCGGCAGCTCAGTGGTCGCTTCGGCCTGAGGAGTTTAGAGCCAGCGGCCCGGATCGGCCGGGTGCGACCTCGACGTCACCCGCCCCTGGGGGTGAGCTGCCGGGTGGGTGACGCGTGCCACGACGATGGGTGGACCGGAGCGGGACGGATGCGCCGGGCCGGAGGCGGGGCCGGTCGTGAGGACCGCCCCCGCCACGGCGGCCAAGAAGAGGCCGGCGACCAGGAAGACGGGCTTGCGAGATGGCCCCTCGACAATACGAGCCTGCTCAGACTGCCAATTCGGGCGCTGCGCGCGATGCCCCATCGTCGCCTCCCGTCCTGCCCAGCTAGCCCGGTCGGCCAGCCCTCAGAACATGAGACGCACGATCGAGGCATTTGGTTGCGACGAATTCGGAAAAATTTGCAGCCGGCCGCCGCCACTGCCCCCGACGGGCTCAGCCGTCGGCAACGTCCGAGCGCGGCACGTAGCCGCCACGTCCGAGCGAGGCGCTCTCGAACACGTCCATGGACTCGTCCACGCTGCCGCGCACTTCGGTGACCCAGCTCAATCGCTGCCGCATCAGCCGCTCGACCCCGCCCTGCAGCGTCAGGCCCGAGATGGCACACGACCCGCAGGCGCCCTGCAGCTGGACCTCGACGATGCCGGCGTCGAAGTCGACGTCGGTCACGACGAGGTCACCGCCGTCTTCCTGCACGGCCGGCCGCATCAGTTCCATGAGCTGGTCGAGGCCGGCCTGACGAGCGGCACGCTCGGCGTCGTCGATGAGTACGGCGGCGACGGCGTCGTTCGTGGCGTTCTCGGTCGACTCGGTCGTCTCGGTATCGGACACCACATCAATGATACGAACGTCGGACGCGGGGCCGTACAGTGCTCCCGTGCAACTCGTTGTCATGGCAGCAGGTCACGGTCGTCGTTTTGGCGGGTTGAAGCAACTGGCGCCGGTCGGCCCGAACGGTGAGGCCCTCATGGACTACACCGCCAGGGACGCCCTCGCCGCCGGCTTCGACCATGCCGTCGTCGTGGTGCGGGACGAGGTGCGCGACGAGCTGCTCGATCACATCGCCGCCTACTGGCCGCCCGAGCTCCGGGTGACGCCGATCACCCAAGGCCCGATCGCGGGCACGGCCCAGGCCGTCGCCTCCACCGACGTGGTCGTGGACGGCTCCTTCGGCGTGGTGAACGCCGACGACCTCTACGGCGCCGCCGCCATGATCACATTGGCGGCCGAAGTGCTCAGCCTCGGCCCGGACGAGCACGTCATCGTGGGCTACCGCCTCGACCAGACGGTGCTCACGGACGCTCCCGTCACCCGCGGCGTGTGCATCACCACCCCCGACGGCTACCTCGACGTCGTTCAGGAACAGAACGTGGAGCGGGCTCCCGGCGGCGGCTTTTCGGGCAAGCCGATCCGCGCCCGCGACTCGGACCCGGCCCACCGCTTGAGCGGTGAGGAGGTGGTGTCCATGAACCTGTGGGGTTTCTCGGAGGGGATATTCGACGACCTCGGGCGCGCCATCGCCCGCTTCGACCCGGCGACCGCCCCTCACAGCGAGGGCAAGCCTCCCGAGCTGCTCCTGCCCGACGTCGTCGCCCATCTCGTCGCCACCGATCTCGCCCGCGTGCGTGTGGTCGAGACGACGGGGCGCTGCATCGGCTTGACCCACCCCGACGACCTCCCCCTCGTTCGCAAGATCGTGGAGAGCGAGCGCGGCGGGCTCAACTAGCCCGAGCGGGCCCTCAATTCTCGAGCAGCTCCGCCAGCCGCTCGGCTGCCCCCGCGAAACCCTCCACCATCTCGAAGACCACCTGCTTGGCCGGCTTGACCGAGTTCATGCGGGAGACGATCTGGCCGACGGGGATGCCCTGCAGCTCCGAGACGTCCGAGCGGGCGATGCGGCGCTGGGCGTCAGCCGTCAGCATGTACTGCAGCGGCATGGGCAGCGTGCCCGGCGACTCGGGTGCCTCCCAGGCGGCCGTCCAGGCAGTGCGAAGCTGGCGGGCAGGCTTGCCGGTGAGCGCCCTGGAACGGGCGGTGTCGCGGGAGCCGGAGGCGAGCAGCTTGGAGATGAGCTTCGGCGACATGTCGCTCTCGGCCGTCGTCAGCCAGATCGACCCGCACCACACGCCCTCGGCGCCGAGCGCGAGGGCGGCGGCGACCTGGCGGCCGTCACCGATGCCGCCGGCGGCGAGCACCGGGATCGGCGCCACGGCATCGACGACGTCCGGCACGAGCACCATGGAGGTGATCTCACCGGTGTGCCCGCCGGCCTCGTAGCCGGAGGCGACGATGATGTCGACGCCGTTTCGCACCTGGCTCTCGGCTTGCGAGACGGAGCCGACGAGGGCGGCGACGAGGACGTCGTGGTCGTGGGCGAGCTGGACGACATCGGGCGGCGGCGGCCCGAGGGCGTTCGCCAGGAGCTTGATCGGGTGCTCGAGGGCGATCTCGACGAGCGGCCGGGCGCCCTCGTGGGTCCAGCCCAACAACCGGTGGACGTCCTCGTCCTCGGGCAGCTTGGGGACGCCGTAGCGATCGAGGACTTCCTCGACGTAATTGCGGTGGCCTTCCGGGATGAGCTCGTCGAGGATCGTTGCCAGCTCGGCGTTGGAGGCGTCCGCCGGCAAGTCACCCGACCCGGCGTAGGACGCCGGCATGACGACGTCCACGCCGTAGGGCTTGCCGCCGACGTGGTCGTCGATCCAGTCGAGCTCGATGGCGAGCTGCTCGGGCGTGAAGGCGAGGGCCCCGAGCACGCCGAAGCCGCCGGCGTTCGTGACCGCCGCCACGACGTCGCGGCAGTGCGAGAACGCAAAGATCGGGAACTCGATCCCGAGCCCCTCCGACAGCCGAGTCTTCATGGGACCTCCGTGGGTTGAGCGAGGGCAGGCCGACCGGCGAGGGCGACGTCGAGCGCCCAGCGATAGTCGGGCTTGCCGGCGGGAGAGCGCACGAAGTCGTCCACGAGGTGGAGCTCCCGCGGCACCTTGTAGCCGGCGATGCGCGTCCGGCAGTACTCCTGGATCGACTCGAGCTCCGGCGCTGCCCCCTCGCGTGCCTTCACGACGGCAGCAACCCGTTGGCCCCAGCGGGGATCGGGCACGCCCACGATGGTGGCGTCGTAGACGTCGGGGTGCGACTTCACGGCCGCCTCGACCTCCTCGGGGAAGACCTTCTCGCCGCCGGTGTTGATCGACACCGAGCCGCGCCCGAGCAGGCTGATCGAGCCGTTCGCCTCCAGCAGCGCCAGGTCGCCGGTCATGACGTAGCGCGTGCCGTCCACCTCGATGAACACCTCGGCCGTCTTCACCGGGTCCTTGTAGTAGCCGATGGGGATGTTCCCGGACCGGGCGAGACGACCGACCGCGCCCGTCCCCGGCTCCATCGGCTTCAGGTCGTCGCCGAGCACGACCGAGTCGCGCACGGCCGTCACGGTCGGCCCGCCCCGCATGGCCGTCTCGCCGGACTTCACGACGACGATGCCGTTGGCGCCGCTCTCCGACGAACCGATGGCGTCGGTCATGAGCAAGTTCGGGAAATGGCGGAAGAACGTCTCTTTCACATCGGGTGAGAAGACGGCCGCCGTCGAGGAGAGCCCGAAGAGCGAGGACGTGTCGTACGGCTCGCCGGCGGCGGCGTGCGCCTCGTACTCCTCGATGAGCGGGCGTGCCATGGCGTCGCCGGTGAGCATGACGAGGTTCACGCCGAGCTCGCCGACGAGCCGCCAGACGCCTGCCGGCTCGAAACGATCCACGAGCACGACCCGATTCCCCTTGAAGCTCTGGCCCATGACGCCCCACTGGGTGGCTCCGTGCATGAGCGGGGCGATCGGCAGGAACGTCACGGCGAAGTTGTCCTCGACCGCCTTGCGGGCGAGGCCGCGAGGGTCCTCGATGCGGACGTTGGTGAGCGGGTCGATCCCGCCGCCGAGGGCGAACAGGACGTCCTCGTGCCGCCAGACGACGCCCTTCGGCAGGCCCGTGGTGCCGCCCGTGAACAAGATGTAGTGGTCGTTCGGAGAGCGGGGCCCGAAGTCCCGCACCGTGGACTGGCCGGCGAGGGCGGCTTCGTAGTCGAGGACCCCAGGGCCCCCGCCGCCGGCGGCGGCCTCCTCGTCGAGCTCGGTGCCGTCGTCGACGACGAGCACATGGGCAAGCTTCGGCAACGAGTCCCGGCAGGCGGCCACGAGCGGGGCGAAACGCCGGTCGACGACCATCGCCACGACATCCGAGCTGGCGAACAGGTAGCGGAGCTCGTCGGCGACATAGCGGTAGTTGATGTTGATCCACACCGCCCGCAGCTTGAAGACGGCCCAGAGCGTCTCGACCCATTCGACCCGGTTGTAGGCGTAGATGCCGACGTGGTCGCCGGGACCGACCCCGACGGAGGCGAGGTGATGGGCGAGCTGGTTCGCCCGCTCCTCCATCTCGAGGTACGTGCGCCGGACGCCGTTGGCAACCAGGTACTCACGCTCGCCGAAGACGTCGACGGCATGCTCGAACAGGTCGGCCAGGTTGTACTCCACCGGCGGTAAGTAGAACATGTTCTTGTTTTGGCGGCAAGCATGGGGTGCGGGTCTGAAAGGATGCTGTTCCTGCAATGGGGGGAGGAAGTGCCATGCCCGTTCCGCTCGACGAGTACCCGGTCCACCAGGTGCCGCTCTCGATGGCCTACGTCGCCACGAGTGACCGGAACGCCTACGACCGCTGCTACGTCAACGCTCACGACCGCAGCGGAGAGCTCTTCGTCGTGAGCGGGTTGGGCGTCTATCCCAACCTCGGCGTGCGCGACGCCTACGTCACGGTGATGCGCTCGGGCCGCCAGTCGACCCTGCAGCTCTCCGATGCCCTCGACGACGACCGCCTGAACCAGCAGGTGGGTCCGTACCGCATCGAGGTCGTCGAGCCGCTGCGCCAGATCCGCCTCGTCTGCGACCCCGTCGAGCAGGGCATCGGCCTCGACCTCGTCTGGACCGGATCCTTCCCGCCCATCGACGAGCCGCTCCACACGATCCGCTCGGCAGGTCGCATCATCCTCGAGGGCGCCCGCTTCGCCCAGGTCGGCACGTGCGAGGGCGTGGTGCACGTGGACGGCACCGACTACCGGTTGGCGCCGGAGTCCTCCGCCGGCACCCGCGACCGGTCCTGGGGGATCCGGCCCGTCGGCGAGAGCGAGCCGCCCGGGCGAGGTGCAGCCGAGCCGGCGGAAGGCTTCGGGTTCTGGTGGACGTATGCGCCGCTGCGTTTCGACGACTTCGCCGTCGTCGTGATCGCCCAGGAGGACGGCGACGGCACCCGCTCGACCGCGGAGGCCGTCCGCATCTGGCCGGCGGACTCCGGCCGCCCGCCCGAGCAGCTCGGCTGGGCCGACATCGACGTGCACTACCGGTCCGGCTCCCGTGTCCCGACCGGTGCCACCATCACGATCTCCAAGCGCGGCGGCCCCACCGTCGTCGAGATCGACACGCTCGGCTACGTGCTGCTCAGCGCCGGCCCCGGTTACAACGGCGACCCGGACTGGTCGCACGGTCGCTGGCGGGGCCGCGGCTGGTCGTCCCGCGTCGACGTCGACCTCGGTGACCCGGCCCTCGCCGGCCAGACGGCCTTCGGCGTCCTCGACCACGTCGCTCGGGCCCGCTGCGACGGCCAGGTCGGCTACGGGCTGTTCGAGCACGCGTGCTTCGGCCACCACGCTCCCTCCGGTTTCGACAGCTGGGAAGCGGTGGCGCCTTGACCGAGCCCGAACCGCCCGAACAGCCCGGACCGGGCCGAGCGGACCGAGCCGACACCAACGACGCCCTCGGGCTGCAGTCCTCCACGAGGGACCGGGACGAGCTGCGCGCCGCCCTGGAGGCGTGGCTCGCCGGCGCCGGCCTGGCGCGCCGCATCACCTCGCTCGAGGTGCCCGAGCACACCGGAGTGTCCAGCCTCTCGGTCCTGATGGACGTCGAGGATGCCGACGGCGCGCCGAGGGGCCTCGTGGCACGCCTGGCACCCGACACCTCCGCCCTCCCGGTCTTCCCGAGCTACGACCTCGAGAAACAATTCCTCGTCCTCGACCACCTCGCCCACCACTCCGACGTCGCCGTTCCCCGCGTCCACCGGCTCGAGCTCGACCCCGCGCCGCTCGGGGTTCCCTTCTTCGTGATGGACCGCATCGACGGCCGCATACCGCCCGACATCCTCCCGTACCCGTTCGGCTCCTGGGTGACCGAGGCCGAGCGCTCCGACCAGCGGCGACTGCAAGACGGCGCCCTCGCCGCCCTGGCAGGCGTGCACGCGGTCGAGCTCTCGCCCGAGCTGGAGACCCGCCTCGGCTTCGACGAGCCAGGGCCGACGGCGCTCCACCGGCACGTCGCCCACGTCCACAGCTACTACGACTGGTGCTCGGGGGACGGGGTGAGGTCGTCGGTGATCGAGGCGGGTTTCTCGTGGCTGGAGGAGCACTGGCCGGCGGGCATCGACGACCAGGTGCTCAGCTGGGGCGACGCCCGCATCGGCAACATGGTGTTCCAGGACTTCACGCCGGCGGCGCTGCTCGACTGGGAGATGGTCGCTCTGGCGCCTCGGGAGGTCGACCTCGGCTGGATGATCTACTTGCACCGGTGGTTCGACGACATCGCCGCCATGATGGAGATCGAGCCCATGCGGCACTTCATGCGGGCGCCCGATGCCGTGGCCACCTATGAGGCCGCCAGCGGCGCCACCGTACGTGACCTGCGCTTCTTTCTCTTCTATGCGGCCCTGCACCACGGCATCGTGATGTTCAGGGTCACCCGCCGGCAGATCGCTTTCGGGCAGGCCGTCATGCCCGACGACCCGAACGACCTCATCCTGCACCGCCGCAGCCTCGAGGAGATGATGGAGGGGTCGTACTGGGAGGGCTTCGGGGTGTAGGTGAGCCGCCAAATAGCCGGCAGGCCGGTAGGTTCGCCGCTGATGTGTGGTCGCTTTGTCGCCAGCCGGCCCGTGGAGGACATCGCAGCCCTCCTGGACGTCGACGATGTCGAGGTGCCCGAGGAGCTGACGGCCCCTCGCTTCAATTTGGCGCCCACCGACGGCGTCCTCGCCGTGGCCACCCGCCTGCGCAAGCACGACGACGACCAGCCGGAGCCTCGCCGGCGCCTCACCGACTACCGCTGGGGGCTCGTGCCGTCCTGGGCGAAGGACCCCGGCGCCGGCGTGCGGGCGTTCAACGCCCGGGCCGAGACGTTGTCCGAGCGGCCGGCCTTCCGCACCGCCCTCGCCAAGCGCCGTTGCATCATCCCGGCAGACGCCTTCTACGAGTGGGAGAAGATCGCCGGCGGCGGGCGGGTGCGGCGTCAGCCGTGGTGTTTCGCGCCGGCGGACGGCGGCCTCATCGCCTTCGCCGGCTTGTGGGAAGCCTGGAAGCCCAAGACCGAGCTCGAGCCACAGGAGCTCCTACCGGGAGCCGGCTGGCACGACCAGTGGCTGCTCTCGTGCACGATCATCACGACGTCGGCCAACGCTCTCGTCGAGCCGTTGCACGACCGCATGCCCGTCATCCTGCAACCGGAGGACTGGGCGGCCTGGCTCCAACCGGGCGAGCTCGACCCGGGCGACATCTCGGCCCTCTTGCAGCCGGCGCCGGCGGATCTGCTCCGCTCCTACCCGGTGTCGCCGGCGGTGAACAACACCCGTGCCGAGGGCCCCGAGCTCGTGGCGCCGATCAGCGGCAGCGGCAGCGGCTCCGAAGACGACGAGGGCAACCAGCCACGCCTCGTCCCACTCGGCTAGCAGCGGCGCGAAACCCCGCCGCCCGCGATCAACCCACCGGCAGCAGCGAGTACCGCCGTGCGGCCGCCAGCACCGAGGCGGCGATCCCGGCCGCGTCGAGCCCGAGCCGGGCCAAGATGGCGTCGGGCTTGCCGTGGACGATGTAGGTGGTGGGAACGCCGAGAACGAGCCGCTGCGGACCGGGCAGGTCCCGGGAGGCGGCGAGCGAGTCGGCTTCGCCGCAGAGGTAGGCGCCGGCGCCGCCGAACCGAAGTCCGTCCTCGGCCGTGACGACGAGCCGGGCGCTCGCCATCTGCTCGAGCAGCGCCGGATCCGCCGGCCTGACGACGCGAGGGTCGATCACGGTGACGTCGATGCCCTCCGCCGCGAGGAGCTCAGCCGCCTGGAGGCTCGCCCGGGCGAGCTTGCCGATGCCGACGAGGACGATCTCACCGCCGCCTTCGCGCAGGGTGCGCGCCTCCAGCCCGGAGCCGGGAGGCGCCAGCGGGCCCGGTGACGGCGTCTTCGGATAGCGCACGAGCGACGGCCCCGAGCAGGCCAAGGCGGCCACCAATGCCGGCCCCATCTCGGCCGGCTCCGACGGGGCGAAGATGGACAGGTTGGGCACCTGCAGCGCCTGCACCATGTCGTAGAGACCGTGGTGCGACGGGCCGTCGTCTCCGGTGATGCCGGCCCGGTCGGCGACGACCACAACCGGCAGTCCGTGGAGGCCGACGTCGAGGTTCCACTGGTCGACGGCTCGGGCGAGGAACGTCGAGTAGATGGCCACAACTGGGTGCAGGCCTGCCATGGCCATACCGGCAGCCGCCGTGAGGGCATGCTGCTCGGCGATGCCGACGTCGAAGAAACGCTCCGGGAAATGGTCCTGGAAACTCAACAACCCGGTCGGCCCGGGCATCGCCGCCGTGATCGCCACGAGCCTGTCGTCCGCTTCGGCTGCCTGCAGGAGCGCCTTGGTGAAGGCGTCGGTGTAGCTCTCGCCGAGCCCGGTCGGCGGACGGAGGGCGCCGGCGTCGTCGGTCGGCCGCCCCACCCTTGGCAGCGACACCGTCTTGCTCGTGCCCGCTTGAGCGGTGCTCGGCGCCGAGCTCGCCGAGGAGATCGAGCTGGCCGGGACGGCGCGAAAGTCGTGAAGCTTCTGGATCTCGTCGTCCTCGGCCGGACCGTAGCCCTTGCCCTTCTTCGTGAGCACATGCAGCACGATGGGCCCGTGCCAGGCGGCGGCCCGCCGCATGGCCTGCTCCATGGCACCGATGTCGTGGCCGTCGAGCGGACCGGTGTAGCGAACGCCGAGTGCCTCGAAGAAGACGTGCGGTTCGACGACTTCGCGAAGCGCCGAGGTGAGGCCGTGGATCGAGGTGTAGGCCACGGAGCTGACGGTCGGGGGCAGGTCCCGGAGGCCGTGGCGGACGCGCTCGCGCAGGCTGACGTAACGAGGGTCGAGGCGAAGCTGGGTGAGCGAGCCGGACAGCTTGGAGATCGTCGGCGCATAGCTTCGGCCGTTGTCGTTCAAGATGATGAGCACGCGGGCGCCGGAGTGCCCGAGGTTGTTGAGCGCCTCGTAGGCAAGGCCGCCGGTGAGTGCTCCGTCGCCGACGACGGCGACGACCCGCCTGCCGCCGTTGAGCGGGTCGGCGAGGCCTTCGAGGCGCAGGGCCGAAGCCATCCCGTAGGCGTAGGACAGTGCCGTCGAGGCGTGTGAGTTCTCGACGAGGTCGTGCTCGGACTCGGCACGGTTCGGGTAGCCCGAGAGTCCACCCTCCTGCTTGAGGTGCTCGAAACCCGCCTTCCGCCCGGTCAACAGCTTGTGCACGTACGCCTGATGGCCGGTGTCGAACAGGAGCAGGTCGCGTGGCGAGTCGAAGACGCGGTGCAGCGCAATCGTCAGCTCGACTGCCCCGAGGTTCGAGCCGAGATGGCCGCCGGTCTTGGACACCGACTCGACGAGGAACGCCCGAATCTCCTCCGACAAGACGTCGCACTCGGCGCGCGACAACGCCTTCACGTCGCTCGGAGTATGGATGCGGTCGAGGATCATCGTGTCGAGGGCGCTCCCCTGCGAGGGTTGCGGTGCGCTGCTAGAGGCTACCCGGACGGGAGCATCTTTGGGTGTAGCGCGTCCCAGTGCGCGGTCGTTGCGTCCGCCCCCAGGGCGCCACGCGGCAAGTAGCGTGTCCAGCCGAGGTCGAAGCGGCCGCAAGAGTCAACAGGCCGGTAGCGGGTCAACAGGAGGTACTGCAATGTCGCAGGGACTCACCGAAGGCGCCAAGGCGTTGCTGCGGGAACCGGTGCTCGCTCACATCGCCTCCATCGACTCGCACGGTCGTCCCAATATCAGCCCCGTGTGGATCGACGTGGACGGCGACGACGTCGTGTTCAACACCGCCGAGGGGCGCCTCAAAGCCCGCAACGTCCATGCCAACGCCAACGTCGCCGTCTCGGTCGTCGACCCGGCCGACCCGTATCGGGTCATCGCCCTGCGAGGCACCGTGTCCGAGATCACGACGGAGGGCGCCGACGAGCACATCGACTTTCTCGCCCGCAAGTACCTCGGGATCGACTACCCGAACCGTCAAGAAGGCGAGCAGCGCATCAAGGTCCGGATCCGCCCCGAGCGGATCGCGATGCAGCCCCAATAGGAGGAGCGCGGAGATGATCATCGGAATCCCGACTGAGGTGAAGACGGCGGAGAACCGCGTCGCCATGACGCCGGACGGCGTGCGCGGGCTGACGTCCCTCGGTCACGAGGTACGTGTCCAATCCGGTGCCGGTACCGGCTCCTCGTTCTCCGACGCCGACTTCGTCGCCGTCGGCGCTCGCATGGTGACTGCGGCGGAGGCATGGGCGTCCGAGCTCGTCTGCAAGGTGAAGGAACCGCAGGAGTCCGAGTTCGGCTTCCTGCGCGACGACCTCGTGCTCTTCACCTACCTGCACCTCGCCGCTTATCCCGAGGTCGCCAAAGCCCTGTTCTCGGCCAAGACGACCGGCATCGCGTATGAGACGGTGCAGTCCGCCAACGGCGACCTGCCCCTCCTGGCGCCGATGAGCGAGGTGGCCGGCCGCATCGCCACCCAGGTGGGGGCCTCGCTGCTCGAGAAGCGCAACGGCACTCGCGGCATCCTGCTCGGCGGCGTGCCCGGCGTGCGAGCCGCCAGGGTCGTCGTCATCGGCGCCGGCCACGTCGGCTGGAACGCCGCCTGGATCGCTCAGGGCATGGAGGCCGAGGTGCTCCTCCTCGACCGCAACATCGACCGGCTGCGCTGGGTCGACCAGATCCACAAGGGCCGGATCATGACGCTGGCCTCCAACCGCGGGTCGATCGAGCGCGCCCTCCTCGAGGCCGACCTGCTCATCGGTGCCGTGCTCGTCGCCGGCGGCCGCGCCCCCGTCGTCGTCGACGAAGAGATGGTGTCGATGATGCGCCCGGGATCGGTCATCGTTGACGTCGCTGTCGACCAGGGTGGTTGCATCGAGACGACGCACGAGACGACGCATGAGAACCCGACCTACTTCGTGCACGACGTGCTGCACTACGCCGTCGGCAACATGCCCGCCGCCGTCCCCCACACCTCCACGTACGCCCTCACCAATGCCACCCTGCCCTATGTGGTGGCGCTTGCCACCCTGCCCTATGTGGTGGCGCTGGCCGAGCAGGGCATCGCCGGCGCCGTGGCGAGCGACCCGGCGCTGCGAGGCGGCGTCAACAGCGTGAGCGGCGTCTGTGCCAACGCAGCGGTCGCCGAGGCGCTCGGAGTCGAAGCCGCCGACCCCCTCGAGCTGCTCCTCAGCCACTAGGGGGAGCCCCGGCTCGGCCCGGGACTTGACTCTTCCATACACACTCATGTATATATGTGACCGTGCATGTAGACGTCTTCCAGACGCTGGCCGATCCGACCCGGCGGCGGATCGTGGAGCTGCTCGTCGATGACGAGCAAGCGGTCAACGACCTCGTCGCCCTCGTCGGCATTCATCAGTCGGGCGTCTCCCGGCACCTGAAGATCCTGCACGACGCCGGCTTCGTCCAGGTGCGGCCGGAGGGCACGAAGCGCCTCTACTCGCTCCAGCCCGCTCCCTTTCGCGAGCTCGACGACTGGGTCGGGCGCTACCGCCGGCTCTGGGAGGAGCGCCTCGAGCGTTTCGGAGCTGCCCTCGAGCACGCCCAGGCACAACAGGGATCGACAGCCACAACCGACCAGGAGGACATGACATGAGCGAGGCAACCGCGTCGAAACCCGGGCAGCGTCGGGTGATCACCCTCGAGCGGCGCTACCGAGCCTCGCTCGAGGACGTCTGGCGGCTCTGGACCACCAAGGAAGGCATCGAGTCGTGGTGGGGCCCCGACGGCTTTGCCGTCACGGTGGATCACCTCGATCTCCGTGCCGGCGGCGAGCTGCGCTACACGATGGCGGCCGTCGCCCCCGAGATGATCGAGTTCATGCAGCAAGACGGCATGCTCGTCGAGACCAGCCTGACGCTCGTCTTCACCGAGGTGGAGAGCCTGCGGCGCCTCAGCTACACGGCCTTGGCGGACTTCATCCCTCACATCGAGCCGTACGAGATGGCCACGACCGTCTCGCTCGAGCAGGAGGGCGGCGAGGTCCGCATGGTGCTGGCCTTTGACGCCATGCACGACGAGGCGTGGACCGAACGAGCCGTCCTCGGCTACGAGAACGAGCTCGAACGGATGGCCAAGCTGCTGCAATCGGCCGCCTGAGGCGGCGGGACTGCCGGGCCTCGACCGCTGCAATGATGCAGCCGTGCACGATGCTCGATCCGCCGGCCTGCTCTCCGAGGCGGCAAGCGCGCGGACGGCCGACGTAGTGGCCGCTCTCGCCGCCGCCGGTCAAACGGGCCTGGAGGCGGCGTCCTCGTTGCACGGCTGGACCCGGCTGACGATCGCGTGCCACCTGCGATACGGGGCGACTGCCTCGCGTCGCATGACGGCCGACACCCTCGCCGGCAAGCCGACATCGTTCTATCCCGGTGGCCGGTCGGAGCAACGACCGGGGACGCTCGTGCCGAACGGCGGCGAGCGACCGGCCGGCGTGGTCGACTCGCTGGGGCTGGAGAGCAATCGGCTGCACGATGCCTGGGCGGTGCTCTCGCCCGAGCAGTGGCCGACGACGATCCCGGCACCATCGGAGTCGCCCGATCCCGTCCGCACCACGCTCGCCGACCTGGCTCTGTTGCGCCTGACCGAGGTCGAGGTGCACGGCACCGATCTCGACCTCGGCCTCGACGACTGGAGCGAGGTCTTCGTCAGCCACGCCCTCCCCGCCCGTCTGAGCTGGCTGACGGTGCGCCGCAGCAACTTCCGGCCGGTCGACGCCGCCATCGAGGGGTCGTGGCTGCTCGCCGCCACCGATGGGCCGAGCACGCTGCTGTCGGTCCGGGGCAACGACGTGACCGTCGAACCCGCCAGCTCGACGACGGTCGCCGAAGCCGTCATCGAGGGATCGAGCCGCGACCTGCTGGCGCTCCTCCTCGGCCGGCCGCCGCGACGGGCGCTCGCCGTCCGCGGCAACCGAGCCCTCGCCCAGGTGTTCAACCGGGCGTTCCCCGGTCCCTGAACGAGCAGCCCGCCGGCGCTCAGGTACGGATCCATGCGGCGCCGTCATGGCGGACGAGCCCGAGCTCCTCGAGGCGGTCCAAGGCAAGGGCGACGACGCCGAGATCGAGCCTCGTCCGGTTGCAGATGCCGTCGGTGAGCGTCGCCGTGTAGTCCACCGCCTCGAGCACGGCCCTCTCCTCGGGTGTGCAAGCAGCGGTGGCTCCGTGACGGCTCTCGTCGCCACGACGTCGAGCGCCCGCGGGCCCGAAGTCGAGCGCCTGCTGCGCGCTCGCGCCCGCGCTCGTGCTCCCCGGAGACGGGCCACCCCGCCGGCTGGCAGTCTGGCGCCCGGAGCTCCACGAGGCGCTCACCGGCTGCCGGCCGTCCCCGCCCGGCCGCGCCGGCGAGAACACCACCGGCGTGCCGTCCTCCTCGCAGACGAGGGACAGCGCCGCCAAGACGTCATGCACGTCCAGCACCACGCCGGCGCCGCCTTCTTGGATGATGGCGTTCGTGCCCTCGGACTGAGGGCTCCGCACCGAACCGGGCACGGCCAGAACCGGCACGCCGTAGGCGTCGGCCGCCAGCACGGTGTGGATGGCTCCGCCTTGGCGTGAGGACTCGACGACCACGAGCACCTGGCTGAGCGCCGCGATGATCCGGTTGCGCAAGGGAAACCGCCAGCTCTCCGGCGGCGCTCCCGGCGGCGCCTCCGAGACGATCCCGCCCATGGCAAGTACCTCGTCCCAGAGCCGGCCGTTCTCCCGCGGGTAGACGACATCGACGCCCCCGCCGACCACGGCGAGGGGACCGTTCGGCCGCCGGCCAGCGGCGATCACGCCGCTGTGGGCGGCGGCGTCGATGCCGCGGGCCAGACCTGACACGACGACGACGCCTCGCTCGGCGAGGTCGCGCCCGAGCTCGGCGGCGATCTCACGGCCGTAGTGGGTTGCCCGTCGCGTCCCGACGATCGCGACGCACGGCAGCGCCGCCTGATCGAGACGGCCGCGGACGTAGAGGAGCTCGGGCACTTGACGGGCTCGCAGCAGACGGGTCGGGTAGCCGGCCTCGCCTCGCCGGACGACACCGATGCCGTGTGACTGCAGTTCGCTCCACCGCCGGACCACCGGTGTGCGCTCGGCTTCGAGCCGCCAGGCCCGGAGGGAGTCGCGGGCTTGAGCTCGCGTCCGCTCCATCGCACCGAGCGACCCGGAGGCGCCCCAGCTCACCTCCATGTCGAGCCCTGCGTCGGGCCGAGCCGACCGAGTGGAGCCGCCCACGCGGGCGAGCGCATCGATGAGCACCGGATCGCCGGCGAGGAGCTGCCCGTACACCTCGGCAGCCCGCCGGCCGTCGAGGAGAACGCGCAAGCGCGCAGGTGTCATGTCGCCCAATGCCGCCAGCGCGACGGCATACGCGATGTCGGGGAGCGCCCCGTCGTCGCTCACGCCACCCACCGCCCTCCGATGAGAGCCCGCCGCCCGGCTCGCAGCTCGAGGGCGGTGGCGGCGGATTCGGCAGGCACAGGCCCTTCGATCTGCTGGAGGTCGGCGAGCGTCCGCGCCACCCGGCGGACGCGATCGAGACCGCGAGCCGTCAGCGAGCTCTGGGCGACGCGGCGCCTCAGCAGGGCGGTCGCCTTCGCATCGAGCGGCGCCAGCTCGTCCAATCGGTTCGCCGGGATCCTGGCGTTGCAGGCGATGCCACGGCCACGCGCCATCTCGCGGGCAGTGGCCACCCGGGCCGCCACGACTTCCGACGACTCGCCGGCGTCCGTCGCGAACAAGTCCTTCGTGGCGAGTCGGTCGACGGCGATGTGGAGGTCGAACCGGTCCAACAGCGGCCCGGAGAGCCGGCGCCGGTACCTGTCGAGCTGCGGCTCGGAGCACTCGCACCCGACGTAGGAGCCGCCGTGCCCGCAAGGGCAGGGGTTCATGGCTGCGACGAGCAGGAAGGAGGCCGGGAGGGTCACCGTCGCCCTCGCCCGGGCGATACGGACGACCCGCTCCTCGAGCGGCTGCCGCAAGGCGTCGAGAACGGCGATCGGGAACTCGGCGAGCTCGTCGAGGAACAGCACACCGTTGGACGCCAGGCTGATCTCCCCCGGCCGGAGGTAGTACGTGCCGCCCCCGAGCAGCGAGACCGCAGAGGAGGAGTGATGCGGCGCCCGGAACGGCGGCTCGCCGGCGAGGGTGCGTTCGGGAAGTGGCAGCCCGGCTGACGAGTGGATCCGGCACACCTCGATCACGGCCTCCCGGTCGAGCGGCGGAAGGATCCCGGGCAAGCGCTGGGCCAACATCGTCTTGCCCGACCCGGGCGGGCCGGACATGAGGATGTGGTGACCGCCGGCGGCAGCTACCTCCAAGGCTCGGCGTCCGACGACCTGGCCGCGGACCTCGGCGAGGTCAGGAGGCCGGTCGCCACCCCTCGCGCGCCCGGCGCCGGCGCCCTCGGGCAGCTCAGGCCAAGGTGCCCGCCCTTTGAGCACGGCGGCCAGCTCTCCGAGCGACCGCGCCGTACGCACGGTCGGGCCGCCGACGAGCAGCGCCTCGTACACGCCGTTCCACGGGACGACGACGGCGTCGGTCTCGATGGCGGCGACGACCGGCAGTACGCCGGGCACCGATCGGAGGGTGCCGTCGAGACCGAGCTCGCCGACGAAGCCGCAGCCCGTCACGGCCGACTGCGCGACCTCGCCGCCGGCGACGAGGAGACCCACGGCAATCGCGAGGTCGAGCCCGGCGCCGGCCTTTCGTATGCCGGAGGGCGCCAGGTTCACCGTCACCCGGCGCATGGGCCAGGGCAGGCCGCTCGACAACAGGGCGGCCCGCACGCGGTCGCGGGCCTCCCGGCAGGCGGCGTCGGGCAGCCCGACGATCGTGAAGCCGGGCAGACCGTCGGAGACGTGCACCTCGACGAGGACCTTGCGGCCCTGGACTCCGAGCAGGGTGGCAGATGGGATGGCGGCGAGCATGGGGATGACTCCCTCCGGGCGTGGGGGTGCTCTCGGGAGGGTGCGCGAGTGCCCCAGCAACCGGGGACCGTGACCGCTCGATCTCCGTCGCACCCTAGGAGGAGGTTGTGTCAACGCCGTGGCCTGGGCGGATCGCGCCCACGGCCGGTCGAATCAGCCGGAGACGCCGGTCCGAGCCCCGATCTCGTGCAGCCAGGCGACTACGGCGCCCTCGTGCTTGGCGAGCGCAGCATCGAGCGGGGTGTTGCCATCCCAGGGCGCCTGCCAATCTCGGTCGGCCCCCTTCCCGAGCAAGTACTCGGCGACACCCCGTCGCCCGGCCCGGCAGGCATTCCAGAACGCCAAGGACAGATCGTCGGCATCGGGCGGCGGGTCGGCCTCGACGAACGAGCGCACGAGGTCGATCTCGCCGAACGCTGCGGCGTGGGACAGCCCGATCTTGGCGCCCCGCTCCCACAGCCGCTTGGCGGCAGCCCATTGCCCATAGCCGATGGCCGATTGGATCGGGGCGCCTCCGCCGATGGAGGAGCCCGGGTGCTCGATGTCGGCGCCGGCATCGAGCAGAGCGTCGATGAGGTCGATGTCGTCGTTGCTGGCTGCCCAATGGAGTGCGGTTTCGTGGTGCCAGGAGTCGCGAACGTGGGCGTTCAGGTCGGCCCCGGCAGCCGCCAGGACGCGAACGACCCCAGTTGGATTGGGACGATGACCCGGCGCATTGGCGAAGTGATGCAGCGGCGTGCAGGAGTTGGTCCAGCTCGAGGCGAGACCGGGATCCTCCTCCAGCAGTCCGGTGAGGGCAGGGACGTCACCTTGCTTGACGGCGCGCATCAAACGGAGGGCGATCGCGTCGACCGGAGCAGGCGCGGCAGGCGTCGCGCTCGTCGGCGGCGACGTCCCGGCCGAGGCAGGGGCCGTGCCGTGCGGCAGCGGGGAACCGAACAGCAGGAGGTTGCCGTCCGGATCGATGTGGGCGAACTGGCGCATCTTGTAGTCCGTGTCGCGGACGGGACGATCCTGCCCGACGCCTGCGGCATCGAATTCTGCCTTCAAGGCGTCCGCATCCTCGACGCCGATGAACACCCACGTGGCTGTGCGGGCCGGATCGTGATCCCGCTTGACGGCAAAATGCAGCTCGATCCCGTCCCGAGTCGCGATGGCGAACTCGACGCCTGGTTCGGTCTCGGCGTCGGCCGGCCAGATACTGAACCCGAGACGCCGGTAGTGCTCGACCGCGCGAGCCATCTCAGTGACGGGCATGCCCGGAGCCACGCTCAGCAGCCTCCCGACGGGCACTGCAAAGGTCCGTTGCACGTCCACCACGTTCCGTCCTGCCTTTCAGGTACTTGTCGGTCAGGTAGCACGTCGAGAGCCGAGGGCGGTGCTCACTCGTGCTCGACGAGGATCCCGGCCGAAGAAGCCCCGACCGCCGTGCAGGCACTCGTCGACGGGCACGAGACGCCGACCAAGCCCGCTCCCGACGCCGGACTCGGAGTTGCCTGCAGCACCCACGACTTCCCGACCCAGAGCTCTGCCAGCGTTCTGCCAGTTCCTCCGACGACCGTGCAGTGGGTCACCGAAGCACAGGCGACACCCGCCAGCCAGCTGCCAGCGGCGCCGACTCCGGCGGGCTTCGGCGTGGCTTGCACGCCCCAGCCGATGCCGTTCCAGCGCTCGACGAGTGCAGTCTCCGGTCGGGCACCGAATTCGTAACCGGCAGCGGTGCACTCCGACACCGATGGGCACGAGACCGCGAGCAGCCGGTTGTGCGTCGAGGCAGGCCGGGGCGTTGCCTGCACGGTCCAGACCTTCCCGTTCCATCGCTCGGCAAAGGTTCCGCCGAGCTCGTCGCCGAAGGCACCGACGGCGGTGCAGCGCAACGCAGAAGGGCACGAGACCCCGTAGAGGACGTTGGATCCGCCCGGCGGGTCGGGCGTGTCCTCGGTGCCCCAGCTCGTGCCGTTCCATCGCTCGACGAGGGCCACGAGCGTGTTGGAAGCGTTGTGGTAGTAGCCGACGGCCATGCATTCGGAGGCGTCCGGACACGAGACGGCCCTCAAGTCGGGATTGGCCCAGCCGCTGAGTGGGTTCACCAAGTTCGGCGTCGTCTCGATCGACCAGCTCGTGCCGTCCCAGCGCTCGGCGAGTGTCTGCACTTCGGGTTTCTGGAACTCCTGGTACGGGGCGGCGTCGTTGCCGACCGCGATGCACTCGGTCGTCGTCGGGCACGACACACCCGCCAAGATGTTGGAGATCTGGCTGGGAACGTTCGGAGTCGTCTGGATGGCCCAGCTCGATCCGTTCCAGTGCTCGGCCAAGGTGGCCGTCCCGGTACTGGTCCCCTGATCGCCGACGGCGGTGCACGCGGTCGGCGACGGGCACGACACGGCCAGCACCGCACCACCCTGCGCCGGCGGCGACGTTGCCTGGACCACCCAGCCGGCGGCGCTGGCCCGAACCGCTGACCCGGCGGTCAACAGGACGAGCACGGACACGAGTCCGAGCAGCCCACGACGGCGATACAGGTCAAGGGTGTCGATGGCTGAGCGTAACGCCGGCAGGCGCACTTGAGGAGGGCAGAGAGGCCGTATGGCCCTACCGCCTCGCGCCGGAGAGGCCCAAGCTCTCAAGAGGTAGCGACACCGATAGGAGGCCTGACCGATGGCCGTGTTCATACTTCTGCCGTTGCTGGCCCTGCTCGGTGTGATTCTCCTCGCACCCCTGATGCTGCCAGGCGCTCTGGTGGTGCTCGTGGTTCTCGGAGTGACCGAGCTCGTCCGGCGTCACCACGCCCACCGGGCCATTCCCTCACACTGAACCCCGCCGGGCCCGAGGCCACGTTCGCCCGAGCGCTATTCGAACGCGTCCAGCCCGATGGGGTTGACCCTGGGAAACCCGCCCGACGCCACGACCGCCCGCGAGAGCGGCCGCAGCAGCTCGATCAGCTTCGAGGTGTCCTCCGCGCCGATCTCGATGTACGGCTGGGCCGCCAGTCGGTTCGTGTCAGCCTCGATGCCATTTCGCAGATCGGCGCCGGCGGCCGTGGCGACACCGCCGGCGAGCAGCCCGCGATCCTCCAGGCGCAGTTCCGCCGCCGCCCACTCTGCCTCTGACCAGTTCCGGCTCACCCGGAGGACTTCGGCGGGCACGACGCCGGATGCCGCATGGAGGACAAGGGCTTCGCAGCCGTCCAGATCGGCGGTCGTGAGGCAGGCGATGTGCCCGTCGCCCCGGTGCTCGCGCAAGACCGCCAACCGCTGCCAGAGCGCTGCGAGCCGATCTTCTGGCAGGCGCACGACTTGATTGGCGGCGGCGAGGGGACGGCCGACGCACTCACAGGCTTCGGCGGCTCGCTCCGCCAGCGGCAGCGCTGCCGCGGCCACCTCGTCGGCCTCCTCGCCGGCAGCCCGCCGAAGTGCCTTCGCCACGGCGGATGCACGCGCATCGAGCAGCGAGTCGATGGAAGCCAGCGCCCAGGCGTCGGGGATCGCCCGCTCCACCCTCGAGCGGTGGAAGTTGTAGAACGTCGCCAGCACGACGTTGGCCGGCACGGGACCGAGCGGCGCTGAGCGAAAGGCGAAGTAGCCCATCCACCAGCCTTTCAAGCCCACAGCCTCCGCTGCCGTGCGCGACTCCTCGGCGAAGTAGGTGGTGGCGTGAACCGGCTCGAAGACTCGCCAACAACGGTTGGCCAAGGCGGTGAAATCGGTATCGGACTCGGGCATGGTCGTTACCTTCCGACGAATTTGGCGGGACGCTTCTCGAGGAACGCCTGGCGTGCCTCTCGGCCATCCTCGGAGACCCCGTTGACTGCCTGTGCGGCGCCCTCCCGCTCGATGGCCTCGGCCAACGACATCGACGTCCAGTCGTCGAGGAGCGCCTTGGTGGACGACAACGCCAGCGGGGGGCCGGCGGCGAGCCGGGCAGCCCAGTCCGCCACGAAGTCATCGAGCTCGGCCACCGGGACGACCCGGTTCACGAGGCCGATGCGCTCGGCTTCGGCGGCGTCGATGATGTCGGCGAAGAAGGCCAGTTCCTTGGCCTTCTGCAAGCCGACGCGCCGCGGCAGCAGCCAGGAGCCGCCGAAGTCGATGGACAGCCCCCGCCGGGCGAAGATCTGGGAGAAACGGGCACGGTCGCTCGCCACGAGCAGATCGCACCCGAGGGCGAGGTTGCAGCCCGCACCGACGGCGACGCCGTCCACTTTGGCGATGACCGGTTTCGGGATGGCGTGCAGCGCGAGGGCCGCCTGGCCGATCATGCGCATCCGCACGAGCGGGTGGACCGAACCGGCCTCGGGGTCGCCGAGATCGGCGCCGGCACAGAAGTCTCCCCCTGCCCCGCTCACGACGACGACGCGATCTTCGTCGTTGGCGGCGGCCTGGCGGAACACGTCCGTGAGCTCTCGCCACATCGGTCCATTGGCGGCGTTCTTCTTCTCGGGGCGGTTCAGCATGACCGAGAGGACGCCATCCGAACGGTCCGTCACGAGGGTCTCCACGGAAGCAACATAATTCAGCCCTCGTGGTACCGCCCCGCAAACGCCGCCAACGCCCCCGCCGCCCTCCCGGAACCCACTCCGCTGACGCCTCCAACCGCCCGGCCGCCCGCCGGCCCGGGGCTCCCCTCGATGACAGCAGTGGAGCGAACCGAGAGGGCGAGGCTCGCAGCCCGAACCCGCCCGCGAACCGGTCCATGCCCTTCATCGACGATCCGCTCACCGGCACAACCGCGGAGCTCCGACGTGTCCAGCCCTTCGAAGCACGCAAGCAGTACGTGTGCCCGGGCTGCAACCAGGAGATCCGGCGAGGAACGGGCCACTTCGTCGTCGTCCCGCTGTCTGCTCCCGATCTCCGGCGCCACTGGCACGGTCCCTGCCTCGAGCGAGGGCGTCGACACGGGCTCTCGTGAGGGGCCATGAGCAGGGGCGCTGGCTTGAGCGCTGCCCGCCTGGTAAGGAACGCCCCGCTCTGGGCGTTACCCTGGTAGGGAAGTGATGACCATGTGGAGCGCTGCTCCGATCCTTGCTGCGAGCAAGGCCACCCTGACCTCAGGTCAACTGGATGAGCTCTGGGTGGCTGCCGTCGCCTCTGGCGTCCTCGCCTACGGCTTTGCCGTCTACAGCAGGCGAGTGACCGGCGCCTACCCCTGGAGGTGGCCTCCGCTCGTCTGGGGGATCCTCGGCGTGCTCATCCCAGGTTTCAGCTTGCTGCTCGAAGCACTTGCGCGCCTGACGACGCGGTCCGCACCGCCGGCAGCCCAGCCGTTCGGCTCGCGGAACTACTTCGGAGCCGACGCCCCCGCCGGCGGACCAGAATCGGCGGAGCCGTCCGGACCCAGCAGCGGCTGGCCGCCGCCGCCGGAGCCGGGCACCCACTGGGAGCCTCCCGCGGGCGCCGTGAGCTACCCCCCGCCCATCGAGTCGAGCGAGCCGACCGCGCCGGGCCAGCCATGGCAGGCGCCGGCCCACTGGCAGCCTCCCGCCGCGCCCAGCCAGTGGCAGCCGCCGCAACCGGGCCCGCAGCCCGACTCGCCCCCGCCGGCGGCACCTGCCTGGCCCCCACCGCTCGGCCCAGAGGCGTTCCAGCCGGCGCAGGGCCAGCCGGCGCAGGGCCAGCCGCAACCGTGGCAGCCGTCGCCGGCCCACGCCTACCCGCCGGCGGCCCAGAGCGGCATTCCCGGCCCCGATGGCTGGGTCCCGCCACTGCCGTACGTACCCGCTCAGACGCCGGCGCCCTTGTTCGGCTGGTACCCGGACCCGACCGGGCGCCACGAGCAGCGCTACTGGGACGGCAAGCACTGGTCGGATCGGGTGTCGGACAACTCGGTCCGCAGCGACGACCCCCTCCACCCCGCTCAGGACTGAGCTCAGAACGCTTCGGTGATCACCTCGACGCTCTCGCCGAGGACGCAAGCGACATCGAAACGGATCGAGCTCGGCCGAGGCGACGCCACGGTGGCGAGGTAGGTGGCAGCGAGCCGCCGCACCCGGCGTTGCTTGGCGGGAGTGACGGCCTCCGCCGGCGTACCGAAACGAGTCGTCGCCCGCGTCTTCACCTCGCAGAACACGATCTCTCGTCCCTGGCGCACGACGAGATCGATCTCGCCGGCAGCGACGCGCCAGTTGCGGGCCACGACGGCATAGCCGCGCTCCTCGTACCAGCGGGCTGCGAGCGCCTCGCCTTTGCCCCCGAGCGCCTGGCGGCTGCTCGGCACGGCCTCAGGCGTCCGTCTCGGGCAGCGCCTCCACGTTCACGTCCTTGTAGGTGACCACTCGGACCGACGACACGAAACGGGCGGGACGGTACATGTCCCACACCCAGGCGTCCCCGAGCTCGACCTCGAAATAGGTGGTGCCGGCGCCCGCCCGCGGCGTCACCGTCACGTCGTTGGCCAGGTAGAAGCGCCGCTCGGTCTCGACCACGTACTTGAACATGGGGAGCACGGCTCGATACTCCTGGTACAGGGCGAGCTCGACTTCGGCCTCGAACTGGTCGAGATCCTCTTCAGCACTCATCGCACTCCTCGGGCCTGAGCAACAAGCAGATCAGCGGGCGACCCGCTTCTCCTTGATCTTGGCGGCCTTCCCGATGCGGTCGCGGAGGTAGTAGAGCTTGGCGCGGCGAACGTCGCCCTCGGTGATCCGCTCGATCTTCGCGTACAGGGGCGAGTGGAGCGGGAAGGTGCGCTCGACGCCCACACCAAAGCTCACTTTTCGCACGGTGAAAGTCTCCCGCACGCCGGAGCCCTGGCGGCGGATGACGGCACCCTGGAACACCTGGATGCGCTCGCGGTTGCCTTCCACGACCCGCACGTGCACCTTGACCGTGTCCCCCGGGGAGAATTCAGGGATGTCGTCTCGCAGGTTCGCGCGGTCGACGAGATCGGTTGGGTTCATGACAACGCTCCTCAAGGCGGTCTGCGGGCTGCGGTCGGGAGGATTCGGTCGAGCGGAGGGCCTGGGACGCCAGAACGACGACGACCGATCCGAGCCCCGGAGCCGGTGTCTCGACCTGAACTCCTGGTAGGGACAGGATAGCCGGGCTGGGCCATGCCCCGCACCTGCGGGCGCCTACTCCGCCGCCGGAGCCCCTCCGAACTCTCCCATCACGCTCGTCTCGAGCTCCGAGAAACCCCCCCGGGCCTCGATCAGATCCGGCCGCCGCTCCAGGGTTCGCCGCAGCGACTGCGCCAGCCGCCAGCGGGCAACCTTGGCGTGGTCGCCGCTGCGCAGCACCTCGGGCACGTCCCACCCCCGGAACGTCGCAGGCCGCGTGTACTGGGGGTACTCGAGCAAACCATGGGTGAAGCTCTCGTCGCCGGTCGAGGCCTCGTTGCCGAGCACTCCCGGTACGAGCCGGGCCACCGCCTCCACGACGACGAGCGCCGCGAGCTCTCCCCCGGCGAGGACGAAATCGCCGACGGACACCTCCTCGTCGGCGAGATGCTCGGCAATCCGCTCGTCGACCCCCTCGTATCGGCCGCACAGCAGGCTGAAGCGGCCGAGGCCCGCCAGCTCGGACGCCATGGCCTGGTCGAAGCGCCGGCCGCTCGGACCGAGCAGGAACAGTGGACGCGGGGGTACGAGCTGCTCGACGGCGGCAAAGACGGGCTCGGGAGCAAGCACCATGCCGGCGCCACCGCCGAAGGGGGCGTCGTCCACCGAGCGGTGCGGGTCCCTCGTGGCAATACGCAAGTCGTGGGTCCGGATGTCGATGACACCCTGGCGCCGCGCCCGGCCGAGGATGCTCGTCTCGCAGTAGGAGTCGACGACCTCGGGGAAGATCGTGAGCACGTCGACGTGAAGGGCCGGCGTGCCCGTCACTCGAACAGCCCCTCCGGGGCGTCCACGACGATCTGACGACCGCGACGCTCCACGACGAATCGAAGCGGAACAAGCCAGCCCGCCTCGCCGACGAGCAAGTCGCTGGCGGGGTTGGCCTCGACCGAGACGACGATCCCGTGGGAGGTGCCGTCCTGCTCGACCACCTCGCTGCCGATGAGCTCGTGCACGTACAGGGCATCGGGATCGGTCACCGGCGGGGCCAGGAGGAGCGACCCCCGCAGGGCCTCGGCGGCCTCGCGTGTGGAGACCCCTTCGAAGTAGACGAGGTAGCGGTCTTGGAACGGCCGTGAGGCGGACACGACGAGCTCGGCCGGTCCAGGCCCGGCGGCCGGTGGGCGAGGCCCGGTCCGCTCCGTGCGCCGGACGGCGAGCCGCTGGCCGGCGTCGAGGCGATCCAGCCGGTTGGTGATGAGGCCGACCACGACTTCGCCTTGCAGGCCGTGAGCTTTCACGACGTAACCGATCTCGAGGAGGCCCTCGCCTCCTCCGCCGGCGGGCGTTGTCGCTGGTGTTGTCGGTGTCACTGTCAGTCGACGATGTCGACCGAGGCCTCCGTACCGTCGCTGGCAGCCGCCGCCCGCACGAGGGTCCGGATGGCCTGTGCCGTCCGGCCTTTGCGGCCGATGAGCCGTCCCATGTCTCCCTGAGCGACGTGCACCGAGAACCGTAGGCCGGAGCGGCCTTCGCTCACCTCGACGACGACCGAGTCCGGGTCGTCCACGAGCGCACGCGTGACGTGCTCGAGCACGGCGCGGGCGGTGGCTCCGGAGACCCGGTTGACGGCGGAGTTCCCCTCGTCGTCAGCGTCGTCTTCGTCGTCTTCGTCGTCGTCGTCTTCTTCGTCGTCTTCGTCGTCATCGGCGTCGTCGGCGGAGTCCTCCGCCGCCTCGACGTCGGATTCGTCGTCGGATTCGTCGTCGGATTCGTCGTCCTCGAGATCGTCGTCGAGGTCGTCGTCCTCGTCGTCGAAGCTGTCGTCGGTGTCCTCGACGCCGGCCGAGGCGGCCGGCTGTCCCCGGCTGAAGTCCGGCTCCTCGAACATCGACCCGTCACCCACGGCCGTCAACCTTCCCCGGCGTCAGGGTCGGACGGAGCGGCCTTGGCGGCTGCCGCCTTCTTCTTCGGCGCCGCGCTGGCGGCCGGACGCTTGCGGGCCGGACGCGTGCGGTCCTTCGCCGGCTTGACGGTGCGGGTGGCTTGGAACTCGCCCCAGACGCCGGAGATCTCGAGCAGCTTGCGCACGGTCTCGGTCGGCTGTGCACCCTTCGACAGCCACTCGAGGGCTTTGTCGCTCTTGACGGTGATCTCGGACGGGTCGGACCGCGGCGCATAGGTGCCGACGATCTCGATGAAACGCCCGTCGCGGGGCGACCGGCTGTCTGCAGCGACGATGCGGTACGTCGGCTGCTTCTTCTTTCCCACGCGCATGAGGCGGAGCTTGACGGACAAGGGTTTCTCTTTCTCTTGATTCGAATTCGATCAGGAACCGAACGGGGGCACGGCTAGCTGGGACCTCGGCTCGAGGGAGTGAAGCGGCCGCCTTTCGGCTTGTTCTTGTTGGGCTTGCGCTTGGCGCCGCTCACGACACGGCTCATGGGGCCAAGCGATCGCATCATCTTCTGCATCTCCTTGAACTGCTTGAGGAGGTTGTTGACCTCGGCAGTGGAGGTGCCGCTCCCGTTGGCGATACGGAGGCGGCGCGAACCATCGATGGGGGCCACGCCTCGGCGCTCCTCGGGGGTCATCGACTTGATGATCGCCTCGATGCGCCCGACGTCTTTGTCGTCGATCTTGGCATTCCGGAAGTCTTTCGGCACACCGGGCAGCATCCCTAGCATGCCCTGCAACGGGCCGATGCGCTTGATCTGCTGCAGCTGCTCGAGGAAATCCTCCAGGGAGAACTGCCCCGCCATGAGGCGCTCAGTGGCTTTTTCGGCCACCTGGCTGTCATATTCTCGCTCGGCTTTCTCGATGAGGCTGAGCACGTCGCCCATCCCGAGGATGCGGCTGGCGAGCCGGTCCGGATGGAAGATCTCGAAGTCCGGCGTCCGCTCGCCGGTGGACACGAAGGCGATGGGCTTTCCCACGACCTGCTTGACCGAGAGGGCGGCACCGCCGCGGGCGTCGCCGTCGACCTTGGTCAAGATGACGCCGTCGAGCGAGAGGGTCTCGTTGAAGGCCTCCGCCGTCTGCACGGCGTCCTGACCGGTCATGGCGTCCACGACGAAGAACGTGTAGTCCGGCTTGATCGCCTCCGAGATCGCTCGCACCTCGGCCATGAGGGCGTCGTCGATGGCGAGGCGGCCGGCGGTGTCCACGATCACGACGTCGCGCCCGAGGCGGTTGGCCTCGGCCATGCCGGCGCGGGCGACGCTGACGGGATCGGTCGGCTCGGAGAAGACCGTGACGCCCACTTCCTGACCGAGAACCCGCAGCTGTTCGACGGCAGCGGGGCGCTGCAGGTCGGCGGCGACGAGGAGCGGCTGGCGGCTCTGCTGCTTGAACCAGCGTGCCAGCTTGGCCGCCGCCGTCGTCTTGCCGGCGCCCTGCAGGCCTGCGAGCAGCACGACCGTGGGCGGGCGGGAGGCGTAGTGGATCTTGAGCGGCTCGCCTCCGAGGGTGGCCGTGAGCTCCTCGTTGACGACCTTGATGACCTGTTGGGCCGGCGTCAGGCTCTTGGACAGCTCGGCGCCGCTGCAGCGGTCACGGATGCGCTCGACGAGATCCTTGACGACGTTGAGGTTGACGTCGGCCTCGAGCAGGGCGACCCGGATCTCACGTAGGACCTCGTTGACCTCGGCGTCGCCGAGGCGCCCGCGGCTGCGCAGGCGCGTGAGGATGCCCTCGAATCGGTCGGTCAGCGTCTCGAACATGGGCTTGGCCAGGTTAGTCGGGGCTGAGCACCCCGGAACCCTCAGCTGAAAAGGGCCCCCACGAACTCGCTCGGATCGAACTCGACGAGGTCGGTGGCCGCCTCGCCGAGGCCGACGAGCTTGATGGGCAGACCGAGCTCGCTGCGGATGGCGAGCACGACCCCGCCCTTGGCGGTGCCGTCCAGCTTCGTGAGGACGACGCCGGTGACGTTGACGGCTTCGGTGAACTGTTTCGCCTGCACGAGGCCGTTCTGCCCGGTCGTGGCGTCGAGCACGAGGAGGACTTCGGTGAGCTGGCCCGGAGGTCGTTCGGCGATGCGGCGAACCTTGCGCAGCTCCTCCATCAAGTTCACCTTGGTATGCAGCCGGCCCGCCGTATCGGCGAGCACGAGATCGGCGCCGCGGGCCGCCGCGTGAGCAACGGCGTCGAAGATCACCGAGGACGGGTCGGCTCCCTCGGCACCACGGATGAGGGTGGCGCCAGCCCGGTCGGCCCAGGTCTCGAGCTGCTCCCCGGCGGCTGCCCGGAAGGTGTCGCCGGCCGCCAGCACGACTTGTCGGCCCTCGGAGATCTCGCGGGCGGCGAGCTTGCCGATCGTCGTCGTCTTGCCGACGCCGTTCACGCCGACGAACAGCCACACCGTCGGACCGTCCCCCTCGCCGAAGGCGAGATTGGCGTCGTCACCTGCGAAGATGGCTTCGAGGTCGCCGCGCAGCGCCGCCAGCAGGGCCTCGGGCGTCTGCTCGACCTGGCCAGAGTTGACCTTGGCACGTAGATCGTCGAGCACCCGCGTCGTCGTGCCGATACCCGCATCGGCCAGCAGTAGCGCCTCCTCGAGCTGGTCGAAGGTGGCATCGTCGACGGCCTTGCCGCGGATGGCGTCGAGGTAGCCGCCGAGCAGCTGGCGGGCCATGCCGAGACGGTCCCGCAGGGCCGGGCGGCCGGCAACGAGGGCTTCGGCCCCAACTTCTGGCTCGGCCCCGACCTCCGGCTTGGCCTCGACCGCACCGGCATGGCGAAGCGGTGAGAACGCCTCCGCCGGCCGGGCCGCCAGCGCGTGCCGCCGGCGGCGAGATCGCGTCGAGACGGCCACCCCGGTGCCGGCCAAGGCGAGCACCACGATGCCGACGAGAATGAGGACGAGGACGATCGACATGGCGCGGCGAGCCTACTGGTGAGCGTTCAGCGGCGACCTCAGCCGGTGCGGGAGGCTCGCTCGGCCCCGAGCCGCTCGCTCACGACTTTGGAGGCGCCGCCCGGTTGCAGGGAGACGCCGTAGAGGACGTCGGCGGATTCCATCGTGCGCTTCTGGTGGGAGACGACGAGGAGCTGGGCTTCGGATCGGAACTCGTCCATCAAGTCGAGAAAGCGGTGCAGGTTGATGTCGTCGAGAGCAGCTTCGACTTCGTCCATCAGGTAGAAGGGCGAAGGCCGGCTGCGGAAGACGGCGAAGAGGTAGGCAAGGGCCACGAGCGACCGCTCGCCCCCCGAGAGCAACGACAGCCGGCGGACGTTGCGGCCGGCCGGACGAGCCTCGATCTCGACGCCGGTCGACAGCAGATCGTTCGGGTCGACGAGACTGAGACGGCCGGTGCCGCCGGGGAACAGGGTCGAGAAGAGGGCTTCGAAGTGGCGGGCGACGTCGGCAAAGGCCTCCGTGAAGCCGTTGACGATCTCCTCGTCGACGGCTCGCACCACGCGCCCGAGCTCGCGGCGGGCGGCGCGGACGTCGTCGAGCTGGCCGGCGAGGAACTCGTCGCGCTCCTGCAGGGCGGCCAGCTCCTCCAGGGCAAGCGGGTTGATCGGTCCGAGCAGGCGGAGCTCCCGCTCGAGCTCGCGCATCCGAGCCACGGGAGGCGTTCCCGGCGGCAGCTCGGGGCACTCGGCCGCCATGGCTTGGGCCGGCTCGGTCTCGAGATCGTGGCGCAGGGTCTCGACGGCGGTTTCGAGGCGCACGCGCAGCTCCGCCAGCTCGAGCTCCACGCGCTGGAATTGCTCGCGCACGCCCGCCAGGTCCCGCTCGGCGCTCGTACGGCTCGTGCGCGCATCGGCCAGGCGCCCGCTGATCGAGGCGACGGCAACGTCGTGCAGGCGGCGGCGCTCGCGCAGCGTGTTCAGCCAGGCCCCCAGCTCCTGACCGATGCCTTCGACGGCTGCCGCCAGCCGCTCGAGGGCACGCGTGGCGGTCTCGTGAGCCCGTCGACGCGCCGCCGCCTCCGCTCGGGCGCTCTCGTAGCCGGCGAGGCGGGCGTCGATCTGGCGGCGGCGCCCCGTGAGCATGTTGACCCGCTCGTCCAGCCCGGCGAAGTGCACCTCCAGATCGGAGCGGCGCACGGCGAGTGCTCGGGCTCGCTCGTCGAGCCGTCGGCGCTCCCCCGCCGCCGCCTCGGCGACGTCGACGACCCGCCGTTCGAGCTCCTCGGCTGCCCCGAGGGCGGCTTCGTGCCCGGTGAGGGCGGTGCCGAGGACGGCCGCCTGGCGGCGGCATTCCGCCAGGGCCGCAGAAGCCGCCGGGACTTGCTCGCGCAGCAGCGCGTGGCGACGGGCGAGGTCCTCGTGCTGCGCCCTGGTCTGGCGCTCCTCGGCCGCGGCGGCCGCAAAGGCGCGGCCGAGCTCGGAAGCGGACGCACGGGCGACCCCGTAGGCCTGCCGGGCAGCCTCCGCCTGAGCGCGGGCGTCAGTCGCCTCGGACTCGGCCAGCACGGCGTCGAGGCGGACGACTTCGAGGGCGGCCTTGGTGGCGCCGGCACGCCCGGCGCCGAGGCGCCACTCGTCGGCAGAGAAACGATCCCCCTCCAGCGTCACGACGCTTGCGCCATCCGGCAGCGCCGTCACGAGGTCGAGAGCGTCGCCGAGCTCGCGGCGGCAGAGCACGACGCCGGCGAGCAGGCGGTCGAGCAAGGGATCGACACTGGGCTGAGTCGCCCGCACGCAGCTGCGGAGCAGCTCGGTGCCTCCCGGCAGGCGGAGCGGTTCGGGGCGCCGGCCCGGCTCTGCCCGCACGATCGACCCGTCGATGCCGGAGGACCGGAGGTGCTCGATGGCGCTGCGGGCCTCGGCCGAGCCCTCGACGACGACGGCCCGCAGAGCATCGGACACGCCCGCTTCGAAGGCGAGCTCGCAGCCCTCGTCGATCTCCACGACGTCGAGCAGCGTGCCGAGCACACCCCGCTGGCCGGCAAGGTGCTCCACGCCGGCGCGGGCATGGGCTTCGTCGAGGGCCATCTGGAGGGCATGCGCACGCGCCGCCAGGCCCTGGGCACGCTCGACCGCCTCGCGGGCTGCCGCCTCGGTCGTCATCACCGCCGCCGCCGACTCGCGCTCGAGATCCTCGGCCACGACGAGGCCCTCACGGGCGGCGTCGGTGGCGGCCCGCATCCGCTCGGCGGCAACCGCTGCCTGGGCGGAAGCCACTTCGAGATCGGCGACTTGGCGGGCGAGGGTGGTTTCGCGCTCGGTGGCGCGGGCGAGTGCCTCGCGGACGCCCGCCAGTTCGTCGCGGACCCCGTCTCGCAGGCCGCGGAGCCTGGCAACCTCCCCCGTTGCCTGCGACGGCGAGGCCGTCGGCGTGCCGTCGGGGTGCTCGCGGCCGGACCACAGCGCCTCTTCGGCGGCAAGCGCCGCCTCGTCGGCTTCGAGCGTCTCGCGCTCCGGGGCCAGCTCCGCGGCGAGGCCGGCGGTCTCGGCCAGCTCTGCCTCGACGCGGGCGGCCTCGGACTCGAGCGATGCGACGACGTCGGCTTGGGCGCTCTGGGCGAGGGCGAGTGCGACGCTCCGGCGGCGCTCGGCGATGACGTTGCCCATGCCGCGAGCACGCTCGGCGAGGCGCTCGGCGCCCCCGAGGACCGAGACGACGTCGTCGGCCTGCTCGGTACTGAGGGCGTGTTCGGTCGCCGCCACCAGCTCGTCGAGGCGGGTGAGCTCTGCCTTCAGGCGGCCGTCGTCGGCCTCGAGCGACACCCGGGACGACTCGGCTTCCGACAGGCGCCGCTGCAGGGAGGTGAGCTCCTTGCCGGCCAGATAGAGCCGGAGGGCGCGCAGCTCCGATGCCAGCGAATCGTGGCGGCGGGCTGCCTCGGCTTGGCGCTCGAGCGGGCGCAGCTGCCGTCTGACTTCGCGGTGCAGATCCTGCAGGCGGAGCAGGTTCGCTTCGGTCGACTCGATCCTGCGCTCGGCCCGCTCGCGTCGCCGGCGGAACTTCAGGATCCCGGCGGCCTCCTCGATGACCGCACGGCGGTCCTCCGGCCGAGCCTGCAAGATGGCGTCGAGCTGGCCCTGGCCCATGATGACGTGCTGCTGGCGGCCGACGCCGGCGTCCGAGAGCAGCTCCTGGATATCGAGGAGGCGGCAGGCGGCCCCGTTCATCGAGTACTCGCTCTCGCCGGTGCGGAACAGCGTCCGGGTGATCGTCACCTCTGCCAAGTCCACCGGCAGGCGCCCGGAGGAGTTGTCGATCGTGAGCGACACCTCCGCCCGACCGAGGGCGGGACGCTTGGAGGTGCCGGCGAAAATGACGTCGTCCATCTTGGAGGACCGCACGACGCGAGGTCCTTGGGCGCCGAGCACCCAGGCAACGGCGTCGACGACGTTCGACTTGCCCGAGCCGTTCGGCCCGACGATGACGGTGACGCCCGGCTCGAACTCGAGCGTCGTCGGGTCGGCGAACGACTTGAACCCACGCAGGGAAAGCGATTTGAGGTACACGGCGAGTGTCACGCTACCCGGCGGGACTGGCGATCTCAGGGATGGGAAGTGCCCGTGCTCAGTGCTGACATCCCTCGCAACAGTAGGCAACACGAGCCCCAAAACGGACCCTGGAGATGAGCGTCCCGCAGCGCTCGCAGGGCTCGCCGAGGCGGTCGTAGACCTTGTGATGGCGCTGGTAGGAGCCGAGGTCGCCCATGAGGTCGCGGTACCGCTCGTCGCGCAGCGACGACCCGCGCAGCTCGACCGCTTTTCGGAGCAGGCTCGTGGCGGCCCGCGACAGCCGGGCGATCTCCTCGGGGCCCAACGTGTCGGTGCGACGGTCGGGGCGCACGCGGGCGGCAAAGCAGATCTCGTCGGCGTAGATGCTCCCGATGCCGGACACGATCCGCTGGTCCGTGAGGGCGGCCTTCACCGGGACGCGGTGGCCGGCGAGGCGCTGGCGGAGCACCTTGGCCGTCAGCCCGTCCACGAGCGGGTCGGGACCGAAGCGGGCGAAGTCGAGCGGCAGGCCGTCCTCGCCGATCTCGGCCGTCACGAACCACTCCCCGAAGGTGCGCGGGTCGACGAAGCGAAGCTCGCTGCCGTCGCTCAGCCCTGCCACGACGTGGGTGTGCGGCTCGATCGGGTGGGCCGGGTCCTGCGGATCGGCCACCCACAGGAGCTGGCCGCTCATGCGCAAGTGGATGACGAGCACCTGGTCGTCGTCGAGCGAGACGGCGAGGAACTTGCCGGTGCGCCGCACGCCCACCACACACCGGCCGGCCAGGCGCTCGACGAGCTCAGCCGGAGGGTGGCGGCGCACGGTTCGCCGGCCGGTGACGGTGACCTTTGTGAAACACAAGCCGACCAGTCGCTCCTCGAGGCCGCGGCGGACCGTCTCGACTTCGGGGAGCTCAGGCACCGCCGCCGGCTCGCGCCGTCCGCTCGGCCTGCTCGATCCGCTCGAGCGGCGTCGTCACCTGCCAGCGCTCGAGCAGCACGCCGAGCGCCTCCTCGGCCGCCCGGCGCTCGGCGTCCTTCTTGGAGCGGCCGTCACCGGTGCCGAGGTGCTCGCCGGCCACGAGTGCCCTGGCCGTGAAGTGCTTGGCGTGGTCGGGACCGCGTTCTTGCATGAGGTAGGTGGGCATCCCGAGCACCATCTGGGCAGCCAGCTCCTGCAAGCGGTTCTTCGGGTCGCCGAGCCTGGCCTCGGAGGCCACGGCGGCGATCCGGGGCAGCAGCAAGCCGAGCACGAAACGCCGCGCTCCGGTGATGCCGGCCGAGAGGTAGACGGCGCCGATGACGGCTTCGAGGCAGTCTGCGAGGATCGACGACTTGTGGCGGCCGCCGGAGCTCTCCTCGCCTTTGCCGAGCAGGAGGGCGTCGCCGATTCCGAGCGATTCGGCCACTGGCGCCAGGGCGAGCGTGCTCACGACGGCGGCACGCACGCGGGCGAGGTCGCCTTCGGGCAGCTCGGGAAAGGCGGCGAAGAGGTGGTCGGTCACGACAAGACCGAGCACGGAGTCGCCGAGCAGCTCGAGCCGCTCGTTGGAGGCCTGCGGCGGGCTCTCGGCGCAATAGGACCGGTGCGACAGCGCCTGCCGGAGGAGATCCGGGGCGATGTCGTACCCGGAGAGCAGCTCGGTGAACGATCGGGCGGTGTCGCCCACTACTGGCGTCGCCGTCGGTTCAAGCGGCTTCGAGCTTGGCGGTGACGTAGTCGACGGCGTCGCGGACGGTGCGCAGATCCTCGAGGTCCTCGTCGTCGATGCGGAAGCCTTCGACTTGATCGCTCAGCTCTTCCTCCAACGCTTCGACGAGCTCGATGAGGGCGAGCGAGTCGGCGTCGAGATCGTCGGCGAACGAGGAGGACTCGGTGATGCCGGCGGCGTCGATCTCGAGGATCTCCGCCAGCTGGTTGCGGACGATCTCGAGGACGTCGTTCCGTGTCAATGAGCTGCCAGTTGTTTCAGCCACGTGCGGGCTCCTTCTGTGCGTCGATCGTGTGTCGGATGCTAGTGCCGCTTCCGGCAGGGCTGAGGGGCTCAGCCTTCGGCGGACACGGCGGCGGCGAGCTTGCCCGAGAGGTCGCCGTTGGCGAGATCGTGACCGGCGCGAACGGCGTTGACGATCGCCTTTGACGACGACGAGCCGTGGCTGATGATGCAGACGCCTTTCAAGCCGAGCAGCATGGCGCCGCCGGTGTTCTCCGGGTCGAGCGGTTCGGCCCGCTGCAGCAGGGTCGGGAACAAGACGTCGCCGGCGGCCTTGTTCTCCGGCGTGGCGGCAAAGACCTGCAACAAGATGTCCATGAAGACCCGCAGGGCGCCTTCGAGCGTCTTCAGGGCGACGTTGCCGGTGAACCCGTCGGTGACGATCACGTGCACGCCGCCGGCAAGCAGGTCCCTGCCCTCGGCGTTGCCGACGAACTCGAAGGCGTCGCCCGCCGGCGCAGCCGCCAGGAGGGCATGGGTTGCCTTCGTGAGGGCGTTGCCCTTCGAAGACTCCTCGCCGATGGAGAGCATGGCGACCTTGGGGCGGGCAAGGCCGTAGCGCTCGGTGTAGAACGCCGCTCCCATCTGGGCGAACTGCACGAGCCACTCGGGCTGGCAGTCGGAGTTGGCGCCGGCGTCGACGAGCACCGTCGGGGCATCGCCGAGGGCGGGCAGCGGCGTGGCGATGCAGGGACGGGCGACGCCCGGCAGCCTGCCCATGCGGAGCAGTGCGCTCGCCATCGTTGCGCCCGTGTTGCCGGCGCTCACCATGGCGCAGGCCTTGCCGTCGCGCACCGCCTCGGCGGCACGCACGAGCGAGGAGTCCTTCTTCGTCCGCACTCCTCGGGCGGCGTCCTCGGACATGCCGATGACCTCGCTCGCTGCGATGACCTCGAGACCGCCGGTGTCGCCGAGGGTGCCGTCGGTCGGTCCGACGAGGACGACCGGGATTCCCAGCTCCTCGAAAGCCTGCCGAGCGCCGGCAACGATCTCGCCGGGGGCGCGGTCGCCCCCCATGGCGTCGACGGCGACGGGGAGCTGTGCTGTTGAGCTGCTCAACCGACGTCGATGGCCTGCCGCCCGTGGTACCAACCGCAATGCGGGCAGACCACGTGCGGGAGCTTGGCGCGGCGGCACTGCGGGCAGATGCTGCGCGGTGGCTCCTTCAGCGTCCAGGCTGAGGCGCGGCGGCTCCGGCTCTTCGACTTCGATGTCTTCTTCTTCGGGACGGCCATCGTCGTTTCCTTAATCGGTCCGAGGGTCGGGCGCTTCGCACGAGCATGTCTCGTGGTTGCGATTCACACCGCATTCCGGGCACAAACCCCGGCAGTCGTCTTGACAGAGCGGTGCGAGCGGCAGCTCCAGGATACAAGCATCATGCACGATGGGTTCCAGGTCGAGAAAATCGCCCCCGATCCCGTAGCCGAGATCCGGCTCCGGATGGTCTGTGCAGATCTCGTCGACGACGGCGACGAGGACCCCGCGAGCCGTGCCGAGGCACCGCCGGCAGGTGCCCTCGAACGGGGCGCGCACGAGCCCTTTCACCACGAGGCCGCCCATGATGGCCTCCACGGTGCCGTCGAAGCTCACGGGTACTCCCTCGGGCACCCAGGAGTCCGTGATGGCGAGCTCCGGGATTACGGCGGAGATCTCCGCCTCGTGCAGCGAGCCCGGGTGGCGGCGGAGCCCCGCCACGGGGACGAGCCACGGCCGACCCCGTGCCGTTCCGGTCGATCTGCCCGAGCCCGGTGCTCTCGAACCTCGTTCCATTCGGGTCGGGTCCATTTGGGCCTCTTGGTCCATCAGGCGTCCTGGTCGAAGAGCCCGTCAGGGTCGGCTTCGCCGTCCAAGCCGAGGAAGCCGTCCGGCTCCGTCTCGCTCTGCGGATCCTCCGGTACGGCCGCCAGCCGCTCGCGGCCCGAACGCACCGTCTTCATCGTCCGGTCGAGCACGATCTCGAACCCGGCGAGCTTCTGGTCGATGTAGTCCTCCGCCTCGTGGCGCAGCCGCCGGCCCTCTGCCTCGGCGTCCTCCACGAGGCGAACGGCCCGGTGCTCGGCCTGGCGGACGATCTCGGTGCGCTGCACCATGCGCTCGGCGTGCACGCGGGCATCCTCGATGATCTCGGCGGCTTCACGGCGGGCGGCGGCGATGACCTCCTCGCGGTCCTTCAGCAGGCGGCGAGCTCGCCGGAGCTCCTCGGGGAACTCGTCGCGGGCCGCCTCGAGCAGCTCGAGGACCTCGTCGCGGGTCACCATGACCGACGAGGAGAGCGGCACGGACTTGGCCGTGGCGACGATGTCGATGAGCTCGTCGAGCACGCCTTCGACCCCGCCGTCGGGCTCGGCGCCTTCCTCGAGATCGGCGCCCGGGCCGGGGCCGAAGTAGGTCGGGTCGCTCATCAGATGCCTTTCAACCGCCGGTAGACGGGCTCGGGCACGAACGCGCTGACGTCGCCGCCGAAGCGGGCCACTTCCCGGATCAGCCGGCTGGCGATGTAGGCGTACTGCGCCCCCGTCGGCAGGAAGAGCGTCTCGATGCCCGACAGCTCCCGGTTCATCTGGGCCATCTGCAGCTCGCTCTCGAAGTCGGAGACAGCCCGCAGGCCTCTCACGATCACCGTGGCGCCGACGTCTCGAGCCACCTCGACCACGAGGGTGGACATCGCCACGATGCGGACCGTGGGCAGGTGGGCGAGCGACTCGGCGAGCATCTCCTCGCGGTCTTCGATGCGGAAGAGCGCCTCCGCCTTCTGCGGGTTGCGCAGCGAGGCGACGACGACTTCGTCGAACAGATGGGTCGCCCGCTCGACGACCTCGAGGTGCCCGTTGTGGAACGGGTCGAAGGAGCCGGGGAACAGGGCGATCGTCAAGCGGAGTCCTTGTCGGGGTCGGGCGGAACAGGTGGGGGCTCGCGGGTCGCACCAGGTGTGGCCAGCAGCAACGTCACGAGCGTACCGCCGTATCGGTACTCGCGAGAGACGGCATAGCTCCCGGTGCCGTCCAGCGCGAACCGGTGCTCGGCGAGGACGGCCGCCACCTTCAGCTGGCCGAGCAGCACGCCCCAGGCATCGAAGCGGTAGGGCGGATCGGCCAGGGCGAGGTCGCCCCCTTGCCGGTAGGTGGACACCCAGCTGAGCACGTCGGCCCGCACGACGCGCACGCCGGGCAGGCCGTGATAGCCCGTGACCTGCAGGTTCTTCTCGATGGCGCTCAAGGCGCGGCCGTCGGACTCGACGAAGGTGACGCCGGCGGCACCCCGCGAGAGCGCCTCGATGCCGAGGGCGCCGCTGCCGCTGAACAAGTCGAGGACCTCGGCGTCCTCGATGAGGTCGCGGGCCTCGAGGACGTCGAACATCGACTCCCGTACGCGATCGCTCGTGGGCCGCAGGCCAGGCACGTCCGGAGCCACCAGCTTGCGACCCTTCGCCTCCCCTGCGATCACGCGCAGCATCGCCGCCCCCTCAAGACCGCCGCCCTCAAGACCTGAAGAGGAACTGGCGCTCCTCCTCCGACACGAAGAGCTCCACTTCGGTCCACAGGAGATGGTTCTCCGGGGCAACCAGCTCCGGGTCGTCGTCCATGATGGCCGTCGCCACCTCGCGCGCCCGCATCACGAGATCACGGTGATGGCGCAGCGATGCCAGTTTCAAGTCCGTGCGGCCCTTCTGCCGGGAGCCGAGCACCGTGCCGCCGCCGCGCAGGTCGAGGTCGGCCTCCGCCAGCTCGAAACCGTTCTCGGTCCTCACCATCGCCTCCAGCCTGCCCGCTGCCAGCTCGGTGATCGGGTCGGCCAGGAGGAAGCAGTACGACTTGGCCTGCCCACGGCCGACCCGGCCCCGCAGCTGGTGCAGCTGGGCGATGCCGAAGCGGTCGGCGTCCTCGATGACCATCACGGTGGCGTTGGCGACGTCGACACCGACCTCCACCACGGTCGTGGCCACGAGCACCTGCGTCTCGCCGGCCCGGAACGCTGCCATGACGCCGTCCTTGTCCTTGGCCGGCAGCTGGCCGTGCAGGAGGCCGACGCGAAAGCCCGCCAGCTCGGTGGCCGCCAGGCGCTCGCACTCGTCGACCGCCGAGCGGGGCGGCCGCCGATCCGCCTCGAGCTCGATGGCGAGGCGACCCTCCCCCGCGTCCAGCTCAGCCGCGTCCAGCTCCTCGGGGTCCAGCTCCTCGACGTCCAGCTCCTCGTCCCAGCCCTCCTCCTCCATCGTCCCGCCGCCCACGAGCGGGCAGACGACGTAGACCTGGTGGCCGGCGTCGAGCTCGGCCCGCACGCGCTTCCACACCAAGGCTTGTTGGTCGGAAGCGAGCAAGCGGGTCGTGATCGGCGTTCTCCCGGGTGGCATCTCGTCGAGCGTGGTGTGGTCGAGGTCGCCGTAGACGGTCATGGCGGCCGTGCGCGGGATCGGCGTCGCCGTCATGACGAGCAGGTCCGGCTCCGCCTGGCCCTTCTCACCAAGGGCGGCCCGCTGCTCCACGCCGAATCGATGCTGCTCGTCGACCACGACGACGCCCAAGGACGAGAAACCCACGTCGCCAGTCAACAGCGCGTGCGTCCCCACGATCACGTCCAGCTGGCCGCCGGCGAGGTCCGCTAGCAGCCGGGCGCGCTCACCCGCCGGCGTCCGGCTCGTGAGCAGCTCGACCGTGAGCGGGCGCTCGCCGCCGAGGCGGCTGGCGTCGGGCACCATGAGGCCCTCGAGCAGGCGGCGGACGGAGAAGAAGTGCTGCTCGGCGAGCACTTCGGTCGGCACCATGAAGGCGCCTTGATGACCTCCCTGCACCCCGTAGAGCAGGGCGGCGACGGCCACGACGGTCTTGCCCGATCCGACGTCGCCTTGCAGGAGCCGGTTCATCGGGTGGCGCCGGCCGAGATCGGCGGCGATCTCGCGGATGGCGCGCCGCTGCGCCCCGGTCAGCTCGAAGGGGAGCCGCTCGACGAACCGGGCGACGAGACCGCCGGCGCTGATGTCGTGCACGATCCCGACGGAGGAGGCCGCCAGCGCCCGCTTCTTGCGGACGAGCAGCAGCTGCAGTCGGAGGAGCTCGTCGAAGGCCAGGCGGTAGCGGGCCTTTTGCCAGTCGGCGGTCTCCTCGGGGGCGTGCACGTGGCGGTAGGCCTCCGTCCTGCCGACGAGCCGAAGGTCCTCGAGATGCCGCATGGCGACCGGTTCGGCGAACTCACCGGCCCGCTCGAGCGCCTCGGTGACGTAGCGGGAGAGCTCGACCGAGTTGACGTTCGCCTTGCCCGACTGCGGGTAGATGGGGACGATGCGCCCGGTCTGGTCGCCGACGAGATCGATGACCGGGTTCGCCATCTGGCGCTGGTTCCGGTAGATGCGCACCTTGCCGAACACCGTCACCCGCTGTCCCTCGGAGAACTGGCGGGCTCGCCAGCCCTGGTTGAAGAACGTGCACGTCAGCGACGCCGTCCCGTCGTGCAGGACGATCTCGGCGCTCGAGCGGCCGCCGCGCATGCGCCGGCTCGAGCTGCGAAGGACGTTGGCGGTGACCACGGCCTCCTCGCCCTCGACGAGGGCGACGATCTCGGACTCGTTCGTGCGGTCGGCGTAGCGGCGGGGGTAGTGGGTCAGCAGGTCGAGGACCGTGTCGATGCCGAGGGCGTGCAGACCCGGCACCTTGCGCGACGTGACGGCCTTCAGCTCGGAGACGGGCTTGCCGGCAAGCGTGGTGAGGGTGCGGGGGCTCACTCGACCGCGACGAGATACGGGTAGAGCGGCTGGCCGCCCCGGTGCAGCTCGACGGCGAGGTCGCTGCGGTGCTCGGCCAGCCACTCCGTCACCCGGCGGGTGTCGGCGGGCTTCGCCCCGGCACCCTCGATGATCGTCACGATCTCGTGCGAGTCCGTCAGCAGCCGGTCGAGGAGGCGGATGGTGGCGTCGGACACGGTGGCAGCGACCACCTCGATCCCGCGCCGGGACACCCCGATCCAGTCGCCGGCGACGATCTCGCCGACCTCGGTGTCGCTCGCCCGCACCGCCTGGGTGACTTCGCCCGCCACGACACGTGCGGCCGCCGCCGTCATGGCGGTGGCGTTGGCGTCCGCTCCGACCTCCGGGTCGTACTCGAGCAGGGCGGCGAAACCCTCCTGGATGCCGTCGGTGTCCACGACACGGGCGTGTTTGGTCGAGAGCTCGCAGGCCTGAGCGGCGACGGCGCGGATGTTCTTGTTGTTGGGAAGGACGATGACCTCGTCGCCGGGCGTCGCGTTCATCGCCTCCAACAGCTGCTCGGTGGACGGGTTCATCGACTGCCCGCCCGAGACGATGTGACGTACGCCGAGCGAGCCGAAGATGCGGCCGATGCCGTCGCCGGTGGCGACGGCCACGATGCTCGTCACCGGCGCCGGCCCGAGATCCTCCTCGACCTGGCCTGCCCCGGCTGCCCGGCGCACCCAGGACTCCTCCTCGACCTGTTCCATGAGGTCGGTCACGCGGATGTTGCGGGGACGCCCGGCGTCGATCGCCGCCTCCACCGCCGCGCCGATGTCGTTCGTGTGGATGTGGCAGTTCCACATCCCCTCTCCCCCGACCACGACGATGGAGTCGCCGATACCGGCCCAGACGTTCTTGAACGCCGGGATGGCGTGGTCCGCCGCCTCGAGGAAGTACATGACCTCATAGCGGAGGTCGCCGATGTCCTGCTCGCCGCCGGCACCGGGTACCTGCCCCTCCTCGGCGGCCGCATGAGCAGCGCCGGCGTTGGCCGCGATCCAGTCGCTCCCGCTGGCGATCTGGGCGGCCACCGACTCGGGCAAGGGGAGCTTGGCGGCCGGCTCTCGGCCGTCGATGACTTCGAGGAAGGCGTCGAACAGGAGCACGAGGCCGGCACCGCCTGCGTCGACGACGCCCGCACTGGCGAGCACCGGCAGCTGCTCGGGCGTGCGCCAGAGCGCCTCCACGGCCGCTGCCCGGGCGGCCTCGGCCACCTGGAGCAGATCCTCGCCGGCAACGGCGCCTCGAGCGGCCTCGGCGGCGACGGCCGCCACCGTCAAGATGGTGCCCTCGACCGGCTTCATGACGCCGGCGCGGGCGGCGAGGTTGCCCTCGGCGAGGGCGGCGGCGAAGACGGAAGCGCCGATGGTGTCGTCCTCGGGAGAGACGGCGGCCGAGCAGGTCTTCGCCACGCCGCGGAGGATCTGGCACAGGATCACGCCGGAGTTGCCGCGGGCCCCCATGAGCGATCCGTGCGAGATGGCCTTGCAGACGGCCCGCATGTCGGTGGCGTCCTCCAGGCCGGCGAGCTCCTTGCGGACCGATTCGAGCGTGAGGTGCATGTTCGTGCCGGTGTCGCCGTCGGGGACGGGGTAGACGTTCAGCCGGTTGATGGCCTCCCGGTGACGCGCCAAACCCGCCTCGAAACCGGCCATGACCTCGACGAGCTCACCGGCTCCGAGCCGCCTCCGGCTCACGGCGCCGCCCCGATGCCGAGGGGACGCGTGGACGGGGCCATGGCGGAGGATGGTAACCTCCATCCCTGTTCCCAGCAGTCTTTCGTCGATCGAGGTGACGCGTCCCCATGGCAGCCGTTTGCGAGATTTGTGGCAAAGGACCTGGCTTCGGCATGAACGTGTCGCACTCCCACCGAAGGACGAAGCGGCGGTTCGACCCGAACATCCAAAAAGTGCGGGCGCTCGTCGCCGGCACGCCCCGGCGCCTGCACGTGTGCACGTCGTGCATCCGCGCCGGCAAGGTGACCAAGCCGCCACGCCGGCAGATCCCCCAGAAGGCCTCCTAGCCCGAGGCACCGCCGAAGCGGTGCTCCCAGCCCGTGAGAACGAGCGGCTCGCCCGCCAGGCTTCGTTCTTCGGCGTCGTCTGAACACGTTCCGATGCGAACCGGCGCCCCGAGCCCGGCCGCCAGGAACACCGCCGCCACGGCGGCATCTGCGGGCGCCGTGAAGACGAGCTCGTAGTCCTCGCCGCCGCCGAGCGCGTCGGACGGCGTCGCCCCGTCGAACACCGGCACGGACTCGAGACGGACGCCGACGCCGGACTGGCGAGCGATGTGGTCGAGATCCCTCGAGAGACCGTCGGAGACGTCGATCATGGCCGTCGCGCCGGCAGTGGCCGCCGCCATCCCTTCGGCGATCCGGGCGACCGGGCGCCGGTAGGCGGCCACACAGGCCGCCGCCCCCTCGTTGCCGCCGGCGAGCCCGCCAGGTCGCTGCAACAGACGGAGGCCGGCTGCCGAAGCCCCGAGCGGCCCCGTCACCCAGATGAGGTCGCCGGCCCGCGCTCCACTGCGCAGCACCGGCTGACGATCGTCGCAGGTGCCCGTGATGGCGACGGAGATGACGACGTCTCGACCCCCGGTCAGATCCCCGCCCACGAGGGCGATGCCGTAGGCGCCGCAGGCCTCCGCCATACCGTCGGTGATGGCGTCGAGGTCGGTCGACGGCGGCGCCGCCACTCCTGCGACGACGTGCAGGGGACGCCCGCCCATGGCGGCGATGTCGCTGGCGTTGACCGAGATCGCCTTCCACCCCATGTCGGCCAGTGATGCCAGCTGAAGGTCGACGTGCACGCCTTGCACGACGAGGTCGATGGCGAGCAGCAGCCGGCCGGACGGACCGACCGACACGACGGCGGCGTCGTCGCCGGAGAAGACCTCGCCGGCTGCCGGCCCCCGCAGAGCGGCGCCGCCCGCGCCCTCGCCCCGCAGCCGTTGCTGGATCCGGGCGATGACTTCGAACTCGCCTCCGGGAACGGCCGTCACGCCCGCGGACGGTAGCCGAAAAGCCGCCGGCTACCTCGACTTGGGCTGCCACGATCGCGACGCCTAGCATCGTGGCCGACCGGGTATACCGCAGTCGACTATTGCCTGTGCTGAAAGGACCTCCGCCCAACATGCCTCCGACGAGCCATCGAAAGCTTCTCGATTGGGTGGATGAGATCGCTGCTCTCACCCAACCCGCCCGCGTGGAATGGTGCGACGGATCTGCCGAGGAATACGACCGGTTGTGCCAGCTGCTCGTGGACCAGGGGACCTTCACGAAACTGTCCGACGCCAAGCGCCCCAACAGCTACTGGGCTCACTCCGACGTCCGCGACGTCGCCCGCGTGGAAGGCCGCACCTATGTGGCTCCCGCCAAGGAGGAGGACGCCGGCCCGACGAACAACTGGATCGACCCCCACGAGCTGCGCGACACCCTGGCCGGCCTCTTCGCCGGCTCGATGCGCGGCCGCACGATGTACGTCGTCCCGTTCTGTATGGGGCCGCTCGACTCGCCCATCGCCCAAGTGGGCGTCGAGATCACCGATTCGCCCTATGTGGCCGTCAGCCTTCGCATCATGACCCGTATGGGCCGTGGCGCCCTCGAGGTCATCGCTGACGACGGTGAGTTCGTCCCCTGCGTGCACTCGGTCGGCGTGCCCCTCGTCGACGGTGTCGAGGACTCGCCTTGGCCGTGCAACCCGGAGAACCTCTACATCGCCCACTTCCCCGAAACCCGGGAGATCTGGTCCTTCGGCTCCGGATACGGCGGCAACGCCCTGCTCGGCAAGAAGTGCTTCGCCCTCCGCATCGCCTCGGTCATGGCTCGCGACGCCGGCTGGCTCGCCGAGCACATGCTCATCCTGAAGCTCACCTCGCCCGACGGCGACGTGCGCTACGTCACCGGCGCCTTCCCGTCGGCGTGCGGCAAGACGAACCTCGCCATGCTCATCCCGACGATGCCCGGCTGGAAGGTCGAGACGATCGGCGACGACATCTGCTGGATGAAGATCGGCCCCGACGGGATGCTGCGGGCGATCAACCCCGAGGCGGGTTTCTTCGGGGTGGCACCGGGGACGAACACCGAGACGAACCCGAACGCCGTCCTCACCCTTTCCGCCAACTGCATCTTCACCAATACCGCCCTCACCGACGACGGCGACGTCTGGTGGGAGGGCCTCACGCCCGAGCCGCCGGCGCACTGCACGGACTGGACGGGGGCGGAGTGGACGCCGGCGGTCGGCAAGCCGCCTTCGCACCCGAACTCGCGTTTCACCGTGCCGGCGAGCCAGGACCCCGCCATCGCTCCGGAGTGGGAGGACCCCGCCGGCGTGCCCATCTCGGCGATCCTGTTCGGAGGGCGCCGGGCATCGGTGGTGCCGCTCGTGCACGAGGCCTTCGACTGGGACCACGGCGTCTTCCTCGGCTCGATCATGGCGTCGGAGACGACGGCGGCGGCCTCCGGAGCCGTCGGCACGCTCCGGCGCGACCCCTTCGCCATGCTGCCGTTCTGCGGGTACAACATGGCCGACTACTGGGCGTACTGGCTGTCGTTCAAAGACCGCATGGACGCCGACAAGCTCCCTCGCATCTTCTACGTCAACTGGTTCCGGAAATCGGCCGACGGTCGGTGGCTGTGGCCGGGTTTCGGCGAGAATTCTCGAGTGCTCGAGTGGGTGTTCCAGCGGTGCGCCGGCGGTGGCGAGGCCGTCTCCACGCCCATCGGCTACCTGCCGGCGCCCGGTGCCATCCCGACCGAAGGGCTGGACGTGTCCGCCGAGGACATGGCTGAGCTGCTCCGTGTCGACGTCGAAGAGTGGCAGGCCGAGGTGCCGGACATCGCCGCCCACTACGCCCAATTCGGCGACCACATGCCGCCGGAGTTGCTGGCCCAGCTGGCGGCGCTGCGCGACCGCCTCGCCTGACTCCTCAGCCCGCCAGGGGCTCGTCGCCGTGGCGTGGCTGCTGTTTTGCCTTGGCGGCGTCGTCACGGTTCGTGAAGGCGTGCCGCATCGAGTAGTGGAAGGCCGCCGCGATCGCGCAGGCGGCGGCGATGAGCACGTCGCCGGAAGCGAATTTGAACGGCACGAGCACAGCGATCAGGGCGCTGCCCACCCAGCAGATCTGGAGCTGGGTCTCGAAGCGCGCAAAGGCGCGCCCGAGGCCGGCGGGCGGCACGTAGGTCTGGGCGATCGAGTCGAACGCCGGCTTGGCCCCGGTGCTCGCCAACCCGACGACGAAGGCGAGGATGGGCTGCGCCCAGAGCGTCCCGATGACCGCCACGATGACCGCCACGATGGTCGTCAGGATGAGCGCGCCGACGATGATCTGCTGCTCGGACAGGCGCCGGCGCACGGTGGGCACGGCCATGGAGCCGGCGAGCCCGCCGATGCCGCTCGACAGCAGGACGAAGCCGTACCACCAGGTGGCCGCCCCCAGGTGCTTGAGGGCAAAGGCGAGGAAGAACGTCAAGAAACCCATCGTCCCCCGCAGCACCGTCATCGCACCGAGGGCGATCGTGACTTCGGGGGCGATCATGGCGAGGCCGAGCCGGCGGCGCTCCTGAGCGACGTCGATGCGCGGCGGCCGGGCCGCCCGCCCCGACTTGCTCCGGTAGATCAGCCCGCCGGGCCGGCCGGTCGAGACGGCCGGGGTGGGCAGCGCCGCCGGCGGTGTCGGGCCGAGGATCGGCCGGCCTTCGTCGTCCAGACCGAGCGTCTTCGGCGGTGCCGGGAACGTGTCCGACTTCGGCAGGCGGATGGCGGCGACTCCACCGGCCACGAACACGAGGAACGTGAAGCGCAGCACCCATGGCGCCCCCGCTTGCAGGAGGGCGACACCGAAGGGCGAGGCAGCGAAACCGCCGAGGGCAGCGAGCACGGCCAGCTTGGCGTTGGCACTGGCGAGGTCATCGGTGCTCTCGGTCATCGACGGCACGAGGGCCGCTTTGCCGACGAGGTAGAGCTTGGAGAGCACGAGGATGCCGAAGGCCTCCGGGAAGAGCAGCAGGCTGTTCAGGTCCCGCGACATGAGCAGCGTGAGCACGGCGCTTCCGATGGTGGCGACGCCGACGGCCGCCCGACGCGCCGTCACGCCCCGATCGAGCAGCGGGCTCAGCATCGGGGACACGATGGCGAACGGTGCGATCGACAGCAGCAGGTAGAGCAGGACCTTGTGGGCCGAGGTGTTCACGCTGACCGAGAAGAAGAGCGATCCCGCCAGCGAGATCGTCACGAGGGTCGTGCCGGCGGAGAACAGCGTGTGCACGAGGGCCAGGCGCCCATAGGGGTGGTCCTGGTCGAACAGGCCCGCGAGGGCGTCACGCAGCTGGCGGGTCAGCCGGGCAAGCACGCCGGGGATCGACACAGAGTCATGGTACGGCCATGGTGAGCCCGACCAGAGGCGACTACGCTCGCTGTGAGCGAGACGACGAGGAGGTCACCGTGTCAGTTCGGGCATACGTCCTGATCCAGACCGAGGTAGGCAAGGCGGCCTCGGTCGCCACAAAGGTTGCCGAGATCCCCGGCGTTCTGCTGGCCGACGACGTGACCGGGCCGTACGACGTCATCGTGCAGGCCGAATCGGATTCGGTCGACGACCTCGGCAAGATGGTCGTGAGCCGGGTGCAGCTCATCGAGGGGATCACGCGGACCCTCACCTGCCCAGTCGTGCACCTCTAGGGCTTACGGCGCCGGCACGTCCTCGCGGTAGCCGGCGTAGCCGGTGTCCTCGAGCTCGGCGGCGAGCTCCGGACCGCCGGATCGAACGATCCGTCCTTGTGACAGGACGTGGACGACGTCCGGCTGGAGCTCGCGCAGCAGCCGCCGGTAGTGCGTGATGGCGATGACCCCGAGCGCCGGGTGGCTCTCGAGGCGTGCGCGCTCGATCCGCCGGGCCACCGACGACAGGGCGTCGACGTCGAGGCCGGAGTCGAGCTCGTCGAGCACGGCGAACAGCGGGTGGAGGAGGGCGAGCTGGAGGGTCTCGTTGCGTTTCTTCTCGCCTCCGGAGAGGTCCACGTTCATGTGGCGGGCGAGCAGCTCGGGGTCCGTGCCCAAGCCCTCTGCCTCGGCCGCCATGAGGGCGGCGAGGTCGCCGGCCGTGCCGGCGTCGCTGCGGCCCATGGCGGTGAGCGCTTCCCGCAGGACGTCGACGACGGGCACGCCGGGCACCTCGATCGGGTACTGGAAGGCCAGGAACAAGCCGGCCTTGGCCCGCTCGGCCGGCTCGAGCCCGATGAGCTCGACGCCGTCGATCGTGATGCTCCCGCTCGTCACCTCATAACCGGGGCGCCCCATGAGGGCATGGGCGAGCGTGCTCTTCCCGGAACCGTTCGGGCCCATGACGGCGTGAATCTCGCCGCTCTCGACGGTGAGGTCGACGCCGCGGAGGATCTCCTTGCCGCTGACGGCCACATGCAGCGCGCCGATCCGAAGCGTGCTCACGGCAGCTCCACGAAGACGTCGCCGTCGACGACCTCGACCGCCAGCACGGTGATGGCGGTCGTCGCCGGCAGGCTCTGCGGCTCGCCGTCGAGGAGGGAGAACGTGCTCCCGTGGCGCAGGCACTCGATCTCGCACACATCGGCGAAGACCTCCCCTTCCGACAGCGGGTAGTCCTCGTGGCTGCAGATGTCGAGCACGGCATGCAGCCCGCCGTCGCAGTGCGCCAGCGCCACCGCCGGGCCGTCGCCAGCCTCGAAGCGCTTCACGCTCCCGAGCTCGACTTCGTCGGCCCCACAGAGGCGGACTCTCACGCCGTCACCTGCTGCACGCGCTCGGCGATGCGGTCGAGGACGAAACCGCCGACGGCAGGGTCGACCCGATCGAGCAGCTCGGCAAAGAAACCCAGCAGGATCAACCGCTCCGCCACCGCCCTCGGCACCCCGCGGGACTCGAGGTAGAAGCGCTGCTCCTCGTCGACCGGTCCGACGGCAGAGGCGTGCGAGCAGCGCACGTCGTTCTCCTGGATGTCGAGGTTCGGCACGGAGTCGGCGCGGGCACCGTCCGAGAGGACAAGGTTGCGGTTCGTCTGGAAGGCGTTCGCCCCTTTGGCGCCGTGGCGCATGCGGATGAGCCCGTTGTAGACCGAGCGCGAGGTGCCGGCGACGGCGCCCTTGAAGACGAGATCGCTCGTGGTCCGGGGGGCGGCGTGCTCCTGCAGCGTGCGGAAGTCGTGCATCTGGTCGCCGTCGGCGAAGTACGCCGCCAGCAGCTGGGCCGATCCGCCTTGACCCGTCAGGATCGAATCCGTCTGCACGCGTGCGTAGGAGCCGCCGAGGGAGGCCTGGAAGCTCGCCAGCGTGGCGTCCCGGCCGGCGCTCGCCGCCAGGCGTCCGATCTGCCAAGCGCCCCGCCCGAGGTGCTGGACGAGGTCGTGGGTGAGCCGGGCCGAGTCGGCCGCCGAGAGCTCCACCGTCGGGAGCACGAGCAACGGCCCGTCGCTTCCGGTCGAGACGAGCAGCTCGACGACCGTCGCCTCGGCGTTCTCCTCCAGCCGTACGAGGGTGCGAGGAAAGACGGCCTTAGAGGCGCCCCCGTCAGCGGCAGGCGTCACGATGTGCACGAGCACGACGGGTGCAGAGAGGGCGGCGCCGGGCGGGACGTGCAGGAGCACAGCCTCCGGCGCGAAGGCGTCGGCCAGGGCGGCGAAGCCGTCGACCTCGCTCGGCCGGAACTGACCGGTCACCGACCCGAGCAGATCCTCGCCGGCCGGATCGGCGGCGGCGGAGCCGAGGCGAACACCGGCGGCGCCGGCACCCTCGTCCAGCTCGCTCGAGACGAGGTAGCCGTCCACCGTGACGGCAAAGCCGGCGCGGGCGCCGAAGCGGTGGAGGAACTGCGTGGCAGCCTCCGGCAGGTCGCCAGCAGCGCCGGCGGCGGTGCCATCGGCAGGCGGGGCCGCCGGCGCATACCGCTCCAGGTCGAGCTGGCCGATGCGGCTGTAGCGCCAGCCGTCGTCCGCTTCGCCGGTCGGCCTCGGTGCCGCCGTGAACCGAACGAGCGCCTGGCGGCGGCGCTCCGCCAGCCAGGAGGGGCCTTCCAGTCGCTCGACTGCTGCCGCGTTGAACTCGGTCAAATGATCCTCGATGGTGCTCAGGGCGTGAACGCTCCTCGATCGACGGCCTCCGGCCCCCGAATGCTATCGGCGGAGGTCAGCGGCCAAAACGCCGCCACCACCAGTTCGGGTCGCGGGCATGGGCGTGGAAATGGTCCGGGATCTGGCGCATCACCCGGTCGATCGAGTACCCGCCGGCGCCGAAGCGTTCGGTGGCCACGATCTCGAGCTCGGCGATCATGCGGGCGACGTCGGCCTCGGGCGGCTCGGCGCCGTGCTGTTTCCACACGACCATCGGGACGTCACAGACCTCGCAGTCGGCCACCCAGCAGACGTCGTCCTCGTGATGCCAGGGCGTGATGCGAGCCGCCTCGCACAGGTCGCAGTGCACGGAGAGAACCTATGCTCTCGGCGGGCTCAGCGAAGTACCGTTCCCCTCGTGACCAACAGCGCCGCCCCACCTGAAGCCCAGCCGTCGGTTCTCACCGTCGAGCGTGACGAGTACGTCGCCACCGTCTTCCTCGACCGCCCGGAGAAACGCAACGCCATGGGCATGCCCTTCTTCGCCCAGCTGCCCGAAGTCATGGGCGAGCTCGGACGCGACGACGGCGTCCGCGCCATCGTGCTGGCGGCACGAGGGCCGGCCTTCTCCGTCGGCCTCGACCTGACCGCCCTCGCCAACGTGGGGGGTGGCGAGGGCGGCGATGCCAGCGCCGGCGAACGCCCCTCGCAAGCGCTCGTGGGGCGGCGCATCCACGCCGACCTGATCCGCTTGCAGGCCTCCATCAGCTCGGTGGCCGACTGCCCGAAACCCGTCATCGCCGCCATCCACGGCTGGTGCATCGGCGGAGGCGTCGACCTCACCTCGGCCTGCGACATCCGCCTGTGCTCCGCCGATGCGACGTTCTCGGTGCGCGAGACCCGCATGGCCATGGTGGCCGACATCGGCAGCCTGCAGCGCCTGCCCGAACTGATGCCGTACGGCTACGTCGCCGAGCTCGCCTACACGGGCAAGGACATCGATGCGGTGCGGGCAGAGCGGATGGGTTTCGTCAATGCTGTCCTGCCCGATGCGGAGTCGGCTCTCCAGGCTGCCCAGCAGCTCGCTGCCGAGATCGCCGCCAACTCACCCTTGGCCGTGCAGGGCACCAAGGCCGTGCTGTCGGAGGCGAGGCGGGCTCGTGTGGAGGCAGGGTTGCGTTTCGTAGCAGCCTGGAACGCCGGCCAGCTGCGCTCCGACGACCTCGGCGAAGCCGTGACGGCGTTCTTCGAGCGTCGCCCGCCGAAGTTCAGCGGCGCCTAGGGCTTCTTCTTCCGCCGCAGGAAGCCCTTCCCGCCGCCCTTGGCCGCCTGCTCCCGCGCCCTCGCCTCGGCGAGCGCGCTCGGGGCGGCCTGTTCGACGACGATCTCGGCGGCGTCGAGCAGCGAGGCGATGTCGCTGCCGGCCATGTCCGGCTCGTCCTCGACGGCCGGCTCGACGAGCTTGCCGTGCGTCCAACCGGCGTCAGCGAGGCGCCGCTCGTAGCAGGGGCAGTTCGCCGGGCAGCGCCAGGGCGCCTCCGGGGCGAGATCGAGCACGCAAAAGCGCGCCACCTCACCGGAGGAGTAGGTCCTCGATTGGAAGTGCTTGCACTCTTCTCGCATCGGCATGTTGCAAGTAGCTCAGCCGACCGAGCCGTCCATCTGCAATTCGATCAACCGGCTCCACTCGACGGCGTACTCCATGGGGAGCGTGCGCGTGATGGGCTCGATGAACCCGTTGACGATCATGCCCATGGCCTGCGTCTCCGAAAGGCCACGGCTCATCAGGTAGAAGAGCTGGTCGTCGCCCACCTTCGAGACGGTCGCCTCGTGGCCGATCTGAGCGTCGCGCTCCTGCACCTCGATGTAGGGCTTGGTCTCGGACACCGACTGCTCGTCGAGGATGAGGGCGTCGCAGCGGACGAACGACTTGGAGTGGCGGGCACCTTCGTCCACGTGAACCTTGCCGCGGTAGGTGGCGTTGCCGCCGTCCTTCGAGATCGACTTCGAGACGATCGTCGAGGTCGTCTCTGGAGCACAGTGGAACATCTTGGCGCCAGTGTCCTGCTGCTGGCCCTTGCCGGCGTAGGCGACCGAGAGCACTTCGCCCGAGGCCTTCGGGCCCATCAGGTAGACCGACGGGTACTTCATCGTGAGGCGGGACCCGATGTTGCCGTCGATCCACTCGACGCGGGCTTCGGCCTCGGCGCGGGCACGCTTGGTGACGAGGTTGTAGACGTTCGAGGACCAGTTCTGGATCGTCGTGTAGGTGATGCGGCTCCCCGGCAGGGCGACGAGCTCGACAACGGCCGAGTGGAGGGAGTCGGTCGAGTAGACCGGCGCCGAGCAGCCCTCGACGTAGTGCACCTGCGAGCCCTCGTCGGCGATGATGAGCGTCCGCTCGAACTGGCCCATGTTCTCGGCGTTGATCCGGAAGTAGGCCTGCAACGGCATGTCGACTTTGACGCCGGGCGGCACGTAGATGAACGAGCCCCCCGACCAGACGGCGGAGTTGAGGGCGGCGAACTTGTTGTCGTTCGGCGGGATGACCTTGCCGAAGTACTTCCGCACGATGTCGGGGTACTCGCGCACGGCCGTGTCCATGTCGCTGAAGAGCACGCCGAGGCTCTCGAGATCCTCACGATTGCGGTGGTAGACGACCTCGGACTCGTACTGGGCGGTGACGCCGGCGAGGTACTTGCGCTCCGCCTCGGGGATTCCCAGCTTGTCCCAGGTCGACTTCACCGAGTCGGGCAGCTGGTCCCATCGGTCGACCTGCTTGTCGATGGGCTTGATGTAGTAGTAGATGTCGTCGAAGTCCAGGTCAGGCATCTTCGAGGCGAACCACGCCACCATCGGCTTCTTGTAGAAGCCTGCCAGAGCCCGCAGCCGGAACTTGAGCATCCACTCCGGTTCCTTCTTCATGGCCGACATCTCGCGGACGATGGCCTCGTTCAAGCCTTTCTTCGGCTTGAAGATGTAGTCCTCTTCATCGCTCCAGCCCAGCTGGTAGCGATCCAGATCCAGCTCAGTCGTGGACATAGACCTTCACCCTCTCGATGGTGGATCGGGGAGTTTCCACTACGCAGATAGTAACAACTCCCTCCGCCTCCCCGGACTCGGACCCTCGGCGAAGCGCCTCAGGCGGCCGCCTGGCTGCCGTCGGACTCCCATGCCGCCCACATGGAGGCGTAACGGCCACCGAGGGCGACGAGCTCGTCATGCGAGCCCAGCTCAGCGATACCGCCGGCGGCGACGACGGCGATGCGGTCGGCCGTGCGGGCCGTGGAGAGCCGGTGGGCGATGACGATCGTCGTTCGACCTCGCGTGACGGCCTCCATGGCCGCCTCGACGGCTGCTTCGGTACCCGGGTCGAGCGACGACGTCGCCTCGTCGAGCACGAGGACGTCCGGGTTCGCCAGGGCGGCGCGGGCGAGAGCGACGAGCTGGCGCTCGCCGGCAGAGAGCGACCCGTGCCCGCTCCCGCTCAGTCCACCGGGGAGGCGCTCGAAGCGCTCGGCAGCGCCGACGGCGGCGAGGGCGGCGACCGCCTCCTCGTCGCTGGCCTCGGGTCGAGCGAGGCGAACGTTGTCGATGAGGCTGCCCTCGAACAAGAAACCCTCCTGCGGCACCATCACGATCCGGCGCCGGAGCGACTCGAAGCTCGCCTCCCGCAAGTCGACCCCGCCGTAGGCGACCGTCCCCGCCACCGGGTCGTAGAGGCGGGCGATGACTTTGGCGAGAGTGGACTTGCCCGCCCCGGTCGGTCCCACGAGCGCCAGCCGCTCCCCAGGCTGCAGCACGAGATCGACGTGGTGCAGCACCAGCTCCGGCGCCGGGCCGGCATAGGCGAAGCTCACCCCGGCCAGCTCGAGCACCGAGGCCGCCGGCAGCTCGAGCCGCGACGGCCCTTCCACGACCGTGGGTGCGGTGTCGAGGAGGCCGAGCACTTTGCGCAGCGCCGCCCCTGACTGCTGCAACTGGTTGAGGAGCTGGCTCATCTGCTGGATCGGGTCGAAGAGCGAGCTCAGGTACAAGATGAACGCCACGACCGTGCCGAGCGGAGCGATGTGGTCGTGAACGAACAGGCCGCCGACACCGATCATGCCGGCGGTCGTGACGACGGAGGTTCCCTCGACGACGGGGAAGAACCGCGTCGAGACGCGCACGGCGTCGATGTTCGCATCGAGCTGGGCACGGTTGCGGGAGGCGAAATGGCGGACCTGGTGGTCCTCACGTCCGAAGGCTTGCACGACGCGGACGCCGCTGATGCCTTCCTGCACCGAGACGAGGGTCTGGCCCACCCGCTCGCGCACGGTCGTGTAGGCCTCGTGCGAGTCCCGCTGGAACCTGCGGGTGGACCGGTAGAGGATCGGGACGACGAGCAGGCAGACGGCGAACAGCTCCCACGACAAGACGGCGAGGATGACGAGGGCGGAGAAGAACAGCAGGGCGTTCATGACGAGGATGATGAGACCCTGCTGGACGAGGCTCTCCATGGCGTCGAAGTCCGACGTCATCCGTGTCACGAGCCGCCCCGTGCGCTCGGAGTCGTAGAAGCCAAGCGGGAGCAGCTGCAGGTGCTCGAACACCCGCACTCGCAACCGGTAGAGGAAGCGCTCGCCGATCTCGCCCACCCACCGGATGGCCTGGCGCTGGCAGACGGCACCGATGAGGGCGGCCGCCAGGTAACAGGCAGCAACAATGCCGAGCACGTGCAGCTCCTGAGCAACCGGACGGCCGGAGAGGTGGTCGACGGCGTACCCCACGAGGCCTGGTCCGGCGAGGACCGCCGCCGCCGACAGCACGATCGTGAGGCAGGCCCCGACGAGGAAGGCGCGCTCGGGCCGCAGCGCCTGCTTCACGACCCGGCGGGTGCCGGACTCCTCGCTCATGCCGCCGCCTCGGCACGGGCGAGCACACGGCGGTAGGCAGCCGAGGAGGCGAGCAGCTCCTCGTGAGTCCCCTCGGCGGCGATGCGGCCACGCTCGACGAACGCCACACGGTCGGCGAGGGCGATCGTCGCCTCGCGGTGGGCGATGAGCACGGTCGTGCGGCCGCTCATGACCTGGCGGAGGGCATCGGCGATCTCGCGCTCCTTCTCGGCGTCGACCGCCGAAGTGGCGTCGTCCAAGATGAGCACCCGCGGGTCGCCGAGCACCGCACGGGCGATGGAGATGCGCTGGCGCTGCCCTCCCGAGAGGGACAGCCCGCGCTCGCCGAGCAGCGTGTCGTAGCCGTCGGGCAGGGCGGCGATGAACTCGTCGGCGCCGGCCAGGCGGGCAGCCTCCCGCACCTGCTCGAGGGACGAGTCCGGGACGGCGAAGGCGATGTTCGCCCGGATCGAGTCGCTGAACAGGAACGTGTCCTCGAACACGATGCCGACGGCGCGGCGCAGCTCCGAGAGCCGCAGCGTGCGCACGTCGACGCCGGCGATCGTCACGCGTCCCTGGTCGGCGTCGTAGAAACGGGGCACGAGCTTGGCAATCGTCGACTTGCCGCTCCCCGTCCCACCGACGAGGGCGATCGACTCGCCGGCGCCGATCACGAGATCGAGGCCGGTGAGCACCGCCGGGCCGCTGCCGTCGTCGCCGGCCAAGGGGTAGGCAAAGCTCACCGCCTCGAAGCGCACTTCGCTCCCGCTCGCGGGCATCGGACCCGGCCGCGGCGGATCGGCGATGACCGGGGTGAGCGAGAGGATCTCGTCCACGCGCTCGGCCGCGGCCACGGCGCGTCCGGACAAGGCGGCCACGTACCCGACATTGGTCAGGGGGGCGACGAGCATGGTCACGTACGCACACGACGCCACGAGCGCGCCCACGGGCAGCTGGTGCTCGATCACGAGACGGCCGCCGTAGTAGAGGACGCCCGTGAGCCCGAGCGCCGGGAGGAGCTGGACAAGAGCAGCGAAACCCGACCGCAGCCGCACCGTCACGATCGCCCTCCGCAGCACGTCGGAGGCTCGCTGTGTCATACGGGCTGCCACGACCCGCTCGGCACCGAAACCCTTCACCGTGCGGACACCGCTGACGGACTCCTCCGCCGCGCTCGAGAGCTCCCCGAGGACGCTCTGCAACGACACCGCCGCCGGGTGCATGCGCAGGGCGAAGGCCCGCACGAGAAAGCCGAGGACGACGAGCGGCCAGAGCGCCAGGAGGGCGAGCGTCCAGTTCGTGAGGACGAGGATGACGGCCACGCCGACGGCGATGACCGAGCTCGCCACGGTGAGAGGGCCTACCGCCATGAGGTCGGACACCTGCTGGAGGTCCGTGGCGGACCGGGACATGAGCTGACCCGTCTGGGTCTGGTCGTGGAAGGCGAAATGCAACCGCTGCACGTGGGCGAAGAGGCGGTGACGTAGGTCGGTCTCGATCTCGTAGGCGAGCGACATGGCGAAGTACCGGCGAGCGCCGGCGCTCACGCCCTGCACGGCACCGATGGCAGCGATCACGATGGCGTAGACGACGATGTCGGACACGCGATGCCCGACGATCCCGTGGTCGATGGCAGCTTCGACGACGAGCGGCACCGACACCTTGGCGACCGTCCAGCACAGCGCGGAGACGAAGCCTTTTGCCAACAGCCTGCGCTGGCGCCGGAGGGAGTCGACGAGCAGCTTCCAGCCCGCCGCGCCGCTGCCGGCGGTGTCGGGCGGCGTCGTTCCGGCCGCACGCCGAGCGCGACGGACCAGCCGGGAAGTAGGCATTGCGGGTGATTTTAGCGACCCGGCCGTGTGAGAAGCTGATTTCGTGAGTGCCGACACCGACTCCGATTTCGCCCTCGGAGCTCCGGTCGCCGAGACGCGGCCCGAAGAGATCACCGCGCACGGTGACACCCGAACTGACAACTGGTTCTGGCTGCGCCACCGCGACGACCCCGCCGTCATGCAGCTGCTCGAAGCCGAGAACGCCCATACGGCGGCGGCCACCGAGCACCTCGAGCCGCTCGTGGACGACCTGCTCGAAGCGATGCTGGCGAAGATCCAGCTCACCGATGTGAGCTACCCCGCCCCTCGCGGCCGATGGGCCTACTACGTCCGCACGATCGAAGGCGAGGAGCATTCGGTCATGTGTCGCCGGCCGGCGAGCGCCCCGCTGCCGAGCCCGCAGGTCTCCGAGAGCGACGAGTTCGAGGACGTGATGCTCGATGAGAACGCCATGGCGAAGGGTTTCGAATATTTCGCCATCGAGTCGACCGCCCTCAGCCACGACCAGCTGCTGCTCGCCTATGCCGTCGACACCGACGGCAGCGAGCGCATGATCGTCCGGGTGCGCGATCTCGAACGCCACGAGGATCTGCCCGACCTGATCGAGGACGCCTCCTACGGGCTCGCCTTCGGCCGCGACAACACGCTGTTCTACACGCGGCCCGACGAGGCGATGCGTCCGTACCAAGTCTGGCGCCACCGGCTCGGTGCCTCGGCCGAGTCCGACGTGCTCGTGTGGGAGGAGCCTGATCAGCACTTCTTCCTCGGCGTCGACACGACCAAGGACGGCGAGTACGTCGTGCTGAGCGCCCACAGCAACATCACTGGCGAGGTTCGTCTCATCCCGACTGATCAGCCGGACGCCGCCCCCGTCGTCGTCGAGCCCCGCCGGCACGGTGTCACCTACTCGGTCGAGCATCACCACGGCGAGCTGCTCGTGCTGTCGAACGACGACGCCGAGAACTTCGCCCTCTGGCGGACGCCGGTTGCCGCCCCGTCGCGGGCCGATTGGCAGATGCTCATCGGTCATCGGGACGACATCCGCCTGGACTCGATCGACGTCGTCGACGGCTACGTGCTCGTCGAGGAACGGGGCCACGCCAACACCTGGGTCCGCATCGTGCCGCTCGCTGCCGGCACGAGCGACGACGGGCTGCCCGGTCGGCTCATCGAGGCGCCGGCGGCGGGCAGCGTGTTCCTCGGCAGGAACCTCGAGTTCTCTGCTGGCGAGGTGCGTTTCGAGACGACGTCGCTCGTCGACCCCTACACGCTCTACGCCTACGAGCTCGCCTCGGGCACGACGACGCTGCTGCGCCGCCAGCCGGCGCCGGGCTACGACCCCGACCGCTACGTCACCGAGCGCCGCTGGGCGCCGTCGGCCGACGGGACGATGGTCCCGATCACGCTCGCCTGGTCGCGCGATCGTGCGCCCGGCCCCGGGCCCTGCCTGCTGTACGGCTACGGGTCCTACGAGATCAGCATCGATCCGACCTACAACACCAGCCGGCCCATCCACCCGCTGCTCGACCGCGGCGTCGTCTACGCCATCGCCCACATCCGCGGCGGCGGCGAGCTCGGGCGGCACTGGTACCTCGACGGGAAGCTCGCCAACAAGCCCCACACCTTCGAGGACTTCATCGCCGCCGCCCGCTACCTCGTGGCCGAGGGGCTGACGTCGCCGTCGCAATTGGCCGCCCTCGGCGGCAGCGCCGGCGGGCTGCTCATGGGCGCCTCCAGCAACCTCGCACCGGACCTGTTCGCCGGCATCGTCGCCGAGGTGCCCTTCGTCGACTGCCTGACGACGATGCTCGACGACAGCCTCCCGCTCACAGTCATCGAGCAGGAGGAATGGGGCGACCCGGTCGCCAGCGAGGCTGACTACTGGCTCATCAAGTCGTACTCGCCCTACGACAACGTCCGCCCCGAGCCGTACCCGAGGATGCTCGTGACGGGCGGCCTCAACGACCCTCGCGTGAGCTACTTCGAGCCCACGAAGTGGGTGCAGAAGCTGCGTTCGGCCCATCCGGACAACGCCGTGCCCGGGCACGTCCTGCTGCGTATGGAGCTGTCCGCCGGCCACGGTGGTCCGTCCGGCCGGTACCAGCTCTGGAGGAAACGGGCCTTCGTCATGGCCTTCGTCCTCGAAGCGGTCGGCGCAGCCTAGCCGCCGCCAAGCTACGTCCTCGGCAGCAGGACGGTCTGGAGCTCGGTCACCCACGTATCGGGAGGTCCATCACAGTCGATGTAGAGCTCCCGATCCAACGACGCTGCCTGTTCGCCGCTCCGTTCGACCCACTCATGCAAGGCGCGGAACGCCTCGTGGAACTGCGCCGGCGCGCCCCGCACGACGGTGGTCGCCGCCCGCTCCACAGCGGCGAGGTCGAGCGTTGCCAGACCGTCGCCTTCGATGGCCACATCGCTCGGAACCGGCAGCGCCGTCGTGAGCCGAAGCGGTCGGTCTTCGTCGCCCGTGTCCTCGTACAACGCCAGCGACAAGCCGTCGAAACCCACGTGGTGCCGCTCCAAGGCAGCCAACAGCTGCGGGTACATCCGGCCACAGGCGTCACCGATCTCGTCGAACCCGGCGAGATCCTCGCTCAGGGCCACGACCCGCACCGGTTCGAGCCGTTTCACGATCACCTCATAGTCGGACATCGTCCCCTCCTCGAGTTGCGCGAGCCGGATCTCGACCCGCCTGAGCTGTTCGGTCTGTTCGGCGAGCCGCGCCCGGGCCTCGGCCTGGCGCAACCGCAGGATCCCCCGTAGCTGTTCCACGGTGACGTCGTCGTCGATCAGGCGGCCGATCTCCGACAGCGGCACGCCGAGGTCGCGCAGGACCAGGATGCGATGCAGCCGCAGCACCTGGTCGGGTGTGTAGTACCGGTAGCCGGTGGCGGGATCGACGTGCGCCGGCTGGAGCAGGCCGAGATCGTCGTAGTGGCGCAACGTCCGCACCGACACCTGCCCCAGACGTGCGACCGTGCCGATCCCGTACACGAGAGCCAGTCAACCAGTTGACGCTACGGAAGAGTCAAGCGCTCGCAGCTTCAGCCGGACGCGAACACGAGGTTGTCGGCGGTCACGCCCTTTGGGATCTTGACCGGGACCCCGTTGACCGTGATGGCAACGAACTCGGGAGCGCCGAGGGCGACTGCGAGCGGCCCGGACGCCTTGTAGGAGGCGGTCGTACCGGCCTCCACCGTCTGGTTCCACAGGTACGTGCCCGAACCGAGGCCCGTCTCGACGCCGACCCAGCAGGCGCCGCCGACGCCGGAAAAGCTGAGTGTGTAGTGCCCTGACGGGACCTTGAACGTCACGTCGTTGCCGGAGACCGACTCGGGCGTGACGCTCGGCGCCGTCGTGGTCGTCACGCGAGTGGTCGTCGTGGCGGTGCTCGGCGGTGGCGTGTGCGTGTGAGAGGCGGTGACCGGCTTCGGCTTCGGCGACGATCCCGTCATGAGGACGCCGGCGGTGACGATCGCCAGCACTCCGAGGGTGGCCACCGAGCCGACCGAGAGCCGCCTCACCGTCGCCTGCCGGCGGAGCTCGTCGGGCGAGATCGACAGCTGCGGGCGCGCCATCACGACCGGACCGGTCGGCAACGCTTCGGGCGCGATGGGCGGCGCGATCGAGGACGCCGGCTGCGCCGGCGCGGGTGGCTCTGGCGCCTCGTCGCTGGTCGGGACGGGCGCCGGCCGGTCGCGCAGCCCGCTCAACCAGGACTGCCCGGCCACCTCGGGTTGGGGCACGGCCCGGTCCTCGGCATTGGGCCGGTCGTCTCCGTCGGGCCGGCGGCCGTCGTACAGCCGGCCGGAGCCGGCCGGTCGCCTCCCGGACGCCGGCCGGCGGGGGCTGGTGTCGTCGTCGTGGTCGTGCGGGCGGGAGGGCACGTCGGTGCGCACGTGGGTCCGGCCGGTGTCTGCTCGGGGCAGCACCCGGACACTGGCGGACGGACCGGTCCGCTTCGCCACATCGCCGAGGGCAGCGAGCCCGTGGCCGTAGTTCTCCATGGAACGGCGTTCGGATCGAGCCGAGTGAACTCGGCCCCACGCCACCCCGACGATCACGAGGATGACGAAGCCGGCGATGATCCACGGGGTCACCGTGAGCCGCCCCTTGACGGCGGGAAGTGCGAGAGATGCACACCCCTATTCAAGCCGGATTCTGCACCGCCTTCGCCAGGGCTCGGCGATCGACTGCAGTCGGGCTGCCGTGATCGTCACTGCCGAGCTCGATCTGCATGTCCTCGGCAGCCATCAGAACCTCGAAGGCGTCGCCGGAAAGCTCGACCGCTTCACGTCCGAGCCGGTCGAGCATGTCGTCACCGTGGGTCGGATCGTGGTGGAACAACGCCAGGCGGCGGACGCCGGCCTGCTTGGCGACTTCGACCGCATACGCCATGGTGCTGTGGCCCCAGTGCGACTTCACGGCGAACTCCGCGTCGGTGTACTGGGCGTCGTGGATGAGCAAGTCGGCGCCACTGCACAATTCGAGCGCCGCCTCTGACACCTCGGGAAGCACAGTCCCGTCACGGTAGGGCGCCTGATGGTCGCCGAGGTAGGCAACGGACACTCCTGCGACCTCGACCCGGTAGCCGAGCGTCCGGCCGACGTGAGGCACCTCCCGGGCGAGCACGGCAGCGGAGCCGGCCTGCACGACACTGCGGTCCGACATCTCGAACAGTGCCATCTCCGCCGGCAGCTCGCTCATGCCCACGGGGAAGTACGGGGGCTGGACGAAGGCGCTGAAGGCTTCCGAGAACGGCACTTCCTGGGACGGCCCGTAGATGTCCAGGTGCACGTCGGAGCGAAGCGCCGGCCCGAAGAACGGCAACCCCTGCACGTGGTCGAAATGGAGATGAGTGACGAAGGCGCTGAGCGCCAGGCGGGGGCCGACATGCTCAACCGGAGCCGGCGCCGGGCCGTCGGCGTCCCGCGGGGGCGCACCGGCGCTGATCGAGGCGCCGGGGAAGAAGCGCTGCAGGAGCCTCTCGCCGAGCCGCCTGCAGCCGGTGCCGAGATCGAGCAACACCGGCGGTGAGCCGTCGCCCGCATCGACGGTGACCGAGGCAGTCGAGCCGCCGTAGCGTTTCAGCGCCGGGTCGGAGCACGGGCAGGACCCCCGTACGCCGTAAAACGTCACCGTCGGCATCACCACCCCCTCCCACCTCGTCGTCAACCCCGTGGACACTAGTGGCTTGCCACTTTCCCGTGATCGGCGCCGCGTGAGAGGATGCAGCGAGCGCGCAGGGGCGCGGCGGAGGGGAGGTGCCGACATGGCACAGCAGCGGGTGTTCAGGCGGGTCGTTCGGTCGAGTGTCGCCACCGTGGCTCTGGCGGCCCTTTGCGTCGCTGCGCCGCTGGCCGCAATGGCGGCTGCGCCGGCGGTCGCGCTGGCGGCAACTCCGACCTACACCCTCGGCAACACCGCGGTCGCGGTGAAGACGAGCAACGGCGAGACGTGGGACCTGTCGATCGTCTGGACGGAAGTCGTAGCCGGTTCGGCGTCGTTCAGCGTCGGCCTGGAGCGGACGGTCACGACGGGCGGCGCCGGCTTCGAAGAGCACGCGTGGATGATCCCCGTGAAGAGCACGACGTTCACGTTCAACTCCTCCACCGAGGTGGGGACGCTGAACGCCACATCGGAGACGACACCGCTGGCGACCGTCGATCTCAACTTCAAGGGCACGTCCAAGAAGGCGGCCACCTGCACGAGCGGGAGCGAAGAGATCTACTCGGGGACCTTGAGCGGCAAGATCGCCCTCGTGACCGGCCTGACGGGCGGCGGCACCGTGGGCAGCACGACGAAGACGACGACGTTCAACCTCGGTACACCGGAAGTGAAGTCGGACCTCTCCTGCATCCCGCCGACGACCGTCGACTGCGCCAACACGAGTGACTTCGTCTCGACGCTCACGCCCAAGACGAGCCCGGACGGCGTCGGGATCAACGGCGAGGAGGAAGGCATCTCGTTCGACTACGTCGGTGTCGACCGTGGCGTCACGATCTCCAAGCCGGCGGGCACGACCCGCGAAGACGGAGCCGGTATCGAGAAGGGCGCCATGTCGTACAACAAGACGACGAAAGTCTTCTCCGTCGGCTCGTCGACCGCCGGCATCATCACCGGCTCGGCGACCCTCACCGGCGGCACGGTGAAGACCACCACGACGACCTGCACGTCAGGGGGCAAGAAGGTCACGCTGACCGAGACGTTCGACGACACCGCCAAGTACACGAGCCCGACCGGCAAGTCGCTCACGGCTCACACGTCGCTCACCGGCACCTTGACCGTGGCCTCCAACACGACCGGCGCGTACGGCGTGACGACGATCTCGTGACCTCGGGAGGTTCGGCCGGCGACATCGGTCAGCGGGAGCTCGAAGCAAACGGGATCCGTTTCGCCCTCCTCGAGGCGGGCCCGGACGACGGCCCGCTCGTGTTGTGCTTGCACGGGTTTCCTGATTCGGCGTGGACCTGGCGACACTTGTTGCCCGAATTGGCGGCGGCAGGCTTCCACGCAGTCGCTCCGTTCATGCGGGGATATGCGCCGACGTCGCTCGCGCCTGACGGTCGCTACCCGATGGGAGCCCTCGTCGCCGACGTCGTCGCACTGCACGAAGCACTCGGCGGCGGGCCGGACGCCGCCCTCGTCGGGCACGACTGGGGAGCGCCGGCGGCCTACGGAGCAGCCGCCTTCGACCCCGCCCGGTTCCGCAAGATCGTGACGGGCGCCGTGCCTCCCACGATGTCGTTCATGCAAGCGCTGTTCACCTTCGCCCAGCTCAAGCGGAGCTGGTACATCTTCTTCTTCCAGACGCCGCTCGCCGACGGTGCGGTCGCCGCCGACAACCTCGCCTTCATCGACGGGCTCTGGAGCGACTGGTCGCCCGGCTACGACGCTTCGTTCGACCTCGACAAGGTCAAGGAGTCGCTCGGCGCTCCCGACCGTCTTGGCGCCGCCCTCGCCTATTACCGCTCGATGTTCGATCCGTCACAGCAGATTCCGGGTCTGGAAGCGCAGCAGTCGGCCTCGATGCAGTCCGTGACGCAGTCGACGCTGTACTACCACGGTGTCGACGACGGCTGCCTCGGCGCCGAGGCCGTCACGCCGGCGGTGCTCGACTATCTCGGTCCGGAGTCCCGCCTGCTCATGGTCGAGAACGCCGGCCACTTCGCCCACCTCGAGCGGCCCGAAGTGGTCAACCCGTCCATCGTGGAGTGGTTGACCATCTAACTCCTCACCTCGGCCTCACCCCCGCCGGCGCGCACCCCACCCCTAGACTCGAACACATGTTCGATGATCTGAAGAACGACACCCTCGAGTCCGAACTGTGCAGCCAGGCTGCCGAGGTGAGCGCCGGCGAGTGCCGCCTCGTGCTGTTGATCGGCGAGTT